>CANQCL010000011.1 GCA_947589215.1 uncultured Clostridia bacterium
TGTCGTTTGATAATTGGATGAAACAATATGATTTGCAAGGTCACGTTGTAGTAAAAAAAGAGGAGCTTATAACCTTTAACATTGTAACAAAGAAAAGCAATCTCGGACTTTACAAATCAAGCAGTATCAAAAAGAAAAACAAGGTCAAGACCATTAATGCAAAAAGCATAAAGGTAGTTGCCGGAAGCGGAAAAGTTAAAGACGGTCGAGAGCTTGTCAAGGTTTTATATGAAAATCGCTACTACTGGGCGATAAGAAAAACCATAACAAAAAAACAGCAGTTGAGGAGGAAAGGATAATGAAAGAGTATTTTTTAATAGTTTGCGGAATAGTAGGCGGAGCAATATCCGCTTTATTCGGTGGTTGGAATCACCTGCTTACAACACTCTTAGTAGCTATGGGAGTTGATTTTGTGACAGGTCTTGTAGTAGCAGGAGTGTTTAAAAAGAGCCAAAAAACACCTAACGGAGCGCTTGAAAGTAATATCGGCTGGAAAGGTATTGCCAAGAAGGGTGTAACGCTTTTGATAGTTTTAATAGCTCACAGGTTGGATTTAGCGATAGGTACAACAATAATTCGAGATGCAGTTGTAATAGCCTTTATAGTAAATGAAGTTATATCAATAACTGAAAATGCAGGACTTATGGGCGTGCCTGTTCCGCCGCCTATTAAGAAGGCAATCGAGGTTCTGAAAGAAAAGGAAGTAAAGTAAACTACATAAGGTATAGGAAAAGCCCTCTCAGTTGGAATTGTCCGACTTGGAGGTTTTTTTGATATAGAAAAAGAGTAAATTTCGTGTCATATTTCGTGTCATATTTTTAGTTATTTCTTTGATTTTCAACACATTTATTTAAAAGTGTAAACAAATAAATGAATTTGAAACCTAAGAAAAACCGCACTTTCACGACGAAGTCCGTAAAAATGCGGTTTTATACAATGGCGCGCCAGGAGGGACTCGAACCCCCGACCTACTGGTTCGTAGCCAGTCACTCTATCCAGCTGAGCTACTGGCGCAATAATAGTATTTACAATTTGGTTTATTAATTATATCAAGTATTAATTCAAAAGTCAAGCAATTAATTAAAAATATTTCTGTTTTTTTGCACGATGTAAATATATGTGACCCACTTAGAGTAAAAAATGAAATATAAATATGGTATAATACGGCTTAGTTGCATAGTTAAACGGAATAGGATATAAAACGATTTTTTTATTAGACATATCATTTTAACACATACTTTGTAGCGCAGAAAATTTTTAAAAAAATTTATGAAAAAGGCTTGACAAGATTTTGGCATTGTAATATAATAATAAAATGTATCATAATGGAGTTTTGCACCTATTTACAACAAAATTCATAGGTTAAGGGAAGTGAAATTTAGGTTTTTTTTAGCTATTTTTGTATGTATGTGAAGCTGAAATGGTACACCCTAAGCTAGTTTGAATAGATTAAGGAGTGATTAAGCCTATGGTAAATGTCAAGGATGTCAAGCTTGGCAAAACAACCCGTAAGAGCTTTGCTAAGATCAACGAAGTATTAAAAATGCCGAATCTTATCGAAGTTCAGAAAAAGTCATATAAATGGTTCTTGGACGAAGGTTTAAGAGAAGTGTTCAGAGATGTATCAGCCATCACTGATTATAACGGAACTCTTGAACTGAGTTTCATTGATTACCGAATCGATGACGAGCCTAAGTATACTGTTGCAGAGTGCAAAGAAAGAGATGTAACGTATGCTGCACCATTAAGAGTAACAGCAAGGCTGAATAATACTGAGACCGGAGAAATCAAAGAGAGCGAAGTCTTTATGGGAGACTTTCCTTTGATGACTGACAGCGGAACCTTCGTAATCAACGGAGCTGAGCGTGTTATTGTATCACAGCTTGTGCGTTCTCCGGGCGTGTATTATGCCTGCGATAAGGACAAGACAGGTAAGGACTTATTTAGGTCTACTGTTATTCCCAGTCGCGGTGCATGGCTTGAATATGAAATGGATTCAAGTGATGTAGTATATGTAAGAATTGACAAAAACAGGAAAATTCCAATTACCACCTTTATAAGAGCAATAGGTATTGGAACAAACACTGAGATATATGAAACTTTCGGCGAGGATGAGAGACTTATCCGTACAATTGAGCATAAGGATCAGACTGCTAATAGAGAGGAAGCTTTGCTTGAGGTGTATAGAAAGCTTCGTCCGGGTGAGCCTCCAACAGTTGACAGCGCCGTTTCGCATTTATACAATTTATTCTTTGACCCTAAGAGATATGACTTAGCAAGATTCGGAAGATATAAATTCAATAATAAGCTCGGACTTGCATCAAGACTGGCAGGGCATACGCTTTCTCGGCCTGTTGCAAATCCTATGACTGGTGAAATAATGGCGGATGCCGACGATTTTATTGATTACGAAAAGGCTGAGGAAATTCAGCAGGCAGGTGTTAAGATTGCTTTTGTAAATGTAGAAGTAAAAGAAACTTTGAATATCGAAGGCGAAATAGTAAATAAGATAGAGGAAAAAGAGGTCAAGATAATTTCAAACGGAATGGTTGACATTAAAAAGTATGTTGACTTTGACGTTGAAGAACTGGGAATAAATGAATTAGTCAGCTTTGATGTTTTGAAAGAAATCCTTGAGACTTCTGAGACAGAAGACGAGCTAAAAGAAAACATTAAAAAACGTGCTGACGAGCTTGTTTCTAAGCATATAACTATTGATGACATTATCGCAACTGTTTCATATTTCCTTAATTTATGCGAATGCGTCGGAACAGTTGATGATATCGACCATCTCGGCAACCGAAGAATAAGAAGCGTAGGAGAGCTTTTGCAAAACCAGTTTAGAATTGGTTTTACCAGAATGGAAAGAGTTGTCCGTGAGAGAATGAATATTCAGTCTCAGGATCTAGAGGTTATTACTCCTGCGGCACTTATAAATATAAGACCTGTAACTGCGGCTATTAAAGAGTTCTTTGGTTCATCACCGTTGTCGCAGTTTATGGATCAGAACAATCCTCTTGCAGAGCTTACTCATAAGAGAAGACTTTCAGCGCTCGGACCCGGAGGTCTTTCCCGTGACAGAGCCGGATTTGAGGTTCGTGACGTTCATTATACTCACTACGGAAGAATGTGCCCTATTGAGACTCCTGAAGGACCGAATATCGGACTTATTTCATACCTTGCTTCATTTGCAAGAATAAATGAATACGGATTTATCGAGGCTCCTTACCGTAAGGTCGATAAGGAGACAGGCGTCGTTACTGATGAAGTAGTTTATATGACAGCCGATGTTGAGGACAATTATATAGTAGCACAGGCTAACGAACCGCTCACTGAGGACGGTAAATTTGCAAGAGCAAAGGTAAACGGACGTTACCGTGATCAGATCTCTGAGTTCGATAGGGAAGAAGTAGACTATATGGATGTTTCTCCTAAGATGGTTGTTTCTGTTGCTACGGCAATGATACCATTCTTGGAGAACGACGACGCTAACCGTGCTCTTATGGGCTCTAATATGCAGCGTCAGGCTGTACCTCTGCTGAAAACAGAAGCTCCTATCGTTGGAACGGGTATGGAGTATAAGGCTTGCGTTGATTCGGGCGTTGCGATTGTTGCAAAGGCAGACGGTGTTGTTAAAAGTGTGTCTGCTGATGAGATAGTTGTACGTGAGGACGACGGAAACGTAAGAAAGTATACTCTTATGAAGTTCAAGCGTTCAAACGCAGGTACCTGTACAAACCAAAGACCTATCGTTGAAAAGGGAGAGAAGATAGAAAAGGGTCAGGTAATCGCCGACGGACCTGCTACTTCAAACGGCGAGATCTCTCTAGGTAAGAATGCTCTGATAGGCTTTATGACATGGGAAGGCTATAACTACGAGGACGCTGTACTTTTAAATGAAAACCTTGTTAAAGACGATAAATACACTTCTATTCACATTGAAGAATACGAGATAGAAGCAAGAGATACAAAGCTCGGACCTGAGGAAATCACAAGAGACATTCCGAACGTCGGTGAGGACGCGCTTAAAGACCTTGACGAGGACGGTATTATCAGAATCGGCGCAGAGGTTAGGTCGGGCGACATTCTTGTAGGAAAGGTTACGCCTAAGGGCGAGACTGAGCTGACTGCTGAGGAAAGGCTTCTCCGAGCTATTTTCGGTGAAAAGGCAAGAGAGGTAAGAGATAATTCTCTTAAAGTTCCTCACGGCGAATCGGGAGTAATCATTGACGTTAAAGTATTTACAAGAGAAAACTGCGACGAGCTTTCTCCGGGAGTTAATAAGCTTGTAAGATGCTATATTGCTCAGAAGAGAAAGATAAGCGTCGGAGATAAAATGGCAGGACGTCACGGAAACAAGGGTGTTGTTTCGAGAATTCTTCCTCAGGAGGATATGCCGTTCTTAGAGGACGGAACGCCTCTTGATATAGTTTTGAATCCGCTTGGCGTACCTTCCCGTATGAATATAGGACAGGTGCTTGAGGTTCATTTGGGAATGGCAGCAAAGAAGCTTGGCTGGAAGATTATGACCCCTGTTTTCGACGGAGCGCACGAGGAGGATATACGCGAGTGCTTTAAGGAAGCTGGTATGGCAGAGGACGGAAAGGTTACGCTTTACGACGGAAGAACCGGAGAAAAGTTTGATAACCGTGTTACTGTCGGATATATGTATTATCTCAAGCTGCACCACTTGGTAGACGATAAAATTCACGCACGTTCAGTCGGTCCTTATTCTCTTGTTACGCAGCAGCCTCTTGGAGGTAAAGCGCAGTTCGGCGGACAGAGATTCGGAGAGATGGAGGTTTGGGCGCTTGAAGCTTACGGCGCAGCTTACACTCTTCAGGAAATTCTCACTGTTAAATCCGACGACACTGTAGGACGTGTAAAGACGTATGAGTCGATCGTTAAGGGACAGAATGTTCCTAATCCGGGAATTCCGGAGTCGTTTAAGGTTCTTGTTAAAGAGCTTCAGTCGCTGTCTTTAGACGTCAGAGTATTGGATTCTGCCGGAGAGGAGATCGACTTAAAGCAATCTTTTGAAGATGAAGATATGGCTCCTAAGACAACTATTGATGATGACATTCAGATGTCTTTGGAGGAGGGCGACCTTAGCGAAGGATTTTTTGCAGAAGATGATGGTGGAAATATAGACAGTATTGACATTGATGAAGAAGACGAGGAAGATGATGAACTAGAAGATGATTTGGATGATTTGTTAGAAGGTGAGTCGGATTTCTTTGATAATGAAATTGATGAAGATGCTGAAGATAATGCCGAGGATGATTACGAGCAAAATAATGAGCATGAAGATGTTCCGGACGGTGTTAGCGAAGAATAAAAACGTATATTTCCAAATTGCTTAAACTAAAGGAAGAAGGGTCGAATATTGGAATTTAATACCTTTGATTCAATAAAAATCGGTCTTGCGTCACCGGATAAAATAAGAGAGTGGTCTTACGGTGTTGTAACGAGACCTGAAACGATAAATTACAGAACTCAGAAGCCGGAAAAAGACGGACTTTTCTGCGAAAAAATCTTTGGACCTTCTAAGGACTGGGAGTGTCACTGCGGAAAATATAAGAAGATCCGTTTTAAGGGAAAGGTCTGCGAGCGTTGCGGCGTTGAGGTTACACGGGCTAAGGTAAGACGTGAAAGAATGGGTCACATTGAGCTTGCAGCTCCTGTTTCTCACATCTGGTACTTTAAAGGTACGCCGTCACGAATCGGTCAGATGCTTGAGATCTCTCAAAAGCGTCTGGAAGAGGTTTTGTACTTTACAAAGTATATAGTAATTGATCCGGGCGAAACCGAGCTTGAAAGATGTGAGCTTCTCTCGGAAAAAGACTATATAGAGATGAAAGAGAAGTATGAGGACAAATTCAAGGCAGGAATGGGTGCAGAGGCTGTAAAAGAGCTTTTGTGTCAGATAGATTTGGATGAGCTCTCAAATGAGCTCAAATCAGAGCTTGACGGGCTTCCGGCAGGACAAAAGAGGATTAGACTGTTAAAGAGACTTGAAATTGTCGAGGCATTCAGAACCTCAGGCAACCGTCCTGAGTGGATGATCTTAGACGTAGTTCCTGTAATTCCGCCTGAGCTTAGACCTATGGTTATGCTCGACGGAGGAAGATATGCAACCTCCGATTTGAACGATTTGTACAGAAGGGTTATAAACAGAAACAACCGTTTGCAGAGAATGTTAGAGCTTCAGGCTCCTGACATTATAATAAGAAATGAAAAGAGAATGCTACAAGAAGCTGTTGACGCACTTATAGATAACGGCAGACACGGCAGACCTGTTACGGGACCGAACAACAGAGCGTTCAAGTCTCTATCGGATATGCTTAAAGGTAAGCAGGGACGTTTCCGTCAGAATCTGCTTGGTAAGCGTGTTGACTATTCGGGACGTTCGGTTATCGTTGTAGGACCGGAGCTGAAAATGTATCAGTGCGGACTTCCTAAGGAAATGGCTCTTGAGCTTTTCAAGCCGTTTGTTATGAAAAAACTTGTTGATACGAATCCGTCTATAAATATCAAGTCGGCAAAGAAAATGGTTGATAAGGCAAGACCTGAGGTTTGGGACGCACTTGAAGAGGTTATTAAGGGACACCCTGTACTTTTAAACCGTGCGCCTACGCTTCACAGACTTGGTATTCAGGCGTTTGAGCCTGTTTTGGTAGAGGGCAGAGCGTTAAAGCTTCACCCGCTTGTATGTACGGCTTACAATGCTGACTTCGACGGCGACCAAATGGCTGTTCACGTTCCTTTGTCGGCGGAGGCTCAGACAGAAGCACGTTTTCTGATGCTTGCTGCAAACAACCTGTTAAAGCCGTCGGACGGACGACCTGTTGCTATTCCTACTCAGGATATGCTGCTCGGTACTTACTATCTGACTCTCTTGAAAAAAGGAGAAAAGGGAGAAGGAAAGGTATTCAGAGACGTTGAAGAGGCGCTTATGGCATATGACGCCGGAGTTGTTTCGCTTCACGCAGCTATCAAGGTAAAGGTTACAAGGCAGGTGGGCGATAAACAGGTTTCCAGAATAATAGACGCCACTGTCGGAAGACTGATTTTCAATGAGAACATTCCGCAGGATCTAGGTTATGTTGACAGAACAAATTCAGATAATCAGTTTGATTTAGAGGTATCATTCCTTGTTAAGAAAAAGCAGCTTTCTGATATTATTGAAAGGTGTATAAAAATTCACGGTACAACAACTACCAGTGAGGTTTTGGATAAAATCAAGGCTACAGGATATAAGTATTCAACAAAGGCTGCAATAACCGTAGCTGTTTGTGACGCTGAGATTCCTGCTGCTAAGAAGGATATAATCGAGAAAGCTGACGAGCTTGTCAACAAGGTTGATATTCAATATAAAAGAGGTTATATCTCGAGAGAAGAAAAGTCTAAGAAGTTTATTGAGATATGGAACAACGCAACCGATGAGGTTACGGACGCTCTTAAAAACGGCTTAGACCCATACAACCCGATCAATATGATGGCTGATTCGGGAGCTCGTGGTAGTATCAACCAGATAAGACAGTTAGCAGGTATGAGAGGACTTATTGCTAACACGTCCGGTTCGACAATTGAGATGCCTATTCGTGCTAACTATCGTGAGGGACTTAACATTCTTGAGTATTTTATATCTTCTCGTGGTGCGAGAAAGGGTCTTGCCGACACAGCACTTAGAACGGCTGACTCGGGTTATCTGACAAGAAGACTTGTAGATGTTTCGCAGGATGTTATTATCCACGAGGAGGACTGCGGTACAACTCACGGCATAGAGGTATTTGAAATCAGAAACGGAAACGAGATAATCGAGCCTCTGCACGAAAGACTTATCGGACGTTTTCTTGTTGAGGATCTGGTTGATAAGAAAACAGGCGAGATCGTTATTTCTCACAACAAACTTATGAATGAGAGCGACGCTGAAAGAGTTGCCGCTTATATGAAGGATAATAAAATCGAGAAGATACAAATTCGCTCGGTACTTCACTGCGAGTCAGAGCATGGCGTTTGCGCTAAATGCTACGGTGCTAACCTTGCGAACGGAAACCTTGCATCTGTTGGTGAGGCTGTCGGAATTATATCTGCACAGTCTATTGGTGAGCCGGGTACTCAGCTTACTATGAGAACCTTCCATACTGGCGGTATCGCATCTGCTGAGGATATTACACAGGGTCTTCCGAGAGTTGAGGAACTGTTCGAGTCGAGAAAGCCAAAAGGAGCAGCTATTATCTCAGGCATTGACGGAACAGTCCGTATAGAAGAAGTTAAAAAGACTAAGCAAATCGTCGTTACAAATGAGGATATCAACAGTCCTAAGCAGGAAAGCTATACTATTCCTTACGGCTACAAGATGAAGGTTCACGAGGGTGATACAGTTAAAGCCGGAGAACCTCTAACTGAGGGCTCGATAAATCCGAACGATATCTTGGCTGTCAACGGTGTTGAAGCGGTTCAGAACTATATCATAACTGAGGTTCAAAAAGTTTACCGCTTACAGGGTGTTGATATTAACGATAAGCATATTGAGGTCATTGTTCGTCAGATGATGAGAAAAGTCAAGGTAGACGATCCGGGAAGCAGTTATCTTCTTCCGGGTGCTTTGGTAGATGCTAATGAAATTGCGGCTATCAACAGGGAAATTCAAAGCGAAATTGACGCAGGCGATGAAAACGCAAAACTGATAACCACAATACCGGTTCTTCAGGGTATAACAAAGGCTTCGTCAAACTCAAACAGCTTCTTGTCTGCCGCATCATTCCAGGAAACAACAAGAGCGCTTACTGACGCTGCAATTAGAGGAAAAAGCGACCATCTTATCGGACTTAAGGAAAATGTTATTATTGGTAAGCTTATTCCTGCCGGAACGGGTATGGATATTTATAATAATGTTCAGATCGCAAACACGGCTGTTCCGGAGCAGTCTAAGACGACAGTTTGATTTTGATTTACGAACAGCTCTTTTTAGGGCTGTTCTTTTTATGTTATAAAAACTGCCCGGAAAAATTATTCCGGGCAGTCTGTATTTTGATAGTATTTATATATAGGCGTCTAATTTATAGTGCATACAAAAGAGAAAAATAATGCAGAATTACCGCTGCTTTAGGTATGCATCAATAAACGGGTCGATATTTCCGTTCATAACAGATTCGACATTCTTGACTTCACAGTTTGTTCTGTGATCCTTAACAAGAGTGTAAGGCATAAATACATATGAGCGTATCTGAGCACCCCATGCTATTTCCTTATGCTCGCCTTTAATATCTTCTATTTTTTCTAAATGCTCGCGTTCTTTTATTTCTATTAACTTGGCTTTAAGCATTTTCATAGCGTAATCTCTGTTTTGGTGCTGTGATCTCTGAGTTTGGCACGAGCATACGATACCTGTTGGTATGTGAGTTATTCTAACTGCGGAATCGGTTTTGTTTATGTGCTGACCGCCTGCTCCGCTTGCTCGGTAAGTGTCCATTTTAATGTCTTCGGGTCTTATTTCAACAGGAGTGCTGTCGTCAATCTCGGGCATTACGTCAACAGCCGCAAAGGAAGTATGTCTGCTTCCCGAGCTGTCAAAAGGAGAAATTCTCACAAGCCGGTGAATGCCTGCCTCGCTCTTTAAAAAACCGTAGGCGTTTCTGCCCTCAATAAGAATTGCGGCACTTTTTATTCCCGCTTCTCCTCCCTCAAGGTAATCAAGCGTTGTCACCTTGAAAGCGTGCTTTTCAGCATATCTTGTGTACATTCTAAGGAGCATTTCAGCCCAGTCCTGAGCCTCTGTGCCTCCTGCTCCGGGATGAAATGAGACAATTGCATTGTTGTGGTCGTATTCGCCTGTGAGCAGAGTGGTGATTGTTAATGCGTCAAGATTTTCTGAGAATTTTTTTAGTTCTGTCTTTGCCTCATATGCAAGATTTTCGTCTCCGTCCTCTTCGGCAAGCTCCAGCATAAGAGAAATTTCATCATATTTTTCCTTTGCGTCTGTGTATGACTTTATCGTGTCCTCAATAGCCTTGATTTCTTTTAACACCTTTTGTGAATTACCAGTATCGTTCCAAAAAACGCTGTCAAGGGTTTTGTTCTGAAGCTCTTTAAGCTTGACTTTATTGCTGTCTACCTGCAAAACATCATAAAGCTCTGTTAGTTTTGGTTCGTAGCTTGAAAGCTCTTGTTTTATTTCATCTAAAATAATCATACTTTTCTCCGAATATAAAATAATTATATTTATTATACTTTCTTTTGGAAAAAAAGTAAAGAATTTTAATAAATAACTTTATTTTTTAAAACATTTGTGCTATACTAGAAGCAAGAGGCAAGAGGCAAGAGGCAAGAGGCAAGAGATAAGAGACAAGAAGCAATAGACGATAGATAAGTGGCAAGAGGTTTGATATTATAGAGAGATTAAAAATTATAAGTTAGAGTTTAGAAACAAGATGCAGGAAATATTTCTTGCTTTATAAAGAATATTCTTAAAGGAGGATTGCTCTTTTGAGCAAGCTAAAATTATGGCAAATTATTATGGTTCAAAATGTATAGTATGCGACAGAAAATTTGAAGAAAACGATGATATAGTTGTCTGTCCTGATTGCGGAACGCCCTATCATCGGGATTGCTACAATCAGGCAGGAGAGTGTATAAATAAAGAGCTTCACGATAAAGGAATATCGTGGAGCCAAAAAAACAATTATGATGAAAACGCAGCAGAGAAAGCTGAATCGGTTGAGAATAAAGTATGTCCCAGATGCGGATTTTACAATGCCAAAGAGCAGAATTTTTGTTCTCAGTGCGGTCTGCCGCTTAACAGTGAGAATGAAAATCAGCATTTTAACGAGGATAAAAATCAAAATCCATACTCAGATTTCGGTTCAATGGGACAGGGCTTTGGCGGATCTTTTCAAGGCGGACAACCGTTTAATCCGTTTATGGGAGGCTTTGTAACAATTGAGGACGATACTGATATTGACGGTGTAAAAGCAAGGGATATTGCCGATTATGTAGGAAGTAATAAATTTTATTTTCTGGCGCAGTTTATGAGATTTGCTAAGCTGAAGATAAAAAGGTCGTTTAACTTCTGTGCATTTCTTTTCCCTGAGTATTACTATTTTTACAGAAAAATGTTGGGGCACGGATTTTTCTTTCTGACATTTAGAATTGTTATGGCGGTTTTTATGCAAAGTATGCTTTTGAATTTCAATGTGTCATCAGATTCAACAACAACTGAAATAGTAAACAGGCTTTCTTCGTCGCCGTTATGGTCGGGAATATTTATGGGACTTTCAGTATTATCATTGGCAATTTACATTATCAGCGGTATGTTTTCAAACTTCTGGTATTTTAAAAAGGCAAAGCATGATATAGAAGCAATAGACCAAACAGCTCAATCTCAGATGCAAAGACGTGATACAATTGCAAAACGAGGTGGAACGTCCTTTGGAATCACGATTGGAGCAATAGCGGCTTACTATTTAATAGTAAGGATAATAGCAATGCTCATTAGCTAGTGGCAAGAAGCAAGGGACTAGAGACTGTAAAAAATAGAAAATAAATAGCGATGCAAAGTTACATTTGCTGTTTGCATCTTTGGATTAAGTATTCTAACAGGAGGATGCTCGATTTAAGAGCATACGGTCATAAGTATGAAAGTAAAAAAGGCTATAATTCCTGCCGGCGGATGGGGAACTCGTGATTTGCCTGCGACAAAGGCTATGCCTAAAGAGCTTTTGCCTATTGTTGACAAGCCTGCCATTCAGTATAATGTTGAAGAGGCTGTAAAGAGCGGCATAACGGATATATGTATTATATTAAGTCCGGACAAGGACATTGTTAAAAAACATTTTGCTACTAACGAAAGGCTTGAAAGACATTTAGAAAACGGCGGGAAAAAGTATGAGCAGAAGTTAAAAGAGGTTCAGAAAATTTCCCGTATGGCTGATATCACTTACATTGTTCAGGATAACGCTTTGGGACTTGGACACGCTGTTTCATTGGCAAAGGATTTTGTAAACGGTGAATCGTTTGCTGTTTTGTATGGCGACGATGTGATTATTGGAGATGTTCCGTGCTGTAAGCAGGTGTGCGGCGCATATGAGAAATATGGTTTAGGTACTGTTGCAATTAAAGAAGTGTCAGATGAAGACATAGTCAAGTATTCTTCGATGAAATGTGAAAAAATTAAGGATAATGTTTACTCAATATCCGATATGATAGAAAAACCTGCACTTACGGACAAGTTCTCAAACTTTTCTATTTTGGGAAGATGCGTTTTGCCGTATGAGATATTTGATATACTGGATAATATTCCAAAGGGCAGAGGCGGGGAGTATCAGCTTACCGACGCTATGGCTGTTCTTGCTAGAGAAAAAGGTATGATAGGCATAGATTTTCTTGGAGACAGATTTGATGTAGGAAGCAAATACGGAATGTTAGAGGCTTCAATAAAAGTGGGACTTAAACACCCCGAAGTAAGGGAAGATTTGGAAAAATTAATAGTAAAACTAGCACAGAAAATTAATTGTTGACAAAAATAAGATTTTGTGCTATAATTCACTAGTTATCCTTGCTTGTGTTTAAAACGCAGGCGAAATCTAAAAGGAGGTGCAGTTGTAATGGCAAAGGTTACAGAAAAGTACGAGGCTATGGTTGTACTCAGCACTAAACTCAGCGAAGAAGAAACTCAAGCTTTAACGCAAAAGTTTGGCGACCTGATTTCAGCTAATGCCGAGCAGGTTTCAATTGACGAGTGGGGCAAGAGAAAGCTTGCTTATCCTATCAATTTTGAAAATGAAGGCTACTACATTCTTTGGAATTTTGTTTCAAAGCCAAGCTTTCCGGCAGAGCTGGAGCGTGTACTCAAGATCACTGACGGTGTTCTGAGATTTTTAGTTACAGTTAGCTAACATTAGCAGAAGGGAAGATACGTTATGTTAAACAGAGTCATTTTGATGGGTAGGATAACCCATGATTTAGAGCTTAAACAAACGCAAAGCGGCGTAAGTGTTTTGTCATTCAGCATTGCTGTTGACAGAGGTTATGTGAGACAGGGTGAAGAAAGGCAGACGGATTTTATAAATTGTGTGGCATGGCGTCAGAGGGCTGAATTTATAAACAATTATTTTGCAAAGGGCAGAATGATCGCAATTGAGGGAAGTCTTCAGACAAGAACCTACGATGACAAAAACGGCGTTAAGCATTATGTTTCTGAAGTTGTTGTAGATAACGTATCGTTTACCGGCGAGCCTAAACAGCAGAGCACAACAACAAGCTCTACGTTCAGCACACCGGCTCAGAATACCTCTGTTAATAGCGATTCTTCAAATGAGTCTATAGCCATTGGCGATATAGATGATTTTGAGGTCGTTATTTCAGATGACGGAGTTCCGTTTTAATTAAAACGATTAAAAATTAGGTAAAGGAGGAAAATTTCATGGAGAGAACCATAAAGCCAATTAAGAGAAGCCGTAAAAAGGTTTGTATGTTTTGTGTTGAAAGAGCAGAAAAGATTGATTATAAAGATGTAGCTAAGTTAAGAAAGTGCATGACAGAGAGAGCTAAGATTCTTCCGCGTCGTGTTACAGGAACTTGTGCATATCATCAAAGAGAACTTACATCAGCTATCAAGAGAGCACGCCACGTTGCATTGCTTCCTTATACGGCTGAATAATGAGTGAAGATTTAAATTGAAGTACAAGGCGTTCGGAAAAAATTCCGAACGCTTTTCTCATGCAACGGCGTTAAGTACATAGATGTATAATCACTTTGCAAGCTTTCCAAAGTCAGACTGTGCAGGGGAAAATGTCGCTTAACGAATGAATATAATTCCTGTTGCAAAATTCTGCGAATGCTGTTATAATAACTTTAATCGATAAATGTTGACATAGTGTTTATATTTTTAGAAGCTCACATAATCAATGACATACAGTTTAAAGTAAAGAAAGGAACATACATATAATGAACGAAAAAATAAAAACGTCAAACAGCAAAAGCACGCAGGTAATGCCATGCGTTGCAATGAGAGATATAGTTGTTTATCCGAATATGATAATACATTTTGATGTCGCAAGGTCGAGGTCTGTGCTGGCATTGAAGGCGGCGCTTGATAATGACAGAATGGTTTTTTTGACTACTCAGAAAGACTTGATCGTAGATAAACCGGAGTTTAAAGATTTGTACAAAATAGGTGTAATAGCAGAAATCAAACAGATAATAAAAACTCCGGAGGGCTTTTCCAGAGTTTTGGCAGAGGGACTATATAAGGCAAAGGCACAAAATGTTTATCTTTGTGAGAACAGGTATCTTCAGGCAGAGGTGAAGAGGATTCCTGCATATTCCCGTGAGCCTATGGACGACTATGAACTTCAGGCGGTAATGCGTGAGACGAAACGTACATTTAGAGAGTATGCTGAGAATATTCCGAGAATGCCTAAAGAGATTTTAGCATCGGTGTATTCGGCACAAAATCCAAAAAATTTATTTGAGTCTATAATATTTAATATATCTATTGCTACAGAATATAAGCAGATGCTTTTGGAAATCAAAACCGTAGGTGAAAAATTGACTCGGCTTATCAGTATTCTGTCAAGCGAACTGGAAGTTTTAACTATTGAAAAAGAGATCCAGTCTCAGGTGTCTCAGAACATAGAAGAAAATCAAAGAGAGTATTACCTTAGAGAACAGCTTAAAGTTATACGTTCTGAGCTTGGAGATGATTCAGAAGATAACGATATAGATTCATACGCTAATAAAATATGCGAACTGAATCTTGACGATGAACATAGGGATAAGCTTTTAGGAGAGGTCAGAAGGCTTGAAAAAATGCCGTCGGGCTCGCAGGAGGCAGTTGTTATAAGAACTTATCTTGATACTTGTTTAGCACTTCCTTGGAATAAGTCTACTGAAGATACAGCAAATATAGAGAAGGCAAGAAAAATTCTTGACAATGACCATTACGGACTTAAAAATGTTAAGGAAAGAATACTTGAAATATTATCTGTTAAGGTTTTAAATCCGGATATTAGGGGACAGATCATTTGTCTTGCCGGACCTCCGGGAGTAGGTAAAACATCAATCGGAAAATCAATTGCCCGTGCGCTTGGACGGCAGTATGTAAGGGTGTCGCTCGGCGGAGTTAAGGACGAATCTGATATAAGAGGTCACAGGAAAACTTATGTGGGCGCAATGCCGGGAAGAATTATAACTGCACTTAAACAGGCAGGAACTAACAATCCTGTAATGCTTCTTGACGAGATCGATAAGATGAGCAATGATTTCAGAGGAGATCCGTCTTCTGCAATGCTTGAGGTTTTAGACAGCGAACAGAATAAAGAGTTCAGAGACCACTATATAGAAATGCCTTTTGATTTGTCAAATGTTCTTTTTATAACTACGGCAAATAACCTTAATACCATTCAGGCACCTTTGCTCGACAGAATGGAGGTTATTGAGCTTTCAAGCTACACCAGAGAAGAAAAGTTCAATATCGCAAAGCGCCATCTTATCCCGAAGCAGTTAAAGGCTAACGGAATGAAGTCAACACAGATGAAAATTTCTGACGACTGCATTTATACTCTTGTTGACAGCTATACAAGAGAAGCAGGAGTTAGAAAGCTTGAAAGGTGCATAGCGTCTTTATGCAGAAAAGCAGCTAAGGAAATTGTGGAAAACGATGTTAAAAAGGTAACGTTTAAAGAAAGCAATATTGAGAAGTATTTAGGGGTTAAAAAGTATCTTCCTGACCTTGTTGCAAAAGAAAGCGAGGTAGGATTAGTAAACGGTCTTGCGTGGACGGCTGTAGGCGGTGTTACTATGCCTATGGAGGTTCTGGTACTTGACGGTAAGGGAGAAATAACTCTTACAGGCTCTCTCGGTGACGTTATGAAAGAAAGTGCTAAGATCGCAGTAAGCTATTGCAGAAGTGTCGCTGATAAGTTTAATATTGATAAGGAATTTTATAAAACTAAGGATCTACATATTCACGCACCGGAGGGAGCAGTGCCAAAGGACGGCCCTTCGGCGGGAGTTACTATGGTAACGGCTATGATTTCAGCACTGTCTGGCACTCCTGTTAAAAGCTCTGTCGCAATGACTGGCGAGATCACCCTGAGGGGAAAGGTTCTGCCAATCGGAGGTTTAAAGGAAAAGTCAATGGCGGCTTACAAAGCAGGAATTAAAACTATAGTAATTCCGTATGATAATAAGGCTGATATTGAGGAGATCGACGATGCAGTTAAGTCATCTGTTGAAATTGTTTTGGCAAAGAATATAAGCGATGTTCTTGAAACTGCACTTGATTTCAATGAGAGTGATGATAAAATTCCTCTCGGTATGATTGCGGGTGAAACTTCAAAAGAAAGTATCACTGCTGCGGTTTAGTATTCAGAATTTCAAGGCAGATTAATAATGACAAAAGGAGGATTGCCTCTAGGGGCATAAATACAGACTTGAATTTCAACAATGTAGAATTTAAAACATCATACGGCAGGCTTGAGCAGATACCCAAAGCAGAGCGAATAGAAATAGCTTTTTCGGGGCGTTCAAACGTTGGGAAATCTTCTCTTATCAATAAGATTTTTAACCGAAAACAGTTAGCAAAGGTTAGCTCTATGCCCGGAAAGACGGTTACGATAAATTTTTTCAGCTTTGAGAACATTTATATTGTCGATTTGCCCGGATATGGTTATGCTAAGGTCTCAAAGGGTGAAAAGAAAAGATGGGCAAGTCTTATAGAGGGGTATTTGAATGATAAATCAAGAAGGCTAGATTTGATTTTTCAGCTTATTGATATACGTCATGCTCCCTCGAAGGACGATCTTATGATGATAGATTTTATGGTAGAAAACGAGCTTCCGTTTGTTGTTGTGCTTACAAAGGCTGACAAGCTGAAGCCAACGGCTAGAAAGCAAAGATTAGAGGCATTCAAGAGCGAGATACCATATTTTGATGAGATAACAGTTATACCTTGCTCTGCACAGACAGGCGAGGGAATAGACAAGATAAAAGAGATTATTGAAGAAATTAGTGATAACTGATTGAAACACAAAAGCGTTCGGAAATCTTCCGAACGCTTTTAGTTTACCTTTCTTGCATCAAGGTACTAGCCTGCCGTTGCTCAAAATAAACACATTTTGCATACTGCCCAAAGGCAGCAGGGCAGCCAGCGTCACGCTGGTCGGCGGTTTATTTTAGCTGATTCCTGAATGGTGCAAGAGGTATTCCGTTCTTGCCGAAGATCGTTACATCATTATAATTAAACCATTGATAGCGGATTTCTACAGCATTTGTATCGCATTTAATACTCATTATACTGCCTGATATTTCGGGCACAATTTCCTTAAAGCTTTTTCCGTCATACGATATCTCAAATCCAGTTGCTTTTCCTCTGACTTCAAATCCGTTTTCTGCGTTATTAAATGAAAGTTTATATCCGTCAGGTGTTTTTTCAATATTTTTAATAGAAGGACCGTAAGCGTCGCAATTATTAAAACCGTATACATTTTTTAACGCCAAAAGACTTAAACGGTCTCCTACAGGTTTTTTATCTAACGGGTGAATGTTATTAAGTTCTCCGCAGTCAAGTATAACCGCAGTATGTACATTATAAAGGGTCTTGCTTGCTTTCATCTGCGCCTCACGAATTACAGGCCATGTTTTGTCGTCAGGTGCGTTTTCATAAGCAAACATAGGTAGCTGAACACACAAAAACGGCATTTTACTGTCATAGAAATCTTTACGCCACTTGCAAATAAGATTTGTAAACAGCTTGTAGTAAGTTTCGCACCTGGAAGCGTCTTCTTCTCCCTGATAATAGATTATACCTCTGAATGTGTAAGGTGCAATTCGTCTTATCATTGTATTGTACAATCCGCAGGGACGGTAAGGGTTTTTAACTCCCATAGGTCCCGGCCATTTGCATTCTCCGATTTCCTTTTGAACATCTTCCCATGAAAGCTCGGGATGTTCTTTCTGAATAACTGCCAGACGTTCGTTCCATTCCTTTTCATATACAAGGTATTCATCATATATTTTTATCTGTTCTTGCTCGGTTAATCTGCCACAGGCTTTTTGGTAATCCTCAAGATATACATTGGTGTCTTTATCACTGCTTAGAGTTTCTTCGTCGACCCAAACAGAGGCGGAAGTGCCGCCTAAATTGCATCCTACTATTCCTACAGTACAACCTAGTTTTTCCGAAAGATTTTTAGCAAAATGACAGCCTACAGCCGACCATACACCGAGAGTATCAGAATCGGAAAGCTCCCAGTGAGAGTTTTTTTCAGCGTTAAAAAGCTCATCGTTTAACATTCCGCATCGGGGAACATTGTAGTATCGTATATTGGATTTTCTCATATCGGACATATGCTTTTCTGAATCTTTAGAATTGGAGATGAAATATTCCATATTGGACTGTCCGCCAGCAAGCCATACCTCGCCTACCGCTATGTTTTTTAGAGTGATCTCTTCACCGCTTGATGACGTAATTGTAAGGTTTAAATCTTCTTTAACTTCCATTTCAGGCAGGTAGGCATACCATCTTTCGCCGCTGATTTCAGCAGTTACTTTGTTTTTACCAATCGAGACTGTTATAATTTTATCTTTTTCTGGTTCATATTCTCCAAAAATGCATACAGGCTTGTTTCTTTGAAGCACCATATTATCTGTGAAAATTGCAGCTAATTTCATTGTATTCCTCCAAATGTCGATTTTGATTTCTTTTGTTAATGGTAGCACTAATACAATATAGTGTCAAGGTGATATGTTATATTGTACAAAGAAAGACCCTTGTGTTTGTATAATACTACAGAATTAATCATTTTACATAAAAATTCCTTTACTTTCTATAACTTACATAATATAATATAAATATAGAATTCTATAAAACTTAATAAATTTAACAACAAGGACGTGACATCATGAAGTTTAAAAAATTCTTATGTTTAACACTCACAACAACAATTGCATTTACTGCAACACTTGGTTCATCGGCTTCAATCTTTGCTGACGATATTGATATTCAGGAGACTGATGGAAGTCAGAATTTTGGAAGTTTAATTTTAGAAAAAATGAAGAACGAATATGAAAATTCAAATGACAATACAATTTCTATCGTAGATTCTAATAACAGTGGTTCTGAAATATCACCTATGTGGAATGCTGGTACACATGATGAAATTATTACGAACAACTATTCTGGTTATATACCTGAAAAATACATAGATTTAGTGATGAAATTATGCAGATGGTGTGATGAGCCAGACAGAATTTATAGAGCTGACTGCATGCATGGAAGTAAAAATTACGTTGCATCATTAAAATTTTTATGGAAATTTGCTCAGGTTATTGGGGATAAAAATATAAGTGGTACATACAGTCAATTAAGTGCAAATGCAAAGAATGTTGCGCTTGCACAATTTGATAATAAACTTATTAAGAAAAACAATTCAAATGACGAATATACTAAATTAGTGGATTTAGCCATTAGGACAGAAGCAATTATAAACGTATATGGTAAGGCAAAAACGCCAGAGGAAAGAAAATATTTGATCTATGGGGTAATTTTGCACCTTTTAGGTGATTTAAATGCCCATAGAACAATTGTTCCACAGTTTATGGTCGACAGAGCAACTGACCCCAAATATGCAAAAAGTGAAAATAGATTTGAAAAAGACGATTTTCCTGATAATTGGGGAGATATAAAAAGTTCTGTTCAAAAACAAGAACTGAGTTTTTCTTCAATTAAAAAAAATGTTCCTGAATCAAAAAAGAACGCTATAAGAAATAGATATGAAGATAATCCGAATGTAGTACCAAACAGAGTATTAGCGGCTGAAACTATGGCAGAATATTTTATGCATTATTTTAACAGTGGATTTGATATTAGTATTTTGGATAATATACCATATGCAAACGTTAAGTTAATTAAATATACCCGATATCGGTCAGAGGCATTGTAATCAAGGAGTAAATTATATGAAAAAAATGATAAAGTTAATAAACCTTTTAATTTCACTAATAATGGTTTCAACGATTTGTATAACAAATATCAGTGCATCAGCTTTAGATTTACCTTATGAGGACAGTGGTGTAGAAGTAAAATATTATTATCAAGATAATTTTACTTATTATATAGACAGCGAATCATTAGCGCCTGTGATAACGAATATAAAATATGGTACAAAGGTCTTTAATGTTCCCGAAACAGTTGTTTGCAATGGGATTATATATCCTGTAAAAGACTTGGTTATATTAGAACCCGATTTGTTTAATTTAACCTTAGAAACAATAAATGTCAGCAAAAATATTGAACAATTAGATTTGTTTGAAATGGGTTGGCATAACGGCTGTATGGATAAATTAAAAAATATAAATGTACCCGCCGGCTCAAAGCTTAAAAGTATTGTTTTGCCTACTTGTCCAAAACTAGAAAAAATAAACATACCTTCTAATTCGGCGTTGAAATATATAAGTATTGGCGGCTGTCCTATATTGAAAAAATTATCTCTGCCTAAAACCCTTGAAACTTGTATTATTAACAGTTGTCCTAAATTGACAAAGTTATCACTTCCAAAAACGCTTAAAAATTGTGATATTGGTTATGACGCACCAAAGCTGAAAGTTAAAATAGCAAAGGGTAATAAGTATCTAAAGGTTAAAGGAAATCAGATACTCTCCAAAGATGGAAAAAAATTAATTAATATAATAGGAAATAAAAGCAAAGTTACAGTTTATAAAACAGTAAAAGTAATTGGCGATTTTGAAAACAAATATCTGAAGCAGCTGACCATAGGTGAAAATGTTACCAATTTTTCAAAAGATTTTTTAAACACAAGTAAAAAACTTAATATAGTGTTAAAGCATAAAAATAAAGCACCTAAAATCAAAAAGTATTCAATTTGGCAATACGACATAAAAGGAATAAATTTTTATGTACAAAATAAAAAGGTAGCAAAAGACCTTAAAAAGAAATTAAAGGTTGGCGGAATAGAAAAAGCGAAAATCCTTATAGGCAAGAAAGTTATCTATAAGATTGAAAATTATTAGTACAAAAGCAGGCACAGAAATGTGCCTGCTATGATGTTTTGATATTAAATTTGATGAATATGCATCTAAACTTGGATATTAAAATCGTTTAATAGGGGTAGGTTTAATGTTGAAATTAAAAAAATTAATACTTCTTTTGGTTACAATCATTTGCTTTAATTTATCCACTATATGCTCAGAAGCAGCTTATACTTCTTTTAATGATATGGTAAACTCAGCAACTGAAGATTATGACAATTGGTTTGAAATTGACAATATTTTATATGGATATGTTTCTAACCAACAGTCAGATTCAGCAACTATTGTTGATATACGTAGGAAATCAACAGTGATAACTATACCAACTTCTGTGGAGTATGGCGGAAAAACATATACTGTCAGATATCTTGACTCTGTTCCTAATATAATTGGTGTACCCTTATGCTTAAAGACTTGCGAAATATTAAACATTCCTGATACAATGGTTTGCTGGAGTGATAATTTAGGCGGAGAAGATGGTGTTTGGTTTAAATGGAAAAAGCTAAAAGAGGTAAACATATCTGAAAATTCACAGCTTGTTGAGTTATCATCGGGCTTTGCAGATTGTAGGTATTTGAAATCTTTTACCATACCGAAAAATCTTAAGATTTTAGACGGTTTAACAAATTGTCCGAAATTAAAGATTAAAAATATTAAGATTTGTAAAGGTAATAAATATTTTAAAAAGAAAGGACAATTTCTGTTAAGCTCAAAAGGAAAAAAGCTGAACAACTATTTCGGAAATGGTAAATCAGTTAAAGTTCCTAATAACATTAAAGAGATAAAAAATCAAGTATTTAAAAACAAATCATCAATAAGAAAAATCACTTTGCCTAAGGGTTTAAAAACTGTCGAATACTGGGCTTTTAGAGACTGCAAAAATCTTTCCAAAGTAATAATTAAAAATACAAAGAAATCTCCTAAATTCTCTGATGGTTGTTTTAAAAACACTAAGAATGGAATAGAATTTTATGTGAAAAATATTAAAATAGCAAAGAGCCTAAAAAAACAGCTAATGAAAAGACGTTTTTTCAGCAGCAAAGTTAAAAACGCAAAAATCTTGATAGGCAAAAAGGTTGTTTATCAAAATATTAATGGGTAGCATTTAAGCAGACACAGAGGTGCCTGCTTTTTTGTTGGCTGTTGACTTTGTAATAACAAAAAATACACAAACTTTTTACTTGCAAAGTGGAAAAAGAATTAGTGAGCCCTTGCCAAAGTCGGTTTAATGTTGTATAATATGTTTGTATTTTTAATACTAAAAATTGAGAGGAGTAATCTAACTTATGATTTATTCAAAAGAAGTTGAAACAATGTGTCCGGTTGCACAGGGCGTTGAACATGGCGCCGCTCCTATTCCGGAGGAAGCAAAATGGGTTCAAGCTAAGGAAATCAAGGATATTTCCGGCTTTACTCATGGTATAGGATGGTGTGCTCCGCAGCAGGGTACTTGTAAGCTTACGTTAAATGTAAAAGAGGGTATTATTCAGGAGGCTCTTGTAGAGACGATTGGCTGTTCGGGAATGACTCATTCAGCCGCTATGGCGTCTGAGATTCTACCGGGAAGAACGATACTTGAAGCCTTGAACACCGACCTTGTTTGCGACGCTATAAACACTGCAATGAGAGAATTGTTTTTGCAAATCGTCTACGGAAGAACGCAAAGTGCATTTTCGGAAGATGGACTGACAATTGGAGCTGGTCTTGAGGACTTGGGAAAAGGACTTCGTTCACAGGTTGGTACAATGTATGGAACGCTGAAAAAAGGTCCTCGCTATCTTGAGATGACCGACGGTTATGTAACTGGAATTGCTTTGAATGAGGATAATGAAATTATCGGATATAAATTCGTTAACTTCGGTAAGATGATGGATTACATAAAAGGCGGAGACGACGCTAATACGGCTTTTGAAAAGGCTCAGGGACAATACGGAAGAGTAGACGACGCTGTAAAAATCGTTGATCCGAGAAAAGAATAGGGAGGTTTTTTAACAATGGCTTTATTTGAATCATATGATAGAAGAGAAAAACAGATCCTTGCTGTTTTAGAGCAGTACGGAATCAAGTCAATAGAAGAATGTGCTGAGATCACAAAGGAAAAGGGCTTGGATATTTACAAGCAGGTTGAGAGCATTCAACCGATTTGCTTTGAGAACGCAAAGTGGGCATATACAGTAGGCTGTGCTATAGCTATAAAGAAGGGCTGTACTAGAGCAGCAGATGCTGCCGCTGCAATCGGCGAAGGTCTTCAGGCATTTTGCATTCCGGGTTCTGTAGCAGATCAGAGAAAGGTTGGCTTAGGACACGGAAACTTAGGCAAAATGCTTTTGGAAGAGGACACAAAATGCTTTGCATTTCTTGCAGGACACGAATCTTTTGCCGCTGCTGAGGGAGCTATCGGTATTGCTGAGAAGGCAAACAAGGTAAGAAAAGAGCCTTTGAGAGTAATTCTCAATGGTCTTGGAAAAGATGCAGCACAGATTATTGCAAGAATTAACGGTTTTACATATGTTGAAACTGAAATGGATTACTACACAGGCGAGGTTAAGGAAGTATTCCGAAAGGCTTATTCTAGTGGACTTCGTGCTAAGGTAAATTGTTATGGTGCTAATGACGTTACAGAGGGCGTTGCTATTATGCATAAGGAGGGTGTTGACGTTTCTATCACAGGTAACTCAACCAATCCTACTCGTTTCCAGCACCCTGTTGCAGGCACATATAAGAAAGAGTGTATTGATCAGGGCAAAAAATACTTCTCAGTTGCATCAGGCGGAGGTACAGGAAGAACGCTTCACCCTGACAATATGGCTGCCGGTCCTGCATCATACGGTATGACCGACACAATGGGAAGAATGCACTCAGACGCACAGTTTGCAGGCTCGTCGTCAGTTCCGGCACACGTTGAAATGATGGGACTTATCGGCATGGGTAACAATCCTATGGTCGGAGCAACAGTGGCTTGCGCCGTTGCAGTTGAAGAGGCGATGAAAGGCTAATTTGACTTAAATAGTAATAAAAATTCAACCCCGATTTTGCGGAAATGCCGTAATTTCGGGGTTTTTCTCTTTTTATATTGTTTTGTATAATTTGTACAAATATATTGAATATAAAAATCCAAGAATTATTCAAAAAGTGTTGACAAGTCTGTTCGTTTGTGATAAAATAATTAAGTTGTAAATAAAACTTGTATATGCTGCTATGGCTCAGTAGGTAGAGCACTTCCATGGTAAGGAAGGGGTCCCCGGTTCAAATCCGGGTAGCAGCTCCAAATACTTGCATCTAATTAAAAAAGGAGCCTGCTCTTTACGAGTAGACTCCTTTTTATTATTATAAATCAAATTTTAGTCAAGCTCTGCAAAATACTTTATCGTTCTTACCATCTGGCTTGTGTATGAGTTCTCATTGTCATACCATGAAACAACCTGTACCTCATATAAATCATCACCAATAGGTGCAACCATTGTCTGAGTTGCGTCAAAGAGTGAACCGTATCTCATTCCAATAACGTCTGAAGATACAATCGGATCTTCGTTGTAACCAAATGACTCGCTTGCAGCTGCCTTCATTGCAGCATTTATGCCTTCCTTAGTTACATTGTCACCCTTAACAACTGCCGTAAGAATCGTTGTTGAACCCGTTGGAACAGGTACCCTTTGCGCTGAACCGATAAGCTTGCCGTTTAACTCTGGTATTACAAGACCAATTGCCTTTGCAGCTCCCGTTGAGTTTGGAACAATGTTAGCAGCACCAGCTCTTGCCCTTCTTAAATCGCCTTTTCTGTGTGGACCGTCAAGGATCATTTGGTCGCCTGTGTATGCGTGGATAGTTGACATAATACCGCTTTGGATCTCTGCATACTTGTTAAGTGTGTCAGCCATTGGTGCTAAGCAGTTGGTTGTGCATGATGCGGCTGAAATGATTTTGTCGTCTTTGGTAAGTGTGCCTTCGTTTACTGAGAATACTATTGTCTTTAGGTCGTTTCCTGCAGGAGCGGAAATTACTACCTTCTTTGCGCCTGCGTCAAGATGTGCTTGGCTCTTCTCCTTTGAGCAGTAGAAACCTGTACACTCAAGAACAACGTCAACTCCTAAATCTCCCCATGGAAGATCAGCAGCGTTTGCTTCTTTATAGATCGTAAGCGTCTTACCGTCAACAGTAATTGTGTTTGCTTCATCATCAGCCTCAACTGTGTGAAGTCCCTCGCCGATCGTTCCGCAATATCCGCCCTGTGCGGTATCGTACTTTAATAAATTAGCGAGCATTGAAGGCTTTGTCAAATCGTTTATCGCTACGACTTCATAACCCTCTGCACCAAACATCTGTCTGAATGCCAAACGGCCTATGCGGCCAAAACCATTAATTGCGACTTTTACTGCCATAATTAATATACCTCCTAA
This sequence comes from uncultured Clostridia bacterium, assembly GCA_947589215.1. Taxonomy (GTDB): domain Bacteria; phylum Bacillota; class Clostridia; order Oscillospirales; family Ruminococcaceae; genus UMGS1601. The sequence continues at coordinate 25,452 of CANQCL010000011.1, forward strand.
AAAAGTTAATATATATATCTTACACTATTATGTTTGAGATTGCAAGTGTTTTAGAAAAAATTTGCTTTATTTTAAAATAATTTTTACCTGTTTGATTGTGGACTTATGTCATTTTTGCTTTTTGTCATTTTCTGAGTCGGTATCTAAATTGTTTACTGCATAATCTAAACATTGTATAACCAACTGATTAAGAGATAAATTATTCTTATATGCAAGCTCGTCAATTTTTTCAACAAGCTCTTCTGGTAAACGAAACGATTTGCTAACCGAATTGTATCCTTTTTTTATTTTCCACATAAGACTTAATTCCCCCTTTATTGATATTATGTAATATATTATTACAAAAAGATACAATTATTTTGTACATTTATTGTGATATTTTTTGATTGCATAATATTACATCACGGCATTAATATCACCTCGCTTTCTTTGATTATGTAGACTATTGACGTTTTTTATAAAATACGTTATACTCTATTTGGGAAATAAGTATATTCTTTGTATTTTATAGGGGGTTTTTATGCCCTGTTCAATGTCCTAGCTATATTATAATCTAATTAATTAGATTTGTCAATATGTTTTATCCAAATATTTAGAATTCATCAATTTGCACAAAAGGAGTGATGATTGTGACTATAACAGAAAGGCTTTTTTTGGTGTTATCCAACAAAAACTTATCTCAAAAAGAATTTGCAAAAGCTATTAATGTGAATGAAAAAACGGTATCAGCGTGGAAAAAAAATAATTCTTTGCCTTCAGCTGATAGAATATCTGATATTTCAGAATTTTTAAATATCTCTTTAGAATATTTGCTAACAGGGCAAGAAAAAAGTCCATCTTCTTGTTTAACAGAGAATGAGCAAAAATTGATTGATTCTTTTAAAAGACTTACACCTATGCAACAAGGTGAAATAATAGGCAGAGCTCAGCTTATGGCTGAGCAGAATAAAAGTCTTTATGGGAAAGAAGAAATATAACTGTATATAGTAATTACAATATTCTTTACCCTAGAGAAGAAGAACGAGCAATAAACATTTTAAATAAAATCGTGTAAAAAACGTGTAAACAAAAAAATACCGCCCTATTTTAGGGCGGTATTGTATTTTTGGTGGAGGCGACGGGACTTGAACCCGTGTCCGAAAATCAATTCACAGAAGTTTCTACGAGTGTAGTTTGTTATAAAATCTCCCTGTGTACCGGCAAACAAACACGCCAGTGTACAGGCAGCCTTTTAAATAGACTTCTGCGCTAAAGGCTTCACGCAAAAGCCGTTCCTACTAAGTCGACGCCGAGACTCAAAGCCGTAGGCTGCCTTGAGACGGCGAGCAGCAATTAAGCAGCTGCTAATTGTGAATTATTTTTGTCGTTTAATTTAAAACGTGTACCGTTTAAAGAGTTTGTACAACTCTACTCGCTTATCCTGCTTCATAATCCCCGTCGAAGCCTTTACGCCCCCATATTTATTTAAAATTATTACCTGTTTCTGCTTTTAACAGCACGTTCAATTTCTCTCTGAGCCGCTTTATTTGCCAAGTCCTCTCTCTTGTCGTATAGCTTTTTACCCTTGCATAACCCAACCGCTAACTTGACCTTTGAACTTTTGAAGTATAAAGACAGCGGCACAAGTGTTAGACCCTCTTGCTTTACCTGACCGAGCAACTTTAAAATCTCTCTTTTGTGAAGAAGAAGCTTTCTTACTCTTAACGGATCGCAGTTGAATATGTTTCCATGATCGTACGGTGATATGTGCATACCTTTTATAAACATCTCACCGTTGTCTATTGAGCACCATGCGTCTTTCAGATTTACATTCCCTGCGCGCAGAGATTTAACCTCAGTTCCGACAAGTTCAATGCCAGCTTCAAGTGTTTCTAGAACAAAGTAATCATGTCTTGCTTTTCTGTTATCAGTTATTTGCTTTGTTCCCGAACTGTCTATCGCCATAAGGTTCACTCTCCTTCGTTTGTGCAGTAATTTATTATATAACGGCAAACTAAATTTGTCAATCAGAAAAAACTAGAATTTTGCCGTCATAGTCTAATTGGAAACGGTAACGTTTCATTAAACAGTTAAATAGACAGCAAAGGCGTTCGGAAATATTCCGGACGCTTTTAGCTTGCTTTTGACAATTATCCATTATCCATTATCCATTATCTATTGTCAATTATCAATTGATAAGCCTGCCATTGCTCAAAATAAACACATTTTGCAAACTTACCAAAGGCAGAGTACAGTCGGGAGGAAAAAAATATTTTTAAAAGTCCTTTAAAATTAAATTAAAATATGTTATAATGAATTCAAATGTATAAAAATATATTTTTGGCAGAGGGAGATGACTGTATGAAAAGAATTATAGCTTTGATTATTTCTTTTCTAATGATTTTCGGTTTGTCCGGATGTTCAATGGGACAAAGCGGAATCGACGGTTTGCTTTCTGCACCAAAGCTGACAGAAGAGCAGTCGGAGATACACGAGGCGCTTATTCGAAATGTCGGCAATGATATTTCTTTAAAGTACCCGAAAAGCGGAGAAAATCGTTCAGCGTTTGTAATAGAGAACATAGACAACGAGCCTACAGAAGAAGCGATAGTGTTTTTTCAGTATAATGATCCTGAGAATGATACAGGTACAGTTATGGTAGAGATTTTAGATCAGAACTCAAACGGTAATTGGCAGTCGGTAGTTGAGTTTCCCGGAGCAGGTCCTGTAGTTGATCAGATAGGAATAAAAAATCTTGGTTATGATGATAAGCCCAGTATAATAATCGGGTATTCTACATTGAACCTTGAGGACAAGCAATTTCAGATATACAGCTATAGCGAAGGTCAGATGAGCAGTATATACACAGATAAATATTCCATAATGCACATTATTGATCTAAACGGAGAGGGACATAACGACATAATAACAATTTCAACTGATGAGACAGGGAAGTCGACAGCGTCGCTGCTGCGTTCGGAGAACGGCAGGATAGTTTTAGTTGACAGTATTTCTATGGCAGGCGGTACAAGCTCCTATGTTTCGTCGGCAATCGGAAAGACCGCAGACGGAAGCTCTGCTTTGTTTGTAGATTCAACAAAGTCTACGGGAATAATTCAGACAGAGATCATTTCTTACAGCTATAAGAAGCTTCAGAATCCGATGGTTACTTTCTCAAAAAAGCTTATGGCGAAAACTGCAAGGCAATCTCAGTATTTAAGTATGGATATAGACAAAGACACTGTTATAGAAATACCGGAGACAGTGACGGCAAAAGGGTATGAAAAATATGATGATACAAATAAGGACAAGCAGTATTTGACTATATGGAAGGTTTATAAGGACAGCTATTCGCTGAAAGAAAAATATACAAGTTATTATAAAATATCAGACGGGTACGCATTTATTTTCCCTGAAAGTTGGAAAAATAATGTTACAGTTAAAATAGATAAAGCAACGGGAGAAGCGGTGTTTTACAAATATAATAACAGTCTTTCTGAAAGCGATAGAGAGTTGCTGAGAATTAATGTAATTGACATTGGGGACATAGGCAAATACAATGAGAATGACTATAGGGTCGTAAGCACCGAAAACGATATTGCGTATATTGCAAAAATAAGCAACCCTTATGACGAACTTGGTGTTGATTTTAATGTTGTAAAAAGTAATCTGTATTTAACGGATTGATATAAATTAATTTCCGAATTTTATAGGCTGTGCAATAAACATTGCATAGGATTGGAGGATAAAAATGAGAAAAATTCTTGTTTGCGAGGATGAGGACTCTATCCGTGAGGTTATAGTTCTGAATTTGGTAAGGGTAGGATATGAAGTTGTTGATGTAGCAAGCGGTGAAGAGGCACTGAAAGCCTTTGATGAAAACGGAGGCTTCTTTGATGTTGCGCTTTTGGATATTATGATGCCGGGAATAGACGGCTTTGAGGTATGTAAAAAGCTTAGAGCGAAGTCGAGCGCAATGGGAATAATAATGCTTTCCGCTAAAAGTCAGGAAATGGACAAGGTATCGTCTCTTATGATGGGAGCAGATGACTACATTACAAAGCCGTTTTCCATATCTGAGCTTATAGCAAGGGTAGACGCAGTTTGCCGAAGAGTTGATAACAGCAATATCAAAACTGACAGTTCTCCTACAATCAAGTCGGGACCGTTTACCATTAACCCGAAAAGCAGAACGGTTTACAAAAACGGTCAGCCCATAGATTTAACACAGGTTGAATATCAGATAATGGAGTATTTCTTCAACAATCAGAATACTGCTCTTGACAGAACGAGTATTCTGAACCACATTTGGGGCGACAGCTATTTTGGCGACGATAAAATAGTAGATGTAAATATCAGAAGAATCAGAATGAAAATTGAGGAGGAGCCGTCGAACCCAAAATATATACAGACAATTTGGGGCTTCGGATATAAGTGGGTTTCAAATTGATTTTATGGTGATCTGATTTTTATGTGAGGGGAGTGACAATAGTTGAAGATAAAAGTAAAGAAAGGCATAACCAGCCGATGGCTTATCAACAGTTTTGGCTTAATGGTTATTATACTTTTGCTTGTTGAAGTCGGAGCACTGCTTTTTGTGAGAAACTATTATCACTCGTCTATCAGGCAGTATCTTGGGAGTAAAATGAATATTATCACCTCTGCGGTTACGAGGTATTCGGAAAACAACGACATTAATTACAACTCAGAGGTTAGAAATCTTGTTGAGACCTTCGACGACAAAGATAGAATTGAGCTAATGGCAGTAAACAATTCAGGAAAAGTCGTAGTAAGCTCTTCGGGGTTTTCTTCTGATACATACGGAAATCTTTCCGATTATGAGGAAGCTAAACGCACGAATTCAGACTCGCTTTATAAAACCTTCAAGCTTGAAACAACAGGCGAAAAGGTTATGTCCTACACAGTGATGATAGGTCAAAGCGGCAGTGAATATTCAGCTATGAGAATGGTTACGTCACTAAGCAACGCCAATTTACAGATGTATTTTATATTTGCGGTTGTAACTTTTGTGGTAATGGGAATTATAGCGCTCATATTTTTTTCGGGAATTTCGTTTGTAAGAAGTATAGTAACGCCGATAAATGAAATTACAGAGACTGCAAAGCAGTTTGCAACAGGTGATTTTTCCAAGAGAATTAAGTTTAAAGGCGACAACGAGCTTGGCGAACTATGCAAAAGCGTAAACTATATGGCTGATGAGCTTTCAAATTCTGAGAAGATAAAAAATGAATTTATTTCTCAGGTTTCGCATGAGCTGAGAACCCCTTTGACGGCAATAAAAGGCTGGAGCGAGACTATGGAAACCATTGACGACAGGGAAACCTTTGTTAAGGGTATGCGTGTTATCACTAGCGAGACTGAAAGGCTTTCTCAGATGGTTGAGGAGCTTTTGGATTTCTCAAGGATTCAGGACGGCAGGCTTCAGCTTAGTAAGGATATAATAGACATTCTGGCGGAGCTGGGCGAGACGGTTTTGATATACAAAGAAAGAGCGAAAACTCTTAATATTACTCTCAATTATTATGAGCCCGAGATGCTGCCGTTTATTTACGGAGACAAAAACAGATTGAGACAGGTATTTATAAATATTGTAGATAACGCTATAAAGTATTCTGACGCCGGAGACACAGTTTCGGTTGAAGCGTTTGAGGACGAGCGTGGAGTTGTTATTTCTATTTCTGATACGGGAATAGGTATAAGCAAGGAAGATCTGCCGAAGGTAAAGACTAAATTCTTTAAATCAAACCACACAAGACGAGGTTCTGGTATCGGTCTTGCTGTGGCGAATGAGATCATATCGCTTCATGGCGGAACTCTTGATATCAACAGCGAAGAGGGAGTAGGCACGACAGTAGTAATTGTACTTCCGGTTGCCTCACAGTCGTCGTCAAAGGAAGCCAAAGATACAAGCGTTAATGTAAATATTTTTTCATCAGAGGACGAAAGGAACGAGTTGCAAAATGACAAACCAATTTAAAAATAATGAAAATATGCAAAATGATTACAAACAGGAAAATGAAACGTCTTTAGAGCAGAGTAAGATAAAATCAGAAAAATTCAAGTCAAAAATCGGCGGTCAGGCTCTTATCGAGGGAATTATGATGAGGGGTATTGACAAATCTGCAATGGCTCTAAGACTGCCGACGGGTGAGATCGAGGTCGAGGAATGGGACGCGAATAACGGAAAAAGTGCTCCTTGGTACAAAAAAACTCCTTTTATTAGGGGGATTTTCAATATGGTTTCCACCTTTGTCGAGGGGTATAAATGTCTTTCAAAGTCAGCTGACAGAGCTATGGAGTTTGAGGACGAGGAGCCCGAGTCAAAGTTTGAAATATGGCTCGAAGAAAAGATAGGAGACAAGCTTGTTCCTATTGTCACTACTATCGGTACTGTCTTGGGTGTTGTAGTCGCATTGCTGTTATTTATGTGGGTGCCTTCTTTGATAGTAAATGGAATCGGTAAGCTAATACCTATGAATCCCTTTGTGAAGACGCTGATTGAGGGTATTATAAAAATATTTGTCTTTGTGGGCTATATGGCACTTACTGGTCTTATGAAAGACATTAGACGAACATATGAATATCATGGCGCAGAGCATAAAACAATAGCCTGCTATGAAGCAGGAGACGAGCTTACACCCGAAAGCGTTAAGAAGTATACACGCTTTCACCCCAGATGCGGTACAAGCTTTATATTCATTGTACTGTTTATAAGCATTATAGTGTTTTCAGTTTTCAGACTTCCTTGGAATAATATATTTCTGAGACTTATATGCAAGCTTCCGCTTCTCCCTGTAATAGTTGGTATAGGCTATGAGATAATCAGGCTTGCAGGAAAATACAACAATATATTTACAAGAATAATATCTGCACCGGGACTTTGGCTTCAAAGACTTACTACCAGAGAGCCTGACCTTGATGTTATTGAGGTAGCAATTGCCGCATTGAAGCCGTGTATACCGAAGGATTCCGAAGACGACAGATGGTAACTTTGAATGAGATATTTCTGAGCGCAAAATCAAGGCTGTCAAAAGCCGGAATAGAAAACGCTTATTTTGAGACAAAGGAGCTTTTTTGCAAGGCGTTCGGAAAAGAGCCTGTGTACTTTGATATGAATTCTTGTGCAGACGAGAAAAAGTACAGGTATTTTGAAAAGCTTATTAAACGCAGGGTAAGTGGTGAACCGCTTCAGTATATCTTAGGCGAGTGGGAGTTTTATTCGCTGCCGATAAGGGTAGGAAATGGCGTTTTGATACCTAGACAGGATACCGAAACGCTGGTCGATACGGCTGTTGAGCTGTTTAAGGATAGGCATGGAATTACTGTTTTTGATTTGTGTTCAGGCAGCGGTTGTATAGGTCTGGCAATTGAGAAAAACTTAGATGTCGATAAGCTTATATTGGTTGAAAATTCTCAAGACGCTGTTAAATATTTAAAGGAGAATGTCAGACTTAATAATTCAAAAGCGGTGATTATTGAGGGCAGTGTTCTTGACAGAGATGTCATTGACCGTCTGCCGCAGGCTGATTTGATTGTATCAAATCCACCGTATCTGAATTCCTGCGATATGGAAAATCTTCAAAGAGAAGTCGAGTTTGAGCCAAAAGAAGCTCTTTTCGGCGGCGAGGACGGACTTGATTTTTACCGTAATATAGCTAGACTTTATAAGGGTAAATTAACCGCAGGCGGACGCTTGATATTTGAAATAGGTATAAATCAGGGAAATGAGGTAACACGAATACTAACGAACGCTGGATATGAGAGTGTTGAAATCATAAAGGACTTATGCTATGCTGATAGAGTTGTTTTGGGAAGAAGTACAAATTAATGGACAGTTAAATTGCTAGAATAAAGCATATTAAAATATTTTGGGAGGCATTATAATGGCTGGTAAAAAGAATGATGTAAAAAAGAGCGTGGTAGTTCCGAAAAACAGTGAAGAAAAAAAGAAAGCTCTCGAAACTGCTATTGCGCAGATCGAAAAGCAATATGGTGCGGGCGCTGTTATGAAGCTGGGACAACATTCTACATTGAATGTTGAGGCAATTCCTACAGGCTCAATGACGCTGGATATGGCGCTCGGCATAGGAGGAGTACCGAGAGGACGAATTGTTGAGGTATACGGACCTGAAAGCTCCGGAAAGACAACTGTTGCGCTTCATATTGCCGCTGAGGCTCAGAAGCTGGGCGGAGAAGTTGCGTTTATTGACGTTGAACACGCTCTTGACCCTATATATGCTGAAAAGCTGGGTGTTGACATTGATAATATGCTTGTTTCACAGCCGGACAGCGGCGAGCAGGCATTAGAGATCGCTGAGGCTTTGGTGCGTTCGGGGGCAATAGACTGCATAGTTCTCGACTCGGTTGCGGCTATGGTCACAAAGGCTGAAATCGACGGTGAGATGGGAGATACCCACGTTGGTCAGTTAGCGCGTTTGATGTCTCAGGCTATGAGAAAGCTGACGTCTGTAATAGCTAAATCAAACTGCGTTGCAATTTTCATCAATCAAGTTCGTGAGAAGATAGGAGTTATATACGGAAACCCTGAAACAACTCCGGGCGGAAGAGCGCTTAAATTCTACTCGTCTGTAAGAATTGAGGTTCGCCGAGCTGAGCAAATCAAAAACGGTGCGGAGGTTATCGGAAACAGAACAAAGTGCAAGGTCGTTAAGAATAAGGTAGCACCTCCGTTTAAAGAGTGTGAGTTTGATATTATGTACGGTCAGGGAATTTCCCGTGTCGGCGAGATTTTAGACCTTGCCGTTGAACTTGGAATTGTAAAGAAGGGCGGCGCTTGGTTCAGCTATAACGACGTTAAGCTGGGTCAGGGCAGAGATAATTCAAAGGAGTTTTTGCTGTCTAACCCTGAAATTATGAACGAGATAGAAGAAAAAATCAAGGAAAACGAAGACGCTGTTGTAATGGTTTCTAAAAAGAACAAGAAGTCTGCCAAAGTCAAGGAGGCTGCTGAAAAAGCGGCTGAAGCTGTAGAAAAGGCAAAATCAGAGAACAGCAGTGTTGTTGTTGACCCTGATGACGACTTTGAGGAATTTGCGCCTGTTGATGTTGAGTAACGCTTTAGTGAAAGGTACATACCAATGAAGATAACAAGCCTTGAAAAATACAAGGGAAAAACTTACCATGTTGATTTTGACAACGACGAAACATACTTTTGGCATTTTGATATTATATGCGAGTATCACCTTAAAGAGGGTATGGAAATACCTCAGAGCGCTGTTGAGAAAATAGTTTTTTCCAATGATTTCAGAAAGGCAAAGGAACGTGCTTTGTATCTGCTTGACTACAGGGATTACTCGTATACCGAGCTCTTTGAAAAGCTGGAAAAAAACTACAGCGAGGATGTCTGCTATAAGGTTATGGAGAGAATGGTCGAGCTTGGAACTATCGACGACAGGAGATATGCCGAGCGTTTGGCAAGGCACTATAGTGATGTCAAGATGTACGGCTATTACAGAGCCTCTGCTGAAATGAGAAACAAGGGCGTACCCAAAGACATTATCGAGGAAACCCTGAGCGAGTATGAGGATACGGTTTATGAGAGGCTATTTGAGCTTATAAATAAGAAGTATTACCGTTATCTTGATGATGAAAAAGGAGTAAAGAAAGTTAAAAATGCATTGGTCAGGTATGGGTATTCATATGATGATATAAACGCTGTGTTAAATGAGGTTTTAAGCGAATCTGACGACTGATTTACTATTAAAAAACACACGCGGTTTAATTAGAAAAGGTGATTTATTTGGTTAGAGTTGGAATGGTATCTCTCGGCTGTCCTAAGAATCAGGTCGACGCTGAAAGGATGCTTTACCTGTTGATAAAGGACGGATACGAGCTTGTCTCTGACGCTGGGCTTTCAGATGTTGTTATTGTAAACACCTGCGGTTTTATCGAATCTGCAAAGGGCGAGGCTATAGAGACTATATTGGAGTTCTGCACTCTAAAACAGGAGGGCAGAATAAAAGCTGTTATTGTTACTGGCTGTCTAGCGGAAAGGTATAAGGACGAGGTTTTAAAGGAAATACCAGAGGTTGACGCTGTTGTAGGTATAGGCTCGAATGAAAAGATATGTCAGATAATTAAGGATGTCTGCAAGGGTGAGAAATTAACGTCATACGGCGGTAAGGAAAGCCTTTGTTTTGATGATAATAGGATAATTTCAACACCCGGCAGCTTTGCATTTATAAAAATCGCCGAAGGCTGTGAAAACTGCTGTACATATTGTGCTATACCGTCAATAAGGGGAAGATTCAGAAGCAGAAAAATTGAGGATATAGTTAAAGAAGCAGAAAAGATAGCCAAACAGGGATTTACCGAGCTTGTTGTAGTAGCTCAGGACACCACACGCTACGGCGAGGATATATACGGCGAGACTAAGCTGGCTGAGCTGCTTAACAGACTGTGTGAAGTCGACGGTCTTAAATGGATAAGAACGCTTTATATGTACCCTGAACGCATTACTGATGAGCTTATAGATACGATTGCTAGTCAGAAGAAGCTGGTAAAGTATATGGACATTCCAATTCAGCATTGTAACAGCACCGTTTTAAAGCGAATGAACAGAAAAGGGAACAAGCAAAGCCTTGTTGATTTGATACAAAAAATAAGGAATAAGATTCCCGATGTTGTACTTAGAACCACGCTTATAGCAGGTTTTCCGGGAGAAACGGAGGAGCAGTTTGAGGAGCTTTGCGAATTTGTTGAGGAAATTCAGTTTGAAAGACTGGGCTGCTTTGCTTATTCTCAAGAGGAGGGAACCGCAGCGGCTGATTTTCCCAATCAGATAGACGAGGACATAAAGAAATACAGATGCGAGATCATTTATGATATGCAGATGAGGATTTCTGATAAATTTAATCATAGCCTACTGGGAAGCGAGCTTGAGGTAGTTGTAGAGGGGTACGACAGATACGCTGAATGCTTTTTCGGCAGAAGCTATATGGACGCTCCGGACATTGACGGAAAAATTTTCTTCACGAGTAAAAATAAGCTTTCACTTGGTGAATATGTTAAAGTGAAGGTTAGTGATATATTGGATTATGATTTATTAGGTGAACAGATATAAAGAGAGGACGACTACATATGAATATTTCAAGAAACAGAAAATTAGGAATATCAATTTTATTTGCTTTATTTTTAACTATACTGACAATTATCCTTTCTCATAACAGTGCTTATGCGGCAAACGGAGAATTAAAAGTTCATTACATTGATGTAGGACAGGCTGATTCTATTTTGATTGACCTGCCGAATGATGAGGTTATGCTGATAGACGGCGGAACTTACGCAGACGGCGATACTGTTGTGAATTACTTAAAACAGCAGGGTATAACAAATATAGATTATTTGATAAACACGCATCCGCATAACGACCATGTAGGCGGACTTGTAAAGGTTATGGAAGAGGCTGTTGAAAAAAACACTTTCACAGTGGAGAACATTTATATGTATATGACCAGCGCTGAAGACGGTGTTCCTAAATTTACTGAGTTTACAGAGCTTTTGGATACTATAAGAGCTGAACCTGTGCAAGTTACGGCAGGGAGCGAATTAATTAATACAGCGGTGGGAGATAAAAAGCTGATAGTAAAGTGCATTGCACCGTTTAAGCTGGATACTAGCAATATGAATAACAACTCTATGGTTCTTAGGCTTGAATACGGAAGTGTTTCATATTTATTTATGGCTGACGCTGAGGAAGAGGAAGAACAGCAGCTTTTAGCAAGCGGAGAGAATTTAAAGTGCGATGTTTTAAAGGTAGGACATCACGGTGCAAAAACAAGTACAACGCAGGCATTTTTAGATGCGGTAAAGCCAAAGGCGGCGGTAATAACCGCAGATACTTCAGTAAATTCTTCAGGGCTTCCCGCAGAGGCAATACTTACAAGACTTCACGAAGCAGGAGCCGATATTTACAGAACTGATTTACTGGGTACGATTATTTCAACATCAACAGGCAACAGCTTTATAATGAATAAAACCCCGAAAGCGGATATTCACCTTCCCTCAGGTACGATAACATTTGATAAAGATGAATATACATATACCGGAAGCAAGATTATTCCTGATGTTAAAATTAAAATAGGCGGAATTGCACTTAAAGAGGGTATTGATTACATTTGTTCGTACAAGGACAATGTAAATGTCGGAACGGCTTCTGTGACCTTTATAGGAATGGGGAGTTATTACGGCTCTAAAACTAAGAACTTCAAGATAACCGAAAAGTCAATATCAAAGGCTACATACTTCCACGTCGGTGATAAGGTGTATACCGGCTCTAAGCTCTCTCCGAGTGTTGTGGTCAAAGACGGAAGCAAAAAGCTCAAACTAAATACAGACTACACTGTTTCTTATACCAAAACTACGAATATCGGTCAGGGCATTGTAACCGTTAAGGGCAAAGGAAATTATTCCGGTTCTCATAAGGTCTATTTTACTATAAAGCCTAAGAAAACAAGCATATCTTTAAAGAAGTCACTGACTAACGGAAAGGTTATGCTGCAGTGGTCAAAAATAAGCCATGCCGATGGATACCAAATCTTGTATTCTGTTAATAATAGTGATTTCAAAACCTTAAAAAACGTCAAGGGAGCAGATGTAACTTCTTTGACGAAGAAGCTTACAGCAGGAAAGAAATACTATTTCTATATCCGTTCATACAAAGTAGTTGACGGAAAAAAGGTTTATTCTGATAACAGTACCGTTATTAGTTTAAAGCATAAGAAGAGTATAAGTAAATGCAAGGTAAGCAAAATTAAAAAGCTAAAATTCAACGGAAAACCAAGAACGCAGAATTCTATAGTTGTAAAGCTTGGCAAGAAAAAGCTTGTGAACGGAACAGATTATACAATAAGTTACAAGAATAATATAAATCGAGGCAATGCACAAATTATAATAAAGGGTAAGGGTCTTTACAGATCATCAGTTAAAAAGAATTTCAGAATAGTTTGATAACAAAAAGATTAAAATAGTTCAAGGCAGAGCATTATTTGTCTTAAGATTTAGAAAGGAATTTTAATAATTATGAATCTTCCAAACAAGTTGACTGTCTTGAGAGTGGCGCTGATACCGTTTTTTGTTGCGGCAATGCTGCTTTCGGGAAAGGTTTATGCTGCAAGAGTTGATATTTTTATTATAATAGCTCTTGTTATTTTTGCAGCGGCGTCAGTAACCGACTGGTTTGACGGAAAGATTGCAAGAAAACGAGGATTAGTTACGACCTTCGGAAAGTTTTTAGACCCCTTAGCCGATAAGATTTTAGTAGTAACAGCGCTTATATGCTTTCTTGCGAGAAGCCCTATGTGGATCGACGCTGTTGCAGTAATACTTATACTTGCACGTGAGTTTATGGTTTCGGGAGTAAGACTTGTAGTAGCCAATGAAGGTGTTGTCGTTCCTGCGGGAATATGGGGAAAGCTGAAAACGGCGTTCACTATGATAGCCATTGTGGTTATTATGCTTTTAGAGGGTCTTGGTGTTCATAACATATGGGTAAACGAGATTCTTATTTGGATCGCAGCGGCTCTGACCGTTATATCCGGAATTCAGTATCTCGCCGCTTATTGGAAGTATATTGACGCTAGTAAATAGCGGAGAGCTAATATGGCTGATAATTAATTTTTATTTTTTGGTTGACAAACCGAAGTGTTTGGAATATAATAACTAAAAAGGCGTAACAGTCAGAGTAACTGTAATAAAGCTTTTCAGAGAGTGTGCGTTGTGGTGAAAGCACACAAGCGGTTTACAGCGAAGTGCGGCTGCCAGCTCGGACAGGGAAATTTAAGCGACCATTTAGCTTTTAGAGTATCTGCCTGCGTATCCTGCGTTAAAGGCTTGAGTTATAAATCGGAGTGGAACCGTAGTTTGATTAAACTGCCTCCTTAGCATTACTTGCTTTGGGGGCTTTATTATTTTACTTAGGTATAAGTCAGAAAGGTGTATGTTATGTTAGAGAACATTAAAGAGGACATAAGAATGGTAAAGGAAAAGGACCCAGCCGCTAGAACAACTCTTGAGATATTGCTGGCGTATTCTGGACTTCACGCTGTTATTTTTCACAGAATAGCGCATTGGTTTTATCTTAGAAAATTCTATTTAATAGCAAGATTGATATCGCAGTTTTCAAGGTTTTTAACGGGAATAGAAATTCATCCGGGCGCAAAAATAGGAAAGGGACTTCTTATTGACCACGGAAGCGGAGTTGTTATAGGCGAGACTGCTGAAATAGGGGACAACTGCTTGATATATCAGGGTGTTACTCTCGGAGGAACGGGAAAAGAGCACGGAAAACGCCACCCTACATTGGGCAATAATGTTATGGTCGGTTCGGGAGCAAGAGTTTTAGGACCGTTCAAAGTGGGTGATAATGCGAAGATAGCAGCTAATGCTGTTGTTCTTGAGGAGGTTCCTGAAAATTCAACAGCAGTGGGTGTTCCTGCAAGGATTGTAAAGAGGGAAGGTCAGAGGGTAAGCAACCAGGATTTGGATCAAGTTCATATCCCGGACCCTGTTTCTCAGGAGCTTTGCAGACAGCTTGTGAAGATCGAGGAGCTGAGAAAGGAAATTGAAAAGCTAAAGGCTGAAAAGAAAAAGCTTAAAAAGTTAAATTAGAATTATATTAGAAAAGGAAAGCGTTTATGAAAATATATAATACTTTGACAAGGAAAAAGGAAGAGTTTAAACCGATAAATGAGGGCAGAGTGGGCATTTATGTCTGCGGCCCTACTGTGTATAATTATATTCATATAGGTAACGCACGTCCTATCTGCGTTTTTGATGTGTTGCGGAGATTTCTTAAATACATTGGATATGATGTAAGGTTTGTTCAGAATTTTACCGATGTAGACGATAAAATTATCAAAAGGGCAAATGAAGAAGGCGTTGAGGCGAGTGAGATATCTGAAAAGTATATAAAAGAATACCTCACGGACCTTAGGGGGCTAAACGCTCTTGAGGCAGATATATCTCCCAAAGTTACAGAGAGTATGGACATTATTATTGATTTGATCAAAACCCTTGTCAACAAGGGATATGCTTATGAGGCAGGCGGAGATGTATATTTCAGAACAAGAAAATTCAAGGGGTACGGAAAGCTGATTAATCAGTCGATAGACGACCTTATGTCGGGAGCTAGGATTGACGTAAACGATATTAAGGAAGACCCGCTTGACTTTGCTTTGTGGAAAGCGGCAAAGGAGGGTGAACCGTTTTGGGAATCCCCTTGGGGAAACGGCAGACCCGGCTGGCATATTGAATGTTCTGCAATGAGCAAGCATTATATCGGTGAGACTATTGATATTCACGGCGGAGGAGTTGACCTGATTTTTCCTCACCACGAGAATGAAATCGCTCAGTCGGAGGCGGCAACAGGTGAGCCTTTGGCACATTACTGGATGCACAACGGTCATATTAATATTGACAACAAGAAGATGTCTAAGTCGGCAGGCAACTTTTTCACAACAAGGGACGTTGCCGAAAAGTACGGCTATGAGGCGATAAGATATCTTATGATTCAGGCACATTACAGATCGCCTATCAATTATTCTATTGAATTGTTAGAGGCTTGTAAGGCGTCATTAGAGCGTTTGTATAATTGCAGGAACAGTATTGACAGGGCGCTTGAATCTGCATCTGACGGAGCGTTGAGCAGCGAGGTCAAAGCCTTTTTGGATAACAGAAAGACGCAGTTTGTTGACGCACTCTCAGATGACTTGAATACTGCCGACGCACTTTCTGCCGTATTTGAGCTTGTTCGTGAAATCAACACATTGATTGCCGGCGGAAATGCTGTAAAGGGAGAGCTTAAAGCCTGCGCTGACATTTTTGACGAGCTGACCGGCGTTTTAGGTATTTGCTATAAAAGAGATAAAGAAGACGCTATTCCGGATGAGATATTAAAGCTTGCGTCACAAAGGCAGGAGGCAAGAAAGGCAAAGGATTTTGTCAAGGCTGACGCATTAAGAGACAAAATTTCAGAGCTTGGATATATTATTGAAGAAACCAGACAGGGAACTACTATAAAGAAGAAGTAAACAGGCTCTGGCAAAAATAAAAGGATTGGTGATAAAATGTCAAATCAGGGAAGTAAAAAAGTTAATCCTAAGCATAGCCCTGCGTTTGTTAAATACTTTAAATTTTCTCTTATAGCTATAGTTTTTTTAGCAGCACTTTTCATTTTTCTTACTTTCAACAAAAGCGACGATAATAAGTATGAGGATGTTGAGTTTGTTCAGTATGAGGATTATGCAGACGATTTGGATGTCGTAGTTTATGAGACAACTCTGGGAACTTTCAAGGCTGTTCTGTTTCAAAACGAGGCTCCGAATTATGTTAAGTATTACAAAAAGCTGGTTCAAAACGGCTATTATAATGATACTTATGTCTTCGGCGTCGTTTCAGGCAATGAGGAGGAGAACAAGGGTAATCGTTTGTATTTTACAGGCGGTGCAAAAACAGCGGACGGTAAAACGACCGACAATACTAATACAGAAACTATTAATGCGGAAATAAGTCCTAATATGTGGACGTTCAAGGGTGCGCTTGGTTCATTTGTGGGTACAAACGGCTTGTTTTTCTGGAAGAAAAATGTTGCAGGAAGCAGTGTTATGTTTTTTGGTAATTCTGTGACTTCCGATAAGAAAAAAGAGGAGGTTAAAAACACCGAAAAAGTTGACCCTTTACTGAAAAGTATTTATAAAGAGCTTTCGGATAAGCTTTGCAGTTACGGAGGAGTTCCCGAAGCGTCACAGCAGTACACTGTTTTCGGTCAGGTTTGCGACGGATGGGAAACGTATAATAAAATTCTGAGTGCAGAGGTCAAGGATATCGACAATGACGACTATCAGCCGATCGACGATATAAAGTTCAACAAGGTTTATTTAACAACTTGGGGAGAGATAAAAAAGAACGCTGAAGGTCCCGTTGATCCCAGTATGTCAGAGAAGTCGGATAAAGTTAATACGGAAGAAAAATCATCTGAAAGCACTTCTCAGAAACAGTGATAGTTGAAATTGTGTGCGTTTAAATATAATCTACATATTATGTATATTTAGTAAATCCAAACACTTGACTTTATTTTAAAAATCGTTTATAATACTATCGTTGTTATATTATTGTTGGTAAATTACCGGCAGATTCCATTCAAGATTAATTGGGTGTGTCAATGACTTTTAGAGTTGGACAACCCTTTTATTGAACGGTTAATTATTTAATATTTATTAATAAACAGGAGGCAGAGTAATGTCTAAATTAAGAAAAATCGGAGCTTTATCTATAGCGTCTATAATGGCTGTTTCAATGGCAGGATGCACAGATATGAGCAAAATTATGACTGTTGACGATTATGACGTCAACGCAGGAGTTTATATCAACTATATGCTTTCTGAATATTTGGAGCAAACATATTCAGAAACAAGTTCAGGGTCAGCTACAACTTATAACTATCTTGATAAGGAAATTGAAAATGAAGATGGTGAGAAGGTTAAGCTAGGGGACTACTTGCCTGACTATGCATATGAGCACACTCTTGAGCTTGTTGCTGCAAATAAGCAGTTTGAAAAGCTGGGTCTTGAGCTTTCTGCGGAGGATTCTAAAGAGGTCAGCACTGCTGTAAATAATTATATGGAGAATATGACAGAGGAATACTTATCTAAGCAGGGAATATCAAAGGATTCTGTAACCAAGTATTTTACAGCTGAAAAGCAAAAGGAGCTTTTGTTCTATCATTATTACGGAGAGGACGGAGAAAAGGCTGTAAAGAATGATGATATCAGTAATTACCTTAAAAACAATTATGTAAGATATAAGGTAATATCTATTCCAAGAACAACGGCAGCTACAACAGAGGCAAGCACATCAACTTCTGAAGAAGCTACCACAACGCAGTCACCTGAGGAGCAGACAAAGGCTTCAAAGAAAGCTGATATGGAAGCTAATTCTTTGGCTAATAAGTATTTGAAGCTGGCTAAGGAAAATGATGATTTCGACGCAGTAATTTCACAGTACAAATCTGAAACTCAGGAACCGACAACAGCAGCAACAACTGCCGCAACCGAAGCATCAACTGTTGCTGAGAGCAGCAGTGCAGATACAACAGTTGCCGATGGTTCTTCAGCACAAACAACTGAGGCTGCTCAAACAACGACAACTACCGTTGATGAGCCTAAGGAAGTTCATGTACATTTTTACGATCAGAACGGAGAAGAGTACGGAGAGGACACACCTCAAAAGCCTCAGATAATCAAGAGCGGAGAAAAGGCAGAAAAGCCTGCTGATCCTGTAAAGGATTTCTATAAGTTTGATAACTGGTACACAGATACGAATTACACAAATGTGTTTGATTTTAATCAGGCAATTAATGATGAAACATCTTTATTCGCTAGTTTCACAACAAACGAAAATATGCTCAGTACAATTGACGAAGAAACTGTCAGCGACTTAGCAAAATATATTAAAGGCAGTATTAAAAAATTCAATGAGCCTGTTAAATACAAAGATGATACTAATTATTATGTAATAGTAAAGTACGATCCGACAGAGAGAACCGATTATTTGATCAATGGTGATAATTACGAGAGTATTTTACAAGAAATGAAATATGAAGAATATGAAAAAATGTTCGACAGTTGGCAAAAGGATTTCAAAATAAAGAAAAACGATAAGGCATTTAAAAAGTATACTCCTTCAAAAATCGAGGAAATACAAAACGATTACGCAAGCGGACAAAGTGATAAGTAATATTTATTAAATAACAAAAGACTATCTGAAGTGATTCGGATAGTCTTTTTTATATACTTGAAATTTATTTGTGGTATTTACCGCCGCTTGATATTTGAAATGCTCTGTATATTTGCTCCAGCAGAAGCACCCGTGCGAGTTGATGAGGAAAGGTCATTTTGGACATTGAAAGTTTAAAATCCGCTTTTAACTTTACATCAGGTGAAATGCCAAAGCTTGAGCCTATAATAAAGTTAATTGTACTTTTTCCGTTTATGCCTGCGCCGCTTATTTTTTGTGATAATTCTTCGCTTGAAAGCTGTCGTCCCTCTATGCACAAGGCGATATTTAGTGCTGATTTTTTATTGATTTGTTCCTCAATGAGTCTTGCCTCATTTGTGAGGGCGTTTTGTATCTCCTTTTCACCGGGATTTTCAGAAAGTCTGCTCTCGGGAATTTCAATTATATTAAGCTTACAAAAGCCAGACAGCCTTTTTGAATATTCATAAGCCGCCTCACGCAGATAGCTTTCTTTAAGTTTTCCTATGGCTATGATATTTATGTTCATCACAGTGTAACAACCTCGCCTTCGTTAGAAACTGGTGCGACCTTGAGTATGTAATCTATGCCGTCTTTAAACTCGGAAAGACTGTTCACTATGGTTTCTCTTGCTACAACAGGAGTGTTGTTCTGCTGGCTGAGATGACCTAAAATTACTCTTGTTGTGCCTGTGTTAATAAGGCATTCAATTTCTGCCGCACTGTCATTGTTTGACAAGTGACCGTGATTTGAAGCGATTCTTTTTTTTAGCATATAAGGATAGTTTCCGTTTTTAAGCATAAGCTCGTCATAGTTTGCTTCAAAAAGAATTAAATCTGAACCGCATATGTTTTTGTGTACATTTTCAGTAACTGTGCCTAGATCTGTGCAGACAGTTATAGTTTTTAGGTCGGGAGTAATTATTTTGTATCCGTTGCTTTGCCTCGTATCATGCGGAGTTGAAAATGCAGAAATATTATAACCTGCAAATTCCAACGGCTTTCCGTCTATGTCGATTGCTTCAGCTTTTGAGTTGGGTGAAATATGATCCGCTGATATCAGATAGTCAAGATTCTTATCTCCGGCAAATATGGGAGTATGAAAGTTTTTGGTAAAGATTTTAAGACCTTTTATATGATCAGTGTGTTCGTGGGTTATAAAAATCCCCTGA
The DNA here is from genome assembly GCA_947589215.1 of uncultured Clostridia bacterium. Lineage (GTDB taxonomy): Bacteria > Bacillota > Clostridia > Oscillospirales > Ruminococcaceae > UMGS1601. The sequence goes on from CANQCL010000011.1 coordinate 45,394, forward strand.
ACTGCTGTTGGGTTTATTCCGTTATCAAGAAGCGCTTGAGTAAGCATTTTACAGCTAACGCCTGCGTCGATTAATATACCGCCTTTTTCGTTACCGATAAAGGTTGTGTTACCCTTGCTCGACGAGAACAGGGGATAAACTCTTGCCATTTAAAAGCTCCTTTCTATAATGGTAAACATAAATAAAAGGCGACCCTTACTGTCGCCTTGAATTTTCATAAGTCAACTTGTCATTGCAATGGATTCGGGATAATAAACCCTCTTTATGTCAGCGCCTAATGCTCTTAACTTTTCATCTATTGTTTCATATCCTCTTTCGATATGATAGATGTCGTCAATCTCTGTAATACCCTCAGCAGCAAGTCCGGCAATAACAAGCGCAGCACCTGCTCGCAGGTCAGTTGCCTTAACGGGAGCGCCTGTGAGCTTTCCTACACCTTGAATAACCGCGACCGTTCCGTCAACTGAAATATCTGCGCCCATTCTTCTAAGCTCTGCAACGTATCTGAATCGGTTATCAAAAATATCATCCGTTACAATGCTTGTTCCATAAGCAAGCGTCAGCAGAGTTGAGAACTGCGGCTGCATATCAGTCGGGAAACCCGGATGCGGCATTGTTTTAAGGCTCGTTTTCATTATTGGACCGTCAACCGAAACACGGATGCTTTCGTCGAATTCTTCAACGGTAACTCCAACCTTGCGGAGCTTTGCCGTTATAGACTCCAAATGTTTAGGGATAACGTTTTTGATAAGAACATTACCTTTTGTTGCGGCTGCTGCGACCATATATGTTCCTGCTTCAATCTGGTCGGGGATAATAGCATAGGTTATTCCCTTTAAATATTCAATGCCGCGAATTTTTATTACGTCAGTGCCGGCACCTCTTATGTCTGCGCCCATTGAGTTTAAGAAGTTTGCAAGGTCAACGATATGAGGTTCTTTTGCAGCATTTTCAATTATTGTTAGACCTTTCGTTTTAACAGCCGCAAAAATTGCATTTATAGTTGCGCCGACTGTTATAAAATCAAAATAAATCTGGTTGCCAATAAGAGCATCAGTCTTTAAATGCACAGTTCCGCTTTCTATTGCATAATCTGCACCTAAACAGGCAAAAGCCTTCAGATGCTGGTCGATAGGTCTGTCGCCTAAATCGCATCCTCCTGGAAGCGGTACATATGCTTCGTGAAATCTGCCAAGAAGTGTTCCGAGAAAATAGCTTGACGCTCTCATAGAACGTGCCAACTCGTACGGAACAACAGGACTTGTCATATGTGTCGTATCAAATTCAACTGTGTTTTTACCTAATATTTTAACGTCTGCACCCATTTCCTTTAAAATCTTAATGCAGATCGATATATCACTTATTTCAGGGACGTTTTCCAGTATACAAGGTTCGTCGCATAGAATAGTTGCAGCAACTAGTGCGACTGCGGCATTTTTTGCACCGCTTACAACGATTTCGCCGTGAAGCGGAATGCCGCCCTTTATAACATACTTATCCAAATTTACTCGCTCCTTAAGTTCTATTTGCAAAGAGTTTCTATCTGTCTATACCCTCGCCATAACACATCTTATCAATTATACCAGTTTTATAAACAAAAATCAATCAAAATATTGTAATTTATACTATGTGTCAAAAATGTTAAGAAATCAAGCAGTTTTTTTAGTGAAAATTAAGTGAAATGCTATCTCTGATTAATTTTTTACATTAGAAATAGTTTTAAAAAATCTTTGATAAATATTTAACTTCACAAAAGTAAGTCACAACATATAGTAGTTACAATAAATAAGACCTACTGTATTTTAGCATATTTTTATGAGAAAATCAAGCATTTTTGAAATAAATTTGTATAATTGTTTTAAAAATGTTATTTTTATTCATATTGACTGTGTTAGAATAAAAGTGTATTATATTTTTAGGTATGTATAAAAGAATTATGCAGAACGGAGATCGTTATGAAAAGTACCAAAAGGATTTTTACTTCAAATACACTTTGGATAATATTGTTTTTAGTATTAGCTATTATATCCGTACTTATCATTTTTATAATGAATTCAGTAAAAACGGCGGGGAAAACCGCAAAAATTTATTCAAATAACAGGCTTGTCCGAACTGTAAGCTTGAATAACGATGATGAATTTACAATTGAAAACGGAAAAAATTATAATATTATACGTATCAGAAATGGGAAAATATCAGTCTGCGAGGCTGACTGCAAAAATCAGATTTGTGTTAATCAAGGTGAAATTGATAATGATTTGTTTCCCATAGTCTGCGTACCCAACAGACTGGTAATAAGAGTTGAGAGCGAAACACAAGATGTTGACGCTGAAATCTGATAATAAAGCGGTGATTAGAATGAATGTTAAAAATTCTAAACAAAAGCAAAACTACAAATCTATGAATATTAAAAAATATACCGCTATGGCTATTCTGACGGCTGTTTCTCTGATACTTTTTACGGTCGAGGCTGCGCTTCCGCCAATACCTATTCAGGGCGTCAAATTGGGCTTTTCAAATGTGGTAACGCTTGTTGCAATGGTAATTTTAGGGAGGCGGGAGTCCTTTATAATTCTGATTATGAGAATTATTCTTGCCAGTATTTTTGCAGGAAGTATTTTAAGCTTTGGATTCAGCATTGCAGGGGGAATGCTGGCGTTTGTAATAATGGCTCTTACAATTAATGTTTTCGGAGAAAAAAAGCTTTGGATAACCTCAGTTTTCGGAGCAATATTTCATAACGCAGGTCAGCTTGCAGTTGCCATTATTGCAACGGGAACACCAGCCATTTCTATTTATGCACCTGTTTTGCTTTTATCTGCTATTGTAACAGGTTCAATTATCGGAGTTGTTACTACTGCTCTTGTAGCAGGGTTGAGACATATTGTTAGAAGCAATTGAACGCTTTTAGCTTTCTTCTGACAATTATCCATTATCCATTATCCATTGTCCATTATCAATTAATAAGCCGTTTCACAAGGTAAACACATTTTGCAAACTAACCAAAGGCAGCAGAGCAGCCAGCGTTACGCTGGTTAGTAGTTATTCATTCTCAGTTTATAGCCCTCGCCGTATATCTCATTTGCGGAGGTTACTATCATAAACGAATCACGGTCGGTTTGCAGAATGTATTCCTGAAGCTGAGGAAGATCACGCTTTTTTATAGCGCACATAACTGTGTGACGCTTTTCCCCTGAATATGCACCCTGACAGTCAAGTAAAGTACAGCCTATATCCAGCTTTTTTAAAATGTAGTCTGAAATCTCTTTTTCTTTTTTAGTGATAATATAAACAAGCCTTGCTTCGTCGCTTCCGTATAAAACAATGTCTAAAACGATGCTTGAAACAACAAGTGCAAGTAACGCATAAAGTGAATAATCAGGGTTTCTGAAAACTATTCCTGACGCTATTGATATTACTCCGTCAACGGCAATGAATATTATACCTGTTTTTAAGTGCTTGTGTCTGAGTTTTATAAGCCTCACTATAATATCTGTTCCGCCTGAGGTGTATCCTGCTTTAAAGATAAGCCCTATAGCAATAGCAAGCGAAACGCCTCCTCCTAAAGCAGAAAGCATTACGTTTTTAGTAAGCGGAGGGAGCTTTGCAAATAAATCGGTTAGAACAGATGTGAGAAAAATAGTTATCATTGTGCCCCAAAAAAAGCTTTTACCAAGCTTTATAAGTCCTATAATAAGCAGTGGAATATTCAGAATAAATATAAACGCTCCTACTCCTATACCGGTCAGATGTCCTAACATAATTGCAATACCCGAAACTCCTCCGGGAGCTATTTTGTTTGGAGTAAGAAACAGACTTACGGATAATGCATACATTGCTGAGCCTATAATTATTAACAATGCATTTTTGAATAATTTATTATTCATTTTTAACTCCTTTCTGCATAAGTGGTTTTGATTTTTTACCTTTAAAATATTTATTTGGTTTTGATTCAAAAGCTTCTGATTCTGTGCTTTGAACAATATCGTCTGGCTTTAAACTGCCGTTCATTATACCGAGAACCTCTTTCATAAGCTCGGCAGATTTTTGCTTTTTAGGCTTTTGTAGAAGATTTACTCTAAAGTGAGGTTTTTTAGTTTCTTCAAAGTCAACTCTGTTCTTAAAAGCCTGTCTAAGAGTAGTGATTTGCTCAATAGTGGGTGATTTGATGTAAAAATATAGCCAGTCTCCTCGCTGTGTAATTTCTGTTATTCCCAGCTTTGACGCTGTGTTGCGCATAAGTGCGATATTAATAAGCCCCAAAACAGCAGAAGGCGCTTTTCCGTATCTGTCAGTTAATTCGTCTAAAACATCGCTGCTGTCTTCATCATTTTGAATTGAAGCTATTTTTCTGTAAGCGTCGATTCTCTGCGAAAGACTTTCTATATACTTTTCAGGGATGTATGCGTCTATTGCAATATCAACAAGGCAATCCTCCGGCGAAGAAGGGAGGGCTTCTCCTTTTTGCTCGGCAACAGCTTCGTTTAAAAGCCTGATATACATATCGTAGCCCACAGCCTCCATATGTCCGTGCTGTTTTCCCGAGAGAATAGAGCCTGCGCCTCTTATTTCAAGGTCTCGCAGGGCTATTCTAAATCCAGAGCCGAACTGGGTAAACTCTCTTATTGCGTTAAGCCTTTTAGAGGCTATTTCTGTAAGTACCTTTCCTCTCCTGAAGGTGAAATATGCAAACGCACGTCTGTTGCTTCTTCCAACTCTGCCTCTAAGCTGATAAAGCTGAGAAAGTCCAAGTCTGTCTGCGTCTTCTATTATAAGTGTATTCACATTCGGAACATCAACGCCTGTTTCAATAAGAGTTGTGCAAACTAAGACGTCGATTTCCTTGTCAATAAGCTGTCGCCAGATTTCTGAAAGCTCGTTTTCAGCAATCTGACCATGAGCCACACCTATTCTAGCATCTGGCAGAAGACTTTGTAGTTTTGAAACACAGCGGTCGATAGTTTCAATCCGATTGTGTATATAGTAAATCTGACCGCCCCGACGCAGTTCCTTTGATATTGCGTTTGCAATAACTCCATCATTGTGTTCAATAACATATGTCTGAACCGGATATCTGTCCTGCGGAGGTTCCTCAATTACCGACATATCCCGTATTCCGCTCATAGCCATATTGAGAGTTCTCGGTATTGGAGTTGCCGAAAGTGTCAGAATATCAATGCCTGAAAACATTTCCTTAAAGCGCTCTTTATGAGCAACGCCGAACCTTTGCTCTTCGTCTATAACTGCCAGTCCGAGATTCTTAAACTCAACGTCTTTTTGAACAAGTCTGTGAGTTCCTATTACCATATCTATAACTCCTCGTTTAAGGTCCTTTATTATCTGCGCTTGCTGTTTTGGGGTTCTGAAGCGAGAGAGAAGTTCAATTTTAACAGGGAAGTGCTCAAAGCGCTTTACAGCAGTCTGATAGTGCTGCCACGCAAGAACAGTAGTCGGGGCGAGAATAACGCATTGCTTTGAATCAAGCATACATTTAAAGCAGGCTCTTAGGGCAACCTCTGTCTTTCCAAACCCCACATCTCCGCATAGAAGTCTGTCCATAGGGATAGGCTTTTGCATATCTTCTTTTATTTCGCTTATTGTTCTAAGCTGGTCGTCCGTCTCTTGATACTCAAAGCGTTCTTCAAAATCAGCCTGCCAGTCGTTATCCGGAGAAAATGCAAAACCCTTTGACGTCTGCCTTTTTGCGTACAGCTTAATAAGTTCGTCAGCCATATCTTTAACTGCGGTTTTAACACGCTTACGTGTTTTTTGCCATTCTAAAGAATTAAGCTTGTTTAGCTTAATATTTGCGTCGTCACGGGGTCCAATGTATCGTGACACCAAATCAAGCTGAGTGACGGGAACATACAGAATATCTGAGCCTGCGTAGTTTATTTTAATGTAGTCTCTGGTAACGCCGTTTGTTTCAAGCTTTTGAATACCCGAAAACCGCCCTATTCCATAAAGCGAGTGAACGACCAGATCTCCGTTTGAAATGTCGGAGAGATTTTTGATTTCCTCGCCTTTTTTGTATTTTCTCTTTGGCTTCTTCTTTGCCGAGTTTATCTTTTGACCTGTTATCATCGCACACTTGATATCGGGGTATTCAAAGCCACCGCTTATACTGCCGAAGGTAATATATACAAGTCCTTGCTTTATTTCTGATTTATCGGTGAGTATCTCAGCAGGTATATTGCTGTCACGCAGGTCGTTTGCCAAAATAGGCAGAGTTTTTTCGCTCCCTGCAAAAACAATGACGCAGTAATTTTGATCACAGTATGTTTTTAAATCCTCAATAAGATGTCTTATATCTCCACTCCAGCTTGATGTTTGCAGCGGATTTGCGTTTATAAGACTTTTAAGCTTTAAATCACTTCCGCCTCTCATAAATGTATCAAGGTATATAAGCGATGAATTTTCCGCTTTTAGCATAAGCTCTGAATATTCGCAGTAAAATCCCTCAAGAGACTTGAAAAGAATGCCGTCCTCATAGAGCATTTTTATATCCTCAGAAAGCTGAGTTGAAATTGCTTTAGCCTGCTCCTTGCAGTTTGAGTTTTCAGATATAATAATTATATCGTCCTTAAAGTAATCAACAATTGAACAGAATTTATCATTCGCAATGGAATAGTATTTATCGAGATTACTAAGAGAAATTCCCGATTCCAGTAATTCTAAATCAGCATAAAGCTTTTCCTTGATTTTTTCTGCATTTTTTCCTCTGGGCTTTTTAATAACCTCTCGTATCTTTTGGGCAAATTCATTGGCAGACGGAAATATAACTTCCAGAGCAGGGGAGACTGTAAAAGAATTAACCTTCTCAAGCCTCCTTTGAGATTCAACCTCGAACATATGAATACTATCTACAGTATCGCCCCACAGTTCAACTCTGTAAGGCTGCGGGGAATGAACAGGGAAAATATCTACTATTCCTCCTCTTACTGAAAACTGTGCCTGTCCCTCGACCTGTTCACAATCAGTGTAACCTGCCGAAACAAGTGATGATATCAGATTTGACAAGTTCAAATCATCACCTGTTTTAATGTCAAAAGAGTATTCCTCAAGCTTTTCAGGCGGAATCGTACCTTGCATACAGGCTTCAGCAGTTGTCACTATAATTTTTGATAAGCCTTTTCTAATTTTAGAGAGAGCCTCTATTCTTTTATGCTCGTATTCTCTTGAAAAGCTGTCAACATACGCAAAGTTGAAATCTTTAGCAGGGAATAAACAGGCAGTCTCTTCGTGGGAAAGGGCATTTATATCCTCGCATATACGCCTTGCTGCGGTTTCGGTATCGCAGATAATACAGCAAGGCCTCAGCTCGCTAAGAGCCAAAGCCAAATGTGCTTTATGAACGGAAGAAACTCCCGTTAGCGACAGGGGAGTTTTACCGTTTTTTATAGACCTTTCAATTTCTTGATAGAAGTCTAGCTTGCAGCAAATTTCATTAAAGATATTTTTCATACGCTTACCTATTATATTGTTATATTATAAGATTACGAATTATACAAATTCATAGCCTTGTCAATATTGCCTTCTACAATAAAGCCTAGCGAATCGACCGCTTTTTCCAATGCAGGCTCAAGAGCTTGCTTATCCTCATCGCTGAATTTCGACAGCACCCAGTCGGCAAGGTTGTAATTGGGGTTAGGCTTTTTGCCGACGCCGATTTTGATTCTGGGAAATTCAATGCTTCCTGTAAGAGCGATAATACTTTTTATTCCGTTGTGTCCGCCGTCCGAACCTTTTCTGCGTATGCGCAGCTTTCCCGGTTCAAGTGAAATGTCATCATAGATCACTATTACATTTTCAATCGGGATTTTGTAAAAGTTCATAGCTTCAGCAACGGCTTCTCCGCTGTTGTTCATATATGTCGTAGGCTTGAGTACAAGACACCGCTTTTCATTAATAAGCGTTTCTCCTGTTTTTGATTTAAACTTGACTCTGCTTATGTCAAAGCCGTTTTTTTGAACTAATCTGTCTACCGCCATAAAACCGGCGTTGTGTCTTGTTTCATTATATTCCAGACCGAAGTTTCCGAGACCAACTATAATGTATTCAATTTTACCCTTGACATTGTTATTCCCGTTTTCTATTTTTTTAAATATATCCCATATGCTCATAATTTTCTCCTTGATTTAAAAAGTATATACACCACTTTAACCCCCATTCCTAATAGGACAGGGGGTAAAGCGTTTTGTTTAATTGACAATTTACAGTGGATTATTGATAAAGAAAGTAACCTGTTTTTAATTCTGACTGTTGTCATCAGCATCTCTCTGTGCTTTTTCTTTTGCGATTTTTTCATTTCTGTTTTTTAACATTCTGTCAGCGTAGCCGTCTTTGATAATGCCCTGACCTCTCTCTATCATCAGCGCTCCGTCGGGAACATCCTTAGTGACTGTCGAGCCTGCCGCCGTGTATGCATTTTTGCCTATCTTAACAGGTGCGATAAGGTTTGTGTTGCAGCCTATAAACGAGTTGTCGCCTATGGTCGTTCTGAACTTCTTGTCGCCGTTGTAGTTTACTGTGACAACGCCGCAGCCAAAGTTGACATTTTCACCAACATCGCTGTCGCCGACATATGTTAGATGCGCAACAGCCGTACCTTCGCCAATGTTCGAGTTCTTAATCTCAACGAAATCGCCTATCTTAGCTCCGTTTGCAATGTGCGTATTAGGGCGAAGCTGAACCCAAGGACCTATAGTTACTCTGTTTCCTATAACGCTTTCGTTTGCAACAACATTGTTGAGCTTCGTGTCTCTGCCTACCTTTGTATTGTTCAGACAGGTGTTCGGACCAATCTCACAGCCGTTACCTATCTCTGTGTTGCCTTTGAGGATAACTCCTGCGTGGATAACCGTACCCGTGCCGATTTTAACATCATTTGAAATGCTTACGCCGTCTGTACAGGTGAATTCAATTCCGTTGTCAAGATGCTTGTTAATTATTTGTCGTCTTGCTATATCGTTTAAGTGGAGAAGTCCACGCCTGTCATTTGCACCGAGCGAAACATTTTCGTTTTCTGAAATATAAGCGTCTGCTGATTTACCGTTTTTGATAAGCAGCGAGATACAGTCGGTGAGATAGTATTCGCCTTGAGCATTGTCAGGCTTTATGCTGAAAAGCACGTCCAGCAGATCCTTTGTTTTGAACCAGAAACAGCCCGAGTTGATTTCTTTGATTCTTTTCTGTTCATCTGTGCAGTCTCGTTCCTCAACAATTCCCGATATACCGTTTTCAGTCCTTATGATTCTTCCGTAGCCGTAAGGCTCGTCAACAATAGATGTTACAACAGTAACAGACAAGTCTTTTTCCTCGTGTAGTTTAAGTGAGTTTTTTATAGTTCTGCTGTCGATAAAGGGTGCGTCTCCGCAGAGGATAAGAGTGTTGCCGTCTGAATGTTCACGCAGAAAGTTTACCGCCTGCATAACTGCATGACCTGTTCCCAGACGGTCAGCTTGGAGCGCAGTCTGATATTTTCCCTGCAAAAAGCTTTCTATATATTCTCCTGCAAAGCCCTTGACTACACATATGTTATTTAAGCCGGCTTCCTCACAGGCTTCGATAACCCATTGAAGCATAGGCTTTCCTAAAACTTCACACAGTGCTTTCGGCATATCCGTTTTCATACGCTTGCCTTGTCCGCCTGCAAGAATAACAACAGAATTTTTCATAAAAATGTCTCCGTTTCAAAAGTTTTTATATATTGCTTTTTAATTATACAATATTATTTTGTCGTTTACAACACCATTTGTGCCAATTTTATATATAACTAACAAAAATGTTAATAAAATTTTCCCTCAATTTTGCAAACAAATTTCCAAAAAGGGCTAGTAATTTAAAAATAAATCTGCTATAATCATTATATGTCCGTCGGGATTAGGCTGAGCGCCGTTCCCACCGGAAGAATTTTAAATTTTTTATGGAGGTAAATACCAATGAGCAAAAAATGGGTTTATTTGTTCTCAGAGGGCGACGCTACTATGAGAGAGCTTCTCGGCGGTAAGGGTGCTAACCTTGCTGAGATGACAAAGCTCGGACTGCCTGTTCCGCAGGGCTTTACAATTTCTACAGAGGCTTGTACTCAGTATTATGAGGACGGCAAGCAGATCAATGATGAGATTCAGGCTCAGATTATGGAGTATATCGGAAAGATGGAGGAAATCACCGGAAAGAAATTCGGCGACGACGAAAATCCTCTACTTGTTTCAGTACGTTCTGGAGCTCGTGCTTCAATGCCGGGTATGATGGATACTATCTTAAATCTCGGTCTTAACGAAAAGGTTGTAGAGGTTATGGCTAAGAAGTCAGGCAACCCTCGTTGGGCTTGGGACTGCTACAGAAGATTCATTCAGATGTACTCAGACGTAGTTATGGAAGTCGGCAAGAAGTATTTTGAAGAGCTTATCGACGAAATGAAGGAAAAGAAGGGAGTTACTCAGGACGTTGAGCTTACTGCTGACGACTTGAAAGAACTTGCTTCACAGTTCAAGGCAGAGTATAAGGAAAAGATTGGCGAGGACTTCCCTACAGATCCTGTTGAACAGCTTATGGGAGCTGTTAAGGCTGTATTCCGTTCATGGGATAATCCACGTGCTAACGTATACCGCCGTGATAATGATATTCCATATTCATGGGGTACTGCTGTAAACGTACAGATGATGGCATTTGGTAATATGGGTGAAACATCAGGTACAGGCGTTGCATTTACCCGTGACCCTGCTACAGGTGAAAAACACCTTATGGGTGAGTTCTTGATGAACGCTCAAGGCGAGGACGTTGTTGCAGGTGTAAGAACACCGCAGCCTATCTCACAGCTTAAAGAGGTTATGCCTGAGGTTTACGAACAGTTTGTTAATATCTGCAACACTCTTGAGGACCACTACAGAGATATGCAGGATATGGAGTTCACTATTGAAGACAGAAAGCTTTATATGCTTCAGACAAGAAACGGTAAGAGAACGGCACCTGCTGCTTTGAAGATCGCCTGCGACCTTGTTGACGAGGGTATGATTTCAGAGGAAAAGGCTGTTTTGATGATCGACCCAAGAAACCTCGACACACTTCTTCACCCGCAGTTTGACGCTAAGGAGCTAAAGGCTGCTACACCTATCGGAAAGGGTCTTGGAGCTTCTCCCGGAGCTGCTTGCGGTAAGATAGTATTCACAGCTGAGGACGCTGAAAACTGGAACGCTAAGGGCGAAAAGGTCGTTCTTGTGCGTCTTGAGACTTCACCTGAGGACATCACAGGTATGAAGGCTTCACAGGGAATTCTCACAGTTCGTGGAGGTATGACATCTCACGCTGCCGTTGTTGCACGTGGTATGGGTACTTGCTGTGTATCCGGCTGTGCTGATATAGTTATGGATGAGGAGAACAAGAAGTTCACACTCGCAGGAAAGACATTCAACGAGGGCGATTACATTTCAATAGACGGTTCAACAGGTAACATCTACGACGGTATTATTCCTACTGTTGACGCTACAATAGCAGGTGAGTTCGGCAGAATTATGGGCTGGGCTGACAAGTATAGAGAGTTAAAGGTAAGAACAAACGCTGATACTCCTGCTGACGCTAAGAAGGCTAGAGAGCTTGGCGCTGAGGGTATCGGACTTTGCCGTACAGAGCATATGTTCTTTGAGGCTGACAGAATAGCAGCTTTCAGAGAGATGATCTGTTCAGACACAGTTGAGGAGAGAGAAGCTGCACTTGCTAAGATTCTTCCTATGCAGCAGGCTGACTTTGAGGCTCTTTACGAGGCTCTCGAGGGCAACCCTGTAACAATCAGATTCCTTGATCCTCCTCTGCACGAGTTTGTTCCTACAGAAGAGGCTGACATTGAAGCTTTGGCTAAGGCTCAGGGCAAGAGCGTTGAAGAGATCAAGGCTATAATTTCTTCACTTCACGAATTCAACCCTATGATGGGACATCGTGGATGCCGTCTTGCGGTAACATACCCTGAGATCGCTAAGATGCAGACTAGTGCTGTTATCCGTGCTGCAATCAATGTTAAAAAGGCACATCCTGACTGGACTATCGTTCCTGAGATTATGATTCCGCTTGTTGGAGACATTAAGGAGCTTAAATGTGTTAAGAAGGTAGTAGTTGAAACTGCTGACGCAGAGATCGCTGCTGCTAATGCTGACCTTAAATACGAGGTTGGTACAATGATCGAGATTCCGAGAGCTGCTTTGACGGCAGACGAAATCGCAACAGAGGCTGACTTCTTCTGCTTCGGTACTAACGACCTTACACAGATGACATTTGGTTTCTCAAGAGACGACGCAGGTAAATTCCTTGACGCTTACTATGACGCTAAGATATTCGAGTCTGATCCGTTTGCAAGACTTGACCAGACAGGCGTTGGTAAGCTTATGGATATGGCTATCAAGCTTGGTAAGCCTGTTAATCCAAATCTTCACATCGGTATCTGCGGAGAGCACGGCGGAGATCCAACATCAGTTGAGTTCTGTCACAACATTGGTCTTAACTATGTTTCATGTTCACCGTTCCGTGTTCCGATAGCAAGACTTGCTGCTGCACAGGCTGCAATTCAGAATCCTAGAAAGTAAAGCGGAGTTGCTTTGCAGGCATTTTGCCTGTTATGGCTTATACAACAGTGGTCGTAAGTCGTAAATAGAAAAACAAGAGCGTTCGGAATTTTTCCGAACGCTTTTGTTTTGCCTCTGACAATTATCCATTATCCATTGTCAACTATCAATTGATAAGCCTGCCGTTGCACAAGGTAAACACATTTTGCATACTGCCCAAAGGCAGCAGGGCAGCCAGCGTCACGCTGGTCGGCGGTCTTGTTTCTAATCTCTAATCTCTAACCTCTAATAGCATAAAACCTTGTCTTTAGCATAAAATTTAGTAGAGAAATTTATCTTTGATTAGATGAAAAAATTATGCTATATAAAGGGAGTATTGAGATGAAAATTATTAAAAATGTTATAGCATTGATATTATGTATAGTAACCTTGTCAATGTTCTTTACAAAGGCATATGCCGACGGCGCAAGCAGTTATAGCACAGTTGAGAAAGCAGAGGCTACAGCGCTTGACTTATCTAATGATCATAAGAAGTCGGGATTATCGGTAACGGCAGAAAAAGCAGTGTTGTATGAGGCTTCGACAAAGACAATAATTTATAAAAAAGGAGCTAATGAAAAAGTACCTGTATCGTATCTTACAAAGCTTATGACTATACTGCTTACAGCAGAAAGGTTAAAAACAGATAAGGACTTCACACTTGATAAAAAGCTTATAACATCTGCGGCGGCAAATTCAAAGCAAGGCTCGCAGATTTGGCTGGATGTTGGCGAAAAAATAAGCGTAAAAGAGCTTTTAAAGTCTGTTACGATTGGAAACGCAAACGACGCCTGCGTTGTTCTGGCAGAAGGCATTGCAGGAAACGAGAAGTCATTTGTCAAGGCTATGAACAACCGTGCAAAATCACTGGGAATGAAAAATACCAAATTTGTCGACTGCACAGGAATAAGTGAGTCTAATATTTCAACTGCAAAGGATATAGCAATTCTTTCAGCAGAATTGTTAAAGCATAAAAATCTAAAAGGCTTTTTTACTAAATGGATGGACAGTGTAAGAGGAGGAAAAGCAGAGCTTGTTAATCTTAATACATTGGTTAGAAATTATAAAGGTATCAGCGGTCTTAAAGCTTGCGGTTCAGATAAGGCAGGGAACTGCATTGTTGCTTCGGCAACAAGAAACGAACTTAGCTTGATAGCGGTTGCCTTAAAAACAAAGGATAGCGACAGCAGAGCGGTCGATGCACAGAAAATGCTTGATTTTGGCTTTGAAGGTTATGATATTTATGCTCCTGAGATACCAAAGGACGCTGTAGAACCCATTAATGTGACACATGGGTTTGAACTGAAAACTGATACTTATGTAGACGGAGCAGCAAGGATAGTAGTAAAGAGAGGAACAGCAGGGGATATAAGTGTTACTTGTAACAGAGTGGGCAAGCTGGAGGCGCCGGTGGCAAAAAATACAAAGGTAGGAGAGCTGGTTTTAAAAATGGGCTCTAAGGAATTAATGAAACGAAATATATATACAAAGAATGAAGTTAAACGAATAGACATAGCAGGTGCGTTTAGTAAACTTTTGTTAAGTTTACTAAGAAATTAAATAAAAATTGTATCAGTTGCACAAAAACTTATTTGTTACATAAAGTTGCAAAAAGAGCACTTGAAAAATAACTTGTTTTATAGTAAAATGTAATTAGCTAAAACTAGAAAGGAATTTGGAAAGTGGCAATCAGATTAAACACAAAGTACCTCGGTAATTTTATTGCCGAGCACGAAATGGAAGCTATGAGAGCGCAAATAAGCGAGGCGCATAATACTATTAAAAAAAGAAATGGTCTGGGTAATGATTTTTTAGGTTGGGTAGACCTTCCCGATAATTATGATAAAGATGAATTTAAAAGAATTAAAGCTGCGGCTGAGAGGATAAAAGAAAAAGCTGATATTCTTATTGTTATAGGTATTGGAGGTTCATATCTAGGCGCAAGAGCCGCTATTGAATTATTGAAGTCACCGTTTTACAATAATTTAAAGAAGGATACTCCTGATATATACTTTGTCGGAAACAATATAAACCCGACATATCTTCAGGAGATTCTCTCAATCTGCGCGGGCAAGGATATTTGCGTTAATGTTATCTCAAAGTCGGGAACTACAACAGAACCGGCTCTTGCTTTTAGGATTTTCAAAAAGCTGGTTGAGGATAAGTATGGCAAGGAAGAGGCAAAAAACAGAATTTTTGCAACAACCGACGCTAAGAGGGGAACTTTAAAAGAGCTTTCCGATAAGGAGGGTTATGAAACATTTGTCATAGCAGATGATATCGGCGGAAGGTTTTCGGTGCTTACGGCTGTAGGTTTGCTGCCGATTGCGGTTGCAGGCTGTGATATTGATAAGATAATGGCAGGCGCAAAGAAGGGTATGGATAAATACTCAAAGGATGATAGTAACGACTGCTATAAGTATGCGGCTGTTAGAAATATACTTAACAGAAAGGGCAAGTCTGTTGAAATGCTTGTTTCTTATGAGCCTAGCTTTACAATGATGGCAGAGTGGTGGAAACAGCTTTACGGTGAGAGCGAGGGCAAGGATAATAAGGGTATATTCCCGTCATCTGCTACTTTTTCGACAGATCTCCATTCGCTCGGTCAGTTTATTCAGGACGGCTCAAGGATAATGTTTGAGACAGTAGTTGATATAAAGAAGCCTAAGCAGGATCTATTCTTGGAGGAGGACAATGAAAACTTAGACGGCTTGAACTTTCTTACAAATCAGAATATGTCTGACGTGAACAGAAAGGCTTTAGAGGGTACTGTTTTGGCTCATACTGACGGCGGAGTACCTAACGTAGTTATCGAGGTCGATGAGCTTGATGAGGAAAACTTCGGTGAGATGGTATATTTCTTTGAGAAGGCTTGTGCTGTTTCGGGATATGTTTTGGGAGTAAACCCGTTTAATCAGCCAGGTGTTGAGAGTTATAAAAAGAATATGTTTGCTCTTTTGGGAAAACCGGGCTATGAGGATCAAAAAGCGGAGCTGGAGGAAAAATTGAAGTAGGTCAAGGGCTTATACTATATTTAATATAATCCATTTTCGGACAGGTCTGTCCGTTAAAATAAATTGCCCAATGGGCGGAACGGAGTGTTATTATGATTAGCATTATAACAGGAAAAAAAGGTACAGGAAAAACAAAAATTTTGGTTGACAAAATTACTGAGGCTTCAGATAAAGCAACAGGTAATGTTGTTTGTATTGAAAAGGGAATGAAACTGACATACGATCTTCCTCACAGCGTAAGACTTGTTGACGCAGATGAATATGCAATAGACAGCTATGATACATTCTACGGATTTGTAATGGGTATGCTGGCAGGAAATTATGATATTCAAGAGGTATTTATTGACGGTATTTTGAAAATAGGCGGAAGAGATTATGATGAGTTGGGCGCAATGTTTGAAAAGCTGAACGCTCATGCTGAAAATGTAAATATAGTTTTCACAGTTTCTACCGACGCACAGGAGCTTCCTGACAGAGTAAAGGCGTTTATGTAAGCTTAAAGCATTAGTTTGTTTTAAAATTACATAAAAACTATTGACAATGTAAATTATAATAGTTATAATGTAATTTGTGATGTTTGAGGTGTTAGAATGAAAATTCAACTGAAGCAACTGTTTGATGTTGTTGGTGAACGCAAGGAAATTGATTATAAAATACCGCTTGAGGAGCTTGAAAGCTATAAGGCGGTTTCATTCAAAACACCTGTATCTATAAACGGAGAAGTCGAAAACAGAGCGGGAATTGTAACGTTAAGATTTCATTTAAGTTTTGTTTTGAATCACGTTTGTGACAGATGTCTTAAAATGTTCGAGCGGGAATACGATTATGATTTTGAGCATACTATAGTTCGTGATTCTCAAAAAGATGATGATGAGCATATTGTGTGCGAAAATATGGTTCTCGACTTGGACGAGTTGGCTATTTCTGATTTATTGTTGCAGCTGCCTTCAAAGATTTTGTGTAAGGAAGACTGCAAGGGCTTATGCTTCATATGCGGACAAAACCTCAATGAAGCTTCTTGCGAATGCTCAAAGAGTTAATAGCCGCAACAATACTTAATTAAAAATATCCTAAGAGGAGGTGCCACAATGGCAGTACCAAAGAGAAAGGTATCCAAAGCCAGACGTGATAAGAGACGTTCTGCTGTTTGGAAATTAGACGCACCGGCATTAAGCAGATGTTCTAATTGCGGTGAGCTTACAGCTCCACATAAAGTTTGTAAAAATTGCGGATTTTATAAGGGTGTAGAGGTTATCAAGAAAAGCAGCGATGCTGCTAAGTAAGCATCTTTGTAAAGCAGAGGTGGAGTTTTTCCTTCTCTGCTTTTTTCGTGTGAAAAATTATTAAGAGTTAAATATAACTTTGTTAAGTATAGCTTGGAGTATTATAGTATGGAAAAATTGGTTCCAGTTGAGTTAAAATCTCATGAACAGTATTTAGATATTTTAAACAGGGTAAAAAAGAGAACAGTATATGTAGAAATCGTTCAAATTGGTGGTTTAAGTAAGAAATATATAAAGAATGACAAGGTTGTTCAGTTTGCAAATGAGCATCTTAGACTTATTGAAAAGTGTAAGGTTAATGAATGGCTTGGAACGTGGTCAGATCCAAAAGGAAAAAAGTATCTTTACTCAATTTATTATAATGATGAAACTTTTTGGGATTTTTTGAGTGGTTTTTCATCTTTCTTTTTTGCTGGAGTGAATGAAAGCGAAGAATACGTGGTTGAAGAAACGGAATTTGGTCTTGATGATATCGCATTTTTGGATAAGGATAAAAATCCTCTGTTTTATACAACAACTCACGAGGGATACGCCGATATTGCTGAATCTTTATTAAAGTTATAGAAAAATTAGATTATAAAGGAGGTAGAAGCGATGGCATTATCTGTAGCTGCGATCGTCGGCAGACCTAATGTTGGAAAATCTACATTATTTAATAAGCTGATAGGGCAAAAGCTGTCTATTGTTGAGGATATACCCGGTGTTACAAGGGACAGGATCTACTCAAAATGCGAGTGGTGCGGCAAGCAGTTTATGCTTGTAGATACTGGCGGCATCGAGCCCAAAACAGACGATATTATTCTTAATCAGATGAAGCGTCAGGCAGAGGTTGCTATAACAAGTGCAGATGTAATTATTTTTATTACCGACGTAAGAACAGGTGTAACCGCAAATGACTATGATGTTGCGGCTATGCTTATGAAGTCGGGAAAGCCTGTTGTACTTTGTGTGAATAAATGTGACAGTGTCGGAGATCCGCCTCCTGAAATTTATGAGTTTTACAATCTTGGAATAGGAGACCCGATAGCTGTATCGTCAGTTCATGGACATGGTACAGGTGAACTGCTTGACGAGGTAATCAAATATTTCCCTGATACTGATGATGAGGAAGATGACAGCGATACTATAAAAGTAGCTGTAATAGGAAAGCCTAACGCCGGAAAATCTTCAATTATAAATAAGATATGCGGAGAAGAAAGACTAATCGTTTCTGACATTGCAGGTACGACCAGAGATGCGACCGACACTTTAGTTGAAAACGAAAAGGGCAAGTTTGTTTTTATTGATACTGCCGGCATAAGGAGAAAATCTAAGGTTTTAGAGAGCATAGAAAAGTACAGTGTTCTAAGAGCTTATATGGCAGTTGACAGAGCAGATGTAGCAGTTATTGTAATAGATGCGTCCGTCGGTTTTACTGAACAGGATTCTAAGGTGGCTGGTTATGCGCACGAGCAGGGTAAGGCGTGCGTTGTAGCTATCAACAAATGGGACGCTGTCGAGAAAGATACAAATACTATGTCTGAATATACAAACAAGCTGAAAAATGATTTCAGCTTTATGTCGTATGTTCCGTTTGTATTTATTTCTGCAAAGACGGGTCAGAGGTTAGACAAACTTTTTGATATTATAAAGCAGGTTGCCGAGAAAAATTCAATTAGAATTTCAACAGGAAAGCTCAACGACGTTCTAGCTTATGCAACAAGCAGAGTTCAGCCGCCATCTGATAAAGGAAAAAGGCTAAAGATCTATTACATTACCCAGCCGACGACTAAACCTCCGACATTTGTTATATTTGTTAATAAAGCGGAGCTGTTTCACTTTTCTTATCAGAGGTATTTAGAAAATCAAATCAGAGAAACATTCGGACTGGAAGGAACGCCTGTAAGATTTGTAATCAGAGAGCGGGGAGTAAACGACACAAAATAACTTGGGTGATTATTTATGGTAGAATTTTTATGTATTGCGGTCACAGCAATAGCTTCATATTTGTTTGGGAGCTTTAATTCTGCGTTGATAGTGTGCAGGCTTCTCAAACACGATGATATAAGAAAATACGGAAGTAAAAGCGCAGGACTTACCAATGTTTTGCGGGTATACGGCAAAGTGCCTGCTTTGATAACTCTTTTATGCGATTTGTTCAAAGGCGTTATTGCTGTAGTTCTGGCACGGCTTATCGTAACTGACATTCTGGGAGTTTTATTTTTCGGAGACAGTCTTTTTATCGGATATGTTGCAGGGGTGTGCGTTGTGCTTGGTCATATATTTCCGCTGTATTACGGTTTTAAGGGCGGAAAGGGTGTACTGACTGCTTGTACTACTATGCTTGCTGTTGACCCCATTACTACTCTTTTATGTTTGGCTGTGTTTATTATTATTGTTTCAATTACTAAGTATGTTTCCTTAGGGTCAATAGTATCTATGAGTTTTTATCCCTTTGTTACCGGCATCTCTCAGGCTGTTCGGGGATATGACGGAGTATGGATAAATGTTGTGTTTGCAATTTTACTGGCAGTATTGATAATATACAAGCATAAAGCCAACATAGTCAGACTTAAAAACCACGAGGAAAATAAACTGAGTTTTAAAAGTAAGAAATAGTATTAATATGAAATATGACGGAGGATCAATATGGCAGATATAGTTATTATGGGTTCTGGAGGATTTGGGCTTTCGCTTGCTGTTATGTGCGACCGGCTGGGTCACAATGTGACTGTGTGGTCGAAGTTCAAAGATGAAATAGATACCATAGAAAGAACGGGAGAACTTAAAGCAAAGCTTCCGGGCACTATAATTCCCAAAAGCGTTAAGCTGACTACCGATATTTCCTGCGTAAGCGGCAAGGATATCGCAGTTGTAGGTATTCCTTCTTCGTTTGTAAGGGAAACCTGCGAAACTGCAAAACCTTATATCAGTGAAAATACGTATATTGTGAACACATCTAAGGGTTTAGAAAACGGAACTCTAAAGAGAATGAGCGTTGTTGTTTCAGAGGTTTTTGATAAGAACAGGGTGGTCGTACTTACGGGACCATCACATGCTGAAGAGCTTGCAAAGGGTATTCCCACAACTGTTGTAGTCTCGTCGAAGGATCACGATGCCGCAAAATATATTCAGGATACAATGTCAAGTCAGGTTTTGAGAATATATATCAATGATGATATTGTAGGATGTGAGATAGGCGGTTCGCTGAAAAATATAATTGCTCTTGCAGCTGGAATTTGCGATGGTATGGGCTTTGGTGATAACACAAAGGCGGCTCTTATGACGAGAGGTATCAGCGAGATAGCTCGTTTGGGGGTATCTTTAGGGGCAAATACCAGTACATTTGCAGGGTTGACAGGAATAGGAGACTTGATCGTGACCTGCACCAGTATGCATTCGAGAAACCGACGAGCAGGTATATTGATAGGTAAAGGTCAAACTCCCGAAGAGGCTGTAAGAGCGGTAGGAACAGTTGAGGGGTATTATTGTACGAAAACTGCTTATGCACTTGCAAAGGCTCAGGGGGTCGAGATGCCGATAACCGAACAGCTTTATTCGGTTTTGTTTGAAGGAAAGCAGGTCGATGCTGCGTTAAAAGAGCTTATGACAAGACCTAAATCCAGTGAAAATGAGAGAATAGTTTTATAAAAAAGGTTGCCTGAAAATCGGCAACCTTTTAATATTTTAAAAAGCTCTGTAGTTATATTTTAGTGTTTCATATGTTTTTCCAAAGATTCAAACATTTCTTTTAAATTCTCGGTTATTGTCTGATTAGAATGAAATGGTCGGAAAAAATAATGCTTTTGGTTTGTTTTTTCCTGCTTTTTGCGTATATACTCTTTGAGATGTTCATATTTGACGATAACATCTTTTTCATCAGCGAATTTTTTAAGCTTTGTAATGAGCTGTGCGGATTTTATGACATCAATTATAAAAACGCCGAAAAACAGTCCAATAACAAAGGAGAAAGCAAGGTTTTTAGACAGCCATTTCAAAGAGTTAAGAATGTAAGGGTGAATAAGAAAGTAGTATGCAGAACCAAGCAATGCCCAAATCAACGAAAATTTTGGACAAATAATCCCTTGAATGTTTCCCCATTCATTACTGTAATCCCACAAACGGATTTTAAATATTTTTACACTAATAATTCCGGCTATGTATTCAACAGCAGTCATACATACAGCCATAAGAATGAAAACTAATGCTTTATTAAAAATAGGATCGATCTGGTTAAAGATATTCATTGAAGCCAATAAATATAATACGCATAATCCTATGCCATACAAAGGCAGATACGGACCGATGCAAAATCCCGGATTGATCCATTTTCTTTCCGGATTGGAGCTGGAAAAATAACGTCGAAAAAGAAGTTCAATAAGCCAGCCCGAAACAGAACCAATAAAAAATAAAAATGCCAGAATTAAAAATAAATTCATTACACATCACCCTTTATTAATTTATTGAATAATTTTTAACGTTAGTAATTACCAATATATTATAAATTAATTATAAACAGCATTTTTAAGTTCTTCCGCCTTGTCGGTTTTCTCCCAAGCGACGTCTAAATCTTCACGTCCCATATGGCCGTATGCTGCGAGCTTTTTATAAATAGGCTTGCGAAGACCGAGCGTTTCAATAATAGCTGACGGACGTAAATCAAAAACCTTTCTGACAGCTTCGCTTAATTTGTCAGAGTTCAAATTGCTTGTACCGAACGTGTTGATATCTATCATAACCGAAACAGGAGACGCAACACCTATAGCGTAAGCAAGCTGAACCTCGCACTTATCGGCAAGACCTGCGGCAACAATGTTTTTGGCAACATATCTTGCCATATAAGCCGCCGAGCGGTCGACTTTTGTGGGGTCTTTTCCCGAGAAAGCTCCGCCGCCGTGACGTCCCATTCCGCCGTAGGTATCTATAATTATTTTTCTTCCGGTAAGTCCGCTGTCGCCGTGAGGACCGCCTATAACAAATCTTCCTGTAGGGTTGATATAGTAAAGAGTGTTATCGTCTAGAAGCTCGTTTGGTATTACTGCCTTTATTACATACTTAATAATGTCTTCTCTTATTTTTTCAAGCGTGATATTATCATCGTGCTGAGAAGAAATAACAACAGCGTCGATCCTCTTTGGCTTGTTGTTTTCATATTCAACTGTCACCTGAGTTTTACCGTCAGGTCGCAGATAGGGGAGAGTGCCGTTTTTTCTGATCTCAGTAAGCTTTTGGGCAAGCTTATGCGCCAGAGAAATCGGCATAGGCATAAGCTCGGGAGTTTCATTGCAGGCATATCCGAACATCATACCTTGATCTCCTGCGCCGATATCATTTAAGTTCGTTTCACGTCCTTCCAAAGCGTTGTCAACGCCCTGCGCTATATCGGGAGACTGCTTATCGATAGTTGTAATAACAGCGCAGGTATTGCCGTTAAAGCCATAAGAGTCGTTATCGTATCCTATTTCATTTACTGTTTGTCTAACAATCTCAGGAATATCGACCTGTGCTTTTGTAGTTATTTCGCCCATACATAAAATCATTCCTGTTGTAGCTGCTGTTTCGCAGGCAACTCTTGAATAAGGGTCTTGCTCAAGCATTGCGTCTAAGATTGCATCTGAAATTTGGTCGCATATTTTATCGGGATGTCCTTCTGTTACTGATTCAGAAGTAAAAAGATTTCTTGACATTTTAAATTCCTCCAAATTTTAATAAATAAAAAAGCGCTTCAAAACCGAAACGCTTGAATTTATCATCTAAATTCCTCATCTTTCGGATTTACTACCGCAGGATTTAGCACCTTAATTAAAAATTAGGTTGCCGGGCTTCGCAGGACCTGATTCCTCCGCCGCTCTTGATAAGGTTATAAATTTATTATACAACTACTTTTCTTATATGTCAACAAAAAACGAGATATTTTTAACGGTAGAGAAATTTATCATATATAATTATTAATATAGATATTATGTGGAATATTAGATAAAAAAGTATGGTTTATTTGTTAAAAATAATGGTTATAAAATTTTTTTAAAAAACCCCTTGACAAAGAAAAAGGCACATGATATAATAATCAGGCACTCGAAAAACGGGTGGAGAAAA
>CANQCL010000012.1 GCA_947589215.1 uncultured Clostridia bacterium
CGTGATGATTGGCTGGCAGCGTTTATGATGAGTTCTATTTTGCTCAATCCTCAGCTTATTCTGTATAGCACTGCTTTGGGCAGTGTAGCTCTGACAGTTAGGCTGGTATCCTGCTTTGTATGCGGAGTTGTTGCAGGACTTTTGATTAGATTATTTTATAGAAAAAAGATCTCCCCGTCGTTCAAAATGTGAATGTCGATTTCCGGCAGCAGTGCCGAGAGCTGTTCCGGCGTTTCACCGTGAATAGGAATCACGCCGCACTTTGGGCGAATCGTTCGGCACAGGGCGACTAAATCGCTTGCACAGGCATGGCCGCTGGTGTGCAGAAAGACAAGTTGTTCTTTCGCCAAAAAGGCCGCCAGATCTTCGTTGCGTGTTTCGCCTTTAAGATAGCCGCTCCACATGGAATAGACAACGGCGTCCCGACCGCGATATTGATCAAGCAGCCGAGCAAACTGACTGCCTTGCCGAATCAACATACAAAATCCTTGTTCGTCCAACAGTGCATCGAGATTTGCACCGTAACTGTACACATGGGAGAAATTGTAAAATCGGCTTTTCAAGGCATGATTTTTCCGCACAATTCCTAAAATCTCTTTTTGATATTCATCACAGACGAACAACCTCCCGTGAGGATTGGCATGATAAAATGCACCAATGCGGTCGATATTTGTGCTGGAGCAAAGCACAAAAACATATTTGTTCTCTTGCATAATTTTGTGCGCTTCGTTTTGCAGGTTGCGCTCGGTCATTCCGATTTCATCACGGGAAAGATTGGTTGTCTCGCAG
Organism: uncultured Clostridia bacterium; assembly: GCA_947589215.1. Taxonomy (GTDB): domain Bacteria; phylum Bacillota; class Clostridia; order Oscillospirales; family Ruminococcaceae; genus UMGS1601. Next base: position 790 of record CANQCL010000012.1, read on the forward strand.
ATGATGAGGTCGACATCTCCGGCATATTTTTGCAGAATAGGCAGCGTTTTGTTCCCCCGAAAGCCGTGCAGACGAAAATCGCCGGTATGCAGAATTTTTTTGCCGTCCGCCTCAATCAAAAACATGTAAGCGTCAAAGGCGGAATGATCCACCATCAGCGGCGTGACGGAAATACGGCCGTGCCGCATGGTGCGCAACGGAGCGATGGGCAACATTGCTTCCGCATGGTCGATGATTTCTTTGCCGATCCGCTTGAGATAGCGCAGATAGATTTCCCGCGCGGTCGCTCCAAAATAGACGGGCACGCCCGGCGCGACCTCTTCGAGGCGGCCGACATGATCGCCGTGATAGTGAGTCAGAAACAGCGCGCAGTTCGAGCCGTCCGGCACGGTCAAGCCCGGTATAGGCTTTGCGGGGTGATTACCATCGCATCCCGGCAGGTCGGTACCGAAGTCGATAAAGACCCGGTCGTTGCCCGAAGCGATTTCTGTCACGCACCCGCCGATTTGATGCGTTCCCCTGTGAACGGTGATTTTCATATCTTTCCCTCCGTTATAATAATGATTTTATAATACGTTGGTTATTAGCATTATAACAGACGGATTTTATTTTGTCAACCGGTGCGCAAAAAAAGAGCCCGCAGGCGTGTACCTGCGGGCGTGAACTCTGCAATTTACGGGACGAATACCTCATATCCGTCGCCGACTTTTTTGATACCGAAAAACCCGACGCCGAGCTTTTTCATAAGCTTAATGGTATTGGGGCTTTCATTGTTGACATATTCGTTATAAATCGGCGAACCCTCAAACAACAAAACAGCCTTTTTGATTTTCGTTTCGAATGGGTCGATGGAAAGCTCCGGCATTTTATCTTTGAAATCATATAATAATTTCTCGTGATCCACAACTTTCCAATAAGTAAATACCTCTAAGACTGCGCGAAGAAGAGATTCACCGGAAGAGGGACCCTTTGCTTCCAAAAAATACAGGATGTTGCTGTCTTTGCTATAAGAAAGCAAATCTATTCCTTTATACCCCTCGTCTTCGCTTGTGTTACGAATCGGCGTTTCATAATCAATTATTTTCCCGATAGTAGATTTGTATAGCTTTTCTTCTTGTTTCGATGCCTTAAAAATCCTTTTGCAAATGTGTTTTTCATTGTTGTCATTATCACCTTTTTGCGTATCCTTGTGGTCTACGGGATACAACCGTATGTTTTTATCGTCTCGAGGTTTTCCTTTTGCCTTCCAACGGGTAATTTTTCCGATTGAAAAAAGCCAATAGATTCCGAAGGTTCCATCTTTCAGAATATATTCCGCAAATTTTTCTGCAATGGTTTTATTTACCTTTTTATACCATATATTTGCGTCCTGTTCAAACAGGGATATTACTTCCGGAGGGAATTGCTTTTTTTTCTGTGTGCTTTTCGTTGCGCTCATAATGGTTCGTCCTTTCAAATTTTATTTTAATATTTCCACCGACTCCGGCGGGTCGGAAAAGTACGATGCGGTGCGAACGGTGTTGACGCGGGCAGTCACGCTTTTTTGGTGGACGTAGCCGAACACGAATTTGAAAACATAGCCCCAGAACGCCCCGATCGCCCGTTTGTCAAACTCCGACAGCGGCGCGTCGATAGGGCGGGCGCGCAGAAAGGTGTGAGTCGGCGGGATTTGCATCACGTCGTTGCAGAAGATGATGTGCGACAAAAGAGATTCGTCACGTACTGCCTCCAGACAGACGTTCCAGTAATCCGTGCCGATAAAGCCGCCAAATGCCTTGTATTTGTTGCCAAAGCCGGCGTAAAGTTGTTGTTCTATTTCTTTTACATATATTTGCAAGATGTTTCACCTCTTATATAGTGAATTTATGATTATTATATCGTTAGTATCTTAATTTGTCAAGTATTCCGATGAGCAACTACGGCAAAAAAAGAAAAATTGCATGTATCTTTGTTTTATGCGGTGCAAATTTTGAACTTTATAAAACGATTGATTTTCGCTTTTGGAATGGATTTATCTGAAATCATCTGCCCTGCCAGATTACAAATCACGATAAACGCTTATTTATCGTGATTTTCTTGTTTTAATGTTTAACAAAATGTAGTCCCCGTGTAGTCCCCAAACCATTTTTTAAGTAATAAAAAAGACGTCTGCAAAGCCTGCAAACGCCTATTTTGTACCGTAGATGTGAAACTTATTTATCATAAATAAACGCGATGAAAAACAAAATCCACGCACTAACTAATGCGCGGACTGGATACAACGTCACCGTTGTTGGTTGCGGAGGCTGGATTTGAACCAACGACCTTCGGGTTATGAGCGCAAACTCTCAATAATTGCCAATTTCAGCGTAAGTAAATCTATGATAATATAGTGCAATCTGAGTAAGTCCCCCTGCTCATGTATTGCAATATATTAAAGTCTAATGAAATTTAGAGGAAGGGAAAATGGAGGGAATTTATTCTACGTTACTCTACTTTTTTGAAATGGAGTTTGATGATTTTGCACTGTCTTTTGCTTTTATTTTTATAAAGGCTTTTCCTTGCTCCAAATATAAATCCTGTTGCTCAGGTGATAGTGAACGGAATATTCTTATTAAATCATCTTCCTTGCTGCTTTTGACTTGGTTTGTATAAAAATCTAAAAGGTAATCTGTTGTAACATCAAAATAATTGGCAATGATTTTTAATGTCTGAAAATCCGGTTCGCTTGTTCCTTGAACATACCCGCCTAATGTAGAAACAGGTATTTTCAAATCATATGCTAATTGCTTCTGTGTTAAATCTTGTTCTTCTATAAGCAATCGTAATTTATCAGAAAAAATCATTGTATCAACTCCTGTTTTTATTTTAAAGGAGATAATGAATTATTTTCAATAAAAAAACGAGATAATCGTTGACAAAACTAATAAATAGTATTATAATGCTATTGTAACACATTTTGTTTTTGATATTCAGATGAAATGTATGAAAAAAAAATAATATTCTGATAAACAAGTATCAGAAAAGAATTGGAGGAATTAAAAATGGCATTTTGTATTAAATGCGGAACAGAAATAACAGATGAAATGTTATTTTGTCCTAAGTGTGGAAACAAGGTAGGTGAACAACCAAAAACAATTAATCAATCACAAGTAAATAATCAACAGTTTAATCCACAACAAAACTACCAGTACCAAGCAAATAATTTCACTCAGCCTACAGCATATTCATATTTGCAAAGACTTTCTGGAAAAGTTAAGACTGAGGCAATAATTTGGGTCGTTATAGCATCTTTGCAGTTGTTATTAGGTATTATTCTTTTAATACAAGGTATTTCATTATCAGGCTACTCTTGGACTCAAGATACAGCAATGGTATATTATGTTCAGGGACTCGTTTTAATAGTAATCTCAATTGTAAATTATAAAGTATCATCAAATGACTTCAAATACAGTAGAGAGGTTTTGATTAACCCTGTTGGCATTGTAAATAGGTTTTCACCTATAGGTGGTCGTATTGGAAATCTGATCTATAATATTTTGTTCGGCGGAGTAATAGGTGTTATAGGTTCAATATTTGGTTTTGTTACAAGAAGCTATGTTATGAATAATGCAACAACTTTCAATAACATTGAAGCAGTGTTCATATCAAAAAATTCTAATGTAAAATAAGGAGAATTCTATTAATGAAAAGATTTATAAGTTTAATAATGTGCATACTTTTAACAGTTATTTCAGCAGGCTGTGGAAAAGAGAATGGAAACTCTCAAAACAATAAGGTTGATGATAACTCCAACTTGCAGACAGAAAGTAATACAATAGAAAACTCACAGTATCAATCAAATGCAAATACAACCGAGGAAGAAAATACAGGTGCGGATAATTATCTAGGATTAAGAAACATAAAAATAGACAGTACAACTGAATTAACCGAAGAACAAAAACTGGTATCTCAGTATTTTGATGATGACTACATAGATATTACTGATTATGAGTTTCTTGCTCGTTATCCGTCAATTTTTGAGGGTGCACAAATCTATTTCACAGGAACAATTCAGAAGATAATTAAATCAACAGATGATGATTATGAAATGCTAGTCTGGGTTGGAAAAAATGAGGGATTATTTTACTATAGAGATTCAAATATGGGAGTAATGTATGATGAATACAAAGAGAAAACAAAAAACAATCTTATTGTAATTAAAGGAAAACAGACAGACACAAGACTTGTTACAGGGGACGATATTGTTGTTTATGGAAGATATAATAAAATTGAGACTACAATCATAGACAAAATCTCATATACCGTCCCAACTATTAATGCGTATCGAACATTTTTTAACAATGGGATAAGTAGTCCCGATGTGTTTGAACCTGACTTTATTAAAAAAGTTGCAACTGTATTATTTGGTAATAGTGTAGAAGTTAGAAATGCTTCTGATGGCGAGGATTATGATTCCAGTGCGGGTGCAGGTGAATGTACTTTTGATGATAATCCGTTTATGATTTGTGAACCTGAGAATCAATCCAATTCAAAATTTACTAAGTATAGAATGTATTTAAAAAATGGAGTTATAGAAGATGCGAAGTCTAGTTCTAGTATTGGTGGAACAGGCACTTCAGTTGATGATTCAAATATAATCAGAAAATTCGAGTTTACTCCGGACTTTCAGCATTATCTTATTTATACTTTTGATACCGATCTTAAAACATTAACCGTAGGATATTATGATGAAAATTTTAATAAAATATGGCAAAGAGATTTTGAAGAAACCATAAATGGAGTTTACGACTATACTCAAAAGAATTTCTATATTGTTGCAAACAATGATCTTTATATAATTGATATGGCAACAGGAGAGGATGTTACTACGCCAAGCTATGTAGGTACTAAATCCGATATAAGAAAAATATCCGACGGTTTAATTATGCTTTCAGCTTCAAATGCAGATTCGGTAATGAAAGTGGATCTTGAAGGTAATATAGTATGGAAGACTAATATTACAAATGAGTATTATATTTTTGATTGGATGAATTCTGTTCAGTTTGTAGATAAAAAAATCATAATTGCAAATCCATATGTCTCCTTTGAACTTGATGCTGAAACTGGTGAACTAAAAACTACGGGAGAGTTAGTTGGATAATATAAATATTTTTTATTTTTAAACTAGACAATTTAACAAAGGCGCTTAGACTAAAAAACCTAAGCGTCTTTATTTTTGCCTATACGCCCCACAGAGGGCTTTTCTTTTTTATTGGGAAAGTTTTTCGCCAAACTTAATTAAACCTCTCTATGACGTCTGCAGACACTTCAAAAACCTATGTATGCGTTTAGTGTTGAGAAAAATATTTTAATATCCGAGTTTTTTCAATTCTTTGTGAATTATCGTTAGTGATTTATTAATTTGAAAAAATTGAGTTTTAATAGAATCATTAATATCGTTCTTGATAAAGTACTGTAAATCAAGCATAGCCTGACATATTAGCTCTATTTGCTCTATCGGATTGATAATAGTAATCTCCATCATTCTATACACCCCCCTTTTTGCCTACTTATAACAATTCAGGCAGTGAAATAATTATGTTATTTATAGGATTCTATTTAAAATCTCATAAACAGTCAAATTATTTTTATGGATAATGTTTCGTAGAAGAAAAATAACGCTTTTATATAAACTTATTTGAGATAGAAAAATATTGTATCAAATCATTGTTATTTACTATTATTTTATTTTTGCCGAAATAACTTTTGAAAAATTTTTAAAAAGTTTTGATGTTTTTTGCTTTCTATTTCGTTATTAATTATAGAACCGTAAAATCAAGATGTAAATATTTTGTTAATTTCTATAAAAATCTTGATGTTTTTATGGGAGTGAAAACGTTATTAATATTGTAGGCTTTTTTTAAGGAGGAATATTATGTCAGAAAAAATTAAAATTAGAAAAGAACAAGCACACTACATTCCAAATGATAAACTTACTAAAGTTTATATAGGGAATCACATTGTTGAAGCAATTACGATTCAAAATGCAAGTAACACAATTCATAATTATAAGAAAATAAGCAAGGACGGTTGTATAAACCAATCCACAGGTGAATATATTACTTTTTCAAAAAATAAGGATAAAAAACATTCGCAGAATCATTTTAAAAACTCTGTAAAAGTTTTACGACGAATAATAAATCTTAATTTTACTGGTAACAATTCAGAAAAATTTATTACACTTACATATGATAGAGAAATGACGGACTATAAACAGGCAAATAAGGATTTCAACAAATTTTGGAGTTTGTTGAAATATCGTTATCCCAACTGTGAGTATATAAGAATACTTGAGCCACAGGAAAATGGTAATTGGCACTTACATATTTTGATTAAAGATACCCAAACAAGAAATTTATATATAAGTCAAGAAAAGATAAAATCTATTTGGGGCAAGGGTGGCGTTTGGGTTGAAAATTTACCTTTTGCAGATAATTTTGGCGCATACTTTTCAGTACAGTTCAGCACTATTGAAAAAGACGATGAAACAAGTAAAGCATTTCAAAAAGGTTCAAGAATAAAATTCTATCCGCCAAACTTCAAATTTTATACTTGCTCCAAAGGGATTAAGAAACCCGAAGCAATTATTATCTCACATGGAGACGTTAAGAAAATTGTACACAATCATTCTCCATGTTATGCGTATAGCAACGTAATTACAACGAATGATGACGTTACAGTAAATACTATTACTTATGAACAATACAATTTAAAAAGAAATAGTTATATAAATGGAAAATGTAACAGTTATGAAAAGAAAGGATGATTATAATGAAAAACAACAATACATCTATTATATGAGAAAGCAGTATTAATAGGCAATGATATTGCTTGCCATGAATTACTTGAAAGTAGCAACAATAATATTAATTTAACAGAAATAATATTTACATGCCTGAATGTTTGTGCAGAATAAAAATAAACGATTGGAGTGATAAAAATGACAGTGCTTCCCAAAATGCGTTTGATAACTCAAGCGTATCAACAGATTAAAAAGGAAGATCCCCAAACGGCTTTAACATTAAATGCTTTAAAATGTCTTGTCCGTAATGGCGAAATTCCATCCAAAAAATCTGGCAGAAAAACGCTGATAATTTATGATACTTTAATTGAGTATCTTAATGCCTAAACTAAATTGCTATAGTAAAATCCCTGGTATTGATACTCAGTATCAGAGCTTATACTATCGACTAATACATTGAGTTATAGTGAAAAACAAAGAAAATCAGAGAAAATGTTTTGCAATCTACAAAAATTTGAGCAATAATTAGTTTAGGGGGACAAATTTAAAAAATTATGAAAGGAGCGATGTAGATATATGGCAACAGCAAGAAAGAAAGGACGTGGTTATGAAATTCGTGTTTCCTGCGGAATTGATATTAATGGTAAAAAACTAGGAAAATCTAAAACGTGGGTACCTGATAAGAGTATGACACCTAGACAAATCGAAAAAGAATTGGAACGGCAAAAGGTTCTTTTTGAGGAAGAAGTCAAGAGCGGAATTTGTCCTGATAATAAAATTCGTTTTGTTGATTTTTCAAAAAGGTGGATGGACGAATATGCAAAAGATAAACTCGCAATTAAAACCTTTACCAGATACGAGATTTATTTAAGACGTATCAATAAAGGAATAGGACACTTAAAACTAAAAGATATTACTCCGTTGCAACTTAATGCTTTTTACAGAAGTTTGGAGGCAGACGGTGTTAATCAAAAGAAAAAATACGACAAGGACGGTAATTTAATCAACGGTGGAAGATTAGCACCGAAAACCATTCTTGACCACCATAGAGTAATATCTAAAATTTTATCAACTGCTGTAAAGTGGGGATTGCTTGAAAAAAATGTTGCGGAGCGTGCAGATCCTCCCAAAGTACCTCATAGGGAAATACGCTATTTGAATGAGGAAGAAGTTAGACAAATGATAACTATGCTTGATAATGAGCCAATTCAGTATAGAACTATGATAACTCTGCTTGTTTATACTGGTATTCGCCGTGGGGAGCTATGTGGATTGGAATGGAAGGATATTGATTTTCAAAATCAAGTAATGCATGTATGCCGTTCTGCTCAGTACATAGGAAATAAAACTATGATTACCAAAGAGCCGAAAACAAAATCAGGAATTCGTCATTTCTCATTGAGTACCACTGCTTGTATTATGTTAAGAAAATATAGACAATGGCAAATTGAGCAACGTTTTAAAGCAGGAGATCAATGGTGCGAATGTGACAGGTTATTTACTTCATGGAATGGACAGCCTATTCACCCTGATACTATTACAAACTGGTTTGCAAAATTTATTAAAAGAAGTGAGTTACCTTATGTAACGCTTCATTCACTTCGTCATACTAACGCAACGTTGATGATTGCAGAGGGTACAGATGTATGTACTGTATCAAGAAGACTTGGACATGCAAATACTGCAACTACTCTTAATATCTATGCACATGCGTTAAAATCCAAAGATAGAGAAGCCGCAAATACAATTGAAAGGACATTGAGCAGATATGCATAAATCGACTAATATTTTAGAGTTTTTGGATGCTCGGAGGGAAACGGGAGGGAAATTGAATAGATTTTTAATTTTTCCGAATAAAAGAAAAAACCCTGAAACCGTTTGATTTCAAGGCTTTCAACTGGTTGCGGAGGCTGGATTTGAACCAACGACCTTCGGGTTATGAGCCCGACGAGCTACCGAACTGCTCCACTCCGCGATAAATTTTAAAGCACTCTTTAAGTGCATATTAATTATACCACTATGAACTTTCTTTGTCAATACTTTTTTTAAAAAATTAGCAATTGTTTTGGCTAGCTTTAAATGGCTAAAAAGCGGTTGAGTAAAAACTCAACCACTTAAAAGACTTTATTAAACCAAATTTTATGACTTATACTAAGTTTATATGACAATTCTTATTCCTTGCAGTAATCAATGACAGATTTTATAAACTGCCTTCCAGCCACACTTTTTGAAAGTTTGTTGAAATCACAGTTGCATACAACGACTTTTCCGCCACTGCGTTCATACTCATAAAGCATTCCTAATTGGTGATTTCGTTCAAAATTGTCTATAGTGCGAATGATAAACTTCTTGTCTTCATAACAACTGTCTAAAATCTCGCTCTTTGAATTTTCAACGATCTCCCACCATTGCTCGGTCGAGAAGGTTTCACTAGGGAACTGCGAAAGCGCAGGATGAGTGTTGTCAATTAAAAGCCCCATAGTGCCGACAGGAAGTTCTTTGTTCATCATCTTTGATATTGTGCTGAACATAGGATAGCACCAGAAATCCTGACAGTAAAACCCTTGTATAAAATCGTTTTCGTTTAGTTTTTCAAAATTAGGTACGATAAGTATCGTTTTGCCTTGTGATAAAAGCTTTTTAGCAGCAGGGGAGTCAGCACTCTCGAAAATATATGCTCCTGAAATATCAACGCTCTCAATCTTTGGGAACACCCAGATTTTATATGAGTTTTGTATATCAGTTCCCTCAATATTAAGAATAAGCTCAACGGCTCTGGCAGTATCAACTTCGGGAAGTGTGACCTCAATATCACAAATGTCAATGTAGTTTTGCCCGTCTGCCTGATGTATAGTCTCATTTCCGCTTGCTATGACGTTTCCGCAAGAACATTTAAGCTCCCAAGTCAGATTTTTTGAATCAATGCTGTATTTTCTGTAGTAGGCAAGCTCTATATGTGCCTTGAATTTATCTCCTAATTCGTAAGTGTAGCTGTCGAATTTTCCTAGTAAAACAGCGTCAGAACAGAATTTTCTCCACTCCTTAGGCGAGCAAATGCCTTTTTGATCCATAAATGCGTCAAGAACTCCTACCAACGCCGTTCCCTGACCGCTGAAATCCTGAATGTCAAGAATGTGAAATCCTCCGAGTAGTCTTGAACGGAATACCGCTTCCATTTCTTCTTTATAGCAGGAAACTGACAGCTTCCCTGAGGCATTGAAAAAGTCTTTAGCCAAGTGTCCAAGTCCTGCTGCCTCCATATTTTCTTTGAATATCTCAAAATTATTAGGCTTTAAAGACCCGGTATACTTTTTGATTTCGTCAAAGTCAGGATATGTTTCATACTGACCTATTTCGTGTGTAATAATAGGAACGTCTGGTATAAATCCTGCGTCAGCCTCGCTTGCTTTAACAGTTTTTACAGTTGTTCCGTATTGTATCTGTACGGTTTCCTCACTATCTGCTGTGTTATTTTCGTTACTAACAGTAGGATGGATAATACTATCGTAGCACATATCGGTTGCAGGCTTTCTTGTTTGAATGTGCCCGAGAGGAGCGTCGCATGCTGCAAAAGAACCTCTTATAAGTCTGTCTTTTGAGAGTCTTACCCCGCAGAAGAAATCATCGTTTTCCAAAACAGAGGGGAAGAACTGAAAGTTGTTTGAGCCCTGTGTGTAAAGATGCCTTGTGTCTTCAGCTTTGAAATAACCAATTATCTCATTCAAGCGAGCAGGGCTTCCCCAAAGCTCGTTGCCGAGCGACATCATACAATATGACGGGTGATTACCGAAAAACTTCATCATATTGAAGCCCTCTTCAATAAGAAAATCTTGCTCGACCTCGTTGTATCCATCTTCATCTTTTGCACAGATCGTTCCCCAGAAAGGCAGCTCAGGCTCCATATAAATTCCCAGCATATCAGCCGCAGTAAAAGCCGACTCGGGCGGACAGCAGGTGTGATAACGATAATGATTCATTCCGTAATCCAAAGATATACTCATAACTCTTAGCCATTCTGAAACGTCTGTCGGCATAAATCCTGTTTTTGGAAAAATCAATCCGTCATGTTTTCCTCTAAGGAATGTCTTTTTGCCGTTTATAGTAAACTTATCACCGTCAGTTTTAAACTCTCGAAGTCCGACGATAGTGCTGTAAGTGTCGTTTCCTATGGTAATTGAAAGGTTGTATAGATAAGGGCGGTATTCGTCCCAAAGATAAGCGTTTTCACCCATTTGATAGGTGACGTCGATTTTTCCGTCTTTATACTCATAATCACAAGGGGGGATCATTTGGTCGTTTTTAGCTTTTGGACCGTCAAACCCAACTGCTGATACGGTTACAGTGCCGGAGCTTTCTCCGACTACATTGGCTTTTATATGGAGCGTTTTAGAATGTATATCGCTTTCCACAAAGACATTCTCAACATAGGTATTGTCGAAAATCTGAAGCTCCAATCTGCCTATGATACCGTTCCAGTTTGTCTGGGTATCAGCAGAGGTCAAATGTCCGCCGCCTGTTCTATAACCGAAGTTTGCAACCCTTACGGTAACTGTATGGATACCTTCTGTTACATAATCTGTTATGTTGTAGATATGTGGAGAAACCAAAGAATCATAGGTTCCTACTTCCTTGCCGTCAATGTATAAAGTCGTTATTCTTGTGCGCTCTAAAAATATAAATGCATTTTTGCCTACGGCTCTTGTAAAGTCGACCTCTTTTGAAAACCAAGCCCAGCCCTCAAAATAATATGTGTCTGTGAGATAATCCTTCTCACGTTTATAATTGAATTTGCCCTTTTTCGCATTTGAGGTGGAGTTTGGGAGCATAATGCTGTCGCTGAACGGAGGCGTTTTACCTTCCAGTTTTTCATCAAGCTCAAGCGACCATTCGCCGCTTAAATCAATAAAATCTATCATTTGTTTTCTCCTGTAAATTATTTCTAATTTTTAATTTATATATAATCACATACGCTTTACATATTAACATAAATCAAATACAAAAGCAATACTATTTTTTTATAATTTTAAAAAATAAAAAACCTATCGCAAATTCTAAAAACGATAGGTTTATTTTTACTTTATTACATAATTCTTTCTTTCAGTTTTGAAAGAAAGCTTTGTCTTTTCGCATAATTTCTTTCGCTCAGCAGACTGTCGAATTCATTAAGCTTTCTTACCATTTCCTTGTTTAGTCCCTTAGGCGTTTCAACAACGACCCTTACATAGTGGTCGCCCTTGTCGTTTCTGTTGAGTTTTTTGATTCCTTTTCCTCTCAGACGGAAAACTGTTCCCGTCTGTGTTCCGGCAGGTACTGTATATCTCACCTTTCCGTCAACCGTTGGCACGGTAATCTCATCACCCAGAGTGACCTGCGTAAAGGTGAGGGGGATCTCCGTCCAAACGTCAAAGCCGTCTCTTTCAAATACGCTGTCACGCCTTACCGAAACTGTTACGTTCAAATCACCGTTCGGACCGCCGTTTATACCGGCGTCGCCTGCGCCTGCAACACGAAGCGTCTGACCGTTGTCGATACCGGCAGGTATCTCAATTTCCCTCCTGGCTGAGTTTCTTGTTCTGCCTTGACCTGAACAGCGAGGGCAAGGTGAATCAATAATTTTACCTTTTCCCGCACAGCGTGAACAAACCCTTGTTGATGTAATTGAGCCAAACGGAGTTCTCTGCTGAACATTTACCTGTCCTCGTCCGCCGCAGTCGGGGCAGGTTTTTGCAGATGTTCCGGGTTTAGCACCAGTGCCGCCGCAGTCTGGACATCTCTCCATTCTGTTCATTCTGACTTCAATTTTTTTGCCCTTGCAAGCCTCCATAAAATCAATTGTAACGCTTGCACGTATATCCTGTCCTCGTCTGGGGGCGTTGGGGTTAGCAGACGAACGTCCGCCGCCGAATGAACCGAAAATAGAGTCGAAAATATCTCCCATATCTCCGAAACCGCCAAATCCGCCGAAACCTCCTGCTCCTGCACCGCCGCCGTAGCTGGGATCTACTCCTGCGTGTCCGAACTGGTCATACTTTGCTCTTTTATCGCTGTCAGAGAGAATTTCATATGCTTCGTTTATTTCTTTAAATTTAGCTTCCGCTTCCTTATCATCCGGATGCAAATCGGGATGATATTGTTTAGCCAGTTTTCTGTATGCTTTTTTAAGTTCATCATCAGAGGCGCCTCTTGACACTCCAAGCACCTCATAATAATCTCTTTTGTCCGCCATTAATATGACCCATTCCTTTCGCCAAAACTCGAAAATTTAAGAGAAGGATATTAAAAATAATCCTTTTATTATTATGTAAAATGGGAGAACACTGTTCTCCCTTTTACGGTATTGCAAGTATTATTCAGCGTCGCTGAATTCTGCGTCTATAACATCGTCTCCGTTGTTTGATGAAGCTCCGTCTGTATCTGCATCAGGTCCTGTCTGAGCGCCTTGAGCCTGCTGTGCCTGAGCGGCAGCCTGCTGGTAAACCTTTGTAGCAACACCTTGAAACTCTGTTTCAAGCTCCTTTTGCTTTGACTTGATAGCCTCGATATCGGTGCCCTTTAAAGCTTCTTTCAAAGCGTCTATCTTAGCTTGGACTGACGACTTCTCATCAGCGGAAATCTTATCGCCAAACTCGCCTAATGACTTTTCACACTGGAATACCATTTGGTCTGCTTGGTTTCTTGCGTCTACCTCGTCCTTTTTCTTTTTGTCCTCAGCGGCGAATGCCTCTGCTTCTTTAACAGCCTTGTCTATGTCCTCCTTAGACATATTTGTAGAAGAAGTGATTGTAATATTCTGTTCTTTGCCTGTTCCCAAGTCCTTAGCCGAAACGTGAACGATACCGTTAGCGTCTATATCGAATGTTACCTCGATCTGAGGGATTCCTCTAGGAGCGGGTGCGATACCGTCGAGACGGAACATACCGAGCTGTTTGTTGTCTTTAGCGAATTCTCTTTCACCTTGAAGCACATTTATATCAACTGCCGATTGGTTATCAGCGGCTGTTGAGAAAATTTGAGATTTCTTTGTAGGGATAGTTGTGTTTCTCTCTATGATTTTTGTGCAAACTCCTCCCATTGTTTCAAGACCGAGCGAAAGGGGAGTAACGTCAAGAAGCAAAAGACCGTCTTTAACGTCTCCGCCGAGAACGCCGCCCTGATATGCCGCACCCAACGCAACGCACTCGTCAGGATTTATTCCCTTAAACGGCTCTTTGCCGATAAACTTCTGAACAGCCTCCTGAACAGCAGGAATTCTTGAAGAACCGCCAACCATCAGCACTTTATTAAGATCGCCTGCCGAAAGTCCCGAATCAGACAATGCCTGACGAACAGGTCCCATAGTTTTCTCAACCAAATCAGCGGTGAGTTCGTTAAACTTAGCCTGAGAAAGTGTCAGCTCCATATGCTTCGGACCAGCAGCGTCTGCTGTGATAAATGGAAGACTGATAGATGTTGTCGCTGTTGATGAAAGCTCGATTTTAGCCTTTTCAGCAGCCTCTTTAAGTCTCTGCATAGCCATTTTGTCATTTGAAAGGTCGATACCCTCTGATGTTTTAAATTCGCTGACCATCCAGTCAATTATTCTTTGGTCAAAGTCGTCTCCGCCGAGACGGTTGTTACCTGCTGTTGCCAAAACCTCAGTAACACCTTCGCCCATTTCAATGATTGAAACGTCAAACGTTCCTCCGCCTAAGTCATAAACCATAACCTTTTGGTCTTCCTCTTTGTCAAGTCCGTATGACAATGCTGCGGCAGTAGGCTCGTTTATAATTCTCTTAACATTTAAACCTGCAATCTGACCTGCGTCCTTTGTTGCCTGTCTTTGAGCGTCTGTAAAATAAGCAGGAACTGTGATAACTGCCTCAGTTACGCTTTCACCCAAATAAGCCTCAGCGTCCTTTTTCAGCTTTTGAAGTATCATTGCCGAAATCTCTTGAGGAGTGTATTCTTTTCCGCCCATTTTAGCCTTATAATCAGAACCCATATGTCTCTTGATCGAGATTACTGTGTTATCAAAATTTGTTACAGCCTGTCTTTTTGCGACCTGACCTATAAGTCTGTCGCCTGTTTTTGAAACTCCCACTACAGATGGGGTAGTTCTTGCGCCCTCGCTGTTAGGGATAACAACGGCTTCGCCGCCCTCCATAACTGCAACGCATGAGTTTGTTGTACCTAAGTCAATACCTATAATCTTACCCATAATTAATCATTTCCTTTCAATGTGTTTAAAAATTTATTTGTATGGTATTTCTGCCAAATGTTTTTGCAGAAAAAGTTTACTAATTTAATTTAAGGATTTGCAACCACAACCATTGCATATCTTATTATCTTATCGCCGATTTTATAACCTTTCTGAAATACCTGTGCGACCTCATTTTCACCTAGCTTATCGTCCTCTATTTGGTTGACGGCATTAGCTATATTCGGGTCAAAGGTTTCTCCCAGAGGGTCAATAATTTCAACACCGAGCTTTTTAAGAGCTTCTCCGAACTGGTTGAAAATCATCTCAACGCCTGACTTGTATTTTTCGTCTGTAGTTTCAGCGTTCAAAGCCCTTTCAAAATTATCAAACACAGGGAGTATTTCACTTACAGTGTTGCCGATAGTTGTTGCAGAGATGTCGAGTCTTTCTTTAGCAGAACGCTTTCTGAAGTTGTCATATTCAGCGGCAAGACGCATATATTTGTCTTTTTGCTCGTCTAGCTCTTTCGTGAGCTTCTCTTCAGCAGTTAGTTCCGGTTTTTCCTCAGCGGTTGATTCCTGCTTTTCCTCACTTGAGGTTTCTTGCTCAGAATCCTGAGATTCGTCAGTGGTTTTATTTGTATCGGTGTCATTGTTTTCGTCTGCAGCTTCTTCTAAGTCTTTTTCTTTATCGTTTGTCATTAGTCATCACACCCTTCGTTGTAAGCATTGTCAACATCATTGATGTCCATAACATTTTCCGTATCATATTCGTTTTCTGAAATCATATCTGAGATTCTGCTTGTGAAATATTCAAGATACGGAATAAATTTCGCATAATCTATCCTCATAGGACCTATAAGACCTATAGTTCCCGCAGGCTTTCCGCCCTTTTGATACTGCGAGGTTATTATGCTTGAATTGTTGATAACAAAGCCGTCGTCCTCTGGAGAGAACATAACGTGAAGCCCTGAAAAGCTGCTGTCGAACAGCTTTGCTATTTCTTTTTTGTGGTCTAAAAACTCAATAATCTCATTCTTATCAAAATCGTCATACTTCAAGAGATTTTTCTCACCCTTAAAGGAGATTTCCTTTTGTGTTATCTCTTTCGACATTTTGTAAATCTCAGCGACAAGGGGAGAAAGAGTCATCATATAAGTTCCCATAGCTTCTTCAAGCTTTTTTAAGAGATCGTCGGATAACTTATCTACCTCAATGCCCTCTAAATTTTCTCTGAGAAAATTTGAAAAGAATTCAAGCTGTTCGTTTGTCAAGTCAAACTGAAGTCTGCAAACCTTGTTCTTTATATTGCCCGATGAAGTTATCAGCAAAAGAACATACATACGCTTTCCGGTAGGAATAACTTCAACTTTTGAAATGATTGAAAACTTTGGCGTTTCGGTTGCGACTACCGTTGCGCACTTTGTAAGCTCTGCTAACGCAGTTGAAGCAGACTGCACGATAGCCTCTTCAGTTAGATCATCACCGCTTGGAAGCATAGCTTCTATCAAATCCTTTTCCTCTTTTGTTAGAGGGTCGGTTTCGATAAGCTGATCGACATAAAATCTGTAGCCCTTATATGTCGGCACTCTGCCTGCTGAGGTATGCGGCTGTTCAAGATAACCTTGCTTTTCAAGCTCTGCCATTTCGTTCCTTATAGTTGCAGAGGAAGCCTTTATATACTTCATCATAGCTTTAGAACCGACAGGCTCGCCGGTAACTATATACTCGTCAACTACGGCTGTCAGAATTTTAAGCTTTCGGTCGTCCACACGGTCACCTCCTGAGACTTATCACTTGGATTAGTTGAGTGTTAGCACTCTTTAAATACGAGTGCTAAGTATTATTATACCCAGATTTTAAGTATTGTCAAGGGTTTTAAGAAATTTATTTTATAAAATTATCCTTGCTTGTAATATATATTTTTGTGCATAAAGACAAAAAACTTTAGATTAACTATTGCTGTTTTGAATGTTATTATAAAAAACCCGGCTTAAACGTAATGTTTAAGCCGGGTTTATACATCGTAAATTTGTCACTATTTGTTTTCAAGAGCCTTTATTGACTCTAAAATCTTAGCCATTTTCTCCTCAGCTTTATTAAGCTTTTCTTTTTCCTTGTTTATGAGCTGTTCGGGGGCTTTAGACAAAAAGCCTTGATTGTTCAGCTTACCGCTTAGAAAGTCTATATCCTTCTGAGTAGCTTTTTTGTCTTTCTCAAGCCTTGCAAGCTCTTTTTCTGTGTCTACTATATCAGAAAGCGGTATAAAAATTCTTGCAGAATCAGTAACAACCGTTGCACAATCAGAAATATCAAATTTCTCCGCAATCTCAACTTCGCTTGCAGAAGCAAGGCGTTTAAAGAACATCTCTCCCGATGCAAAAACATCTTTGTAATCAGTTTCTATATAAAGCTTAGCTTGAACCTTAGGAGGAACATTCATCTCGCTTCTTTTGTTACGAATACCCTTGATGGCATTGATAATTTTCTCAAAGTCAGACTCTTCACGTTCATAACAAAGCTTTTTATCAAAGGTAGGGAAGACTTCTTTCATAATAATGCTTCCGTCATCTACAAGCGCCTGCCATATTTCTTCTGTTATAAACGGCATAAACGGATGCAGAAGCTTGAGCATTCCTTTCATTACCCAAACAAGCACTGCCTGCGCTGTTTTGCAGGTTTCTCCTCCTGCGAGAATACGTGGTTTTGTAAGTTCAATATACCAGTCGCAGTAAATATCCCAAATGAAATCATAAAGCTTTGCAACAGCAACGCCAAGCTCAAAATGGTCCAAATTTTCGTTGACTTCTTTTGCAAGTGTGTTAAACTTTGAAACTATCCACTTATCCTCAGTATTAAGATTTTCAGGAAGCTTATCAACTTTGAAATCATCAGGGAGATTCATCATAATAAACCTTGCCGCATTCCATATCTTATTGGCAAAGTTTCGTGAGGAGCGTACCTTTTCTTCCGAATATCTCATATCGTTACCCGGTGAGTTGCCAATAGCAAGCATAAATCTCAGTGCGTCTGCGCCGTGCTCGCTGATAACTTCAAGAGGATCTATACCGTTGCCGAGAGATTTAGACATTTTTCTTCCCTGTGAGTCTCTTACCAGACCGTGAATAAGCACTGTGTTAAAGGGCGCTTTTCCCATATGCTCTATTCCAGAGAACATCATTCTTACAACCCAGAAGAAAATAATATCATACCCCGTAACAAGAGTATTTGTAGGATAGAAGTATTTTAAGTCCTCAGTTTTATCGGGCCAGCCAAGCGTTGAGAAAGGCCACAGTGCAGAACTGAACCAAGTATCAAGCGTATCCTCGTCTTGACGCATTGGCTTTCCGCAGTCAGGGCAGGTTTTAACCTCTACCTTTGATACGACCATATTTCCGCAGGAGTCACAGTAATATGCAGGAATCTGATGTCCCCACCAAATCTGACGGGAAATGCACCAGTCTCTTATCTCCTCAAGCCAGTGGAAGTATATCTTGTCAAAACGCTCCGGAACAAACTTTGTTTCCCCGTTTTTTACAGCGTCAATTGCAGGCTGAGCCAATGGCTTCATCTTTACAAACCACTGAGTAGATACCTTAGGTTCTACGGTTGTTCCGCAGCGATAGCAGGTTCCTACGTTGTGGTCGTGATCCTCAACCTTAACTAAAAATCCGCCCTTTTCTAAATCCTCAACGATTTTCTTTCTTGCCTCGTATCTGTCCATACCTGCATAGTCAGCATAATCGTCAACGATCCGTGCGTCGTCTGTCAATACGTTTATAATAGGAAGGTCGTGCCTTAATCCTACCTCAAAATCGTTAGGGTCGTGAGCGGGGGTGATTTTAACAACTCCTGTACCAAAATCCATTGCAACATAATCGTCGGCAACTATCGGTATTTCACGTCCTACAAGCGGAAGAGTCAATGTATTTCCAACTAAATTCTTGTATCTTTCGTCCTCCGGGTTAACCGCAACAGCAGTGTCTCCCAAAAGAGTTTCAGGCCGTGTTGTTGCAAGCTCAACATAGCCGCTTCCATCTGTCAAAGGGTAGCGAAGATGCCAGAAGTGTCCCGCTTGATCTTCATATTCAACCTCTGCGTCGGAAATAGATGTCTGACACTTTGGACACCAGTTGATAATACGCTCTCCACGGTAGATAAGTCCCTTTTCATAAAGGTTTACAAAAACCTCCTTGACTGCCTTTGAACAGCCCTCGTCCATAGTGAAACGCTGTCTTGACCAGTCGCAGGAAGAACCTAGCTTTTTCAATTGCTCAACAATTCTTCCTCCGAATTTTTCGTTCCACTCCCATGCACGTTTCATAAAGGCTTCTCTGCCGATGCTTTCCTTTGTTAAACCCTCTTGTCGCATTGCCTCAACTATCTTTGCCTCAGTAGCAATTGCGGCGTGGTCTGTTCCGGGAAGCCATAATGCAGAATATCCGCTCATTCTCTTATACCTTATTAATATATCTTGAAGCGTTTCGTCAAGGGCGTGTCCCATATGGAGCTGTCCCGTTATGTTTGGCGGCGGTATCACGATAGTATATGGCTTTTTCTTAGGGTCTACCTCCGCCTTAAAGCAATCGTTATCTAACCAAAATTTGTATACTTTATCCTCAACCTCGCTGGGTTCATATAATTTACCAAGTTCTTTTTTCATTTTTCTTTGTCCTTTCATTTTTTGTTCGCTTAAAATTTTGAAAGGTCAGACTCGCTCGTCTAAAATATAACGTCTTGTCAGATATAATGGTTTTTCTGTTTTGTACATATGCCGACTTCCTTTATTAATAACTAAATAAAAGTATAACATAAAAAATCTGCTAATGTCAACAAGCAGGGTGTCTAAACTGCTAGGTATAAGTAAATACAATAAATAAAAGACCGAAGAATTATCTTCAGTCCTTTTTGAATATGTTTATATTAACTGTAATAATTACTCTGTTTGAGTTTTTCTATTATTATAAAGAAAATTAACAACAGCCATTGCCACAATTAAAGCATATCCCAAAAAGCTCAGAGCGTCTGGGATCTGATTGAAAATAAAGAATGAGAAAAGGGTAGTAAAAATGATCTGCGTGTAATCGTAGATTGAGATTTCTCTTGCAGGAGCGTGAACATATGCGGCGGTTATTGTGAATTGTCCGCCTGCGGCAGACAAACCACACAGGAGCAGAAAAAGAATCTGTTTTAGTGTCATAGGAGTGAAATTGAATATAAGGTAGGGCAGCGTTACAAGGCAGGAAAAAGTAGAAAAGAAAAATACTATAAACGGACCTTTAACACCTCTGTTGCCCAAAACTCTGACAAATGTATATGCTACTCCTGCGGAAAATCCGCTGAATAAACCAATCAGAGAGGGGAGCAGATCGGCATTGATGAGCGACGGCTTTATTACGAAAAGGCTTCCTATGAACGCTATAAGCACCACAAGACCTTGAAAAGGCGTGAATTTTTCTTTTAATATAAAGTATGAGCAGAGTATTGCAAAGAACGGAGACATTTTGTTAAGTATTGATGCGTCTGACAATACAAGGTGGTCCACAGCATAGAAATTGCATAGTATACCTGCTGTACCGAACGCCGCACGAAGAATTAAATACTTCATATCTCCTTTATGAATCTTAAATGCGCTCTTATCCCGAAGCAGTATGATAAGTGCAAATATAAGCGCTACAAAGTTTCTGAAAAAGCTCTTTTGAACAGACGGTATGTCACCTGCCAGCTTTATAAAAACTCCCATCAGACCGAACATAAAAGCTGACAGGATTATATATATAATGCCTTTGTATTTTGGATCAATGCTTAATTTCAAAATATTTTCTCCTCGTTTAGTTTAATACAGTAATAATATATTAGCACCAAAGCTTTGGTGTGTCAAACAGATATAATTGATAATGGAGAATTGACAATGGACAATGTTCAATTAAGTATAAATAAAAGGCGAGCATAATTTGTAACTTACAAAATATGCTCGCCTAATTTTTTTATTTTTTAAATCCGCCGTTTAACTAATTATTCTTTATCTCATAGCTTTAAGGCGGCAGAGTCAGCGACGGTTCGCTGTTCACCGTTGCCCGGTTGAGCCAAATCCTCCTGCGCCCCTTGCAGTGTCCGAAAGCTCGTCTGTTTCAACAAATGAAGCCTTCAAGAATGGAGCTATAACAAGCTGTGCAATTCTCTCGCCGTCCGAAATGGTCTGTACCGCGTTTGAGTGATTGTGCAGTGCTACCATTATCTCTCCTCTGTAGTCGGCGTCAACAACACCCACCTTGTTCGCAGGAGCAAGACCTTTTTTTGAGGCAAGTCCTGAACGTGCGTAGATAAGACCTGCATATCCAATCGGTATTTCCATAGAAAGATATGTGTGTATCATAACCGTCTCGCCCGAAGTAATTTCTATGTCCCCATCGGTAACGGCGTATAAATCACAGCCTGCCGAAAAGTCAGAACCATAGGTCGGGATTACCGCACGGTTGTTTAGCTTTTTGATTTTCACTTCCTGATTTATCATAATTTCTCCTGTTTGTTTTATTTTATATCATATTAAGTCTGGGATCATCGTCATTGATAATGCAAACCTTGCCCTCTTTAAGCGACTTCTGAACGTCGATTATCCTTTGATTTTCTGAGCCTCTGAATTTGATATTTAGATTCTTTTTTTCTTCGATAAATTCACCGTCAACCAGTATGTCAATGCAGGATAAAAGCTCTTTTGTACATTCACAGTTGACTTTGCTTTCGCTTGTCAGATCACTGTCGAACAGATACCCCGAATAGCACCAGATGCTCTTATGCGGAAACTCAGCCTTTACTCTTTTGACAAAAGATACAAGCGAGCGTTGGTTTTCAACCTCGAAAGGCTCGCCGCCGAGAAGCGAAAAGCCGTCAATGTAATCGGGCTTCATCGCTTCAAGAATCTCATTTTCAACGTCAAAGGTAAAGGGCTTTCCGTAGTTAAAATCCCATGTTTCTTGATTAAAGCAACCCTTGCAGTGATGAGAACAACCGCTTACAAACAGTGAAACTCTTACTCCCGGACCGTTTGCAATATCATATTTTTTTATTGTTGCATAATTCATCTGTGTTTTCCTTTGCTTACAATATTACAGATGTAGAACTCTTGACTTGATTTCCTTAGTCTTACCGACATTCCAGAAGTTTTCGCCTAAATAACCGCAGGTTCTTCTGGTAACGTTCATCTTAGCGTGATCCTTGTTGTGGCATTGAGGGCATTCCCAATCGTTGTCGTCGTTAATGATTATCTCTCCGTCGTATCCGCATGCTTGACAGTAGTCGCTCTTTGTATTGAATTCAGCGTACTGAATATTATCGTAGATGTATTTAACTGCACTAGAGAGAGCTTTAAGGTTGTTTCTCATATTAGGAATCTCAACATATGAGATAGCTCCGCCCGAAGAAATTTTCTGGAACTGACTTTCAAATTTGAACTTGTCGAAAGCGTCTATATGCTCACGAACGTCAACGTGATATGAGTTGGTATAATAGCCCTTATCTGTAACGTCTTCGATCGTGCCGAATTTTTCTTTATCTATTCTTGCAAAACGATAGCAAAGCGATTCAGCGGGAGTGCCGTAAAGAGCAAATCCTATACCTGTATCAGCTTTCCAATTGTCACAAGCCGATCTTAATTTGTTCATAAGCCTTAAAGCAAAATCAAGACCCTCCGGCTCAGTCTGAGAAACTCCCTTCATCAGCTTTGTAACCTCGTAAAGACCGATGTATCCGAGTGAAATTGAAGAGTATCCGTTCATAAGATACTTGTCTATCTTTTCGCCCTTTTTAAGACGTGCTATAGCTCCGTACTGCCAGTGGATAGGAGAAACGTCGCTCTTTGTTCCCATTAGTGCGTTGTGTCTGCACATCAAAGCCTCGTAGCAAAGCTCAAGACGCTCATCTAAAAGCTTCCAGAACTTTTCCTCGTCGCCTTTAGCGATGATTCCGATTTGAGGAAGATTGATAGATACAACACCCTGATTGAATCTGCCCTCAAATTTATAGTTGCCGTTTTCGTCCTTCCAAGGTGCTAGGAATGAACGGCATCCCATAGGTGAAAATACGTTGCCTTCGTAGTTTTCACGCATCTTTTTAGCCGAGATATAGTCGGGGTACATTCTCTTTGCAGAGCACTTAACAGCAAGCTGAGTCAGATAGTCGTACTTTCCGCCCTTTAAGCAGTTATTCTCGTCAAGAACATAAACAAGCTTAGGGAATGCAGGTGTAACATAAACGCCCTGTTCGTTTTTAATACCCTGAAGTCTCTGCTGTAAGATTTCCTCAATGATCATTGCGTTTTCTTCAATGTACTCGTCATTTTCATCAAGGTGAAGGAACAATGTAACAAACGGCGATTGACCGTTTGTGGTCATAAGTGTATTGATTTGATACTGAATGGTCTGAACTCCGGATTTGAGTTCACTTTTAAGACGCTCAGCAACAAGCTTGTCTATAGTTTCCTGAGGAGTGTTCTTTCCGCAGGCTTTTTTAATGGCTTTTTCAAACTTAACCTTTGACTTTCTCAGATATTTGCCTAAATGCTTTAAATCAACGGACTGTCCGCCGTATTGGCTTGAAGCCACTGCGGCAATTATCTGTGTAGTTATAGTGCAGGCAACCTGAAAGCTCTTGGGGCTTTCAATGAGCTTGCCGTTCATAACAGTGCCGTTGTCAAGCATATCGCCAATGTTTATAAGACAGCAGTTGAAAATAGGCTGTAGAAAATAATCGGCGTCGTGGAAATGGAATACGCCCTCTTGATGAGCCTTTGAAAGCTTTTCGGGCAGCAGGACTCTGTTAGTTAAGTCCCTTGAAACCTCGCCAGCTATATAGTCTCTCTGAGTGGAAGCAAGAATAGTATTCTTGTTTGAGTTCTCCTCAGCAAGCTCTTTATTTTCGTTTCTGATAAGACTTAGTATTGAATCATCTGTAGTGTTCGCTTTACGAACCAATGCTCTCTGATAGCGGTAAATAATATAAGTCTTAGCAAGCACAAAAAGCTCGAACTCCATAAGTTTTTCTTCAATTATGTCCTGAATATCCTCGACAAGCATTCTCTTTCTGTTCTTGCCTTCGATGTAGGTTAAAATTGATTCAATTTGAGTGTCTGTAGCTCTCTCTTTTTCCTCGACTTCTGCATTTGCTTTTTTTATAGCAATAACAATCTTACTGCGGTCATAGTCTACCGCACGTCCGTCTCTCTTTACAACCTTCATAGCTGCCATCTCCTTATATACATCCTTATTTGTTATTAATATTATTCTAACGAGACTGGTTTTAGTATATTACTATTATCAGGGTGTGTCAGTTGCAAATGCAACTTTTTAAATATAAAATACAATATATAGTGATTTTTTATGGAAAGAATACATATAGCTAGTGGTTTATATTTTATCTTAATTAACTATTTGTTCTTAAATTGTAGATAATAAACAAAAAACATATGCAAAGTTTGGGCAAGTTACCATTGACAGAAGCAAATGATAATAGTTGCATTTGCAACTATTATATGATATTATGAAAATACAATTCGGCAAGTATAACGGAAAGGATGTTTGAAGTGTCTGATACAAGAATATTTGACAATATAACAGACGGAGAAATAGATAAGATGAAAGATTGTTTCAAGGCAGTAACCAGAAAGTATATTGAGGGCGAGACAATTAATAATATAGAAAGCGGAAGTTTGGGTATAGTTGTATCAGGGGTTGTTGAGATAATAAGATTTGATTTTGACGGCAACCGAACTATTTTGGAACGAATAAATGAGAACGGAATATTCGGGAGACTGTTTTTCTCACAAATTGATGAGGGAGATGTTGAAATAATCTGCTTGACAGATTGTGAGATTATGTTTGTAGATTATGAGCATTTGACAAAGCAGTGTCATAATGCTTGCAGTCATCACAGCACGCTAATAAGGAATATGCTTTCTATAGTATCGGAGAAGTCGATAAAGTTAAGCAACAGGGTAGAGATACTAAGTCAGAGAACACTCAGAAAAAAGCTCATTACATATTTTAATATGATTTCAAAAGAAAAGGGAAAGAAAAACATAGTTATTCCGTTTTCGTTAAGCAATCTTTCAGACTATCTTTGTGTTGACAGAAGTGCAATGCTGAGAGAGATGAAGAAAATGCGTGAGGAGGGTCTTATTGATTCTCACGCAAAAAAGGTAACTATTTTATATGATCAAACTATGTTTTAATTATTATATTGCTTTATATATAGTATAACATTTTATATTTGTAAGAACAAGTAATAGATATTGGTTTGTATACCAATAAAATAGAAGTATAAAGCCGTACACTTTCGTATAGAAAATGTACGGCTTTTAAATATCAAAAAAATAAAAATACCTCTTGACAGGATATACTATGTATGGTATAGTATTATACATAAGGAGGTGTTTAAATGGATGCACAGCTAAAGCACGGTCTTTTAGAGGTATGTGTTCTGACGGCGCTTTTCAAAGAGGATTCATACGGTTATAGAATCATAAAGGATACAAGTCCTTATATTAAAATATCCGAATCCACTTTGTATCCTATTTTAAGGCGTTTGGAATCCGGAAATTATCTGAGCGTTTATTCGGTAGAGCATAACGGAAGATTGAGAAAATACTATAAAATAACAGATTCTGGCAAAGCAAAAATAGAGGAATTTCTTGATGGCTGGGACGAGGTTATGAACATCCATAATTACATTATCACAGAAACAAGGGGGAAGAAGAATGAATAAATCTGAATTTTTAAATCTTCTTGAAAGCAAGCTTGAAGAGCTTCCGGACAACGAGATAAAAAAGTCGTTGACATATTATTCTGAAATGATCGACGATCGTATTGAGGACGGTGAATCAGAGGTTGATGCGGTTGCGTCTTTAGGCAGTGTTGATGAAATTTCAAAAAGCGTTATTTCACAAACTCCGCTGTCATCGCAAATAAGGGAACCTATTAAGCGAAAAAACAGATTCAGTGTTTCTGTTATAATTCTGCTCATTTTGGGTTCTCCGATATGGCTGTCAATTATTTTAACATTGTTTTCTGTAATACTGTCTATATATGCAGCAATAGCGTCAATAATTATAGCGCTGTATTCAGTGGTAGCTGCATTTTTATTAGGAGGGGCGGCAGCTGTTTTAGGTTCACCGATTATTATGTATTCAAATATATATACGGGTATAGCGTTAATAGGCGCAGGATTTATTATGTTCGGGCTTGGAATTTTTTTAGCTTACGGGACAGTGATTCTTACAAAGCTCACAATCAGATTTACTTATTTTCTGGGGCGTAAGATTAAGTTAGCATTTGCGAAAAGGAAAACAGCGTAAAGTTTTAAGAAGGGAAGGTGGTTAATATGTTCAAGCATTATAAAGTTTGGTTTTCAATAGCAGGTATTTTTATTGCTGCCGGTATTTTGCTCTGTACTGCGATGCTTGCTGTAAACGGGTTTGATTTTTCAGCTTTCAATACTGATGCTGAAAGGGTAAAAAAAGAGTACCTTATACCAAGAGAAAGTGCAGTAAATCTGACCATAGATACTCGTGATAATGATATTATACTTAAAAAAACTACAGGTAGTGAAATAAAAGTTACCTGTTATGAAAGCGAAGAGTTGGCATATGATATACTCAATGTAAAATCAGATAAAAGTCTTAAAATATCAGAAAAGGACGGCAGAAAGTGGTATCAAATGATCGACGTAAATTTTGGTATACAGGAAACTCCGCTTACTGTTGAAATACCGGATAAGGATTGGCAGAGTATTAAAATAACAACGTCCAGCGGAGATATCAACATATCAGACTTTTTTAACTTCTATGAATATTCAATAAATACTTCAAGCGGATATATTATTATTTCTGATATGAATGCAGCAAATATGAATATTAAGTCGTCAAGCGGAGATGTTTGTATAAAGAACTCTTACATTATGTATCAGCTTGGAATAAAAACTACAAGCGGAGAAACCAAACTTTCAAAAGTTGACACAAGCAATATTGAAATAAATTCAAACAGCGGAGATATTGAACTTTACAAAACTGATGCTGTAGAGTACAAGGTAGAAACTTCGAGCGGAGATATTTCAGGAAAGCTAAGAGATGACGCAGCCTACAATTTTGAAGTAGAAAGTCTAAGCGGAGACATTTCGGTTCCTTTGTCGGAAAAAGAAGGTGAAACTTTGTTTTCTGCTGTTACGACAAGCGGGGATATAAAAATAGAATATTTATAATATAAAATGGTATAATTTAAAAGCTGTACACTTTCGCATTTGAAAATGTACAGCTATATTTTATATTTGTCTATTTGTCAAAGCTGGGGTTAAAAGCGTAGAAGTTTTTAGCGTCAAGTCCGTCCTGAACCATTCGGAGACCTTCGCCTTGACATACAAAAGGAAATAAATTCCCAAACTTGCTTAGGTTCAAATTCTATAATTTCCATTGGATAGTAACCTTATCCGATGTAGCGTAAATCACCTTAATCAGCGTATCAGTTAACTGACGCTTGTCCTCGAATGTCAGTTCGTCCCAAGCGGTCAGATGATTATTAATTTTCTTTGCGGGAATTTCTTTTATCTGTTGTTTTTCTTTAATATGTTCTTCAATTTCACACTTTTGACGGTCAAGCTCAGTAATTCGTTCATTAATGTATCGGAAAAGCGCATCATCGGAATTTTGCACACGCTCAAGCAGGGAATTGATTTCGTTATCAATTTCAGCCTTTTTTATGTTTAATTCCGTAAGCTCGGTGTTAGGAACAGACTTCTCTGATTTTGAAAGCGTTTCAAACTGAGCCAGTTTTTTCTTCATTTCATTGTAAATGAGCTTTTCCATTTCGTTTGTATAGATTGTACCGGCACCTTTGCAAGCCTTTGCGTTGATTTTATGGGAACACATTAAATATCGGTCTTTGCGTTTATTAAACTGTTTTGCCACAAGAGCATAACCGCACTCACCGCATTTAATTTTTCCCGCTAACCAAGTGTTTTTTGCTTTATGAATAGGTCTTATTTGCTTTTGACCCATACATTTTTCACGGCATTTTAACCATAAGTCTGAATCAATAACACCTTTGTGCGGAGCAAGTACAATGTGACTGCCCTCCAAAACCGTACTTTTTTTACGTTCAGCATCTTGTGCCTTGTAGTTGTAACAGCCGTTTACCCCGATAAAATCTGTAGGTGGGTTTACAACATCAACCCCGTGATTTATAAAGAAGTTGTATACATCAAGGTCTGCTTTCACATAAATTGGGTTAATAAGAATATCCCTTATTCTCGGTCGTTCCCAGTGCTTTCCCCGTTTTTTCAGACCAAGTTTATTCATTTCGTCAAGGATATTGCCGAAAGAAACAAATGGCTTAGAATACATCTCATATATAAGCCTAATTTGTGATGTCTCTTCATCAATTTGCTCAAACATTGATGTATGAACACCGTTAATAATTGTGGGTACTTTTTTAAAGCCATACGGAATCGGACCGCCCATAAAAAAACTTTTCTGACTTCGAGAATAGTATGCGTCTGATACTCTCTTTTGAATAGTTTCACGTTCAAGCTGAGCAAATACAATACAAATATTAAGCATTGCATTTCCCATAGGCGACGAAGTATCGAATTTCTCAGTAGCAGAAACGAACTGCACATGAAATTTTCCAAACACCTCCATCATATTAGAAAAATCAAGGATTGAACGGCTTATTCTATCGAGCTTATAGACGATTACCGAATGTATATAGCCTTCTTTAATGTCGTTCATCATCTGGGTAAACTGCGGACGATTAGTGTTTTTTCCGCTGTAGCCTTTGTCGATATAGGTTTTAAATGTTTCACCTCTCGTTTCGTATTTGCAGAGTTCGATCTGCTGTTCAATTGAAATACTGTCGATTCTGTCAACCGACTGTCTTGCATAAATTGCAATCATTATATCAGCTCCTTAAGGAGCTGCCGATAGGACAAGTATATCATACCGGCTTATCCTTATCAATTGTATTTTGAAAAAATGTCGTAAAGTTCTTCTTCTATTTTTTTTATTATATCTTCTAAAACATTCTCCTCAATGGGTGTGAGATTTTCAATCTTTATTATTTTTTTCCCTAATATATTTACATTCTCATCTACGCTATAGCCGTTTTTATCAATTTCAACAATAACTATCACCCCACACTACATTTTATTGAGCTAAAACATGTCCGATTACTGCAATAAAAAAATGGGAAGAGTTTTCTTCTCATTTGTAAAGGGTAAGTAAATTGATTTTCGGGTAGTGTGTTATTCAAGTTTTGTTACGTTTTTAATCAATAATAATGTAGGGTTTATTTTTTAAACGAGGTTTTAGAGTTTACCGCTAACAAGCGAATTTGGATAGCCAAATTCAGTGCTTGGGGAGACATTTCACGAGTGAAAACAGTCTTGAAATTCCTAAATAGAACAATAAAAAAATCGTTGAAGTCCTTGCCGACAGGCGGTGGTTCATCAACGATTTCATAGTCTTTTTACAAAAGTTTTGTTAGGTTGGTTGCACTAATTGATTTGAAAGTATAGATACCTATAACAATTAATTGTATTAATATAATTTTTTTGTAAACTTTTTATAAAACTTTTACAATAAACAAAAAAATTCGACAATCATATATTATAATCATATATGTAAAAAAATATAAGTTTTTAGAAATCAATAACTTAAAAAAGGAAGTTGATATTATGGATAACTATGGTATTAAAAAACATTTAAAAGATATTTTAGATAAAATAAAAGAAAAAATTCGACCGTTTTTTCCTTTATTTTGGGGATTTATTGCAAGTATAATATTTGTTATTGTTATTGGGTTGATTCTTATATTACTTAATTTCGGTAATGGAAATGTTTATGATTGTCTAAAATCTCTGATAACAGGCGCTAATAGAGATACTTTCGGAGTAAAGATTTTGTTTGTATTTAGAGTTTTCAATGTAGGTATGATGATTATTATTGCAGTAACGGCCAGTTATGTATATATTTATATATTAAACTATCGTTGTGGAGTAGTTTTTCCAAAATACTTGGTATTAAGATTGGTTAAGAAAAATAATAGTGATAAAGTTAAATTAAGTGTTATTATCGGTAATAGGAATAAGCATCTTTTATATAATGTTAAGTGTTATTTAGATTGTGTATATATTAAAACGATTAATTATGCAACTGAAGACTGTAATCATTGTGAGATTAAAATAGATGAAGATGAATTATTAGAAAAAAATACTATACATTGTAATATAGCACGAAAAAAGATAACTTCAATAGATAATTTTTATAGATTCTCTGCTAATATAAAAAAAGTACCTAAGAAATTTTTAGAAGACTTTTTGTTAAAATCACCAGAAGCATGTAAAATAGATGCGATCAAGATAACAGTGACTGGAAAAACAAATTTTTTGGGTGGAAATTTTCACAAACAAAAAAATATAGTTTAAATGATATAATTATTTCATCAAATGATCCTGTACGTGAATTTATGAAGATTAAGAAAACTATAACTGGAAAATCAAAAAAAGTGTTTGACTGGTCCAAGTTTGGTGAAATGCCTGAGAGTGGAGAAAATGACAGGGAAAAAATCACAGGCGTAATTAATGAGATAATTAAAAAAGATACTAAAGATGCAGTTTGAATAAAAATATTTACATAAGATAGAGTTTTCGTTAATATACTTGTGTGAATTTCTAAATAAAATCTTTTCGAATGGTGAAAACTTTTAATATTAAAACTTACAATTTGTATTAAATTTTATATTATTATTGTTATGGTATAGCTTATAAATATTTTCATTTGAATTACTTAGTATAGTGACATATAGGAAAATTCATTACACATTTTCCTTTCCGATTTTTATATAATTTTATTTATAAAAAATTGTTAAAGTGGGCAATCAGAACAATCCATGATATAATATATTTATAGCATAGCAAATAATTTCAATGGGGTGATTTGACATGAACAATTTAATGAATTATTATGAAACTCATAATGAAAGTGAACGTCTTTTTAGCGATAAGGCACATCAGCTTGAATGGCTTACTACAACACATTTTTTGAAAAAATATATTCCTCAAAATTCAGAGATTTTTGATTGCTGTGCAGGCACAGGACATTACGCGTTTTGGCTTGCCGAGCAAGGACATGCTGTAACGGCAGCCGATTTGGTGCAGAAGCATATTGATATAATGGCATCTTCTGAAAAAGCAAAATTATTAAAGGATATTTTTGTGTGTAATTCTATAAATATGCCAAATATAAAAGATAATTCTTACGATGTTGTTCTTTGTATGGGAGCATATTATCATACTCATTCATCAGCGGAACGGGAGCAAATCATATCCGAATGCATCCGCGTATTAAAGCCTGACGGGATATTGGTTGTTGCATATATAAACAGAAACGCAGTCTTTTTAAACCATTTCAAAAGAGACCCTGATACGGCATTATCAGACGGTGTAATAAATACGGGTGAAAACGGAGTTTTCTATGCTTCTGACTTCAATGAACTTGATTGTTTATGTGAAAAATTAAAATTAACTCCAATAGCCAATATTGGCACAAGTGGTCAGATTTATATACTTATGAACGAGATAAATGATCTGAACACACAACAGTTTAATGAATTTTTTAATTATCATTTAAGGGTGTGTCAAGAGCCTTCAATTATAGGTAACAGTATGCACGGATTATATTTTGCTAAAAAGTAAGGTCTTACATACAAAGACCTTACTTAAACCTTCATACGTGCGGCTTGACGTGTTCAAGCCGTAATACTCATCATAGTCATCGTCGCGTATAGCAATCCGCATATTCTCGCCGCTTGCTGCATATTGTGCGTTACCATAACGATTGTATATTTTTCTTTTAGTTCAACTGCTAAATCTTCGATTTTTGATGTGGAAATAGGGTCAAGTGCGCTCGTCGGCTCGTCCATAAGAAGAATTTCCGGCTCTACGGCTAAAGCTCTTGCAATGCAAAGTCTTTGCTGCTGACCGCCGCTTAGTCCGAGTGCACTCTTTTTAAGACGATCTTTACATTCGTCCCAAATCGCCGCTTGTCTTAGGGAACGCTCAACGATTTCATCAAGCTGCACTCCTCTTCTTATTCCGTGAATACGTGGACCGTATGCAACATTATCGTAAATGCTCATAGGAAAGGGATTTGGCTTTTGAAAAACCATACCGACCTTTTTTCTCAAAATGCTTACGTCAATATCTTTGTAAATGTCAGTTTTATCAATGGTTATTTTTCCCTCTATTTTGCAACCCTCGATTAAATCATTCATACGGTTAAGTGTTTTTAAAAAAGTGGATTTGCCGCACCCCGAAGGTCCTATCAACGCAGTAATTTGTCTTTCGGAAAGTTCTATGTTGATATTTTTTAGCGCGTGGTTGGCTGTGTACCACAAATTCAAATTTTCAGCACGAATAACTCCCATTATTTTGCTCCTTTCGCTTTTAGCTTTTTCGCAGCCAGTTTAGAACTCAAATTGATGATAAAGGTTATTAAAAGAAGTATTGCCGCAACTCCAAACGCAATTTCAAATTCGCCCCGCTCTTTTGCGTACATATAAAGCGCTACGGTAAGTGTTGAACCGGCATTACCTGATTTCACAGCGTCTAAGAGTCCGTAAACTTCGTTTGCCATACCTGCCGTAAACAAAAGTGCTGCACTTTCTCCTACAATTCTGCCTATTGACAAAATACAGCCTGTAACGATCCCGTCAATGGCAGACGGCAATACAACCGTGCGTATCATATACCATTTTCCAGCACCGAGTGCCAGAGAACCCTCACGGTATCCGTTTGGAACTGTTTTTAAGCTCTCTTGTGTTGTTCTGATGATTGTAGGAAGTGTCATAATAACAAGTGTAAGACTTCCGGCAAGAAGTGATGTGCCAAGAGAGCAGAATTGCACAAATATGAGCATACCAACCAAACCGTAAATAATTGACGGAATACCCGAAAGTGTTTCTGTTGCAAGCTCAATAATACGGACAATTCTTTTGTTTTTGGCATATTCATTTAAGTAAATGGCAGCACCAACGCCAATGGGAAGTACAATTACAAGCGTTATCAAAATAATGTAAAGAGTGTTTAGTATATTCGGCAGTATTCCGACAGTTTCACGGACAAGGCTCGGCTTTTGCGTCAAAAAATCAAGGCTTATATGCGGCAGACCTCTGTATAAGATATAACCGATCATTCCAAGAAGAATCAAGGCTATCGTTCCTGCCGATAAATACATCAATATATTCAATACCACACTTTTGATTTTTCTGCCAAGTGATATTTTATCCTGCACGAAAGATCACTCCTTATCTCTCTTTACAATTAAATTCAATACGAGGTTAATAATCAATATAAATACAAACAGTACCAATGCAATAGAAAAAAGAGCTTTTCTCTGCAATCCTGAAGAATATGACATTTCGCTTGCAACGGCAGTTGTAAGAAAGCGTACACTTTTGAAAAGTCCGGGCATATTTGCTACATTACCTGATACCATCATAACTGCCATTGCTTCACCCACGCTTCTGCCAATGCCAAGAACAACTGCTGTAAGTATTCCGCTTTTTGCTGCCGGAACAATCACCTTAAAAATTGTTTCTGTTTTAGTTGCTCCGAGTGCAAGAGACGCTTCTTCATATTCCTTTGGAACAGATCTGATTGCTGTTTCCGATACAGATATGACGGACGGCAGTATCATAATTGTAAGTACAATTATTGCCGAAAACAAATTTGCTCCGTCGGACAAATTAAAGACCTCACGAACCATAGGAACAATGATTATCATACCTACAAGACCGTAAACAACAGACGGTATTCCTGAAAGCAGGTCAACACAGCTCCTGACGGTTTTCGCTATTTTTTCGTTTGCTGACTTTGCTATAAAGATTGCACACATAAGTCCCAGCGGCACACCAATAAGGATCGCTCCGAATGTTCCGTACACTGATGTTAGGATAAAAGGTAAAATACCGTAAGACGAAGATGCGGAGGTCGGTGACCAGTTCGTCCCGAATAAGAAGTCGCATATTCCAATCTCTCTGATGGCAGGTACACCTGACACGCAAAGAAATCCGGTAATGAGAATTACAAAAGCAACAGCTAGAAATCCGCAGAAGGTGAAAATGATGTTAGTCGATTTTTCAATTATCTTTGCTGTTTTCTTAATTTTACTCATTTGCAGGTTCTCCTTATCTTGCTACGGGTACTGCACCTGCTTTTATAATCAAATCATCTGCTGAGCCGGAAGTTACAAAGTCAAAGAACGCTTTTGCAGGTTCGGAAAGCTCTGAATTTTTCTTTGTTACGAATACAAAATTACGTTGAATTTTATACTCACCGTTTTGGATAGTTTCTGTTGTAGGTGTAACGCCCTCTACATTAACTGCTTTCACTGTATCTTTTACGGACGCTAGCGATGCGTAACCGATTGCGTTGGGGTTCGAGGCAACCGTCTGAATAACATCTCCCGTTGAGGTAAGCTCCTGCGAATATTTGCATAGATCCTCTGTGCCGGTAATAGATTCAAAGCCGTCTCTTGTTCCGGAAGCTGCTTCACGTCCTATAAGTACAACAGGTGCGTCGCTGCCGCCGACCTCTTTCCAATTTGTGATTTCGCCTTTATAAAGTGCGGAGATTTGCTCGATTGTTAGGTCACTAATCTGGTTTTCGGGGTTTACGATTATCGCAATACCGTCAATGGCAATGACTGTTTCTGAAAGCTCTGATTTTTCCTCGTCTTTCAAATCACGGCTTGAAAGTCCAATGTCACATCTGCCTTTCCCAACTGCCTGAATACCGCTGCCTGAGCCTGTAGGATTGTATGTAATCTTCACGTCTGGATTTTCTTCCATATACGCCTCAGACAAATATCCGATTACCTTTTCCATTGAAGTTGAGCCGTCTGTTGAAACAGTTCCTACTGTTTCACTTTTCTTGCTGCTTGTGCTGCCGCAGCCTGTAATTATCACTGAGATCATACCTACTAATGCTAATAAACTTACGATTTTTTTCATAAAAATCACGCTCCTTAAAATTTTTTATTTCTTAGCTCTTAGCACGACAACAGTGTAACATAGGCTATGTTAATTCCAAAAGTAAAGTTAGGTTAATTGTAGGTTAAGATAAATTTTTTCTTTTATGCATTGCTGTCATAAGGAGCGGCGGTGGTGCGTCAGCTTTCATTTATTATTATTCAGATGTAGAAATGTGTTTTAATTAGTAGATTTGATTTTAAACGTTGTAAATTGATGTTATTTATGTATATATTGTAAATATTAAATTAAAGTTTTGCAGAAAATAAAAATAATTGAGATTTTATGGTATAATATAAAAAATTAGAAAATAAAACTATATTTTATTTTCTAATTAACTTTTATTTTGTTTCTAGGGTGCTTTGTGGCAAGAATATATTTCTGTTTAGATGAAGTGACATGGGTGTAGATTTGAGTGGTTGTAATTGAACTATGACCAAGCATTTTTTGTATGTAGCGAATATCTACATCTTCTTCAAGCAGAAGTGTGGCAAAAGAGTGTCTGAACATATGTGGCGTAATATTTTTATCATAATCAATCATTTTGGTGTATTTTTTTATTATTTCACGTACAGATTGCTCTGACAGACGCTTGTGAAGCTTATTTATAAAAAAATAACCTGAAGTCTGAATATCATCTTTAAAAGCAGATTTATAGTTCTTTAAGGCATCTAGCACATCTTTGTTCTCAATTTGTATAATTCTTTCCTTAGATCCTTTACCGAATATTTTGACTGTATGATTAATTAAATCGACATCATATGGTGACAGAGAACAAACTTCTGACACTCTTGCTCCGGTAGCAAAGAGAAATTCTAAAACGGCAATATCTCGAAGAGACATTTTATGGTGATACTCGCTTGAGTTATTGTTAAGCTGAGAGTAAGCTGTTTTTAAAATCTTGTTGATAATATTAATCGGAATTGTTTTAGGCAAAATTTTAGGCTCTTTAAAACTAAGTTGAATTTTATCAAACGGATTTATTTCAATAATATCTTCAAACAGAAGAAATCTTGTAAAGGCTTTCAAAGTAGCAATTTTTCGTTTAACAGTTTTAGGTTTAAAAGTATTATTTAAATGTTCAATATACTGAGTAAGATGCTGTTTATCAATAATTGCGTCAGAAAATACTTGATATTGATGTAAATCAATTTTATATGCTTTTAAAGTTTTACTATTCAAGTTTTTATTATTTTTACAGTGCCGCAAAAACAAATTAAAGTACACATTTATATTTTCCATAGAAAAATCCTTTCAAATAAGCATAATACTACTATTATACTTGAAAGGAAAGGATTTGTCGAATGCTGTGGGAGATAAGTAAAAATCAACCATTTATAACTACTAATTATCTTCTAGAGATTGTTGTGTGTTATATAACTAATATGTATTTTATGATAAATATTTCGTATGGTACAAATCAAATTCTTACTATTGTTTTGTTTCTGTTCGCATTTAATTTTGCACTAAAAGTTGAATTCTTTTTCACAAATTAAAATTTCATTGTGGGAGTATCTATTAATTATAGGAAAAGCTCTAAAAATAGGTTCAAAAATAGTCATTTTGTGGGCAATCTTTTCTGTAGCAAACATCTCCATCCATGGGATAGTTGTATTGAATTTTTTAGCTTTTTTCACTAAATATCCATATTCAGATAAAACCTCTCGAATATACAAATCAGAATAGAGAAGATTTCTATGTGATTTATTAAAATATGTATGATGAAACACAGTGTAATCGGAATTTCGATTATCTTTTTGAACCAAACCGCTACCACTTCGCTCATATTCCAAAATCAAAAGGGCATGATTTTTTGAAACACGATTTATTTCTCTAATTGCTTTCTCAATCTCGCAATAGTTTATAACCGTTCCAACACAAATAACGCAGTCAAAATAATTTTCATCAAAGGGCATGTCAATTATATTGCCGATAAATGCATTTTTCACATTTTGCAATGTTTTTTCTGCTATGTCTATGTGAATTTGTTTTGCTTTCGTTCTATAAATTTTACCGCCAGATCCAGCATTTAATAGAACTGCTTTATCATCTAGAATTTTAACAGCTTTGTTTACATACCTATCTATATAAGATGTAGTCATTTGACTAAACAGATCTGAAGACCAGCAGGTTACGTGTTCATTATAGAAATCACGAATCATATTATAATTTATTAGATTCATTGTCTTCCTCCAAATACTTGCTAAAAAGATATGTAATGACATTTTTATCAGCTTTACCACCATGATTTCTTGGAATCATATCTAAGACTATATATTTTTGTATTTGCTCATGTGGTGCCAACCGTTTATTTATCTCAAAAATAGCGTTTTGAGCCGATTGACCATTCTTCATAACAAGTGCTGCAGATACAATATCATTCCCACTATTATCTAAAAGACTTAATATAGCACAGTCAACTACATTTTCGTTACTTAGTACCTCCATTTCAATGTCTGTAGGAAAAACTTTAATCCCATTAACTACAATTATATCTTTTATTCTACCAGTAAGATAGAAGTAACCTTCTGCATCTTTATATCCTATATCTTCTGAAAAAATATACCCATCTTGTAAAACTTTTTTTGTCAATTCTGGTTTTCCGATATACTCAGAAAACTCATTATCACTAATTCCAAACAACACCCCATCATTACTTGTCAACCCTGCATATGTGTCATTCTGTGAAACGTCAAGATAATCTGTAAAAAAAGGTCTACCAATTGAAAATGGATGACTTTGTAAATCAAAAGGATCAGTAATAGTACCTAATCCCTCAGAGTTTCCCCACACTTCAATAAGATTACAGTTGAATTTATCGCTAAAAGATTTTTTTTCATAATGATATATTGGAGAACCCATTGTTAAAACATTTTTCGCCATTTTAGTGTGCCCAGTACAAGTAATCATTTTACGAATAACTGATGGAACAATAAATGCCCAATCGCACGACCTATTGTCGAGATAATTTAAAATACTATCACTTGAGATATCATCTAATAAATCAACTCGACCACCAGAGAACAGTGATGCGTACATAAGTATGAATCCACCTGTATAATATAATGGTCGTGGAATTAAAAAAGTCGTACCATTCTGTAATTGTAATTCAACCATCCATTGAATTATCTCAGATAGAATAGAAAAGCTGTTTCTCATCAATGCTTTAGGCTCACCTGTTGTACCAGAGCTAA
Organism: uncultured Clostridia bacterium; assembly: GCA_947589215.1. GTDB lineage: Bacteria > Bacillota > Clostridia > Oscillospirales > Ruminococcaceae > UMGS1601. The sequence goes on from CANQCL010000012.1 coordinate 38,997, forward strand.
ATATAACACCAGCATTTTCAGTTAATCCTATATTGGGATATATCTTTATCGTACGGTTGATTATGGGAACTTTGTGCATCAAGGGCAAAGATATGTAATTTGCATTTATTCTTTTTTTATGATTATTGGAAATGTAGTAATTGCAATTAATGGCTTTGAGAGATGTATTTATTTGCTCATCAGATAACTGGGGATTAATTAGAACAAACACATTACCACTGCGAATAATTCCTAAGAGAAAGGAAATGAATTGAATATTATCGTCAGTCAGAATTGCAATCTTTTCTGTAGATTTAGGCAAGTATGTTAGAATACAATCTGCGTAAGAACTTGCCAATTTATCAAGTTCCGCATATGTTAAATTGTGAGAACCTGATAATGCAAGTGCATCTCCTTGGCGAGTAGCCCATGTTCTAATTGCTTCACTAAGATTCAATCTCATTAAATAAATTCTCCTTTCGAAAATCATTTAGAAAAGACTCTTGAACATAATTATATGTAGTTGATATCGGATTATGGCTTGAATCATCTATAAATTTGATAACAAGTAAGTTAATTAGAACGGGAACAATTATTCCTAGAATAAGTGTAATTAACCCGAACCATATTCCTAATTTCCAAGCATCTTTTTTTGATAGAATTATATCTGCTTCTTTATACTTTGCATCATATTCGTCTATTTGAATAGTTAAAGTTTCAACGTCTTTTTTTAATTGTTTGTTCTCAAGTAACAGTTCCTTTGAACGTGATATTTGTATTGTTTGATAAACTGCAATAAGGTCATTAGCATTTAAATAAGCGTCAAAGACCTGAGCAGCCATAATCGTTCCACCAAAATCATCAACTTTACCTTTTTGAGATTTTCTTATTAAATAATCAATCGATCGATCAGTATAAGGTTGTGACCACTGAGGTGATTCTAAAAAAGCCAAAGCGGCATATGCAGTGTAATATATGTAACAAATTGTCCAAAGTCATCATATTCCCCATCTGAACCTTGTACAGATTCAATCCAGTGATATATTTTCTGTACCATTTCAGCGTTATTATGATAACTGCTTTTTAAAATAACTTTTAACATTTGTGATGTATGCCATATAGGATGAATAACATTGTCTCCTGTTCTTGTTTTTTTCCCAACAAAACTTCCATCACCCTGTTGCATAGCAATAGCTTCAGACAATATTGAGTTTGCCAATGTTCTTTGTCCAGCACATAATAAATAATACACACAAGCAGCATATGTACCAGGTCCGCTCCACTCAGCACTTTGACTATAATCATTTGCTTGAACTTGAAGTCCACCATTATTTACGAATTGGATTATGTAAGAATGAATCTTATCATAATCAAAGTAGTCGTATAGATTATGTTCAATGATTATTGTTGCCAACTTACAAGTGTCCCAAAAGTCTGCACCAAAACTACCATTGTCATGTATTTTACTAGATAAATACTTTAAACACGTATTTATTGAACAGTGAAATGTATTGGCACCATTTATGACTATCCATTCATCATCTATAGCTATTCCACAAAGCAAAAGATGCTCAACATTCAAAGCAGTGATAATTGGACCCCAATCAGTATAATCAATGGTACCCCAAGATCCTTCTATTGAAACAGAATCGAGAATATACTCAGTAATTTCTACAACGGTGTTATAAACCGTTTGATATGTTGCCACACTATCACCACCCTACTTTATTTTACAATTTTATATATCATTGGAGTTTACAACCATAGCGAAACCAGATTCAATAGTAGCAACAGTTGCCTGTGTTGTCTCTTCTGGAGATAGTCGATCAGTTCCAGGAGTTCCCATCGCATCAATTACAAAATCTACATAATAATCAATATCGTGAGCATGTCGAGCTGTCGATTCACAACAAAAATTTGTCATAAATCCACATAAAACAACCTTTTCAATATTGTTTTGCTCTAACAGTTTTCTTAAATTGGTTCCTAGAAATGCATCATATCGAGTTTTTATAATTATTGGAGCGTTTTTAACAACATAGAGATTGTCAATAAACTCAGTATCTACACTACCGCGTGCGAATTCAACACTATCATTATCACCTGCGAAATCAAACATTCTGCCAGAATCACTACCGTCAGTAGAATGTTCATGTTTTATATAGATGACCATTTCACCTTTGTTCTCAAAGGATTTTATAAGATGATTAATTTTTTCCACAATGGATAATGAATTATTAACACAGTAATCCGAATCCTCCAAAGCATAGATTTTTTGTACATCAATAACTAATAATGCACGTTTCATAGCTAATACCTCCATTATTTACTTGCGCTGAAATTTTATTAAGGTTCAAACTAAAACTATTTTATATTACACATTAAAACGAACTAATATTAAGATAATTAGTAGTTATCTATAGTTGATATCTAGATTATTTTGACTAATTTTTTTTTGATAGTAGCATTTTCTGTTAAAAGTTGTACTAGAAATTTTATATATTATTGACATGAGAAGTTTTAAAAGAAATACTTATTCTTTGTTTACAGCATAGCAAATTCTGAGCGATATATTATTTGACAAATATCTTTTATATAACACAACAAGGCTGATGCTCTAATTTTGAGCATCAGCCTTGAGGATTTTAAATTATTAAAATACAATAATCTAATTTTTATATTTTAGAATTTTTTAACGCTTAATTAATTCATATCTTCCGATTACAAGATTGACTATTTCTTGTGTTCGCACACGCATATGAAGTTTGTCAATAATATTACGTACAAGGATTTCGTTTATTTTGGGTATATATTTCTTATATTTTGGATGATTATTCGTCAAATCATTGAATAGTGTTATAAGCAGATCTCCTTTATTCGGTCTGCTCGGATAGCCTCGCGAAATTAACGCCATGTTGTGATCGAATATCGGCGAAAGACCGAGAAGTTTTCCTGTTTTGATATCACGCATCAGTCCAAAGTTACTTGTATGACGATCCGGATTGGCAACAACGGCGTCAAGGAATATCATACGAATATAATCTGGTATTGCTGTCGGGCAAAGTTTCTCCAGTGTTTTAATTACGTCTTCGTATTCTTCATTGTCGCCCATAAAAGCGGATGCAGGCTCGAAATTTACAGACGCACCATTGGTGAAATCTAAGGATTTTATACAGCCATTGCATCGTTCGTAGATCGCCATATTCATTCCGATTGCTTTCCCAAGTTCATAAGTGAAAAGTTCAGAGAACTGCTCATTATGATTTGCGATTTTATACATCCACCACTTACCGTCAATCAACCGCCAGCATTTTTCAAAACTACCGATGTTGGTAAGCTCCGGTGTTTTTGTGTGCTTGCTGTTTGCAGCACGATTAAAGCTATCATAGGTTCCTTTTAAGGCTAGACGCGAGAAATAATCGTTATCAAACTTTACATCGTTATAGTTCAAAGTGCTGTCAAAAGGTTTTATCCAATAGTTATCGGTAATCGTAGCACCGTTTACGTGAATTACAGTTGAGATGTCATCCTTTTCCTGAAGGCGAAGTGCTTTTTTCAAAAGACGTGAATTAGCTCGGTGTGAGTCAATAGCTCGTGTTTCAAGCCACATATCTGCATTATGAACACGGTGAAGAAATAACGGTAAAAGTGTTTCGTTTAACACTGTCAACTCGTTATTTTTCCACCTTGCCACAGCGATATTACCAGACATAATCATATATTCACGCACATCAGTTCGCCTCTTTAAATTTTATCGGTACATTTATTATACCATAATAAATAATATAATCAAGATTGAAATGGTATTAATTATAATTTCTTGAATATTTAAAATACCTATTCTTTGTCTACAGCGGTGCAAATTTTGATTGATAAAATTATAAAAATTAAATAGCATCAAAAGTGAATATTTTTATTATTCAGTTCTCTCAAATTTCGCAACAAAGCCAATATACAAAATGCTTTATAATTTCCAACAGTCGCTCCAAAACCGCGTGCCGAGGGTTCAAATCCTTCTGCCCCTGCCATATGATAAGCCTAACGCCATCTGAACCCATAAGTCCAAATGGCGTTATTTTTATGCCTGGAAAACCTTTATTTTAGGGCATTTCCGGCATTTTTATTAATGTAAAATTCTATGTCAATAATACAAAAACCTTTAATTCCTGAAAAAAATATTTTAAAACTTGAAATATGAACCCCTTATTCCATTTTTAATTTGAGTTCTTTTCGGTTATTTCAGCATATTCTTGCTCAAATTGATCTGGTGTTTTGTAATTTATTGTCGAGTGAGGTCTTTTTGAATTATAAAATTCAATGTATTTATTTACAAGGCTTCTTAATTCTGATTCTGATTTAATCTTTCTGCGATATAGTTCTTCCCTTTTTAAAGAAGAAAAAAATGATTCGGCAGCTGAATTATCATATGGATTTCTGACTTTTGAAAAGGAATGAATAATGTTATTGTCTTTAATATACTTTGAAAATGTTGCAGACACATAATTTGATCCATTATCTGAATGAAATATTAATCCTTTCTGTGGATTTCTAGATTTGATTGCACATTTTAAAGTAGACTTTGTAAGTTGTGTGCTGTTTGACTTAGAGATTTTATGGGACACTACTTTCCGAGAAAATAAGTCAATAACAACACAAATGAAGAACCACTTTTCATTATATTTGAAATAGGTAACATCACTAACCCAAGCTGAATTTGGTTTGTTCACGTTAAAATTCTGTTTAAGAATGTTTCTCTTTCTCTTATCACTTAAATACTCTTTTTTGGAGTTTGTGCGAATACTATGTAAATTCATCTCAACCATAAGTTTTCGCACATATTCTACACTTATATGCTCGCCGTTATTTTTAAGAATAGCGGTGATTTTTCTTGCTCCGAATATTTGATTGTTTGCTTCAAAAATTCGTCTGATTTCATTGCAGAAATACTCATGCCGCTTTTTGTACCAAACATTATCCCGCTTGTTTCGTTTGATATGATTGTAAAATGTACCTCTTGGAACATTAAGTGCTTCACATAAAACATGAACATTATACTTTCCATAAAGTTTTTCAAGTTCACAAAGCTTGTCCTGCAAAGGAGAACCAGAATGGCAGTTTACTGTTTTCAGGATTTCAATAATCTCTGACTGACGATTTGTTTTGCGTTCAAGTTGATTAAAATCTTGTGCAGTAATTTTTCTTTCTTTTAAAATTGGCTTGAGTTTACTAATCCAATTGTAAAGTGTACTTTTTGCGATGCCTAATTCATCAGCAATTAAAGTTACTGACTCACCAGAAAGGTATCTACTAACACTAGCTTGCTTTTCTTTGATTGTGAATTTTCTTTTCATAGTATAACAACTCCTTTAAATTTAGTAGAGTTATTATATCATAAAAATAATTTTAGTTGAATAAAGTGTAAAATTTACTGAAAAAATGTTGAAATTATAGGTATTATGTGGTAAAATATATAATGGATTTTTAAAATAATAATTTCATGGAGGCTATTTATGAAGCTTAAGAAAATTAAATTAATAAATTTTCGTGGTTATAAAAAATTTGAAGTAGACTTCGATAATAATTTTAATGTAATTATCGGTAGAAATGATATAGGAAAATCAACAATATTAGAAGCACTTGAAATTTTTTTTAATTCCGATAAAATTAAAATGGATATAACTGATCTATGTGTTTACGCAGAAGATATTAATATTTCAATAACTTGTTGTTTTGATGTTGGTGATGGAAAAATTCTTATTGATTCTACAAATTATACTAATTGTAAAGATGAATTCTTACTCAATAAAGACGGATTACTTGAAATAAAGAAAACGTGGAACTGTAGTGGAAGTAGTATTACCAAGAGTTCTTTGAAAACTTATATTGTTGCTTTTTATCCAACACAATATGAAATTCCTCTAGTTTTAGAGAAGATTTCTAAGTTGCAGAAAATATATGATAAATATAAAAATGATCCTGTTTATATACCGGAAAAGCGTACAAAATCAGCGGAATTACGACGTGCAATATATACAAAAGAACTTGTTGAGCCAGTCGAATGTAGAACCATTGATATAGATATTTCTAAGGAAGATGCTAAAAATATAGGTGATAGTCTTTTTAAACAATTTCCTAGATATTTTTTATTTGAATCGGATCGAAAAAATACTGATAAAGATGATGAAATTCAAGACCCATTAAAAGCAGTTACAAAAATGGTAATTGCTGATATGAATGTTGAAATAGAAGAATTGCAAAAAAGAGTAAAAGATAATGTTGAAGAAATCGGACGACGTACCATAAAAAAACTTGCTGAATTGGATAAAAAAATTGCACAAGATATAAAGCCTGTTGTAACACTAAAACCTATTGATTCATCTTTCAGTTTTGACTTAGTATCAGATAATGGTATTCCGATAAATAAGCGTGGTAGTGGTGTACGACGTTTAATATTACTGAGTTACTTTAGAGCAGAAGCTGAGAAAGCAATAGCTAAAGAACCAGAAAGGCAATTGATATATGCGATTGAGGAACCTGAAACTAGCCAGCATCCTAATTTTCAACGAATGATTTTCGAAACACTTGATGAACTTTCATTAAAGCCGTCACATCAAATTATAGTTACTAGCCATACTCCTGAAATTACAAAAATGCTTAATATAAATCAGCTAATATTTTTAAAGAAAACAGAAAGTGGAGAAGTGATTGCCGAAAACAATGAACATGAAAAAGTTAAAGGAATTGCAGATGATTTAGGTATACTTCCATATGCTGCCACAAGGACCGTTATTTATGTTGAAGGACAAAACGATGTAAACTTTTTATTTAATCTTAATCAAAGTATTTCAGAACTAAAGTCAATTATAGATTTAAAAGAAGAAGGAATACCTTTAATACCACTTCAAGGAAGTCGATTGATTGACTGGATAAATAAGGATTATTTTCAGAAAAGTAATTTGAAGGAAATATATATTACTGATAGCGATGTACAAAAATATGTAGATATGGTAAAGAATATTAATACTGCTAATGATGGTAGACGGTATGGATGGTCAACGCTTAGAAAAGAAATGGAAAATTATTTGCCTTTTGAATTAATTGAAAGTGAATTTGGTTTATCACTTAAAAACTATGAAAAAGATTGGTATGAACAGGATGTTCCTAAACGTCTAATTCAACTTTGTATGAAGGAAATAGAAGATGTAAATGACCGAGAAAAAGTTATTAAAAAACGATTGAATGGAGCAATATCCAAAAAGATAACAAAAAGTATGTTGGAGAGTATTGGTGCTTGGGATGAGATTAAAAAGTGGTTTTGTAAAATTAAGGCGATTGATGATGGAACATATAAACAGAAGAATCATATAGGGTAGGATTATGGATAATAGTCATACTTTGAAAAACGAAAGAAATTTACAAAATTCTATTCTACTAAAAGAATATATTAAAAATGGAACAATTAAATATTTAAGAGTTCCGATTATTTCTTCTTGTGAAAAAAATGAATTTGATAAAGTGTATGAGGTTTTAGATGATTTTGACGAAACATTGAATAGAATTGATTATAAAAATGCTAATATTATATCTAGTAATCCAATTATGTACAACGATTCTGCATTATTAACGTGTGATTCAGACATAATAATTGGTAGCTACTCTTTATTAGAGTTTAGAAGTGAAGTCAACCATGGTTCATATCTGCCGACATACACTTATTTGGAAGAAAAACAAGTAATAGAAAGTGAAGGAGAAAAATACTTCCATACGAAATCAACAAAGTATTTCATGGAAGATATTTTTTTGAACAGACAGATTATCTGTATATAAAAAATGTTCTTATTTCTAATACTCGTGTAAAAATTCCATTCTTGGTGGAGGGAATTGAATTAAAGGGGTTGGTTATCAATGTAAGGAATAAAAAGATAATTCCCAATGTTTCAAGGAATAATATTAGTGATGCTCAAAATCTAGCATTGTCTTATGCTATTGGTAAAGCACTACATATGTGGATTTACGAATATGGTGGGCTTGAAGGTGAGGAGAAAGAATTGATTTTGAAATTTATTAATAAATGTTATTCTGAAAAAAGTGATTATCTACAACACAATATTTAATCTATTTTCAAACACTATAAGACATAATTTCATATGTTGTTATTTTAATGTGGAATCTATTGTTATGAACTTTTGGTTTAAATCTGTATTGGTTCATGTCCATTTTTTTAAATTTTTTGCATCTAATAGCCTAACGCCATCTGAACCCATAAGTCCAAATGACGTTATTTTTATGCCTGGAAACCTTTATTTTAGGGCATTTCCGGCATTTTTATTAATGTAAAATTCTATGTCAATAATACAAAAACCTTTAATTCCTGAAAAAAATATTTTAAAACTTGAAATATGAACCCTTTATTCCATTTTAACTTGAGCATTTAAAATTAAATTTATATCGGTTCAAATCCTTTTTTAAAAATATTTTTGGTATCTTTTTTGTCCGCCCTTTCCAGCAACGGTGACGTTGCATCCAGTCCGTGGACTAAATTAGTTCGTGGATTTTTTTGTTTTATACGCGCGTTATTTGTTTCACATAGATAAAACCCGGCTTAAACACTGCATTTAAGCCGATTTTTCCGTCTGTCACATCATCAAAATAGCTAAACTTTATATCTTAATTATTAAAAATAAACAAAAAAGCCTTATATTTTTAACTCAAATTTAGTTATATTTTTGTTGATTAAGATTTTATAAAGTGATATAATTTATATAACTAAACGATTATGGTGATATTATGATTTGTGCAAAACACTCAATCCCAATAAATGTAAGGGGGGGGGGGGCTTAACAGTCCTACCTTTGTTTGCTGTATACAAAATATCTTATTACAATTGCATAAATTTATATGGCGCAGTGTATCTTGAAGGGGATATGCTGCTTTTTCTATGTGTAATAATTGTATAGACTGTATGATTATGTATCAAAAACAAAAGAATTTATCCCTAATTTTTTTCCGCACAGTTTGGGGAGTTTTAAACGAAAATATATTTGCAAATTTAAACTGTGCGTAAATGGAACAGTAAAAATGCTCCAAAAATTTCTTTCCAGGAGGAAACCACTATGAAACATAAGAAGACAATAAAACTCAACAGAATAACAAACAAATTAATATCAGTATTTCTCAGCCTGTGTATGATTACGTCAATAGGCAGTTCAGCTGTTGCTGATGCCGCAAGTGCACGTAGCGGTGATTCGTCGTCCTTAGTCGTGGATGTCAATCCCGCAAAGGAATATCCGGACGTGGAGCGGCACACCGTAGCTGAGATGCTAGCGAACGGCTGCGATGAGATCTATGTACCTTCCGCTCCGGAAGATGCGCCGAACGCGCAATCTGCCAATACCATAGCGGACGCCTTGGCAGAGCTGACGGACGGCGGCGTTATATGGCTGACGGCTGACTCGTCCATAGATACGGTCGACTTGATGAATAATGTAACCGTGGCAATCAGTTCCCACGGCTCGACCGCTTATACCGTGACCAAATCCGGCGAAAGCGAGAATATGCTGACGCTGTCAGACAAGTCGGAGCTGACGCTGGAAAATGTCGTTATCGACGCTACCAAGAATAAAAACGGAAGAACCATTTCTGTCAGCGGCGGCTCTGTCCTCACGCTCGGAAAAGGTGCTGTATTGGAAAACAATATATCCTACGGCGCGGTTTATTCGGACGGCTCCTCTGTCTGCGTTGACGGTGGAGCAATTCGTAACAACACCGCTGAGGGGGAAGCCGGAACAAAGGAATATCAGCCCAGCGGAACATGGACTGCGGTAAACACAAAGTATGTATTCAACGCCGATATAGGGAGCAAGCAGGCACTCGGTGGTGCGATTCTTATGGTAAACGAATCCGCCTTTGAAATGACTTCCGGCGAGCTCGGCGGAAATAACGCTGCGACGGGAGGTGCGATTTATGCATGGGCTTCGGGTAATATTAAGCTGTACGGAGGCACAGTTTCCGAAAACAAAGCGGAATCGTCGGCGGAAAATATCCCCGCGGCAGGAGGCGCAATCTGCGTGGACGGCGGAGCCGAATTCAATGTAATTTCCGAAGTGATTGTTAACGGTGCCGTATTCTCTCAAAACAGAGCGAAACAAGGTGGTGCGATTTATCTCGGCATTGATGCAGGAACCGTCGATTTCATCATGACAGGCGGAAAATTTATCGGAAACAGTTCTACCGGCGACGGATCTGTGATTTACAGTGTAGCTGCGGACGGAGTAATGAATATCGGGGGCAAGAGCACTGTATTCGCTGGTAATAATTCGGCAAGTAACGGTGCAATCTATCAGGGTATGTATCCGGGAAACAAAAAATCCGATCGTGCCAAGATTTATATCCATGACGGTGCATCGTTTGCAGGTAATTACGCAAATAAGGGTTCCTGCTTCTACGCTACCCGAGACGGCGGCATTAATGCTCTGATTCTGGACAGCACGTCATTTACGGATAATGAGACGAAAAATGACGCCGGCGTCATGCAGTACAATGTTCCGAATTCCGATGTTATTATAAGAAATTCTGTTTTCAAAAATAACCAAGCCGGAAATCGCGGTGGGTGTTTCTACTTCGCAGTGGACAGCAAAGGAATGACGGCTACAATCAGCGGCTCTACTTTTGAGAAAAACAGTGCAAAAGGAGATGGCGGTGTCCTTCGGGCGTTCCCTCCCGAGTCAAAACTTATTTTTAAGGACTCGGTCTTTAAGAAGAATACTTCCGGAGGATCCGGCGGCGTTTTCTATTTTCCGGCTGACGGACAAGACGCTGAAATCGAAATTGATGGTTCTGAGTTTATAGGCAACACAGCTGAAATAGTCGGCGGCACATTTAGAGCAGGTCTTAAAAACTCTGTTATTACAATTAAGGGTGCGTCGCTTTTCTCTGAAAATACAGCTAAGGTAAATGCGGGAGCCTTCGCTGTATACAGAAAAGAACAAGGTATCGGCGGAACGGTTAATTTGCTCGAAGCGGAGATTAAAAATAACCACTGCTATGCCGATTTTTCAAACTATACAGCAAAGGATCTCGTACCAACTCAACACTATAACACCGGCGGCGTTTATATAGGTGAGGACGTTGTTCTTAAAACCTACGATATCGAGATCACACAAAATCAGGTAAAATCAGGTTATGAAGGCAACATGATCGGAACGGGAATAGGCGTATGTCCTCATGGCACAGTAATACTGAATCCCGAACACGGAGCAAAAATTCACAATAACGGCGATGGCAATGGTATGGATATTCTTGCCGTTCCGTGGGACGAGGTCATCGACCACGAGGTTCCTTCCCAACTGTATATCCCCGAAAAAACGCCTGATGGCAAAGACTACAATTGGACAGATTTAAATGGAGATGAAGCCAGAACAGGTCTGTACTCATGGAACGAAGTTCTGAAAGAAAAAGAAGATGCCGAGCAGGGCATATCCACAGTATCGTTGATGGCTGAATCCGATGGATACACGGGTGAGAAATCGCTTGATCCTGTAGGCTTCAAGGCAAACATTGAGGAGCCGAGGTTTAAAACCATGGCGGCCAACAGCACAACAGAGCCAAAAGTATATATTGCGGGCAATTCATCGGATTCCGCGTTGTATGGCGGCGGCGGAATGATGGTAAATGGTACGGTCATCGCCGGTGATCTTGAAGTTTCCGTCGAGAAAAAAACCGAGGGGCTATCCGAAGAGGATAAGAAAACCAAGGAATTTGAATTTGAATTCAGCATTACATATAAGTCGGATTCATATACAGAAGAAAACGCCATGACATCGGGATTTAATACTGAAGGCGATGTAGAGATCGATTTTAAGAAAACCGGAGGAGAAATAACAGGGGAAGAAACAGGGAAAATAACTCTGAAAAAATCAGCAACCGAGGAAAGTGGTGCTTTTTACCCAACATTAAGCTGTACATTCAAACTAAAATCAGATGAGAAAATAACATTCTCCAATTTCAAGGATACAAGTGGATACAGCATCTTTTATGATTATAGTTACAGCGAAAATCCTTATTATTTTGAACTAAAGGAGATTGACTCCGGCGGTGCGGAAAGCGTGGAAATCACGAAAAAGGTTGCTGACACCGAAGTAACCGGCGATATATTTGATCCCGATCACAACTATAGTACCGGTACCGTTCATAAAATCGAATTTACCTGTACGAACACCTTTAAGGGCAGCCTTACTGTTACTAAGGTACTCGAAGGCGATTATGCCGACGCGAAGAACAAGACGTTCACCTTTACGGTGACCGGACCGAGCTACCCGAATGGTGAAAAGGTCGAGATCACAGGTGCGAACAGCGTAACGTTGAATGATTTGCTGCCTGGCAAGTACACGGTAGTCGAGGAAAACGCGGAGATTAAAGGCTATAAGCTGAAAACGAAGATGAATCCAGAAAACGGCGTGGTCGACGTCACGGGCGGAAACGAGGTTACAGTTACCGTCACGAACACTTATGATGTAGAACCGACAGAGTATTCGCCTCAAGTTAATAAAACTGTAAGAGGAAATGCGCCAAGTGATGAAGAAACCTTTACATTCAACATTAAAGCAAGCGCAGACAATCCTGACGGAGCAACCCTGCCGACAGATACAACAGCAAATGTCAAGGGAGCAGGAACTGCAAGCTTTGGAAATATTACATTCAGCAAGGTAGGAACTTACAAATTTGAGATAAGCGAAACAGCAGGAGAAAGCTTAGGCTGCACTTATGATGATAGTGTATGGACATTGACTGTGGTAGTTGAAAATGTAGATTCGGCTTTGACAGTAACAAGTCATACCTATACAAAGGCAGGTGTACAGCCAAACGAAAACAATGCATCTTTTGAAAACATATATTTCCGTCCTGTAAATTTCACACCAAAAGCAATAAAGACGCTGATAGGAGCAATACCTCCAAGCGAAGGAACGTTTAGCTTTAGTATAAAGGAAAAAGCAGATAACCCAAGCGGAGCAGTGCTTCCTGAGGATACAACGGCAACAGTAAGGGGAGCAGGAAGCACAAACTTTGGAGATATTACATTTACCAAAGCAGGAACATACAATTTTGAAATCAAAGAAACAAAGGGCAGTGAAGCAGGTTATACCTATGACGAAAGCGTATGGACGCTTACGGTAGAGGTTGAGGATAACGATTCTCAATTAGAAGTAACGAACTATTCATATGCAAAAATAGGTGTAATTGCTAACATGACCGGAGCTGAATTCACTAACATTTACAGAACCAATTCCACTACGTATACTCCTCAAGTATCAAAAACCATAACAGGCTCAACTCCATCAAGTGAAAGCACTTTCACCTTTAACATTACTGCAAGTGAGGAAAATCCTGAGAACGGAGCAATCCTACCGGAAGATAATACGGCAACGGTAAAGGGCTCGGGAACAGCAAGCTTTGGAAATATTACATTCAGCAAGGCAGGGACATATAACTTTGAAATAAAAGAAACAAAGGGAAATGACGCAGGCTATGCCTATGATGAAAGTGTATGGACGCTGACAATAGTAGTTGTTGATAATGAATCACAGCTTGAGGTGCAAAGCTATAGCTATACAAAGGCAGACGGAACAACAACCAATGACGGAGCAGCGTTTACTAACACATACAGCGTAGAACCAACAGAGTTTACACCAAAGGTAAACAAAACTGTAAAAGGAGATACTCCAAGCGACAAAACCTTTACCTTTAACATTACTGCAAGCGAAGATAATCCTAACGGAGCAAGTCTGCCGACAGATACTTCTGCAACAGTAACAGGTTCAGGAAGCACAAACTTCGGCAATATTAAATTTACTAAGGCAGGGACATACAACTTTGAAATCAAAGAGGAACAGGGAAATGAACCCGGTTACAGCTATGACGGAAGTATGTGGACATTAACAATCACAGTAACAGATGATAATGCACAGCTAAAGGTAAGCAAAGTTGAATATACAAAAGACGGAGCGCAAAGCAGTGATGAAGCGTTATTTGAGAACAGCTACAGCACAACAGAGATATCATATGCACCGCAGGTGACAAAGGAGATCACAGGAGATAAAACTCCAAGTGATAAGACATTTACCTTTAACATAGAGGCAAGTGAAGACAATCCAAGCGGAGCAGAGATGCCGGAAGACAAAACAGCGGCTGTAAAGGGAGCAGGAAGTGCAAACTTCGGAGATATTACTTTCACTAAGTCAGGAACATACACGTTTAAGATAAGTGAAACTAAAGGCAATGATGCAGGCTACACTTACGATGAGAGTGTGTATACATTGAAGGTAATAGTAGAAGATGTAGATTCAGCATTGACGATAAAGAGCCGCACATATGAAAAAGAGGACGGAGAATCAAGCGAGGAGAGAGCGTTATTCACGAATACCTACAGTGTAGAGCCGACAGAATATGTACCGCAGATTGAAAAAACAGTAACAGGAAATACTCCAAGTGATGAAACATTTACATTTAATATTAAGGCAAGTGAAGACAATCCAAGCGGAGCAGAGATGCCGACAGATACTTCTGCGACTGTAACAGGCTCAGGAAATGCAAGCTTTGATAAAATTACCTTTACCAAAGCAGGAACATACACATTCGAGATAAGTGAAGAAAAGGGAAATGCATTTGGTTACACTTATGATGATAGTGTATGGACGCTGACGGTAGTAGTTGTTGATAATGAATCAAAACTGGAAGTACAAAGTCACAAATACACAAAATCAGACGGAACGGCAAACGAAGATAAGGCAGAATTTGAGAACATTTACAGTTCGGGAAGTCTGACTATAAGCAAGGTCGTTACAGGTAATGCAGGGGATAAGAACAAGGAGTTCACCTTTACTGTAACGCTCACAGATACTAACGGTGATTCGCTTGATGGAGAGTACAGCTATACAGGCTCTAAGGAAGGAACTATAAAGAGCGGAGGAGAGATAAGTCTCAAGGATGGAGAAAGTGTAACGATAAGCGGACTTCCGATAGGAACGAAGTACATGGTAGTTGAGGCTGAGGCAAACAAGGACGGATACACGACAACATCAAAGGGTGAGAGCGGAGAGATATCGGAAAAGGAGCAAAAGGCTGAGTTTACGAACAGCAAGAACACAGAGCCTACAGAGCCGACTAATCCGACAAGCCCTACAAATCCAACTAATCCAACCGTTCCAACTAATCCGACTAGTCCAACAGAGCCCAAGAAAACAACTACAACAAAGAGAACAGAAAGCAATCCTCCATACAGCAAGACAAACAGACCAAAAAGCAACAATAACAATGCAAATGGCGGAAACAACGGAAACACACCGAACACGGGAAGTGAGGCACAAGGTAAATTGCCATTAGCATTCTTAGTGACATTCTTGCTAGGACTGAATACTGTTTACTTCTCTTTCAGGAGAAGAAAGTTTAAAGGCAGGAAGGCTAAGTAGCAATAAATAATAAAAGCCGTATGTGAACGATATCGTTTGTATGCGGCTTTTGCCTTTTTATGTTAAAGAAAGGATGCCTGATTCTTACATTTCAAACCCATCTGTTATCCCACTCAACCTAGCTGTGTCCTTTTTAACATAATACAATAACACTAGTTAGATGTGATGTTTAAAAATAAGTCGGTAGATGCTTTATGTTTCAACCGATTTTCTTTTATAACAAAAACAAATTTTCAACACGCACAATTTAGTGTGTATTGAAAATTTGTAATAAAAATCATATTAATCGGCAGCTCCGTTTTTGTACTATTTTGTACGTCAAGGTTCGCCAAACCTCTGGAAGTGAACTATCTCACGTTCTCTTAGGAATTTTATAGGATCACGAACATCAGGGTCATCTGCAAGCCTTAGAATGTTATCATAAGTTAGACGAGCTTTTTGCTCTGCAGCAAGATCTTCTGTTAAATCTGTAATAGGATCTCCGGTTGATTGGAAAGTTGCAGCGGAGAACGGCATACCAGATGCAGCTTGGGGATATAATCCCGTTGTGTGGTCTACAAAATATGTGTCAAATCCGCTTTCTTTAATTTCTTTAATTGAAAGATTTCTTGTGAGCTGATATACTATTGCGCTTACTATCTCCATATGTCCAAGTTCGTTCGTTCCATGAGGTTATCAATTAAAACAAAGATTATATTATCATGTAATGGAGGTTAGGCTAAAAAACTAATCTTCTGGACCATCTAGGCTGTCGTATTGCGGTAATTTAGGATATAGAGTAAGTTCAAAATTATCCGCTTCATTATTCCAACGACCGCCTTTTTCTTTTTTTACGTATACAACTTTTTCGAGAACTTCCTTAAGCACATCGTTTTTTGCCTTTGGCGTAGAAAGAGAGCTATATACCTCGATAAGTCGTTCTACTTTTGGCACAATATCCTTACGACTTATTTCCGCTGCAATTTCGACAGATAATTCTTTTTCCAATTCTGCGCGCTCTTTTTTTACCTGATCTATTTTTTCTGAAATCAGGCGGGAACGTTGAAGAAATTCATCGGTGGTGTATATACCACGTTCAAGGAACTCGTAAACATCGTTTTTACGTTTCTCAAGGTTAGAAAGTGTGTTATTTAGGTTTTCTAACGCCTTTTGTTTCATATTGACGGCATTTTTGCTGTTTGTTTGACTAGCTGAGCTATCCCATTTCAAACGATAATTTCCCAACCATTCTGACAACGCTTCAATTATACGCTTTTCGACAAGGTTCAAGGAAGACGAAACATTTTTACAGCTTGTAGCGGCACACATAAGAGAGTCGGGATAACCGTTCTTATAGGGACGGCGCACCATTTTGCGACCACACATACCGCATACAACCAGACCCGCAAGAGAATTTTTTACAGTGTTTCTCTCCCCGATAGGATGTGGAGGATTTTTTGTCATATTTTCTTGCACTGTTTCCCATACAGTTACATCAACAATAGCGGGGTGCAAGCCATCAGCAATAATACATTTATCGGCCGAAGAGCGAGGACGTGAAACAACAGTTTCTCCGTTAATTATTTGCCTGATTTCTGGACGCCAATTCCACCTTATTTTACCAATATAGACCGGATTTTTGAGCATATCCCTAACTGTAGGGGGCGTCCAGTATCCACCTGTTCTTGTGCGATATTTAAGGTCGTTTAGGCGACGAACTATGAGGTCAACTCCTAATCGTTTATTAGTCCCGTCTTTTTGCAATTCTCCGCTTGCACACAGATCGAACATCAAACGTACTACTTCGGCTTCTTCTTGGACTGGCTCAAGCGTCCAGCCTTTTTCGCCTTTAAGCCTTACACGTTTATAACCATACGGCGGTTTATTGCTTACATATTTACCCTCTTTTACAGAGGCTTCGCGACCGCGCTGCAGTCTTCGCTTGATAACCTTGTATTCACGCCGCGACATAAACAACCCAAATTCAAAATATTCCTCGTCGTATTCATTATTTGGGTCATAATCCTTAATCGGGGTGATGATTAGAGTGTTCGAGAATTTAAACGACTGAGCAACTATTCCTTGGTCTATTGTATCACCACGGGCAAGACGGTCAATATCAACAACAAGCACCCCAGCCCAGAGGCCAGCCTGCACATCTTGCAATAGCTGCTGCATTACAGGACGAGCGGCTATAGTGTCACCTGAAACTATTTCTCGATATATCTCTGTTACAGTGATTTTCTTCTTCTTTGCAACCTCCAAAAGCAACTTTTCATGGCGAGCAAGTGTTTCACCCTCTCCGTGAGCCTCAGCTTCAATGTCAGCTCGTGATTTTCTCAGATATATACAGTATTGCATTTAGACACCTCCAAATAAAACGCCCCTCAGTCAGAAGGGCGGAAATCCATATAAATCACATTGCCGATTTTTTTGATAACTCGTCCTCTATATCTTCCTTTAAATTAAATGCTATTTCCATATCAGTCTGCATGAGCTTGTCAAGAAGAGCCGAAACCTCATTTTTGAGTTGATTTTGCATAGCCATTAGGTCAGATAGAGCGACGGGGTTGGTAATATTACCGCCGAAGGCCTCAATGCCTTTACGAATTTCAGCTCGCAAGGATTGCAGTGTACTCAGTAACTCTTGGTAAATTTCAAGCCGTTTAGGGTGAGCAAGCTGCATATCACGACCCAGCAGCAGATAAAAACTATCAAAGCATTTAGAGACAATAAAACGCAGATTAGCAGGCATTGAATTGAAATGTCGCTCGAAATTTACAGTATCGTTATAGAAAACGCTATCGGTATGCGTGCGCACGTCAGAGTAACCTAGTAGATAGTCAGTCGTTACACCGAAGTGACCTGCCAAAATACAAACCGTCTCAAGGTCAGGTTCCTTACCTTCTGTTTCATACCCAGACACAGTAGAACGCTTTTTGTTTATAATTTTTGCCACATGTTCCTGCGTTAAATTTTGCTCTTTACGTAGTGATATAAGACGTTTAGAAAACTTTTGCATATATAAGCACCTCCGCTATATTTTAATTATATCAGAATTGCCCCGTTTTGTGTAGATATTGCCCCTAAAATCGGCAAAACAGCAAAAAGGATAAAAAATTTTAATAAAAGTGTTGACAATGCCCCAGAAAGGGGCTATAATGTAATTAGGATATCCCTATTAGGGTCAATTAAAAGAAGGGAGTATAAGCATGAGAGCTAAGTTACAGCAGTTGCGAGAAGCAAATGGTTACACCCAGCAGACATTCAGCAAAACGGTCGGGATAAGCCGCAGCCACTACTCGCAGATTGAGACAGGAGAGAAACAGCCATCATTACGACTGGCATTGCGAATTAAGCGAGTGCTGAACTACTACGGCGACGACATTTTTGACAACACTATACCAGTAAGAAGATAATTTTTTTATCCTTTAACGACCCAAAACGGGACAATAGTGTGTACAATGAAAACAAACGCCGTTGTTAGCGTCAGAACTCTTGTCTCGTTCTGTAATAATTTTACCACGGGAGGAGGCGAAAATAAATGTCGAGACAGGCTACAAAAGCGGTGGGTAATAGGTATTACGAAGCCAGAATGAGGGCAGCAAAGTATAACGAAAAGCTCTTGACAAGAGCGGGAGCGATAGACTTACTACCGGGAGTGACGGAGGATAGCCTCAAGAAGTACGAGCTGGACATCACAAGGCCGCCAAACATAGTTGTGGCACTTATGTCGGACACATACAACGAACCGGAATTGCGATCATGGTACTGCGTGCACGAGTGTCCACTTGGTAAAGATTGTAGAGAAATACCCGAAATGCCTGCAGAGAGGGCGCTGATAAGACTTCAAAACTCGGTCTATGAAATGGAGAAACTTACGAGACAGTTATCTCTCCTCATGGAGGACGGGACAGTGACAGAGAGTGAACAACCACTAATACCCCAATTGCGGGATAGATTGTTGGAGTTCCGTCGGAGAGCAGATGAAAATCTCGCCGTACTAGAACGCGCAGCGAGGCTTGGAAAATTTGATTAAGGGGTGGTGCAATATGGTTGTGGCGAATGTTGTTAGAGATTTTAATATTGAAAATACGCACATAAAAATAGCTGACAACTACTGCCGAAAAACTGCTATAGAAGTAGAACAGCTGTTAAAACGCATAGCGGAGCAGGTACAGCGTCATTATGTCGCAGCCGCCGCAGCCGGAAATTACGAGGAAATAAAGACTAAAAAGAAATTCGTTTAAAATACTAGGAATGGAAACATAAGGAGTTGACAAAATGGAAACAAAGATAGCAATAGCGATGGTAGGTTTAGTCGTATTAATCTTCTACAGCATAATAATGACCTTGTGGGTATTCTTCCCGAAGACACTAATACGTTGGGCAGATTATTTCGCAATACCTATCAAGGAGCAGGAGCTGAGACCACTGCTTGAGGGCGAGGAGAAAGAAAAGAGCATAGAAGTAAAAGGAATGGAGGTTAAGAATTGAAAGGCTACAAAGGATTTGACAAAGATTTTAGATGCATAGGCAAGCAGTATTCAGAAAACACAACATTCGAAGAAAAAGACGCAGAAATATGCGAAAGAGGTATGCACTTTTGTGAAGCTCCGTTTAGTGTGTTTGAATATTATCCGCCTTGTGATGCGAATGGTAATCTGAATAGATTTGCAGAGGTAGAGGCTCTTGATGAAACTAAAACGGACGATAACGAAAAGTATTGTACGAGAAAGTTACATATAGGAGCAGAGCTTAGCTTGGGTGATTTCATAAAAGCAGGCGTTAAATTTATTTTAGATCGAGTAAAAAGTAGTGAAGATAACACAGGCAACCGCTCAGCAAGCACCAACACAGGCTACCGCTCAGCAAGCACTAATACAGGCGACTGGTCAGCAAGCACCAATACAGGCGAATGCTCAGCAAGCACCAACACAGGCTACCGCTCAGCAAGCACCAATACAGGCGAATGCTCAGCAAGCACCAACACAGGCTACCGCTCAGCAAGCACCAACACAGGCGAATGCTCAGCAAGCACCAACACAGGCGAATGCTCAGCAAGCACCAACACAGGCGACTGGTCAGCAAGCACCAATACAGGCAACCGCTCAGCAAGCACCAATACAGGCAACCGCTCAGCAAGCACCAACACAGGCTACCGCTCAGCAAGCACCAATACAGGCGACTGGTCAGCAAGCAAAGTTGAAGGCAAAGAAAGTATTGCAATGGCTATCGGTTATCAAAGTAAGGCTGCCGGAGCATTAGGCTGTTGGATAGTATTAGCTGAATGGGATTCTGAAAGAAAGCATATCATACGGGTTAAATCCCATAAGGTAGACGGCAAGGTCATTAAGCCAAATACGTTTTACAAGTTAGAGAACAACAAATTTGTTGAAGCAGATAAGGAGGAAAGTTAAATGAAATCAACAGGAATAGTAAGACAAATAGACAACTTAGGTAGAGTAGTAATCCCAAAGGAGCTAAGAAAGGTTTTGAATATGCCTACAGGAACTCCAATAGAGATTTACACTAAGAGCGATTTCATTATTCTGCATAAGTATCGGAACAAGTGCGAGTTCTGTGGCAGTACAGAAAATGTTACCGAGTTCAAAAATAAGGTAGTATGTAATAATTGTTTAAATGATTTGAAAGGTTTGTAAACCAATGATCTACCAAGAGCAATATCAGAGCAGTCTAAACGAGATAAACGCAGCAATGCAGAAATACTTAAATAAAAAAACGCCCTGCACGGAGAGCGTACAAGGCAAGGAAACGGAGGAAAAATCAAATGACAAATTACGAAAAAATAAAGTCTATGAACGTTGACCAATTAGCAAAGTTCT
>CANQCL010000013.1 GCA_947589215.1 uncultured Clostridia bacterium
AATAGCCATTTTTTTCAACACGTAAAATGTTTTTATCGAATTTTATCAAGTAATGGCTTACACTCCCAATAATCATTCCCGAGCCGTCCTTAAAGACGACCAATAAATCAAAAGTATCCATAACTAATCTCCTTCCTCTTTCTCGTTCTCTAAAGCCTTTAAAACCTCAATAAACGCATGGAACATTTAGGACACCTCCTCAGTTATTCACATAGAGAATAATGCACTTTTTCCAATAAGGTTCATATTTCGCCAGTTCCTGTTTCAGTCGAGCGTCAAACTCTACATCTGTCATAGTTGCAACGTCTTCAAAATTATCTAAATAATCAGCAAGGTCGTCTTCAAAATCATCTCGATCCGTATAACATATACTTTCATTGATTGTTTGTGAACAATCAAGAAATTCACCTATATAAGAATTTATACAAGAGCAACTCATATAAGGATAATCTCCATTATAATTTGCATCCTCTCCTGCAAACACCAGCAATGGTAAATCAGGATTATCAATAATAAGTTTTCTTAAATCCTTTGTAGAGTGTAGTAAATCTGTTGATATTTTTTCTTTTTCTGTCATTTATTTCACCTCCAACAGCTCTGGATTTTCGTAGATGTTGTCTATGACCTCGCAATTAACAATAAAAAACATTATATCCTTCCTACCCATCTTGTATGATCTTAGTATATGTTCAAGATAAAATCCTAAGTTCCCACATTGATATTTATTGCTCATGTCATCCGATTTGTGTATACCGTATCTTACAATACTTTTGCAATCAGATAAAGGTATTCCTACAGATTGCACTATATCCCCTTCAAAAATCTCCTTGCCGTCCTTGTCCTTTAAGCCTGTGTACTGTCCTACAGTTTCAGGAATAACCTGTGCTTTTGTGCAGGTACAAAGATAACAGTGACTACAGATAAACAAGTTTTGGATAATATAACACCTGTCCTCTTCAAAAACTGGAACACCATATACCCAATAACCTTTCACCCACTCACTGTTTACAAATATCTTTTCTTTTCCGTTCTCATCTCTGTGAAACCCTCTGAATTTAATTTCTCTATTGTTTGTCATTATTAACCCTCCTGTTCCCACGGAAATTCTCTCCGCATATTATTCTCTCCAACAATAGGAATGAGACTGTCTTTCATAAATACGGGGCGATTATACTTGTCACAGCACTCAACAATATGTTCAATCCAATCCTTTTTAGGTATGACCTTACTTTTGCTATTACCTGTTTCTGCACCTATAATAATCCAATGTACTTGTTTAAATAACAAGTTATGTTTTTCCGGCTGCAAATCTTCTAAAAGTGGCTCTATGCTTACAAACCTTTGAGCACATGCAGGAAGATAATTATATAAATACATTTCCTTTTCTTTCGTAATACTAGTTCCATACCAAAAATTATCACTTTGAACATAGCCGTTAATTTTGTATCTTTTTGGATTTTTTGTTAGAAACAGATATCTATGTTGCGGTGCTTTTTCACAAGCGGTGAACACTTCTTCTATCCAACTATCAGGCACCCAATCACCAAATAAGTCTGCCATGCTGCATACGAATATAGTCTGCGGCTTTTTCTGCTGCTGCGGCTCCGCGAGGCGGTATCTGTGGAATGTTGGCTCAAATCCGTATGGATATGCGCAAACTCTCTCTTTTCCGTCTTTGCATTCCGTGATTATTGGCGTGGCTAAATCGTTAATCCCTTTGAACACTCCGTCTGTTGTCGTGTGCGGCATGTCAAAAGGTTTGAATCTCTCCGCTATTCTCCGAGCGTAGCAGTATTTGCATTTATGGAAACAGCCTGTAACCGGATTCCATGTACTGTCACACCACTCAATTTTTGTTTTATTCATAATTTTCCTTCAATCCTCTCTCCAATTTTCTGTATTACCGTTAAGCTCCCTCAAAACGTCACCGCAAAGTATTTGATTTCTTGGCATTTTTCTAACTCTTTCTTATAATTTCTTAGTTTCCAAATCTGCTAATGTAATACATAAGTAATTACATATCGCTTGGATTTCGCTCAATTGCAAAGACTTTGGATTTCTTTTTCTGTTGCTCCACGTTGCAGTATTAAATCCTAGATCGTTACACAACTTCTTATTGGTGATGTCCCTGTCCTGCATATATAAGCTTATGTTTTTTATAACCCTGTTACAATCAACCACGTTTAGATCCCCTTTAAGTGAAATATGATATTACTGAATTAGTTTCTCGCAAGTAGTACCAAGCACTTTGGCAAGTTTGACGCCTACAAGTATAGTTGGAACTTTCAAATATCGCTCATATTGTGCAATCATAGGTTGTGCAATACCGACTAGTTTTGCTAATTCAGCTTGTGTTAATCCTTTTTCTTCTCTCAGCTTTTTTATGTTTTCTGCAAATGCCATTTTTGTCACCTCACTTTTTTGTTTATAACTTGGCTATTGACGTTCCTTATAAAATGCTGTATACTTTATTTGGGAAACAAGTATTTTTGATGTATTTTATAAGGGATTTTTGCGCCCTGTATAATAGCTTAGCTATATTATACTCTAAACTTAGAGATATGTCAACAACCAATTCTCTAAGTTTAGTTAATTCTGCATATTGCACAATAAAGAGAGGTTTTATTTATGCAAAATGACTATATTTCTTCAGAAATAGCTCAGAGAATCAAACTGGTTGCAAAATCTAAAGGTTTAACAGTAGCTACCGTACTTGAAGAAACTAATCTTGGAAGAAATACAATGGCAAACTTAAAAACATCTATGCCAAAAGCAGATAATCTAGCTAAAATCGCTGACTATTTGGATTGTTCAGTTGATTACCTGCTTGGGAGAACCTCAAGTTCAAATCTCAAATTAACAATAAATGAAAAAAGCTCATCTCCCGAATTATCGGAAGATGAGCAAAAAATGATTGATATATTCAAGTGTCTTACGCCAATGCAAAAAGGAGAAATAATCGGCAGGGCACAGCATATGGCTGAACAGAATGAGGAAATTTACAAGCAAGAAGATGTAGGATAACCGTAATTAGTAATAATTTATAAGGTTTTTCCAACAATTTTTAGTAAGTCTACATGAAAGGGAAGTGTATAATAATTTTTTAAACTGCTCAATTAGAATTATAGTACCATTTTATTTTTTAGGCGGGTTTATAACATAGTAATGCAATCTTTCTTTATATTCTTTTTCAAATTCTTGAGAATAATCATAAATGATGTTTGGTGAGTTTGTGTCTAATGCTTTTTTTATTTTATCTGATAGGTTATTATGATTGTCAGTCCTCAGTAATTTATAACCTTTACTGCATAACAATATGTTTATATATAAATCTCTTTGTATCCTATCAAAGTCTAAATGTGAAGAATCGTCTAATTCAATGAGTAGAATTACCTTATTATTTCTATTGCTTATCAAAGCAAAATCAATTTGCTTATTTATTATAAATTCTTTTACTTCTTTTAATTTTTTATCATTCTCATCATCAATAGGGTAAAAAAGGTCTATTAGTCTTATAGATCCGAAAACATTATAATCATGATAGTTACCTTGTATTATATTCAGGAGTTGTTTATAAGAGTTAAATTCGTTATTTGTCAAAACAGAGCTTTTACTATTTAATTTTTTGAATTTTAGATCTTTTCCTAAAAATTGTTTAAAAGCAAATAATAAATAATCCAATTCATATATTTGTGTCAAATGTGAAAAGTTAACAAGATTATAACCTTTTTCATTTATGTCAACTTTATCCCAATATTGACTATATTCTTGCGGCAGAATACTATTGTTTAATTTGTTTTTTAAATCATTGATTTTATTTTCTATATTATTGATTTTATCTGATATTGCTGTTAGTTCACATCTTCTATCATTTAAGATATTCTGTTTTCTATGTTTATTTGCAAAAAAGTCTTGATTGGTATTATGATTGTTAAAATTTATTTCTTCTTTTAATTTTTGGTTATATTTTTTAAATCTGCTTGAATGTTTATATACTAAGAATACAATACTTGTTATAAGTGTAGAAATAATTAAAGCTATTAAAGAACAAATTATAATACATGCTGCAAATAGAAGTATAAATAATACTACTTTTCCAATTATAAGTAAAATAATTTGTATACTTTGAAAAAAGGACACTAAACCGTATTTTATTGGGAAATATGATTTTTGTACTTTATCATATCCATATAGAAAAATATTTACCGCAGAGATGACTGATAATGCTATGAAAATAATAACGGAAAGGACTTTTTGAATCTTAGTATACATATCTTTTATATGTCTTTCTGCATTTTCTTTTATTTTTTCATTTTTCTTAGTATTTTCTGAATATAGTTCATTTGAAACTGAATCAAAATTTTTTTCTATATCTTTTACTTCATTTTGGATTTGTATGTAATGATTTCGAGCTTCAGAAAGCCATTGATTATTTTTTTGTAAATCTATTATAAGTTTACAAGCATAATTAAGTTTTTTTATAAATTCTTTCGGATTATCATTGTACATAATAAATCTCTCCTAAAGACTATGTTATAGTACAATAATACATTAAATTACACATTTAGTCAATAAATATTTAGATGACAGAATAATAAAATAAATATTGCTGTTGTATACGCTAAATAAATTATAGATTAAAAGAAGGTATTAAAATAATATGAATGTACAAAAACAAAAAAGCGGTACATATAGGTGTAAAGTATATATAGGCAAAGATGAAACAGGAAAGAAAAAATACAAAAGCTTTACGCATGAAAATAAATATGAATGTATAAGACTTGCATCAGAATATAAAAACAAACAAAATATGCCTACATGTAAAAAACCGTTGAACGAGGCAATAGACAGCTACATTGAATCTAAGAGTAGTATATTATCTCCCTCTACAATCAGAGGCTATAGAATTATGCAACGTAATGCTTATAAAAGCATTATTAAAAAGCCTATAGATGAATTAGATAATATAGTTCTGCAAAACTGGGCTAATGAAAACGCATTAAAATACAGTGCAAAAACTATAAATAATCAGTTTGGGCTATTAACAGCAGTTTTACAGCAGAATAATTTAACTATTCCAAAAATTGATTTAAAACCTAAGACAAAAACTATATATGTTATACCTGACTTAAATCAAATAAAAACTATTATTAAAATAGTTCACGGCGAGAATATTGAAATACCTATATTGCTAGCTTTATTGCTTGGATTACGTCAAAGTGAAATAAAAGCATTAAAATGGATCTGTTATGATCCCAATAAAAAAACACTTTTAGTAAGCGGAGCAGTAGTTCCGGATGAAAATAATATATACGTTCACAAAAAAGAAAATAAATCATATGCAAGTAACAGACTCTTAGATGTTCCTGATTACTTATGCAAAATATTAAATGAAAAAAGAAATAATCAAAGTGATGATGAATATATATCGAATATGTTGCCTAGTAGCATATTGAGGTCATTTTATAAACTTTGTGAAAGTAATGGACTTCCCAAGTTTAAAATACACTCTTTACGACATGCCAACGCTAGTATTATGCTGCTTAATGGAGTAAGCGATAAATATGCTATGGAGCGATTAGGACAATCTACACCGTCTATGATTAAGAATGTTTATCAACATGTATTTGATGATGAACAAAAGAAAATTTCAAAAAAATTAAACGACAGTTTTAATAAACTTATAGAATAGTTTCCGCAAAGTTTCCGCAAAAGTTAATTATATCTTGATTTTACGTACTTTGTAAAGGGTTCAAATCCCTCTTTCTCCGCCAATGAAAAAGCACTGAAATACCCTGTTTTCGGGGTTCTCAGTGCTTTTTGTTGTTTATCGGAAAGTAGCATAAGAATTTGTCATCATTATTCATCAAGAGCCTTTTTCATAAAATCCTCAGTTGAAATTCCGCTGGCTCGGTTGTATCGGTTAAGACGATAAAGACAGTCTTCGTCTTTTGAAATATAATTCATCTTTTCTTCAACGCCAAAGCTGACCTTAAATCCGCAGGCTTTAACAAACTGCGTGCTGTCATCGGTAATAGCGCCGTATGGGTAAACGTATGTATTAGGTACAATTTCGCAGTTGGCTTTTATTTTATCGAGAAAGCTTAGAGTGTCGGACATAAAAGCAGAACGATAATCGTCGTAGCTTTCATTGCCCATTCTCTTAGAACCGACCCTTTTTGCCATATTGTGAAAATTATCCGAGTGGCAGGCTATTTCTACCCGTCCGCTGGTGTAAGCGTCTTTGCAGTCCTTCCAAGACATATATGAGTAATTCGGATTAGGGTCGTTTTCCTTTGTCGCTTTGTCGCAGAATGCTCCCACTACTGCGAAAACCGCTTTCATATTGTACTTCGACAGCAGCGGGAGAACGTAATACATATTATTATAGCAGCCGTCATCAAAGCTTAAAATCACAGGCTTTTTAGGAAGCTCCTTGTCAGAATACACATAAGATATAAGATCCTGACACAGTATCGGCGTATAGCCGTGTTCTTTAAGATAAAGCATATCGCTTTCAAGCTCTAAAGGTGAAAGAACATAATCACCCTGCTTACTTTCATCCTTTAAAATTGAATGATACATTATAATAGGCAATTTTATACCTCTTATGCTCTCAGCAAAAGCAGAACCGGCATAAAATAAAACTGAAGCTAACATTGCTCCCGAAATAAACAAGGATAGCATTTTTAATACTTTTTTTACAGAAACGATTTTAAACATTTGGTCACTCCCTGACGTTAAACGCTATAATACTATTCATATTAGAATGTTTGTATAATTATTTGTAATATTCTTGTTTTTGATAATTTATTATGCTATAATTATCTAAAGAATTTTATTAAAGGTGAAGTATTATGGCAAGACGAGTAGGCATTTTAACAAGCGGAGGAGACTGTCCGGGTCTTAATGCGACCATAAGAGGTGTTGCGAAGGCTTGTTATCAGAAATTCGGCAAAGACGGCGTTGAAATTATCGGTATTCAGGACGGATACTCAGGGCTTATAAATAACCAGTGCAAGCTGATGTCACCGGCTGATTTTTCGGGTATACTCACTCAGGGAGGTACCATTTTCGGAACGAAAAGAACGCCTTATAAGATGATGCAGGTAATTGAGGAGGACAACATAAACAAGGTAAAGGCAATGAAGCAGACCTACAAAAAGCAAAAGCTTGACTGTCTTTTAACACTTGGCGGAAACGGAACTCACAAGACGGCAAATCTACTCTCAAGCGAAGGGCTTAACGTGATAGGGCTCCCGAAAACAATAGATAACGATATCTGGGGGACAGACGTTACCTTTGGATTTCACTCTGCCGTTGACATTGCCACCGATGTTATAGACAGACTTCACACAACGGCGAACTCTCACGGAAGAACCCTTGTTGTTGAAATTATGGGAAACAAAGCAGGCTGGCTCACGCTTTATTCGGGAATAGCAGGAGGAGCAGATATAATAGTGATACCTGAGATACCGTTTAATATAAATAAAATCTGCAAAGCAGTCGAAAAGCGTGCAAAAAGGGGAAGTGCCTTTTCCATATTAGCTGTTGCTGAGGGAGCTTTCGACGAAGACGAGGCAAAGCTCAAGAAAAAAGAGCGTGCGAGAAAAAGAGCAGAGGCAGGAGAGACAACTGCCACTAACAGAATTGCCAAAGCCATTGAACAAAACACGGGCTTTGAAACAAGGGTATGCGTACCGGGTCATATGCTTAGAGGCGGAAGTCCGTCGGCTTACGACAGAGTTTTGGCTACAAAGTTCGGCTGTCACGCCGCTAATCTTATAGAGCAGGACAAATACGGCTATGCTGTTGCTATGAAGAACAATATAGTCACAGAAAACAGGCTAGAAGATGTTGCTGGTAAGACAAAATTTGTACCTGTTGATGACCAGCTTATAAAAACAGCCAGAGATATAGGCATATCTTTTGGAAATTAACCGGTGAGCAGGCAGGGGTACCCCCTGCCTGCTCGCCGTTCTTGATTATTGTTTCTAGCGGCTGCTTGCAATTTGAAGAAAAATAATGTATAATAATTTAGTAATATTAGAATTTTTAATTTGGAGGTATAACATTTATGTTAGTTTCAGCAAAAGAAATGCTAAACAAAGCAAGAGAAGGTAAATATTCAGTTGGTCAGTTCAACATCAACAACCTTGAATGGACTAAGGCTATTTTACTTACCGCACAGGAGCAGAACTCACCTGTTATTCTCGGAGTTTCAGAGGGCGCAGGAAAGTATATGTGCGGTTATAAGACAGTCGTAGGAATGGTAAAAGGAATGTTGGAGGAGCTTGGCATTACAGTTCCGGTTGCACTTCACCTTGATCACGGCTCATATGACGGAGCAAAGGCTTGTATTGAAGCAGGCTTCAGCTCGGTTATGTTCGACGGCTCTCACTATCCCATCGAGGAAAACATCGAAAAAACAAAGGAGCTTGTGGCTGAGTGCGAAAAGCTTGGACTTTCTATCGAGGCAGAGGTTGGTTCGATAGGCGGAGAGGAAGACGGAGTTATCGGCGCAGGCGAATGTGCGGATCCAAATGAGTGCAAGGCGATAGCTGACTTAGGAGTTACAATGCTTGCAGCAGGTATCGGAAACATTCACGGTAAGTATCCTGAAAACTGGGCAGGTCTTTCATTTGAAACTCTTGCCGCTGTCAAGGAAAAGGTAGGAGATATGCCTTTAGTTCTTCACGGCGGAACAGGAATCCCTGAGGATATGATAAAGAAGGCTATTTCTCTTGGAGTTGCCAAAATCAACGTAAATACAGAATGTCAGCTTGCTTTTCAGGAAGCTACAAGAAAGTATATAGAAGATGGCAAGGATAAGCAGGGTAAGGGCTTCGACCCGAGAAAGCTCCTTGCACCGGGCTTTGAAGCTATAAAAGAAACAGTAAAAGAAAAGATGGAGCTTTTCGGTTCAGTAAACAAAGCGTAAATCTATTTCTAAGTTAATACCGAGTGTAGCCTAGTTACCACTCGTTAATAAAAACAGGGATAATACTGAAATTAAAGGCGTATCCTTGTGGTACGCCTTTTTAGTTTTTTAGAGGTTAGAGATTAGATGCAATTAACAGCAAGATATTCTTGCCTCTTACTTCAGCTTTTAGATGCTAGAAATTTAGAGGCAAGAAGCAAGATTCTATCTATTTTACAAAGTACAAGCCTGCCGTTATACAACAGTAAATACATTTTGTACTAACTCTCCAAAGGCGGATTGCGTGCAAGGCTCAGCCCTGCTCTTGTCTCTAACAGTAGAAAGGAAAGTGTTTATGAAAAATCTAAGTGTTAAAAAAATCGCAGTTTTATCAGTAACAGCGGCTTTGTATGTCGCAGTGACAATGACTTTAGGCTCTCTTGCCTACGGCAGTATTCAGTTTCGTATCTCAGAGGCGTTAGTGCTTCTATGCTTTTATAAGAAAGAATACTGCTATTCAATGGTAGTAGGCTGTCTTATCGCCAACATAATAAGCACCGTCGGTGCAATAGATATGGTAGTCGGAACATTGGCAACTTTGATTGCGGTTGTTGTGATAGTTGTATGTTCAAAGTATCTACCCGGTTTTTTTGTTAAAAAATTCGGTATGAGTGAAAACCTTGCCTCGACAGCCGCTTTGATTACAGTTTCTCTTTCGCCTGTGGTGTTTAACGGAATTATAGTGGGACTAGAGCTTAAATATGTATTTGACTTACCTCTGTTTTTGTCGATGGGACAGGTAGCTCTTGGAGAGCTTGTATGCGTCACAATAATCGGAGTTATACTCTTTAAGCTTTTAGAAAAAAATAAAGCGTTTATGAAACTTATTAAATTCGGAGAATAATTAGGTACATATTCTTTACCGATAATCAGTATAAAAATATATTACGTTTTGATCGCTTTGCAGTAGCAGAGCGATTTTTAAATATTCAACAAAAATTTCTTAAAATCCCTTGCAATTTATAGTGAAATAGTATATAATTGTATTGTTATTAGTAATACATAATGTATAAAATATCTAATAAGCTACAAATCTAATCGAATGGAGAGATAAAAGGTGAAAACGTACGATAATACGAAGATCAAAAATATTGCGCTTTGCGGTCACGCAGGCTCGGGAAAGACCTCGCTGTGCGAAGGGCTTTTATACAAGAGCGGGGCAAGTGAAAGGCTTGGTAAAATTTTAGACGGCAATACTGTTTCTGATTATACAAATGAGGAGATCACTAGAAAATCGTCTGTATATACGTCTCTTTGCGCGTTTGAAAGAGACGGCTTTAAAATAAATATTTTAGATACACCGGGACTTTTCGATTTCGCAGGAGAAATGATAGAAGGAATATCCGCCTGTGATACAGCTATGATAACCGTATCGGGTAAATCAGGAGTAAATGTAGGAACGCACAAGGCATATTCGGCAGCGGTTTCTATGAAAAAGCCGAGAATGTTTGTCGTTACAAAGCTTGATTCTGAAAACGCAAACTTCTACAATGTTTTGACTGACCTAAAAGCTGAGTTCGGACCGACAGTATGTCCTGTTGTTGTACCTGTTATTGCAGACAGAAAGATTGTATCTTATGTAAATCTGATAGAGATGAAAGCGTATAAATACGACAACAGCGGAAATGCCGTTGAAACAGAAATGCCGACATCAGAACTGGGCGACAAGATAGAGTATCGTCTGCAAGGACTAAAAGAAGCTATATCTGAGGCTGTTGCCGAAACAGACGAGGAGCTTTTTGAAAAATTCTTCAGCGGAGAGGCATTTACGCAAAAGGAGCTTATAGACGGAATACACAAGGGAATGAACGAGGGAATAATAACACCTGTTACCTGTGTATCTTCTACAACTCTGGCAGGAATTGATATGCTGTTAAAGGAAATATCCTTACTTCTGCCCGCTTCAAACGACGATGAGACTGCTATAGCAAAAGACAAAAAAGGTTCGCCTGTTGAAGTAAAATGCGATATGTCAGAACCGTTGAGCGCCTTTGTATTTAAAACGGTTGCCGATCCGTTTGTTGGAAAAATGTCGTTCCTCAAAGTAATGTCGGGAAAAATAAAAGCAGGCAGCGACGCATTAAACGCATCGACTGGGGTAGCATTAAAGATAGGAAAGCTGTTTACGCTTGTAGGCAAGAAGCAAATTGATTTAACAGAAGCAAACTGCGGAGATATCGTTATTGCAACAAAGCTTGACGTAAACACAAACGATACTATTTGCGATACGTCAAGAATTGTCAACTTCAGCGCTATAAGCTTTCCACAGCCTTGCTACCCGATGGCTGTTAAGGCTAAGGCACAGGGCGATGAAAGCAAGATTTCAAGTGCTGTTGCAAAGCTTCTTGAGCAGGATCTGACCCTTGATTATTATCAAGATAAGCTTACTCACGAGCAGATCATCAAGGGCTTGGGCGAACAGCATCTAAACTCTGCACTGTCTAAGCTGAAGAATGATTTCGGCGCTGATGTTAGTCTTACAATACCTAAGATCCCTTACAGAGAAACTATCAGAAAGAAAGTTAAGGTTCAGGGCAAGCATAAAAAGCAATCTGGAGGTCACGGTCAATACGGTGACGTTTGGATCGAATTTGAGCCTTGCGTTTCTGACGATTTGATTTTTGAGGAAAAGATTTTCGGAGGAGCAGTTCCGAAAAACTATTTCCCTGCAGTTGAAAAAGGTTTGCAGGAGTGTATATCAAAGGGTGTTTTGGCAGGCTTCCCGGTTGTGGGGCTAAAGGCTATATTAGTTGACGGCTCTTACCACCCTGTTGATTCCTCTGAAATGGCGTTTAAGATGGCGGCTACCATAGCTTATAAGGAAGGTCTTGCTCAGGCTGATCCTGTGCTGTTAGAGCCTATCGGTGCGTTGAATGTTATTGTACCTGATGAAAATACAGGCGATATAATAGGCGAGCTTAACAAACGACGCGGCAGAGTGCTTGGAATGAACCCGTATGAATCAGAAAAGGGTATGACTGAGGTTATCGCTGAGGTACCGATTTCAGAAATGAGCGACTTTACAATGCTTCTTAGACAGATGACACAGGGCAGGGGAAGCTTTACACTAAAACAGGAAAGATACGAACAGCTTCCTGCGCACTTAGTTGCAAACGTAATTGCCGAAGCGTCGGTTAACGGCAATTAAGTTACTATGCTTTGCAATCTTTGTCCCCGACAATGTAATATTGACAGAGAAATTTCCGCAGGCTTTTGCAGAGCCTGCGGAAATCTTGATAATGTCAATGTAGCAAGAGCGGCTCTACACTTCTGGGAGGAGCCGTGCATAAGCGGAGAAAGGGGAAGCGGAACGGTTTTCTTTTCAAACTGCAATTTAAGATGCGTATTTTGTCAAAATGCTGAGATAAGCATAAACGGCAAAGGTAAAGAAATATCGTATAAACGTTTGGCAGATATATTTTTAGAGCTTGAAGAACAGGGTGCGGAAAACATAAACCTTGTAACTCCCGCGCACTATACCTATCAAATTTTGAAGGCTCTTGATATGGTAAAATACAAGCTGGATATTCCGATAGTGATGAACTGCGGAGGGTATGAATTAGCGGATACTATAAAGCTTTTTGACGGATATATAGACATTTATCTTCCTGATTTGAAGTACAAAAGCAGTGAGCTGTCGGGTAAATATTCTTCGTGCCCTGATTACTTTGAAAGGGCTGTCACAGCGATAGAGGAAATGCACAGGCAAGCACCAAAGCTTGTCTGGGACACAGGAATAAAAGACAATGATATAAAAATTCTCAAAAAGGGACTTATAATAAGGCATCTTGTTTTGCCTAACTGTTATCACGACAGCCTTGATATACTTGACTGGCTGTATGAGTGCAGGTTTTTGACAAAGTATAATTTTCTCCTTAGTCTGATGAGTCAATTTACGCCTACCGAGCAGTGCAAAGATCACCCGGAGCTTAACAGGCGTATTACCACCTTTGAATATGACAAGGTTGTAAGCAAAGCTAGTCAGTATGGTTTCAGGGGATATATACAGGAACGCTCCTCTGCTCAGGAGGAATACATTCCGCCGTTTGATTTAACCGGAGTGAGCTACTAGAGACTAGAGGCAAGAGGTAAGAGGCAAGAGGCAAGAGCAACGGTGACGTTGCATCCTCTGCTGCCTTTGGGAAGTTTGTAAAATGTGTTTACTTTGTAAAACGGCAGATTAGTACCTATGTAAAAAATTTAAAGGTAAGACCGGCGAACCGACGGGGGTTCTGCACAATTAGAAGCAAGAGGCAAGAGGTAAGACATTTAGAGACAAGTCTGACAAATTGGCAAAGGCTATAATAATAAAAAACTGTCAAGGTGATTGAAAGTAAAAATTCATCTCCTTGACAGTTTATTATGTTTTATTTTAGTCTTTATAGCTTCTCTTTTTGTTAGTTAATCCGCTTATATAATCTAAAGATGTGTCGTACAAAATTGCTAATTTTACTGCAAAATCCATAGGTATTTTACTCTCTCCTCGTTCATATCGCTGATACTGTGAAGTATGCATATTTAATAATTTAGATACTTCTGCTTGACTCATATCTCTATCTTCTCTAAGGTCTTTTATTCTATTGAATATCATCATAAAAAACACTCCTTTTTATTATTATAACAATTTACAATAATTTTTCTTGACATTAACCTAAAATTGTGTTATTATTAATTCACAACCTTATTTTTGTGTTGGTAAATAAATTCTTTATATTTAAGGAAGTGTTTTAAAATGTCAAAAAACAGAATAAAAGTGACAGAGATGGATAAAATCAATCAGCAAGCTAATAACATAGCAGGACTTTCCCATGTTTGTGCAATGTACTTAGCCTTTACAGGTGAGAATAATTTTCTTCAAAATGCTCTGGAATATCTGATGAAGGAAGCATATAATCATCAAGATTGCTGCAATTTGCTTCTTGACAAACTAAGCAAACAATAAAACCTACTGAAAAATCAGTAGGTTTTTTAATTAATCTATTCTAACAAACTCAGGATTATGATTTTTAAAGTAAGCCAGATACTTAAAGCCTGCTTTTTTAACAAGCTCTTTACACTCTTCTATACCTTTGCCTAAATCTTCAACTCGATGTGCGTCCGAGCCGAGAGAAATTATCTCTCCGCCTAAATCGTGATACATCTTTATATACTTATATTCAGGGAATGAATTTCCGTATTTCTGCCTCAGCCCCGACGTATTAACTTCTATTCCCTTTGAATTTTGTATGATAACCTTAAAGCACTCTGCAATTAAATCGTCGTATATTGAATGGTCGACGTTAATTCCATAATCCCCCTTTATATATCTAAGTGTGTAAGTTAAATGTCCTAAGACGTCAAATTTGCCCCATTTACAAAGCTTTAAAATCTCTTTAAAATAATCTTCAAGCATCATATAAATGTTTCTGCGTAACATACTATTATAATTTATAAAGCAAAAATCAGGGTGGTTGCTAAGCTCGTGAATAGAACCAATAACTAAATCCAAACGGTCGTCCCCGACAGCTTTATTCGCAATATCAAAATCTTGCGGAGCTTGACCAAGCTCAACTCCGCAGATAAGATTTATACTGTCGCTGTAACGCTCTTTAAGCTTTGTTATACAGTCAAGCGACCTTTCAAAATCCTTTCCGAAATCGTATGTATCATGCTCGTTAGGCTCGGCATTATAGTAGTCAATGCCAAACCAGCGGTTGCACTCGCAGTGGTCTGTTATTGCATAAGCCTCAAGACCCAGCTCTATTGCCCTCTCAACCATTTGTTCAGGGTCTGCACTTGAATCGGGCGAAAAATATGTATGTGAATGACAGTCAATAAGACCTTTCAGTTCGTTCATTTCAATTCCTCATTTCTTTTTTATAGTTTTTATTATACCATAATTTTGAATAAAATGCAAGGCAAACTTAGTTTGTTCAAATAAAAAGCGGTTGAAAAAATTATACTTGTATGATATAATTTTGTATGATATTGAAATAAAATCTCACAGAAAATGGTGGTCTACAAAATGAGAATAAATATAAAATTGTTTATTTTAGCAGTCATACTTGGAGTTTTGGGCATTTTGCTTCCTTGGTTCTTCGGAGGAATAAGTCTTTTCGGAACAGGACTGCTGCCTATGGAATTCCCTATTTTGCTTTGCGGAATGATTTGCGGTCTGGGATACGGAGGCGTTGTAGGAGCATTAGTACCAATTCTGTATTCGCTTATTTTCGGTACAATGGATATTTACCCGCTGGGAGTTGCAACAGCCGTTGAGCTTTGCGCTTATGGAGTTCTCTGCGGACTGCTTTATAAGACGCTAAAGCAAAATGTTTATGTCTCTTTACTGCTCTCGATGTTCAGCGGAAGAGCGATATTTTATATTGTGTATTATTTTATCCTCCGCTATGAGGGAAGATCATACACAGCTGATATGTTTATAAACGGAGAGGTTTTAAACGTACTTGCAGGAATAGCGATACAAATTATATTTATACCTGTTATCGTTCTTATACTTAACAAGACAGGTATCGTACACAAAGGCGAAAAATAAAAATTAGATAAAGGGGAAACACTATGTCAACAGCATTTAAGCCGGCTGATATTCTTCTGCCGAATGATAAAACCGATATGTTTGCTTGGTCGGTCGTTGCCTGCGACCAGTATACAAGCGAACCTGAATACTGGAAGGACGTCGAAAAAATTGTCGGAAATAAAAATTCTACTCTCAATATGATTTTGCCTGAGATATATCTTTCAGACATCAATGTTGAATCAAGAATAGAAAGCATACATAAGACAATGAATAAATATCTGTCGTCAGATGTTTTTAAGGAGTACAAAAATTCATATATCTATACAGAGCGAATCCAGAGCAACGGAATACTCCGTCAGGGACTGATAGGTATGATAGACCTTGAGGAATACGATTACTCAAAGGGAAGCGCCTCTCCTGTCCGTGCGACTGAGGCTACAGTTGTTGAGAGAATACCTCCGAGAATAAAGGTAAGAAGGGGCGCAAGACTTGAGCTTCCGCACATAATGATACTTATAGACGATGAGAACAAGACCGTAATCGAGCCAATAGGCGAAAAGGTTAGCTCTATGGAAAAGCTTTACGATTTCTCACTT
Organism: uncultured Clostridia bacterium; assembly: GCA_947589215.1. GTDB lineage: Bacteria > Bacillota > Clostridia > Oscillospirales > Ruminococcaceae > UMGS1601. The sequence goes on from CANQCL010000013.1 coordinate 16,091, forward strand.
ATGAAAAACGGCGGAAGCATAAAGGGGTATCTTGTTCAAGACGAGCAAAAAAACAGAATTGACAGAGCATTAACAGCTCTTGGTGACAAAAACGCTTTTAATGAGAAGTCCGGCTTATCCGACGCTCCTGTTTTACTATATGCTATGGGCGACGGCAACCACTCACTTGCAACTGCAAAAGCGTATTATGAGGAACTCAAGGCAAACTATCCCGACAAAGATATGTCATTACACCCTGCAAGATACGCATTAGTTGAGATAGTCAATCTACACAGTGAGGCTTTGCAGTTTGAGGCTATCCATCGTATTGTTACAGACGTTGACTGCGAAGATTTACTGAAAAATCTTAGATCCTCGCTTTCGCTTACTGAAACAGACTGCGGTTCGGGTCAGACATTTACATATGTTTGCAAGGGTGTTAAAAAGAAGCTGTTTATCAATAACAAGCTTTCAAATTTAACTGTCGGCTCACTGCAAACAGTATTGGACGATTATATAAAAGAAAACGGCGGAAAGGTAGATTATATTCACGGAGCAGATGTTTTGGAAAAGCTGGCTCAGGCAGATAACAGCATAGGGTTCATACTTCCCGATATGCTTAAATCAGAGCTTTTCCCGACCGTCATTAAAGACGGTGCTCTGCCGAGAAAGACATTCTCTATGGGTCACGCTGAGGATAAGAGATTTTATATAGAGTGCAGGAAGATTACAATTGATAATGGATAATTGATAATTGATAATGAATAATTATAAAAGCCAATAAGAAAAAAGTGTTCGGAAAAAACCGAACACTTTTTCTATTCTCTAACTTAATCTCTAACCTTTAACCTCTATATCTGTTATCATATCCACTCTTCTCTTGTGGCGTCCCCCTAAAAATTCAGTTTTCAAAAAGACGTCAACAAGCTCGATTGCAAGACCTCTGCCTACAACTCTGCCGCCCATACAAAGAACATTAGCGTCATTGTGCTGTCTTGTCATCTTTGCCGAATAGTAGTCTGAACAGCAAGCCGCCCTAATGCCTTTTACCTTATTTGCAGCAATCGAAATTCCTATACCTGTTCCGCAAATGAGTATCGCCTTTTCAATAGCTCCGCTTACAACATCGTCGCAGACCTCTTTCGCCTTTTGCGGATAGTCGCACTTCTCCCCGCTCATACAGCCGTAGTCTTTATACTCGATCCCGTTTTCCTTAAAGTATTCAACTATAGCTTCTTTTATTTCAATTCCTGCGTGGTCGTTGCCTATTCCTATCATAATTTAATTTATTCTCCTTTCAGCGGCAAGACAGACTGGATAAAATGTCATCATTACCTTACCGTTCTTGCCTCTTGCCTCTAAAATTCTTGCCTCTTATAGCCCAAAGGCGGCAGAACCTCCGCCGGTTCGGTGGTCACCGTTGCCTTACCATTATTTCTTCTTGTTTCTTGTATCTTGGTACTAGCCTGCCGTTGTACAAACTATAACACTTATCGAACTAGCCAAAGGCGGAGAGCCCCACCGGCTCGTCGTTCATCATTGCCTTACCTTTCTTGCCTCTTGCCTCTAAAATTCTTGCCTCTTATAGCCCAAAGGCGGCAGAGCCCCCGCCGGCTCGGTGGTCTTTTTCTGCTTTTGTTATCTGCAAATAGCTTGCGTTCAGTTTTGATGCGTCATCAAAAAGGCTTTCGTCATTAAGCGCTATCATACACAAAGAATTTGCATTCTGAAGTCTTTTGCTGATAGGAGCTAGTACAACGCTTTCATCGTCATTAAACAAGCCGTCTTTGATTTCTTTTGCATTGTCACCGACAAGGATTATACTCTCAAAACCATTATCCTGCCTGTATTTCAGTATTTCATCGTTACTGCAAACAGTATCATCGCATATACTTTCAATCTTTTCACCATAAATTTTATACACTCCGAAATAAGACACATTAAGTCTTGCCCTCATAACTGAAAATACGATTTTCTCGTCACGCTCTCCGCTGCACACATTCATCGCAAGCGATTTCAATGTCGAGATACCTGCGCACTTTTTGTTATCCTTAAAGCATAACCCTTTTACCGCCGATATTCCTATTCTAAGACCCGTATAGCTTCCCGGTCCGTTTGCAACAGCAACAGCGTCAATATCTTTGAGAGTTACATTGGCGTCCGCCAAAAGCTTTTTCAACAGAGGAAGCAAAACCTGAGAGTGGGTAAGCTCGGTCATAACGGTGATGTTTGCCAATATCCTGTCTTTATCCGCAACGGCTAAAGACGCTATTTTCCCTGAAGTGTCAACGCCTAGAACTATTTTTGATTTTTCATCTGTTTTATTCAAAGCGTTCATCTCCGTTGATTTCTATTTCTCTTTCGTTTTCACTAAGCCTTGTGAATTTGATGTATATTGTATTCTCTGGCAGTGCGTCTGAGATGTTTTCGCTCCACTCCACCGCAAGAATATTTCTGTCGTTCATATAATCATAAAAGCCGGTCGTTTCAAGGTCGAGCGAATTTGTTATCCTGTACATATCAAAATGACACAGCATAATGCCGCTGCTGTCAGACCTGTATTCATTAACAAGCGCAAAAGTAGGAGATGTAACCATATCTCCTATCCCAAGACCGATAGAAAGTCCTCTTGTAAAGGTAGTTTTGCCAACGCCCAAGCCGCCTACATAGGCAATAACGTCTCCGCCTTTGAGCTTTTTTCCGACGCTTTCTGCAAATTTAATTGTCTCCTCAGGCGAGTTGGTAACTACCCTCATTTTAATTCTCCTGTTATAATTATTTTAAAAGTGCTTCTTCCGAATGGTCGTCGTATAACGGCTCGTTTGATAAAACCTCGTCTATTTTACTGTTTTGGTCGTTTGCGGTTGCCGTTTCGGCAGGTTCAGATTCGTTTTTATCGGCGCTGCCGTCATTTTTATGCCTTACCTTCGTGTCAAATCTCTCGATAAACGTAAAATACTTCTGTGCCGCTTCAATCTGATCAATCTCGAACGGACACTCGTCTGCGATCTGCTTTGTATTGAGAGCCGCAACGGTAAACTCTATAATTTCATTGCCGTTGTTGTCATAGAAGATCGCGTTGGTTTTCATATATCTTATTACAATTCTCGAAACATTGTCAAGAGCAAGACGGATAGGTTCTTCGGCAATCGCTCTGTCACCTCTGAATTTGATAGGGATAGCATAGCTTTCCCACTCTTTAAATGCGTAGATGAAATACTCATATGTGTATGATTTCTTACCTCTGGCGTTTGCAGTCGAGCCTGTTTTATTTGCAAATACTATCGTCAGATCCTTAACATCTACATCAGGCAGTGCGTTTTCGACAAGAGTGTTTACACGCTGAATGTCACGCTTGAGCTTTTTCTTACGTCTTTTTTTGCCCAGCGCTTTAAAGATTATTGCAAACAATATAATTAAAACAACTGCTGCACATACCGCAAAGAAAATCATAGTTCCCTTTTCACCGAATACATCCTTTAAAAAGTCCATTTTACATTCTCCGTTCGTATGATTTTTTAATAAGCCTTAGAAAAGACCGCTTATGTTTCCGTCATTGTCACAGTCTATATTATTTGCGGCAGGGATCTTCGGAAGTCCAGGCATTGTCATAATATCTCCCGTATACGCAACTATAAAGCCTGCTCCGTTTGAAAGCTTCAGATCCCGAACTGTTATCTCAAAGCCCTCCGGCTTACCAAGCTTTGTCGGGTCGTCAGAAAGCGAATACTGCGTTTTTGCAACGCAAACAGGTATATCCGCATGACCTAACGCCTCGATTTCCTTTATAGCCTTTTCAGCCTGCTTGGTGTAAATCACACCGTCCGCACGGTATATCTCCCTTGCGATTATATCGAGCTTCTCCTTGATTGGAAGCTTTTCGTCATAAAGGGTGTGGAAATTTGTTTCGCTGCCCTCGCACTTGTCTATAGTATCGCAGACCTTTTGCGCTAAGTCTGTTCCGCCGTCTCCGCCTTTGGCAAAAATCTCAGCGAGAGACACCTCAACTCCCATTTCTTTGCAAAAGTCTTTTATGTACTCTATCTCAGCCTCTGTATCAGTGTGAAATCTATTGATTGCAACCACAACGGGAACGCCGAACTTATGCATATTTTCTATGTGGGTCTTCAAGTTCACTATTCCCTTTTTAAGAGCGTCAACATTCTCCTTGTTAAGTTTATCTCTTGCAACTCCGCCGTTGTATTTAAGCGCACGGATAGTGGCAACCAGAACAATGCAGTCAGGAGCAAGTTTTCCGAACCTGCACTTGATATCCATAAACTTTTCAGCGCCTAAGTCTGCACCGAAGCCCGCCTCAGTAATACAGTAATCGCCCAGCTTTAAAGCCAACTTAGTCGCACGAATCGAATTACAGCCGTGCGCAATATTTGCAAAAGGACCTCCGTGCATAATTGCAGGATTGTTCTCAAGCGTCTGAACAAGGTTAGGCTTAAGAGCGTCTTTCAAGAGCGCAGTCATTGCGCCGCAGCCCTTTAACTGCTTTGCGTAAACAGGATTGCCGTCCAAATCATATGCCACCAAAATACGTTCAAGCCGTTTCTTTAAGTCATCCAAATCCGACGCTAAACACAGCACAGCCATAATCTCGGTAGCTACGGTTATCTGAAAGCCGTCCTCACGGGGAATGCCGTTTACCTTTCCGCCAAGACCAATATTTATATATCTAAGCGCTCTGTCGTTCATATCAAGGCAACGCTTTATGAGAATTCTTCTCTGGTCTATTCTAAGCTCGTTGCCCTGCTGCAAATGGTTATCAATAAGAGCGCAAAGCAAATTATTTGCAGATGTTATCGCATGCATATCTCCGGTAAAGTGAAGGTTTATATCCTCCATAGGCACTACCTGAGCGTATCCTCCGCCTGCGGCACCGCCCTTTATTCCGAACACAGGTCCGAGTGACGGTTCTCTCAGAGCCAGAACGGCATTTTTGTTTATCTTAGCCATAGCCTGAGCAAGACCAACCGAAATTGTTGTTTTACCCTCGCCGGCAGGAGTTGGGTTGATTGCCGTAACCAAAATCAGCTTACCGTCTTTTTTGCTTTTAAGCTTTTTAAAAAGCGACTCCGAAAGCTTTGCCTTGTAATGTCCGTAAGGTTCGATATCCTCGTCATCTATCCCTAACTTTTTTGCGATCTCAGTAATTTTCAGCATTTTTGCCCTAGATGCAATTTCGATATCAGATAACATATAAGCCCTCCTAATAAATGAAAGTATTTTTTTAACTTATCCATACAACACTTATAGATAGTATAACATACATTTATCATTTTTGCAAAAATTTTTTGTATATGGTATAATTAGAGACAAAGTATCTTGTCTCTTGCCTCTGGTTTCTTGCTTCTAGCTATGGAAAGGAAAATCAATATGCCTAGATTTTTTGTTAATAAAAACAATATAATTGACAACCATATAATTATAAACGGCGGCGACGCTTTACACATAGGACGGTCGCTGAGAATGAAAATCGGCGACGAGCTTGTTCTGTGCTATGAAAAAATTGATTATAAAACAAAAATACTTAGTATAAGTGATAGTGAAGTTTACTGCGAAATTCTTTCTAACGCGCCTACGGATGCCGAGCCCGATATTGAGCTAACATTGTATCAGGCAGTACCGAAGCTTGACAAGCTGGAACTTATCACTCAAAAGGCTGTTGAACTGGGAGCGGTCAAAATTGTACCTGTTATAACCTCACGCTGTATTTCCCGACCTAATAAAAAGAGCTTTGCGAAAAAAAAGGAGCGCCTTAACAAAATCGCACTAGAGGCTGCAAAGCAGTCAAACAGAGGAATAATTCCTGAAATTTTGGATATAATAGACTTTAAAACCGCAGTATCTCAGCTTTCAAAACACGATTTTTCGTTTGTTTGCTATGAAAAGGGCGGAATACCCTTTACAAGCGTTGTCAACGCATCAGATTTCAAAAACAAAAGCGTCGGTCTTTTTATAGGAAGCGAGGGCGGATTTGAAGAAAGCGAAATAGAAATTTGCGGGAAAACGGGAATAAAAATAATAAGTATGGGAAAACGCATTTTAAGGTGCGAGACTGCTCCGATAAGTGCGGTAAGTATTATAATGGCGCTTAGCGGTAATATGTAAGCGCAGGACGTAATATTTAAAACCGTATAAATATTTTATTAAATGAAATAATATATATTATATTAAAGAATAAAATTTACTAAAAGGCTTGAAATTGTATAATTAAAGTGATATAATTTCTTTGTAACTTTTATGTCAGCATAAAGGAGTAAAACGTGAAATCATTTTTGCGTTGGAAAGGAAACCTTTGCAAAGTAAAGGTATGGTGATCAATATGAGTAAATTAAAAACTATTCTCGGCATTTCTGCAATCGCAGGCGCAATAGCCGCAGCAATTGCCTATAAGAGAAAAAAGGATTTGGAAGAGTACGAATATGAGGAATTTGATGAGTGCTTCTGCGACGACTGCTGCTATCCCGATGAGGAAAGCGCTGAGGAAGCAATAAATCAAGCGTCCGAAGATAAGACTGAAGATTCGGCTGATGATGCGAGTGAGGATACAACTGATAGTACAGCTGAGGAAACTGACGAAAGCACTGCTCCCGAAGCTGAAATAGATCAGGCTGAAGAGTAATTGATAATTCAATAATTTAATAAAAATAACCGATGGCGTTTAAACTTGTTTAACAGACCCATCGGTTTTTATTTTATTATCACATCTCTACTTCATATTGTCGATTACTTTTTTAAGCTCTAAGAGCTGTTCCTCGCTGCCGCCTATCACAGATTTGATCTCATCAAGCTCAGCCGCTTTAAGTGCCTCTTTGGTTTTAAAGTGCATAATAAGCTTCTTTGCCTTTGCGTCGCCTATGCCATTTACCTTTGTAAGCTCAAGCTGATATGTGTTCTTTTTATGCTTAGCGGTCTGAAAGGTTATCGCATAACGGTGAACCTCGTCCTGAATACGAGTAATAAGGTTAAATGCCGACTTCATCTGAGAAACGCTTATCTCTCCGCCCCCTGTGGCGATTGCCCTAGTGCGGTGCTTTGAATCCTTTACCAAGCCGTACAGCGGAATATCCAGATGATATTTTTCCAAAACTGCGCTTACAGCGTTTACATGACCTTTTCCGCCGTCTAAGAATATAAGGTCTGGGAGAGTTTTAAAGCCCTCGTCTGTTTCATCGGCATCAAGATAGCGCTTTATACGGCGTTCAATGACCTCCTGCATACAGGCGTAGTCGTTCTGCTCAAAAACGGTCTTAATGGTGAATTTCTTATAGTTCTTTTTTAAAGGTCTTGCATTTTTGAAAACTACCATTCCTGCAACCATATTGGCAGACGCAAGATTTGATATGTCGTAGCACTCAATATATTTAGGAGGATTGGGAAGTCCTAAAAGCTTTGAAAGCTCGTCTAAGGCGATAATTTCTTTGCCCGTTCTGCCTACCTTTATTGAGATCTGCTCAACTGCATTGGCACGAGCCATTTCAACAAGCTTTAGCATATCTCCTCTTTGGGGTATTTTTATATGAACCGCCCTGCCCGATCTCTCCCGCAGAAACTTCTCGGCAAGCTCTATGTCCTCAGGTTCGCCGTCCAGAAAGATATTCTTAGGTATGTCAGCCTTATCAGAATAGAATTGATACAAAAAATCGCCGCGCATTTTCTTTGTATCCTCAATTTCGCCAAGCATAAAGCTGACCTTATCAAACAAACGCCCTCCACGATACATCAGCACGCTTGCACAGGCGATCTCGACATTCTCCGCAAGCGCAATTATATCGGCGTCTTTCATATTCTCGTCGATTATCTTCTGGTTTTCAGATATCTTCTCAATTGCTCGGATCCTGTCACGCAGGCTTGCCGCCTGCTCGAAATCAAGCTCCTCTGCGGCTTTTTCCATAAGCGAGGTAAGCCTTTCAACTGACTTCGCAGAGCCGTTTTTCATATAGTCTACAGCCTGGTTTATAATTTCTCTGTAATCCTCCTTAGAGATTCTCCCTCTGCAAAGACCCATACACTTGTTTATGTGGTGGTTAAGACAAGGTCTGCCCTTTTTAAAATCTCTCGGAAAAACCTTGTGGCAGGTAGGAAGCTTAAATACTCTGTTCGCCTCCTCAACAGCCTGCTTAACGGCGTAACTGCTGGTGTAAGGCCCTATATAGACTGCGTTGTCGTCGTCTTTTTGCAAAGCCGCCGAAATTCTCGGGTAATCCTCATTGGTGATTTTTATATAGCTGTAGCCCTTGTCGTCCTTTAACAGAATATTATATCTTGGCATATTCTGTTTAATAAGCGAGCACTCTAATACCAGCGCTTCAAACTCGCTGTCTGTGACGATGAAGTCGTAGTCATAAACCTGAGACACCATTTTCGCAACTTTGGGAAGGTGGTCGGCTGACTCACGAAAATAGCTGGTCACACGCTTTCTCAAAGACTTCGCCTTGCCGATATATATAATTTTCCCTTTTTCATTTTTCATCAGGTAGCAACCGGGTGAAAGAGTTAGCTTTGATGTTTTATCTCTTAAAAAGGGTAGTCTTTTATTTTCATTTTCAGTTACTTTCATAATAAATATCACCGTTTTGTATGAAATGTACTACATATATTATAGTAGCATAGATAACGAAAAAATAATATTAAAATTTATTAATTATTAAATTAATAATTATTTGTTGTTCTTGAATTTATATATTTTAGGATATATAATGTATAAAGTTTGATTACTAGGAAAGGAAGTAGTTATATGCAAGCTTTTATAAACGGCCTTATTAATTCTGATTTCAGTTATCTGCTGTTTATTGCAATAATTTTACTGTCTACAAAATTTTTAGGACTTGTTACAATGAAGTTTCGTATGCCGCAGGTTGTCGGAGCTTTAATTGCGGGATTTATACTGGGTCCTGCTGTTTTAAATTTAGTCAGAGACACTGATTTAATATCATCTCTTGCAGAGATAGGAGTTATAGTTCTTATGTTCTGCGCAGGACTTGAAACAGACTTAAACGAGATGAAAAAGACGGGTGCTGCCTCGTTTGTGATAGCGCTTATAGGAGTTTTACTGCCGTTAGCAGGAGGCTTCGGTGTTGCATACTTTGCAAACAGCGATCCTGATTTAATACTTCACGACGTATTTATCGGAATCATCTTAACGGCTACCTCTGTAAGCATTACCGTTGAAACCTTAAAGGAGCTTGGAAAGCTAAACTCACGGGCAGGAAACGCGATACTCGGAGCGGCAATTATAGACGATGTTCTGGGAATTATCGGTTTGACTATTGTTATGAGTATGGCAGATTCATCTGTAAGCATACTGATAGTGCTTTTGAAAATAATTGCTTTCTTTGTATTTGCCATTATTGCTTGTTATCTATTCCGTAAATTATATGAAAAATGGACCTCAAAAACAGAGAAAGATTTACGAAGATATGCAATAACCGCATTTGCATTTTGTCTTCTCTTATCCTTCTGCGCTGAATTTTTCTTCGGCGTTGCAGACATCACAGGAGCATACATTGCCGGTCTTGCGATAGCAAAGACCCCGAAAACCGAATATGTTACCAAAAAATTCGACACGCTTTCATATCTGCTTTTATCGCCCATCTTTTTTGCAAGCATAGGCTTAAAGGTCAACTTTTCAGGTATGACCTCGACCATTTGGATATTTGCTATTGTTCTGACGCTTGTTGCAATTATAACTAAAATTCTCGGCTGCGGTCTGGGTGCAAAGCTGTTCAGATTTTCAGCAAAAGAAAGTCTGCAAATCGGCATAGGAATGATATCCAGAGGAGAGGTTGCGCTCATTGTCGCAAGCAAGGGCGAAAAAATGGGGCTTATGCCGCCAGCTTATTTTGGTCCTGTAGTTCTTATGGTCATAGTCACGACTATTATAACCCCTGTCCTTTTAAAAATAGTCTTCAAAGACCGGAGAACCTCCGGTGGCTCTGCCGCCTTTGAATAGTTTGTAAAAAGTAGTAGTTAGCACAACGGCGGGCTAATGCCTTGTATGAAAGATTAGCTCTTGCCTCTAATCTCTAGCTTCTAATCGGTGCCGTTGCATCCAATCCTCCTTTGGAGAGTTAGCATAATGTGTTTACTTTGTACAACGGCAGGTTAGAACCTAGATGTAAGAGGCTAGAACTAATCTTTTCCACAAAGTATAAGTCTGCCGTTTCTCAAACTATAACACTTATCAAACTACCCAAAGGCAGACTGCGTGCAGGGCTCAGCCCTGCTCTTGCATCTAATTACTTGACAAATGAAAATTATATGTTATAATATAGACATAAAAAGAGAGTACTGCACATAGGCAATTAAATTGCCGTGGCGGTTTTACTCCCTGTTTAGTGTTAGAAACACCGCAACTATGGGAGCGTGGCGGTGTTTCTTATTTTATTTGAAAATAAAAAACTTCTATTATTACTTATGAAATATAAGATAACATAGAGCGATAACGCTGATAAGAATATATATTATCTCTAATGCTATCCGATGTTTTGTGCGGTTTTGCAAAGCAAAATTTCGGACATTGTCCGAAAAACACAAAACTCGTATTTGAAAATCGCAGATTTTCAAATTTCACCCCCCTGTTTTCAGGGAGAAACCGCCTACCGTTTATGTACAGTACTCTCACATTTATTATAATTTAAAATATATATTTTGTCAAATTAAGCCGAACGGAAATCCCGTTCGGCTCTTATTTTATCACTATACTATTTTGACTTGATATACTCGTCTATCGCCTTAGCTGCATCCTTTCCTGCACCCATAGCAAGAATAACAGTTGCAGCACCCGTAACTGCGTCTCCGCCTGCGTAGATTCCCTCACGAGATGTCTTTCCCGTTTCCTCCTCGACTACAAAACAGCCGTGTTTGTTGGTTTCAAGACCCTCTGTCGTGTTTCTGATAAGCGGGTTGGGAGATGTTCCTATCGCCATAACAACGCAGTCAACATCGAGAACAAACTCGCTGCCCTCTTTTGGAACAGGTCTGCGGCGTCCGCTTTCATCAGGCTCGCCCAACTCCATCTCAATACACTTCATACCCTTTACAAACTTATGCTCGTCGCCCAGAATTTCAACTGGGTTGTTGAGCGTTTTGAATATAATACCCTCTTCCTGAGCGTGTTCAACTTCTTCAATACGGGCAGGAAGCTCGTTCATAGAACGGCGGTAAACTATGTACACATTCTCTGCACCCAGCCTTTTTGCGCTCCTTGCAGCGTCCATTGCAACATTTCCTCCGCCGACAACGGCAACGCTTTTTGAGTTATGTATCGGGGTATCGCTGCCTTTTTTGTAAGCCTTCATAAGGTTTACCCTTGTTAAATACTCGTTTGCAGAATATACGCCTTTTAGATTTTCACCCGGTATTCGCATAAATCTCGGAAGTCCCGCTCCCGAGCCTATGAATACAGCCTCATAGCCGTCATCAAACAGCTCGTCAACAGAAATCGTCTTGCCGACGACTGTATTCGTCATTATTTTAACGCCCATTGCTTCGAGGTTTTCAATTTCCTTTTGAACGATAGCCTTAGGAAGTCTGAACTCAGGTATTCCGTAAACTAAGACTCCTCCTGCCAAGTGCAGCGCCTCATAAACGGTGACCTCATATCCCAGCCTTGCCAAGTCGCCCGCACAGGCAAGACCCGAAGGTCCTGCCCCTATTATTGCTACCCTGTGACCGTTTTGGTCGGGCTTTTTAGGTTCTTCCTTGCAGTTGTTCATATGATAATCGGCGACAAAACGCTCAAGTCTTCCGATAGCTACAGGCTCGCCCTTTATTCCCCTTATGCACTTGCTTTCGCACTGCGTTTCCTGTGGGCAGACCCTACCGCATACGGCAGGGAGCGAGCTTGATCTCGATATTATCTGATATGCGCCCTCGAAGTCCTCTTCTCTGATTTTAGAGATAAATTCAGGTATGTCAATAGCAACAGGACATCCGCCTACACAAGGCTTGTTCTTACAGTTTAAGCACCTGTTAGCTTCGTCTATTGCCTGATCTTTGGTGTAGCCGAGCGTTACCTCTTTAAAGTTTTTATTTCTCACGTCAGGAGCCTGAGAGGGCATTTCGTTTTTCTTTAGTGACATATTAGGCATAAATTTTACACGCTCCTTTCCTGATTTTTGAACAGATTGCAGGTTTCCTCATATCTTTGTCTTTCAAAATCCTTGTACATATTAGAACGCTCGATAGCCTCGTCAAAATCCACAAGATGGCCGTCAAAATCAGGTCCGTCAACACAGGCGAACTTCGTTTCTCCGCCGACAGAAAGACGGCAGCCTCCGCACATACCTGTACCGTCTATCATAATAGGATTCATAGAAACCATAGTCTTGATGTCATATTCTTTGGTAAGCCTGCAAACAAACTTCATCATAACAAGCGGTCCTATCGCAATGACCTCGTCGTACTTCTCTCCGCCTTCGATTAGCTTTTTCAAAGCGTCGGTCACAAGACCCTTTTCTCCATAGCTTCCGTCGTCTGTCATCACAACATATTTGTCGCTGACAGCCTTAAACTCGTCCTCGAGAATGAGCAGATCCTTATTTCTAAAGCCCACTACCGAGTGAACCTCACAGCTTGAGTTATGCAGCTTTTTTGCAACAGGATATGCAATCGCACAGCCTACTCCGCCGCCTACAACAGCGACCTTTTTTAGCCCCTCTGTATGAGTCGGAACTCCCAGCGGACCTACAAAGTCCTTTATCTCGTCGCCCTCGTTTAAGTGATTAAGCTTTTCGGTCGTACTGCCGACTATCTGAAAAATAATCGTAACAGTTCCTGCCTGCCTGTCAAAATCGGCAACGGTAAGCGGAATGCGCTCTCCCTCGTCATCAACACGAAGTATTATAAACTGACCCGGTTCAGCCTTCTTTGCAACTAAAGGAGCATCTATTTCCATAAGAGTAACCGTTGGGTTAAGCTCTTTTTTCTTGATTATTCTATACATTTATTCCTCCTATTCCGGCGAGACGGTAGGGTATGTGACCCCTGCACGTAATCTGCCTTTGGAAAGTTTGATTAATGTTGTTGATTTGAGCAACGTCAGGATGTAGTAATGGACAAAGGACAATGGATAGTGTTAATTATCAATTGTCAACTGTCAATTATCAATTAATAATCCGCCGTTGTGTATAGCTTTAAATTTAACTAATAATAGTCGGCACTTGATGTAATGTAACAAATGTAACCGTTGCTCATATCTCTAAAAGTTCAGCTTTTTTATTATACTTTATCTACCCCGTTTTGTCAATGTTAGAAATTAGAGGTTAGAGGTTTAAGTGTCTGCGTTTTAAATAGTTGTGTTTCATTTTAATAAAAAAATAAAAATGATATAGTATTCTGCAATTACGGATATGGTAACAAGGGAATTTTATTACATATTATGGAAATCATTTAAATGATATGGATAATTTTATGTTAATAATGCACAAAAATATTCTCTTGGAAATATAAAACATTGACTAAATTTTCAGTAAAATGATATAATAAAGTATAAAAATTAATATAATTTGAAGGGAAATTGAAAGAATGAAATTCAAAAGACTCTCAATATGTCTGCTGATTTCAATCGTTCTAACAATAAAAATTGCAACAGGCGGTACGGTTTCTGCTGCAGCAGACATTAATAGTGTTGACACAATTATTTCCAATCAAATCATAAATACATCTAATCAGAATTTAGATTTTAAAAAGGGAAAGACTTTTATTAAGGGCAAATTTCGCTATAAGATTATTTCTCTAAGCGGTCAAAAGGGTAATGTTTCTCTTATCGGTACGAAGTCCAAATCTATAAAAGCAGTCAAAATTCCAAAAACGGTAATGAATAACGGTTATACGTTTAATATAACCGCAATTGGCAAAAAGGCTTTTATAAATTGTAAAAAATTAAAGTCGGTAACTGTAAACGCAGAAATAAAAACAATCGGCAAAAAAGCATTTTATGGATGTAAGAAACTGAAGAAGATTAACTTTTACGGCAAGAAGCTAAAAAAAGTAGGCAAATATGCTTTTAAGAAAATTAATAATAATGCTGTTATAAGAGTGCCAAAAGACAAATTTGAAGAGTATAAAACATTGCTGGATAATAAAGTTCTAAAATCCACAGTTAGAATTGTAACTTTACATACACATGAATATAAAGTTCTGCATATACTTGTTGCGGCAGATTGTACAACTCAAGGTCAGCAGATTGTAAAATGTTCGTGCGGTGCTGTAAAGCTGTGTGAAATACCTGCGCTTGGTCACGACTATTCAGCAAATTTAATAGTCGACAGCGTTGCGACCTGTAATACTGAAGGCTCAATGTCCAAACATTGCAGCCGCTGTGGTTCTAAAGCTTATGTAACTGTAATTGACAGGTTTGGTCATTACTTTACCAATTACGTTTATAATAATGATGCGTCTTGTACTGGAGACGGAACAGAAACTGCAAAATGCGGGTACTGTAATGAGATCAAAACTCGTGTAAAGACTGGTTCTGCACTGGGGCACGATTTTTCAGATGAATTTACTACTGATATTGAGGCAACCTGTGAAACAGACGGCACTAAGTCAAAACACTGTATTCGCTGTAATGCTAAAACAGAAGTAACGAAAATAGATAAACTCGGTCATAGTTTTAATAATTATATATACAATGATGATGCAACTTGTGTTAAGGACGGAACAGAAACTGCAACGTGCAGTAGGTGCGGTAAAACAGATACCCGAATAAAAGCGGATTCGGCACTGGGACATAGCTTTTGCGATTACGTTTACAATGACGACGCAACTTGTACGGAAGACGGTACAGAAACAGGAAAGTGTGTTCGATGCAATGTTACTGACATACGTACAAAGACAGGTTCTGCACTGGGGCACAATTTTTCAGATGAATTTACTAATGATATTGAAGCGACCTGTGAAACAAACGGCACTAAATCAAAGCACTGCGTTCGCTGTGATATGAGGGAAGAAATAACGGTAATTCAAAAGCTGGGCCATGATTTTAGCAATTATTCTTATGACAATAATGCAACCTGCACAGAGAATGGAACAGAAACCGCAATGTGCAGTAAGTGCAATAAAAAAGATACCCGAATAAAGGCAGATTCAGCACTGGGACATAGCTATTCTAACTACGTGTATAATGGTGATGCTACGTGTACGGAAGAAGGTACAGAAACAGGAAAGTGTATTCGATGCAATGTTACTGAAACACGTACGAAGACAGGTTCTGCACTAGGGCATGATTTTTCAGACAAGTTTACTACCGATGTTGAGGCGACCTGTGAAACAGACGGCACTAAGTCAAAGCACTGCGTTCGCTGTGATTTGAAAACAGAAATAACATTGATACCAAAGCTGGGTCATGAGTTCAGAAATTATTCATATAATGACGACGCAACTTGCGTAGCTGACGGAACTGAAACTGCAACGTGCAGTAGGTGCAGTGAAACAGATACCCGAACAAAGTTTGGCTCTGCTCTGGGATATGACGCGCATCGATTCGGAGAGTGGCAGATAATAGTTGAAGCCGGATGTACAAGCTGGGGTACTATGGCTCGTACTTGTTCGATTTGCGGAGAGCAGGAGACGGAATCAACCCAACCGCTTGGTCATAGCCTTTCAGACTTTGTTTATAATAACGATGCAACATGTACCAAAGACGGTACCGAAACAGCAAGCTGCATTAGATGTAATTATACAGATACTCACACAAAGACGGGCTCTGCGTTAGGCCATGATTATTCGGCAGAATTTATAGTTGATATTGAAGCAACTTGTACGACAAACGGCTCTAAGTCAAAACACTGCAAGCGATGCGGTGAAAAGACTGATGTTACCAAAATAAGTAAGCTTGGTCATAATTTTAAAAATTACATTTTCAATAACGATGCAAAGTGTACAAAAGACGGCACCGAGACAGCAAGCTGCATTAGATGTAATTATACAGATACTCAAATTAAGGCGGGCTCAGCATTAGGTCATGATTATTCAGCAGGATTTATAGTTGATATTGAAGCAACTTGCACAACAAACGGTTCTAAGTCAAAACACTGCAAGCGATGCGGTGAAAAGACTGATGTTACCAAAATAAGTAAGCTTGGTCACAATTTTGAAAATTATGTTTTCAATAACGATGCAAAGTGTACAGAAGACGGCACTGAAACAGCAATATGCAGTCGGTGCGGTAAGTCAGATACTAGAATAAGCGAAGGCACTTCTCTTGGATATGATTCACATACTTTCGGAGAGTGGATGACGGCAGTTGAGGCAGGATGTACAAGCTGGGGTACTATGGCTCGTACTTGTTCGGTTTGCGGAGATCAGGAGACTGAGCTAGTTCAACCTCTTGGTCATAGCCTTTCTGAATTTGTTTATAATAACGATGCAACGTGTACAAAAAACGGTACTGAGACGGCAAAATGTATTAGATGTGATTATACAGATACGCATGAAATTGAAGGTTCGGCATTTGGACATAATATCGTAGTAAAGGGTAAGAAAAAGAAGGCTAGTTGTACTGAAATGGGCTATGCAACTTATTCTGTCTGCGAAAATGAGGGATGCACATATGCTTTATTTGAAGGTGTTACTGACGCAATGGGACATATATGGAGTGAAACTGATAATGCTTGTACAGTATGCGGAGTTACAGCACCTAAGGAGAATGAACATTGGCAGATAATCTATTATGCCGACCCAGAAATCTGTGAAGGAGAGTTTACAAGCAGCAGATCCGCCGCTAATGAGGATGTGGAGGAGCTTGTAGATAAAAAGTATGTAATTTATAGCGCTTCAGGAGATGGCACTGTAAGTGTTACAGCGCCTGAACCAAAAATCGGATACAAGTTTACAGGCTGGAGCGATGGTGTTAAAGAGAAGACACGTACAGATTCGTGGAATAATATGGACAAAACAATAGAGGCAAACTACACTTACGATTACAGTTCTCTGTATTCTGTTTTAGGTTACGATAATAGCAGTGAACAAGGCGGAGCTTTAAACGGCATTTCTTTGAAGAAACCTTATCTGATGAAGTTTATAAATTATGTTGATATATTAGGTTTGAGTGAAAAGAAGTACAACATACTTTTTCCAAATGACTTTGACCGCCGATGTTTTTAAGGAATAATTTTTTAGGCACATAGAGGTAAATTCTATGTGCTTTTTTATATCTATAATAGTGTAAAAAATTAATCGTGTTATTTACAAATAATAATAAAAATGTTATACTAAATATAGTATGATTCAAGAAAAACAGAAAGCGTCTGATTAATTGCAAATATGCCGAGTAAGCAGACGGGATTATACTAAATCAAAAGATAAGGAGAAAAACAATGGTAAGAATAAAAAGTATTTTTAAAAGACTGTTTTCTGCCGGCTTGGCATTTGCCATGATATTATCGGTAGTTATGCCAATACCTATGCCTGCCGCTTTTGCAGAAACGACTGATAACAGTTCTTCTACAGTAAAGGATCATACATATCGCTACTTTTACTATCAGTTAGAGCCTGCTGCAAAAGGCTTCTATGACGCTATGTACAATGCGTATATTGATGGTACGTTACAAAAGGGCGGCGACTATGATCTTACGGGGAATGGCTGTGTTACAGAGGCGCAGTTAGCACTTTACATAAGCGGCAATAGTCAATTGCTGTATGATTTCGGTGCGGCTAGGGATGCGTTTCAGTATGATTATCCTGATGTGTTTTGGGTCGATTTTTCGGCATTGTCTTTCCGTATCGGAAAAGATTCTAACAACAATTTAAAGGCATATCTGGGTATCGAACGTAAAGACACTTACTTTTTGCCCGGATTTACTGCGGAAAATATCTCTGAAAAAATAACAGAATATAATAAAAAGGCAGACGAACTGGCTAAGAATGCAAGCGAGGTTGAAGCCGGAGAGTATGAGAACCCTACCAAAGAAAGGGTAGAATACGTCCACGATACTATTGCAAAGAATATGATCTACAAGTACGAAGATCAAGTCTCAAGCGGAAACGCCAGAACTGCTTATGACAGCTTGATTATCGGCGAGGGCGTATGCGAAGCTTATACTAGAGGCTTTAAGGCTGTTATGGATCGTCTTGGTATCCCAACTATATGTGTAACGGGAGTTTATAAGGTAAGCGACAGCTGTTCTGAACCGCATATTTGGAATTATGTACAGGCAGACGGTCAGTGGTATGCGGTAGATGTAACTATGGACGATCCGACAGGTAAAAGACACGAGTGGCTGAATAAAAACAGCGGACACGAAACCAGAGAATACTGTTTAGTGGGCTCTATGGTGATGATGAATGACCATATTGCAAGCGGAATTATGTCTCCTGCAAACTTTGAGTTTTCATATCCGAACCTAGCAACAGATCCGCTGCGAGGTGAAGTGTATTACAACGACGGGAACTTCAAGGTTAGGCACTTTGAGGATAACTTTGTTGAAGGTAATGACGGCAACGTTGAATCGGGTACGGTGATGGTTTCATACAATGGCAAGAACTATACCGAGAATAAAGCGGACGGTATCTACATACTTGCACGGTTCGGATATATGGAAAATGGCGAATGGAAATTTGAAAATTGGGGGTATATTGAACCGTCAGTTTACGGAGTGCCTATTGAAGACGAGACGTATGTTGATGATGAATTGGGACATTATATGATGTTCTATATGCCTCATTTGGAGATGGTGCAGTTTGCAGCTACAACTATGCCGCCTCCATATGGAGACAATTTACAGGACATAGTTAAGACAGGAGCTTACTATCAAGGAAACCCGTCTCTTTTATCTGAAAAAACGCGGGAAATACAGAATTTATGGTATTCAGGATATAAGAAACCGCCTTATATTGCAACTGCTTCTCCTATGCCGGGTACTATGACTATCGGCAGAGAGTATCATGTAAAGGTTACATATGATCAGAAACTTATAGAAACTGAGGATAAAAGCGACGAAGTTGGAATCAAACTGTTGTATACTGACGTTTATGACGGCAGTGACGCTAGTATGACTGCTGAAAAGTACGCTGTTCTTAAAAACTTTAAATGGGATAAAAACTGTACAGTGGAGTTTGATTTTACGCCTAGTGCTAAGTATGCTGATATCGGGGTGATTTATGATCTGCAGGTGACTGGTCTTATAGGCGATATTTCCGGCAGTGAGCCTATGCATATCAATTACATAGCCGGAAACACTGAATCAGCATGTGCATACCGCTCACAGGGATATTATTGGAATGTATTCGGAAAGCCTCATCTTATTGACAATTCAGATATTGATACTACAGGTTGGCAGGGTGTTGATATGCAGACGGGTGAATCGCAAAACAATATTACTATACCGGAAGAGATCTCTCACCGTCTTATGCTTGTAACAGAGAACGCTTCGCCGCTTGATGAACAGAAACTCCTTAAAGAGTTGACACAAGGCGATGACATTAACATAGACTCTGGTGATATAAAGAAAAGCGAGACATACAATATAAAGCTGACATTGTGCAAGGCACAGGTTCTTAAGACAGGTCAGGGCGTTCGTGTATCTGTGGGATTCCCTGCCGGATATTCATATGATAGTTTGAGCGAGGGAACGACATTCAAGGTTTATCACTATAAGATGGACGACAAGGGCAACTGCATAGGTGTTGAAGAAATACCTGTAGTTATCACTAAAAACGGACTTATTCTCACTATTAATTCGTTCTCGCCGTTTACTATTGCCGCTGTGGACAGCTCTAAAGTTGAAACTGACAACAGCAAATCCGTCGTTATTGAAACAAGTGAAGGCGGTTATGTTGAGGATACCTCACACAAGAAGCTGCAAGGCGTTGACGGCATTTTAGCCGTTAAAAGCGGCTCACAGAGCGTAACAGTAAAAGCAAATTCAGGTATGGAGATTGAATCCATAACTCTTGGCGATAAGAGTGTGAATGTAACCGATAAACATTCTCAGGAGGTTGTGCTTGACTACTCATCTTTGGGAGATAATGCAACTCAGTTTTATGTTTCATTCATAAATGAGAAGTCAGAGGAGCTTAATGCAGAGCATAAGATAAGTACCAACATTGAAATTCTTCCAACTTCTATCATAATGGAGGATACCAATGTAGTTGTAAATCCGGGAAATACTCTTTCTATTTCTCCAAAAGTAACAGAGCTAAACGGTACTACAAGTTATCAGTGGTACAAAGACGGACAAAAGCTGAACGGGGAAACCAATAAGACTCTTTCAAAGAGCAATATGCAGGAAAGCGACTCGGGTGAGTACACTTTAGAAGCAACCACTATAGATAATGGCAATACAGTTACAGCTAAGAGCGAGACAGTGAATGTATATGTAGGAACTTTAACAGTAACACTGGAAAGCGCAAAGTCAATGAAGCATCACGAAACTGCACAGCTTACAGCGTCTGTGTCGCCGGTAAATAAAAATGTTGAGTGGAAGTCGGATGCGGAGGATATTGTGAGCGTTGATCAAGCCGGCAGAATCGTTGCCGAAAATGTGGGAACCGCTAATATCACCGCTTCTGTAGACGGAGTTGAAGCAAAGTGTTTGGTAACTGTCAGCAAGCTGGGTATTGAAAAAGTAACCATTAATTCGGAGACGGAACCAGTTAAACTGGCAGAGCAGGAAAGTCAGATGCTTTCTGTGACAATTGCACCGTACAATGCAACAAATACTGATGTTGTATGGTCATCGAAAAATGAAACTATTGCCACTGTTGAGGGCGGACGTGTTACAGGAATGAGCGAGGGTAAAACTAAAATTCACGCCGTTGCAGATGGAGTAGATGCATCTATTGATGTAATTGTGGGACCGCTAATAGAAGCGGAAAGCATTACACTTGATAAAAATTCACTTAGTCTTGAGCAAGGCTCAACCTATACGCTTAAAGCGACAGTGCTTCCTGAGAATACTACTAATAAAACGATTATATGGAAGTCAAGCGATCCGAGCGTGGCAAGCATTGCAGCAAACGGTATGGTGACGGCGCTAAAAGAAGGTACGGCAGTAATTACTGTTTCATGCGGTAAGGTAACTGCGGATTGTAAGGTCACCGTTACTGCAAAACATTCTCAAAATAACGAACAGCCTTCAGGCAGTACCGTTAAAACAGATAAAACAAATACGCCTACGGTTTCGCCTGCAACAAGAAGCAAAACACAGGTTGAAAAAGATAAGCAAAAAGCTAAAAATGCAGTAAAGAACGCAAAAATTGCAAAGCTTAAAGTTAATAGTAATGCAAAGAAAAAGATTTCTGTAAGCTGGAAGAAAATCAGCGGTGTAAAGGGTTATCAGGTACAGGTGTCTGCTAAGAAAAACTTTAATAAATTTGCTTTGAATAAGTTTACTCCAAAGAAGAAAATAACGCTCAAGGGTTCAAAAATCAAGAGCGGAAAAACTTATTATGTAAGAGTAAGGGCTTATTCTCAATACAAGAATGTTAAAAATGTCGCTAAGAAGACTTACGGCAAGTGGAGTAAAAAGCTCAAAGTAAAAGTAAAATAGGCAGCGGCTTTATAAGCATAACCGTCTTATTAGTTTGAGGTATTAACTCAAACTTAGTAAATTTCATATAAGAAATTAAGGCACATAGAAATAAAGTTCTATGTGCCTTATAAAATATCAAGTTTTTAATTTGAATTTTCTTATTTAGCAGTAATGACGTTAATTTTCATATTTTTATGGTCGCTGTCGATAGTAAATTTGCTTTTTATTTCCTCTGTAATATGGATTTCTCCGTCGTCTGTTATAAGGATCATATCAAAATCCTGATACTGCCGCCAATAATCGACTGCTTTGTCTAGACCCATTACAAAAAGTGAGGTAGAGAGCGCATCGCATAGCCTGCCCTCTTTTGCAATAATTGTGACTGACTGCAAGTCGTTTTCAACAGGATGACCAGTGGTTGGATCTATAATGTGTCCGTATTTTTTTCCGTCCCTGTCAGTGAAATACCGTTCATAGTTTCCCGAAGTTACAACTGCAATATCTGAAACACTCAATACTCCGACATTTCCTGAACCTTCAGGGTCTTTCACGCCTAGTTTCCAATCGCTGCCGTCAGGCTTGGCACCTATAGTTTTGATGTTCCCTCCCAAATCAAGCAAAGCGGAACTGACGCCGTTGTCTTGTAAGAATTCTGTGGCTATATCGCTCGCATAGCCCTTCCCCAAAGAGCCGAAATCAATCATCATCTCGGGCTTAAGCTGCACGCTTTTTTCACTTAGACTGACTTTTTTATAATCAACTTTCTTTAAAAGATTTTTGATTTCTCTGTCATTAGGAATTCGATATTGCTCTGTTGTAAAACCCCACGCACTCAAAACAGGATAAATTGTAGGTTCCAGAGCGCCGCTTGTCTTTTCTGAAATATCAAGCGCAAATGTCAGCAGTTCTGACGTTTCTTCGCTAACTTCTGTTGGCTTTCCGTTGCTGTGGTTGACCGCATAAATTTCACTACTCTTATCAGTAACAGACCACATACCTTCAAGACGTTTGATTTGGTCTTTTGCTTGTTGTAGTATCTTATCTGCATTGCCGCCATAGGCAGTAATGCTCATATAAGTATCCATTGCAAAAAAATCAGTGCTTGATTTATTTGCATCATTATTGAAATTGTAACACGCACTTGTTAAGAGCATAGAGAAAAATATCAAAGCTATTGCGATTATTTTTTTCATTCTCATTTCTCGTCTTTCAAAAATTTAATCTATTTATATTTTATTTGGGTATGAATATATTGTCAAGTCATAAATAAAAAAGCAAAAACCCTTGACTTTTTTGCCAAAAGATGTTATTGTATTCTTGTTTGGAGGAATATTTATGTGCAGAACAGTTAATGTAATAAAATGTAAACGGGGGGGGGGCTTAAAAGCCTGACTTTTATTTGTTATGCACAAAATAATTCTCTGAAATCTAATATTGAATATAAGGCGTAGTATGCATAGGCGTACTGCGTTTTTTATTATTTAATTATATTTTGGGAGGTCTATTATGATGAAAAAAGTTTTAAATCTATTGACAGCTTTGGTTATGGCTATCAGTTTGATAGGAGTTATTCCAGTTGTAAATGTATGTGGTGAAACCACAAATCCAACCACAGGTTTATCAACAACTGTTTTGCCTACGACAGTTGTTAAGCCATCTTTAGTTACCAGACCAACTTCAATAAAACCAACTACACCGAAAAAAAGAACAGTTACTAAAGAAAAAACAACTATTAAAGCAACTGATAAGGCTACAAAAACCATAACCAAAGCTCTGGCTAGAGAAATAATGAAAAAGGCAAAAATTAAAAAACTTAAAGTTGCAAGTAGAGACAATAAAATACTAGCAAATTGGAAATATATTAAAAATGCAACAGGTTATAAAATGCAAGTTTCAAACACTAAAAATTTCAAAAAAATAATTAAAACTGTTAATGTAAGAAATCCTAAAGAAAAAATCGTTGATGGTGATAATATTGCTTATTATAAACCTAGTATGGCAGGTATTATGGTAAATAAAAAATTTCCAGCCGGTAATTCATATTATATTAGGGTAAGAGCATACACAGCTTATAAAACTTCAACAGGAGTTAAAAAGAGAGTTTATAGTAAATGGAAAAAGTCTAAGAAAGTTAAGATAATTAAATCAACAATTAAAACATCTTGGTGGTTAACAGATCAGTGGAAAACTTATAGTTATATAGATATTAATAATAATTATTGGGATTCAAATGGATATTTCTGTAAATACGAAAATATGTTAAGAAAGAGTGGTGGTTTTTCTTCATATGAGATAAAACATATATTAAGCGAAATTTAAATTAAAGGAGAAAAGTAAAAATGACCGTTGCAAATTATATGAAAGAAATAATTGAACTAGAGAAAACGCAAGAAAGCGAATTATTAATGAATTAGAAAAGTTAAAGTTAACTGTTAAAAATGGGGTAGGAAGAAATACGATATAAAAGGAAGTCAATGTTAAGGTTTTGAAAAGTTTTAACAAATATAAACTAAACTGCAAAGCGTTCGGGTCAATAAAATGACTTGAACGCTTTTCTCTTGCATCAAGCTACTAGCCTGCTGATACATAATGAATATTTAACACTTATGTACAAACAATAATACGAAACAAACTATAAAAAAACGGAGTTAATATGTATCCTAAAAAAATTTACTACGAGCCTAAGGCACTTGACTATGAGCTGGGAAAAAAGCTGAAAGAAAAATACTCAGATGTTGAGTGGATTCCTATTGAAAGCCATAACAATATCGAGGAATTAAGAACGAGAAGCAATGCCGATTTTGTTGAGATGAAAAAATATCTTATAATAGGCATAAGAAAGACCCATAAATATGTGGAAAACCAAAAGGTTTCTGACTATCTTGTACCTTTTTCATCATCTGGCTGCAGTGCAATGTGTCTTTATTGCTATCTTGTTTGCAATTATAATAAGTGTTCGTATCTGCGTGTTTATGTAAACATTGATTATATGCTTGATAAATTAATAGAGAGGTCACAAAAAACGGATAAGATCTGTACATTTGAAATCGGAAGCAACAGTGATTTAATATTGGAAAATCAAATTACTGGAAACCTTATTAAAACTATTGAGAAGTTCGCCGAGAAAGGACGAGGTTTTATAACTTTCCCAACGAAATTCAGTATGGTTGACAACCTTTTATCGCTCAATCATAAGGGTAAAGTTATTTTCAGAATGAGCGTTAATCCTGAGATGATAATAAGAAAGGTCGAGATAGGAACATCTCATTTAATTGAAAGAATAGAAGCAGTTAATAAAATGTGCGATGCAGGATACAAGGTAGGATTGCTTATTGCACCAGTTATTTTTGTTGATGATTGGAAAAGTCTATATATTGAACTTTTAGACACACTGTATGACCGACTTACTGAAAAGGTAAAAAAAGAAATGTTTATTGAAGTTATTTTTATGACATACAGCTATGTTCAAAATGCAATTAACAGTCAGGCATTTCCGAATGCTTTGAAGATATATAATAAAGAGCTTATGACAGGTCGTAGCAGAGGAAAATACTATTATAAGCAGGAATACCGAGACGAAGCGGAAGTCTTTTTGCGTAAAGAAATAAAGGCACGGTTTGATGGAACAGAAATTGTATATGTGGTTTAATTTTAAATTAGAGGCACAGATGAATCGAAAAAACAGCCCTCGGCTAACTGCCGAGGGCTGTTTTTGGTGAGCTATCGGGGATTCGAACCCCGGACCCTTTGATTAAAAGTCAAATGCTCTGCCAACTGAGCTAATAACTCAAAACACACTGTCTAAATTACAGCTTTATAATTATAACAAATGTAAAAAGGCTTGTCAATACTTTTTTCAAAAAAATTTGCTTTGCTTTTTTGAACTATTTTATACATAAAATCAAAGTCTATACTTATCCAAATAATTCTGTATTGTTGACAACTAATCGTAATTATGATACTATAGTCCTATAATAACAGTAGGAATGAGATTTGATAACATATAATGAAACAGCATAGTTAATTTTATTTTGCTGTGTATAGGTGATTAAAATGGCGAAAACAGTTACAGAGGTTCAAAATGAAATACTTAAATTAAAAAAAGAAAAAGACATATGTATTCTGGCGCATAGTTATCAGGGCAGAGAAATCATTGAAATAGCTGATTTTGTAGGAGATTCCTTTGCGCTTTCTGTTAAAGCAAAAAGCGTACCCAATAAAACCGTGATAATGTGCGGAGTTCGTTTTATGGCTGAGACCGTTAAGCTTTTATCTCCCGATAAGACGGTTATATTGTCTAACAAAAATGCAGGCTGCCCTATGGCTGAACAGTTTGAAAAAGATGAGATAGAATATATAAAAAAGAGAAACGGTGATCCCTGCGTAGTTTGTTATATTAATACAACAACCGAGCTTAAAACTGTTTGCGATGTCTGTGTTACTTCTTCGTCTGCTTTGAAGATAGTTGATAAGCTTGAAGATAAGAATATATTATTTATACCCGATATAAATTTAGGTACATATGTAAAGAATAATGTTAAGGGTAAGAACATTCAGCTTCTTCACGGGGGATGTCCTGTTCATGCGTGCGTTAATGAGAGCGAAGCAATAAAGGCAAAAGAGGCTCACCCGAATGCGTTGCTGTTGGTTCATCCCGAATGTTTGCCTGAGGTTGTAAAGCATGCAGATTATGTCGGTTCAACGTCTGGGATAATGGAATACGCTAAGAAGTCTGACGCTGATGAATTTATTATAGGAACAGAGCAGGCAATCATAGAAACGCTTCAGTATGAGTGTCCTGACAAAAGCTTTTACCCTCTCAGCGTTAATATCATCTGTAGAAATATGAAAGCCACAACGCTTGTTGATGTTTTGAACTGCTGTAAAGGAACAGGCGGAGAGGTTATTGAGCTTGAAGAGGAAACTATGAAAAAGGCAAGAAAATGTATTGACAGAATGATTGAACTTGGATAAAAAAACAGCTAAGGAGTTTTTCCTTTAGCTGTTTTTACTTTTTGCTGGTTTATAAACGGGTTAAAACTTTATTTTTTCAGCATCGGCTGAATTTGCCTTCCCTCAAGAGCGTATGATATAGCTTCGGGTACAAGTTCAAAATGTGCCACGATTGAATTTGGCTTGTTGATGTAATCGTCCTGTGAGTAGGGAACAAAGTAATAGTTTTTATAATTTTGCAGTGTTCCTATGTTCTTAGCGCTTGCTGAAAGAGCGTCGTTTGTTGAAATTGCAATAAGTACGGGTCTTGAGTTTCTCAAGTGGGATTTGCACGCCATTGTAACAGGGGTATCGGTTATTCCCAGAGCCAGCTTTGCAAGAGTATTAGCCGTGCAGGGAGCTACCACAACAATGTCAAACAGCTTTTTAGGTCCTATCGGCTCGGCGTCCTCAATGGTGATGATAGCCTTGCGTTTGCATATTCTCTCAAGCCATTCAACATTGTCAGACGCCTTTCCGAAGCGTGTGTTTATAGTCGCTGAGTTAAACGACATTATCGGCGTTACTTCACAGCCGATCTGAACAAGCTGAGATGCGCAGGAAAACGCTTTTTCAAACGTACAAAAGGATCCGCAGACGCAGAACCCCACTCTCAGCCCGTCGAATATGTTGTCTTTATTTACTGCCAAGGATCGTCGCCCCTTTCATCGAGTATGTTGAGTATGGTATCCGCTATTATTTGTCCCGATGTTACAGGCGCAACCTTTCCCGGCAGGCTAAGAGCCCATATTGTTTTAAGTCCAAGCTGTCTTGCGTTGTCAAAGTCAACACCGCCCGGCTTTGAGGCTAAATCAATGACCAGAGTGTTCTTGTTTATTTTCGATAGCTTTTCTTTGTCAAGAATTTTTGCAGGTACTGTGTTTACAATCAAATCAAATTTTGAGAGCCAGTTGTCGATTTTATCAATTTCAAGAGACTTGTATCCGTATAATTCTGCCCAAGCAAATGCGTTTAGGTTTCTTGCACAAATTGAGACGTCGCTTTCCAAAGCTTTGAACAGCTTAGCGCAGGCTTTGCCGACTCTTCCAAAGCCTATTATAAGTGCCTTTGAGCCCGCTACCGTACACGGCATTTCTTCAATTGCAATAGACAAAGCACCTTCTGCGGTGGGAATACAGTTTTTTATTTTGAGCTCGTCACGGATATAATAGTCAACAGAGAAATGTCCGTGTTCAAAGAACAAGGTTCTCAGGTTTTTGCTTAAATTTCCTCCTACTACTATGCTGTGAGGCTTCATAGTGGAAATAGCGTCACTTAGAGTTATTTCTCCGTCATAGAACGGAGCGTTTACTGTCTTGTCGTCGTTGCTCGATATGATAGGTAGCACTAAAACGTCTATTTTTTCTTTTATTTCTTTAAGGCTTGATACCTTTTTAAGCTCAGAGTTTTCAAAAAGATTAAAGCCAAAGCAGTATACATCATGTCCTTTATCTTTTAATCTCTTAGCTAAAAATGTTTGACGGGAATCACCGCCAAGCACTAATATATTTTTATTTTTAATCATAAGGGTTAGCCCTCCAAGCATAAGATTTTTTATTATAAGAAAAATAAGGGATAGTTCATTATATGTGCTATTTTCTTTTGTGTTAATATTGAAAAAGCCTTTAAATGATGTTATACTTAATTTAAGAATTATCAACTTTTGTCTGTATTTTGAATAGATTAGATTTAAGATGAAATTCTAATAGAAACGGAGATTGGTATGAATAAAATTTCTGTCGATAAGATTAATTTGAATTTGCGTACCGATAGAAAAGGTTTTATAAACGAGTGTGAAAGAGAATATGATTCTCAGCTTCTTAAAACGGCAAGCGCAATAAGCGACCGTTCGTTTGACCGACCGATTATTTTGCTTTCAGGTCCGTCGGGTTCGGGTAAAACAACAACCGCGCTAAGACTTGAAAAGCTTCTTGAAAATTTGGGACATCCTTCAAAGACGTTATCTCTTGACAATTATTTTCTTCCACTTGAAGGGAATTTAGAGAATGTTGATTTTGAAGCCCCTGAGAGAATAGATATACCTTTCTTAAAAGAACAGCTTGAGGCTATTGCTAACTGTAAAGAGGTTCTTTTGCCCGACTTTGATTTCAAAACTCAGAGAAGGGTTTTGAAAGAAAGATATAAAAGAGAGAAAAACGAGATAGTAGTTATCGAGGGTATTCACGCCCTTAATCCTGATGTAACAGGAGACGGTGATGATTTTTCAAATAATATATATGTAAGTGTGAGAACCAGAATAATAGATAAAGACGGCGTTTCGTTTCACCCGTCAAAAATAAGGCTGATCAGACGGATAATTCGTGACACGCAGTTTCGTGCAAGAAGTATTGAGACTGTACTTGAACATTTTAAAAGTGTAGAACGCGGTGAGAATTTATATATTATGCCGTTTAAAGAGCGTGCGCACTTTGAGATAGATACGTTTATTGGGTATGAGCTTTCTGTGTATAAGGACTATCTTATGCCTATGCTTTTGGAAATAAAGAATAGTTATCCAGATTATTATAAGTATGAATCTTTAGAAAAAATGTTTGAGCAGATTGATAGTCTTGACGATTCGCTTGTAGTTAAAAATTCGGTGGTAAGGGAATTTTACGGCGGAAGTGAGCTGGAATATTAGGCTTTCAAATCTTGAAAGGAAGTTTAAAATTATGACAGAAAAAAATATATTGGTTTCGGCTTCGATTTTAGGCTGTGACTTAGCAAATATTGAAAGTGAGATCAAGCGAATAGAAAAAGCAGGCGCTGATTTTGTTCATTTTGATGTTATGGACGGAGTTTTTGTTGATAACATAAGCTTTGGGCTTCCTGTGCTAAAATCGGCAAAGACAAAAACCAACTTGCCTTTTGATGTTCACCTTATGATAACTGAACCTGAAAAGTATATAGCTGAATTTGCAAAGGCAGGAGCAGATATTATAACATTTCACTCTGAGGCGGCTAAAGACATAAAAAAATGCATTGATATATGTAGAAAAAACGGCTGCAAGGTTGGAATTTCTGTCAAGCCTAACACTCCGGCATCGGAGGTTTTTCCGTTTCTCGGAGAGGTTGATATGGTTCTCGTTATGACTGTTGAGCCGGGATTCGGCGGTCAGGGATTTTTGCCTTTTACTTTGGAAAAAATAGAACAAATACGCAAAAGAGCAGATAAACTAAGTCTTGACATTGATATTCAGGTGGACGGAGGGATTACCGATGAAACCTGCAAGGATGTCAAAAAAAGCGGGGCAAACATACTTGTTGCGGGAACGTACTTGTTCAAAGCTGATAATATGAAAAAAGCGGTCGAGCTTCTTAAATAGCTTTACTGATATAATTCGGAAATTTTACTTAGAGCATTACTGTTTATCAATAAATCGTAATGCTCTTTTGTTTGCTCAATAATAAGACGGTCGTTTGAGCTGTAGCATTTTATCTTTTTTATAATCTTTGCAGCTTGTTTTATATATGTCTTAGGAAAAGAAATCAACAGCCTGTATATATTATCCGAATAAAATAGTACGCTTGACTTTATTATCAAGCTCATTTCGTTTTTAAGCCTTGAGCTTAGTTCAATAAGCTCCTTTATGCTGTCTGTCTGAAAAATTACGTCTAACATCATATGTGAATTTTCCTTATCGTATTTTTTGTAATTGTCTTTTTGGGTTATAAATACAACACAGCCGCCTGTAAACTCTTCAAATATCTCGACGTATATTTTATTTCCTATGTCGTAAAATCCGCTTCGCTTTAGTATGTTTATCAGAATATCCACTAGCTTTTTTGCTTCGGGAGAATTTCTGTCGCACTTTGAAAAGTCTATCTCAAGCATTACTAAATCATTGTGAGATAAAACTATTTTTATTGTGTTATTCGATATACGAATAATTCTCAAGCCGTTCACCTCGCTTACTTTGAAAGTAATTACCCGTAGCCCGGAACACATTCGTTATGTTATAGTATTCCTGACGCCTTATTTCTGTGAAAATTTATTATTGTAAAAATCACCGTCAAAAAAATAAGGCATACAAACATTTGCTTGTATGCCGTTACTTGATGTCTTATTATATTTATCCTTGCATCTTTTACCAATGCTGATATCTTTTTATACTATATCTGTTTTTTCTTCTTCTCAGCAAAATAATAATCGCTGATAAAGCTGCTATAAGTACCAGTGTTATCATTATAATAACCGGAGCAAACAACGGAGATCTTACCGCCCTTGAAGTGGTTTGTGTTTTCGGTACTTTCTCATTCACTGTGATACTTGCATAAAAGGTTTTGTCGTCAACTATTTGAGCTATGCACTCGCTTATTGCTTCGTGTCCCTTTGCATTAGGGTGAATGTCTGTTTTGCTTATGTTTGTAAGCTCTGTTGATTTACCGCAAAAGCTTGTATATACATCAGCTACGTTGTATCTTTGCTTATTGTCCTCAGTCTTTGAGTTCATATTTATAATTCGGTTTACCTCGTCAATTCTTGATACGAAAACATCAGTTATAATGCCGGGTATTTTAATCTTTAAGCCGTCAAGCGGATTATAAACCGTTTGAAAAACAATCTCAGCGTTTGGATTGATTTCATATATCTCATCGGTAATACCAATGAGATTGCCCTTTAATTTTGTAATATTGTTGCTTATTGTTACAACCATTTTATTTAGCTTATCTAAAACATCGGGAGCGGTAAAGTCAAATTTAACTTCTGATTCTTCGCCGGTAAGGCTTGTACCCATAGTGTCGTTTATAAACTGTAAAAGTGCGCTGAGAAGATCGTTGCCTCCTATTGAAATCAATATTAAATCAGATTTTTTTATGTCATTGTCGTAGTTTTTAGATTTAACTCTTGAATAAAGCTCTAATGAAGTCTGACCGTCAATTGCGTAATTGTAATAGTCGCTGTTCTGCGACAGCTTGTATTTCTTTGCGAGAAGATTAGCGTATGAGTTTGTGTTATAGTTATTTCCCTTTTTGTAATTTGCCAGACCAAAACCAGTAGAAATTGAGTCTCCCAGAACAAGCATACACTGAGGAGTGGAAACCTCGACCTGCTTTGTTGTCGGCTCTGCAAATACTGTTATAATACTGTCTGAAAAAGAAACAGTCAAGGTAAAAATAACGCATATGATTGAAAAGAATTTGTTTTTTATTTTTATCACCATTCCTTGATTTTGATTGTCTTTTTGATTAAATTCTGTATTTTAAATTAATTCAACTTACCCATCATAAAATTATTATACATTAAAAGCTTTAATAAGGCAACTTTCGATATTTACTAGATATTTATATTATATATCTAAGGTGGCATCTGTATTTATATTGATATTTTTCCCGAAGTGTATTATTATATTAGTTGAGATTGCGGAGAAATACTGTGAAAAATGGTGTACGGAGAAATTTTATGATAATTAATTGCGAAAACTTATATAAATACTTTGGCGGAGAGCTTCTGCTCTCAGATATAAGCTTTACAGTCGAGGACAGAGACGTTATAGGTCTTGTGGGACAAAACGGCTGCGGGAAATCTACCTTGTTAAAAATAATTATGGGAGTTGAGGATTATGACAAAACTCCGGACGGAAAGGGAAGTATCTCGGTTGCGAACAAAGCTAAAGTTGGATTTTTAGCTCAGAACAGTGGACTGGAAAGCAAAAATACCATTAAAGAAGAGATGAAAAAGCCTTTTGATAAACTGCTTAAAACTTATCAAAGAATGAAAGAGCTTGAAAAGATTATGGGCAGTTTTGATGATGTTAATTCAAAAAACAGGCTGTCAGATGAGTATGCAGAACTTTCAAGCTATTTTGAATCCAACGACGGATACAGAATAGACGTTAAGATATCAACAGTCTTAAACGGAATGGGTTTTAAAGACTTTGATACAGATAGGGTGATAGATAATTTGTCAGGCGGAGAGAAAACACGTCTTGCTATGGCTAAGCTTCTTTTAGAAGAGCCTGATTTGCTAATTCTTGACGAGCCGACAAATCATCTAGACTTAGACACTCTTTCTTGGCTTGAGGACTATTTGAAAAGCTATAAAGGTGCGATCATAATAGTATCTCACGACAGATATTTTCTCAACAAGCTTTGCGGTAAAATATTTGAAATAGAAAACAAGCGTCTGACTATTTACAAGGGAAATTATTCTTCTTACTTAGTTCAAAAGGAGATGAATGCTGAGCGCCGAAACAAGGAGTATGAAATTCAAAAGAGGGAAATTGCAAAGCTGGAGGACTATATTTCTAAAAACAAGGTTCGTGCGTCTACTGCCAATATGGCGAAAAGCAGACAGCATATGCTTGATAAGATCGAGCGTATAGATAAGCCGATAAACTATGTAAAGCCTCCGAAAATAGTTCTTGAATACGATTATGAGCCGACAAAGGATATTATTACAGTTGAAGACTGTGATTTAACAGTCGGAGATGGGGCAGACAAAAAGACTTTGCTTGACAGTTTTAGTTTAGAGGTCAAGCGTGGAGAGAAAGTATCAATTATCGGCAGAAACGGAATAGGCAAGACTTCGATATTAAAGCTTATTTTGGGAATTAACGAGCATAGCAAGGGAAGTATCAGATGGGCAAATAATGTGAAAACCGCTTACTTTGAACAGGAAAACACATCTTTTGACAAGAATAATACTGTCATTGACGAGGTTCACAAGCGTTTTCCGAGAATGACTGACGAGCAGATAAGAAAGGTCTTGGGAAGCGTACTTTTGACAGGCGATGATGTTTTCAAGCAGGTGGGAGTGTTATCTGGTGGTGAGAGAGTTAAGCTGTGCTTTGCTGTTCTCACGCTTCAAAGGGGCAATGTTCTGATTCTTGACGAGCCTACTAACCATTTGGATTTAATGTCAAAAGAGGTTTTAGAACAGGCATTGACAGAGTATGAGGGTACGATTATTCTTGTATCTCACGACAGATATTTGTTAAATAAGTTGTCTGGGAGAATTATTGAAGTTACAGAGAGCGGAGTTAAATCATATAACGGAAACTATGACGATTACCATCAGCAAAAGGCAAATGAGATTGCACAAATGGCTGAAGGTGAGAATACTAAGTCAGAAAAGCAAAAACAGAGTTCTCAAAAAAGGCAGTACAGAACCAAAGAACAGCGTGCGGCGGACGTTAAAAGAAAACAGCGTATAAAAGAATTGGAAACTGAAATTGAGCTGCTTGAAAATAATATCTCACAGCTTGAAACGGATATTTCTACGCCTGAAATAGCAGGTGATTATGAATTGTGCGCTGAAAAGTGCAGGGAGCTTGAAGAAAAAAAGAATATTCTTGATAACTTGCTTGAAGAATGGGCAGAACTGGAGTAAAGTGATTTGCTTTATAAATTAATTATATGTAGAGAGCGGATTGCACCGCTCATTTGTTATGTGTTGTGATAAACGTAGCTTATTAAAACATTGTACCAAAGTCTTCAAAAACCTCACCGATAGCTTTTATTGCTTTGCCTGTGTTCGATTTGAGCATTCTCTTGTCCTTTTTGGTAGCGTTTGATAACGCATAAGCCGCAGCGCCGACAGCCACTCCTATTGTTACGCCCTTAGCAAGCGAGCTGAAGTTGATTTTCATAATATATCCTCCTTTTTTTGATTTGTATGTAATAGTAATTTTCCCGAAAAAACAAATGTATATTCAGAGAACTTTTTGTAATATAAGGTTGTTAAACTATGAAAAATATGATATACTATTTTAGAAAATTAAAGAAATATTTTAGGAGAAATGTTAATGCTTGAATGTAAAAAGGTAGCGGCGATAAACGACATTTCCGGTATCGGACGCTGTTCGCTGACGGTAATTATCCCGTCATTGTCGGCAATGGGGATTCAGGTTTGCCCTGTACCCACAGCAGTTTTGTCTGCACATACAGGATTTGATGACTTTGTTTTTCGCGACCTTACTGATTATATTAAACCCGCTCTCGGACACTATAATAAAATGAAATATAAATTTGACTGTATTTATACAGGTTTTCTAAGCTCTCAGGAGCAGGTGGATCATTGTCTTGATTTTTTTGAAAGCTTTAATGATTCTTTAAAGGTCTGCGATCCTGTTATGGGCGACGGAGGAAAGCCTTATCCGACGTATACAAAAACAATGTGCCAAAGAATGATAGAGCTTGTTAGAAAAGCTGATGTTATAACGCCTAACCTTACTGAGGCGGCGATTTTGCTTGGTGAGGAATATCAGTCTGCTCCGATGAGGGCAACAGAACTCAAATCATGGCTTGTAAGGCTTTCAGAGATAGGACCAAAAGTTGTAGTTATCACAAGCGTTGCGTTGGAAGGCTCAGGGCTTTGCAATGTAGGGTACGACAAGGAACATTCTGCTTTTTGGAAGGTTTCGTGCGATTATGTGCCGGCTCACTATTCGGGCTGCGGAGATATGTTTTCAAGCGTTTTGGTGGGAGGTCTTTTGAAAGGCGACAGTCTGCCTATCGCTATAAATAGAGCAACTGCTTTTACCGAGCTTGCGATAAAAACCACATTCAGCTATTCGGCTGAACCGAGCGACGGAATTATGCTTGAAGGCTGTTTAAGCTGGCTTATAAATACTCAGGTGTTCAAGGATTATGAAACACTGTAGATAATATGAGTTGGAAAGGAAATTTTTATGTTCACACAAGGTTTGTATGAAATTATAAAAAAATCTCAAACTGCTGAGGATACGTTCGACCTTACGCTGTCTTGCAGGGAATTAAGCGATTTGGCAAATCCCGGACAGTTTGTGCATATAAGCGTACCAGGTTTTTTCCTAAGGCGTCCTATATCGATTTGCGATATTGACAAGGATAACGGAACTATTAGAATAGTTTTTCAAATCAAGGGAAAG
This sequence comes from uncultured Clostridia bacterium, assembly GCA_947589215.1. Lineage (GTDB taxonomy): Bacteria > Bacillota > Clostridia > Oscillospirales > Ruminococcaceae > UMGS1601. The sequence goes on from CANQCL010000013.1 coordinate 51,402, forward strand.
GGAACAGATGCACTTTCTAAATTTGAAGTGGGCGAGAGACTTGATATGCTTGGACCTTTGGGTATCGGCTTTAAGCTTATCGATACTGATAAAAAAGTAATAACGGTCGGCGGAGGAATTGGCACACCGCCTATGTTGGCTGTGGCTAAGAATTACGGCGAAAATGCAACTGCGATTTCAGGCTTCAGAACAAAGGATTTTGTTATACTTCAGGAAGATTTTAAAGCACAGGGCAATAAAACAATACTGTGTACAGATGACGGAACAGCAGGGGAAAAAGGCTTTGTTACCGACGCATTAATAAGATGCATAAAAGAAGAAAAAACGGATATAATTTACGCCTGCGGTCCTATCGTGATGCTAAAGGCGGTATCAAAGATTGCGATAGAAAATGAAATACGCTGTCAGATATCTCTTGAAGAGAGAATGGCGTGCGGAGTTGGGGCTTGTTTAGGGTGCGCTGTGAAAATGACACGGGGAGGACGTGAGTTTTACGGACACGTTTGCAAAAACGGACCTGTATTTGACGCAAGGGAGGTTGTATTATAATGGCTGATTTATCTGTGAATTTCTGCGGAGTTGAAATGAAAAATCCATTAATTACAGCTAGCGGAGCTTACGGCTATGGACGTGAATATACTGACCTCTATCCTCTTTCTAAAATAGGCGGTATCTCGACTAAGGGTACGACCCTTAATGAAAAGGACGGAAATCCTCCTCCGAGAATCGCCGAAACACCGAGCGGTATGTTAAACTCTGTAGGTTTACAAAACGGCGGTATAAAAAAGTTTTTGGCATATGAGCTTCCCAATCTTGAAAAGCAAAACATAGCTATAATTGCAAATGTTGCGGGAGGAACTATTGAGGAGTGCGTTGAACTTGTTTCAATGCTTGAGGGAACAAGTGTAGATATGATCGAGCTTAATATATCCTGTCCTAATGTTAAGCAGGGTGGAGCGGCATTCGGAACAAACAAGGACTGTGCGGCTGAAATTACAAAGGCAGTAAGAAATGCGACTTCAAAACCGCTGATGGTAAAGCTCTCTCCGAATGTAACCAGTATAGCTGATATTGCAAAGGCTGTTGAAGCAGAAGGTGCAGATGCGATATCTTTGATTAACACTCTGCTTGGTATGAGGATAGATATAAAATCAAGACGTCCTATTCTTAAAAATAATGTAGGAGGACTTTCAGGTCCTGCTGTATTTCCGATAGCGGTTAGAATGGTATGGCAGGTTGCTAATGCTGTTGATATTCCCGTTTGCGGAATGGGCGGAATAGCCTGTGCTGAGGACGCTGTTGAAATGATGATGGCAGGTGCGGAGTGTTTTCAAATAGGCGCTGTTATGTTCAGCGATCCGTATGCACCCGTTAAGATAATTGACGGAATTAATGAGTGGTGCGATAAAAACGGAGTAAAAAACATAAGCGAAATAGTAGGAACAGTCAAGACTTGGTAAATGATATACTATATAAAAAGTTCAAAGAGGGATTTTTGTCCCTCTTTTTTTGTCGCTTTTTGGCGAATAAATAAAGGTAACAAAGTTTGTAATATTTGACTATGAATTATTCTCACTATGTAATTATTTTGTAATAATTAATAATACATCGACAATATTTTGCACAATTTAATTATAATATATTTCAAATATATATAAAATATAAACAAAAACGACACTTTTTAAAGGTTACAAAAAATTTGACTTTTGTAACCTTTTACTTTAGAATATCGAAAGCACTTAAAAGAAAACAGTCGGTTACTGTTTTTGTGCGGATGTGAAAACATAAGAAAGCGTGTAATTATTTTGGAGACAGAGTGATAATTCACTTGTGATTGGAGGATTGGAATGAAAATACTATCTTATGTTAAGGTGCATTTCTTTAAGAATTTTGAAAAGATAATTGCATTTGCTGTGGCTGCACTTATTGCTGCGTTTATGTTTCAGGGTATAAGCACTGTGAGCTTTAATGGAAAGGCTTACTCGAAAAATAATGCAGTTTCTGCGACTTATGCAAAATCAATGGCAAAATCAGAAAAAAGGTTAAACAGCATAAGCTCGGTTAAAGGTAAGAAAACAGTTAAAGAAAGAACAAAGACAACTAATAAAAAGAAAGTAAAAAAGAAGTCTGCGGTTAAAAGTAAAACCAAATCAAAAAGAAAGTCAAGTACATATAAAAAAACCAGTAACAAAGTAGAGAACAGGCTGAACTCTGCTGAGTTAAAGCCTAAGGAGTTTCTAAAAGGCAAAGATGAAAAAATTCTTAAAAAACATCTCAATAAAATAATAGACGATGATATGTCAAATTATAAAAAGGCTAAAGTATGTTATGATTATCTCATAGATAACACTCATTATGCTTATGGCGGCTGGGGAAATGCAATTGAGTCTGTTCTTGAAAATGGGTACGGTACGTGTACTGAGTATTCATATGTGTATATGGCTATGATGAAGTATTTGGGATTTAACGCTAAAACGGTTGACGGCAGCACCGCTATGGCAGCAGGAGGGTACGGCTATCATATGTGGACAGAAGTTAAACTAAACGGCAATACATATGTGTTCGACCCTCAGGTTGAGGACGATATGACTAACGGAAAGATAAATTATTATAGATTTTGTAAGACTTATTCCGAAGTACCAGGAGCGTATATAAAGTAAAAAAGAATAATATTCGGCGGACACTTTATATTAAAGATTTGTCCGCCTTTTTGTTTTTATTGAATAAATTTCAAAAGTATGCCAATAATCTATTCAGAATTTAGAAAGTGAGGCATACATATGCAAAGTAAATTATCGAAAAAAAATCAATTAATCTTTAAGATAAAAAGACTTAAAATTTCTTTAATAACAGGCTTTTTACTTGTAGCATTAATATCTTTTACGGCAGGAGAAGAAATAAGAGAGCTTTCGTTTCTTTTCCCTGAGTTTAGTATTGCACCGTCGGTGAAATTGGACGAGAAAAGCGAAAGTAAAGCTAAAGAATCTGACGATTTGGTAGTAGAAGTTGAGGAAAATGAAAAACCAAAGGTTCGGTTTTTTATAGTGGATTTCATTAAATCTCTACTATAGGCAAGACCGCCGAGCCGGCAACGGTGACGTTGCTGGCAGAAGCAAGAAAATTAGAAGCAAGAAGCAAGACCGCCGAGCCGGCGGTGGCTCTGCCGCCTATATAAGTCTGATTTAATGTTAAACATTGATAAACGGCGGGCTTAACAATTGATAATTGACAATGGAAAATGGATAATGAATTTTTTATCAAAAACCCCTTGACACCCCTGTCGAAAAATGTTACAATATACACATCTTAGTTAAGGAGTGATATTTATGTGTACGATTAACTCCCAATTTTTAACAGGGGGGGGGGGCGTAAAGCCAACCTTTATTAGTTGTGCACAAAATATTGCTAAATTGAATAAGTTATATATTGTAAATAGGACGTAGTATGCGTAGGCGTACTGCGTCTTTTTGTGTTTTTGGAGGTGATTGGAAATTTTTAATACAGCAAAGAATGGCAGACGCTTTGCTGTTTGTAACGTCCTCAGTCTGCAAAGGAGTATTAAGAAGAAAGGATGGTTTTCTAAAATGAAAACTAAAAGAATTATATCATTGCTTGCGTCATTAGCAATGATAGTAACAGCGATTACAGGTACAATGACGGTATCGGCTGTTGAAGCTAATGGAAAAATAGGAGACAACTTAACTTGGACGCTTGATGCAAACGGCAAGCTTACAATATCTGGAGAGGGAGCGATGGCTTCGCCTGAAGTTATAAATGTGACACATGCTAATGGTTTTAGCAATACAGGTAAGTCTGGTCTAGAAAAGGCACTAGAAACACAACTGAAGGATTATACGGAAATTTATACATATAAAGAACATATGGAGGAAATTAAAGAGGTAGTAATAGGAGAAGGAGTAACATCAATAGGATTTGCTGCATTTTATAAAATGCCAAACCTTGAAAGTGTGGTATTACCTTCTACTATTTCAGAGTTTAAAGGTATAGGGTATAACACTCATACTAATGATGTTGATGCACATGGTCCCGGCCCTATACATGCTTATGCAAGTTTGGCATTTGCAGAGTGTACAAAACTTAAAAAGCTTACTTTAACTGATGGTATGACAGCAATAGGAAGTATTGCATTTTATGGCTGTACAGCATTAGAGAGTGTAAGAATACCATCAACAATTAA
>CANQCL010000014.1 GCA_947589215.1 uncultured Clostridia bacterium
TTGAACCTTTAGTTCTACGCAAAATTTTTATATATTATCAGATATAAAACAAATCCCCCTGGCATAGCTAGGGGGATTTGTTTTGCGGATAGTCTTTTTTATTGTTTAGACCCCACAAATCTGCTTTTAGTATGTCACTTGGTTTTCTATTTTAGATTATATGATTTTTATTTTTGCTTCTTAAAGTTTATTTGGTACTAATTATATTATTTTTTACAAGCTTTTTTATTAACTTTAAATTTTTTTATGAATCTACTAATCATGCAATAATGTTATACTTTATTTTAACACGATATATTACAAATACAACAAATTTACGTATATTCCTTGATTTTTTGCTTAAAATAAAAAAACTACTATTTCTTTTCGAAAAATAACAATTAAAGAATTTAATTATGTAACACCTTCTTAAAATGGAAGTAATATAAGTATTATTTTCCTTTGTATTATAAAAATTTTATTTACATATTACTTCACACTGCTTATCATGTTTCAAAGCAAAAAGTAAGAACCGCGATATGATACACTTTGTATCTTATTGTGGTTCTTATTATAATTATCTTCTTATTAACTTCTCAATTTCACCAATCGTTGAAGGGTTTAACTGTAAAGGGTATATTGAAATCGCAACTGCCGAACAAGTGCTAGCAAATCTTACAAGCTCATCATCACTCATACATTTTAAAATTCTGTATGTATAGCCTGCCTTAAACGTATCTCCTGCGCCTAACGTGCTAACGACATCTAACTTATACGGTTCAAAGCTTTTCATTTTTTCACCCTTTCTGCCATAGAAAAACCTTTCTCGCCATTGGTTTAACAGTCAGGTCGCGCCGCCATTTCCTGATACAATGTGAAAAGCTCCTCACGGGTTTTATCAGGATCAATACTGATACATTTTGTATCTTATTACGGTTGTTATACTTATTTACATAACTTCTTCAAAATAACTATTTTGTATTTGCCATAAGCATATATGTATCAATTATTCGCGGAACATACTTTTTATTAAAAATAGTTTTGTCTTTATTGTAAATTGCTTTGGTTAATAAATATTCTCTTACACAATGTTTTTTATACAAAGCCTCTTTATCTTTCTCCACATCAGTTTCCTTGTAATTTTTATCAAACTGAAAAGTATCTATTAGAATACTTCTTACTTCTTGTTTCACAACAGTTATACAGCTTTCCGTTATATCATCTTTATTATTGAATTTAAATTTTAATTCTTTACCCCTTCCCTTAAAATGGTCTTTTGTTATATTGTCCATTATGAAAACTGTATTAGGATAATGAAAATGTAAAAACTTACTGCAAAAGGAAAGAGCATTTGTTTGACAATCTTTGTAATTATCATATACAAACATATTTTTTCCTAAATACGTTTTTATATCCTCTTCATCTATTGCATATCTTATATCTTTTAGTAACTTGTTTAATCCTAAAACCGCTTCGACTGATGCTATCAAAATATCTGCATCTTTTTCGAAATTATTATCAAAATTATATTTCTTTTCATTTAACTTCTTTAACACATTTATAAAATCATTGTCACTCTTTATTTTTTCCAATAATTCATTTGATAATAAATCAAAATATGTATCAAGACCATCTCCACTACTGCTAAGTTTAAGTTTTTCATCATTATTTTTGTTATTTTCTATCTTATAATATCTGCGTTCAGGTGATGCAGCATAAGAACGACCTATAAGCCACATTTGTGCGGCTAAAGCTTCCTTTGCTGAATATTCATTATTGTACTTTGAAAAAATTTTTCCGTTACTGTTAATAATTTTCCCTAAAGGCATATCATTACATAGATTGTAAAGAATATCATTGCCAAGACCATAGTTTTTATTAAATATTTTTATTTCATCGTCCGTAAATCCCATTTAATTTCAACCTTTCTGCAATATTATGTAAATAATATAACATACTAGGATAAATTTGTCAATAAAAAATTTACGTTCCGTAAAATACGAAACGCGAACTGCCTTCGGCGACTCTCTAATATAAAAACTTAGCAAAAAGATGTAACTACTCACGCTAAAACAAAAAAATCCACGCACTAACTTAGTACGCGGACTGGATGCAACGTCACCATTTCATATTTTGATATACAACAAAATATGAACGCGAGAACAAAATAAAAATCGCATACTAATTCAGTACGCGATTCGCCTGCGGCGGCTCGCCGCTGGTGCGGATAACAGGACTTGAACCTGCACCGAGTTGCCCCGACTAGAACCTGAATCTAGCGCGTCTGCCAATTCCGCCATATCCGCATGTGGATCTGATATTTTTACACGGGTCAAATCCAATCCCGAGGTGGGTGCTTTTCACACTTGTCCACATATATTAAAACGGTTTCCCGTCTTAACCAAATTAATCAGAACAGCCTTATTACCCAAGGTATTCCGTAGGTTATAAAGCACATTATCGCCGTAGCAAGGAACAATCCCAGCAGTATCGCCGGAACAGCTTTTTTCAGCTTAACCCCCAACAGTGCAGCAATCAAAGCGCCTGTCCATGCTCCAGTTCCCGGAAGAGGTATTCCGACAAACAGCAAAAGACCTAAAAACTCGACCTCTTTGATTTTGTCGGCTTTTGGAGAGTTTTGCTTTTCTTCCAGCCATAAAGCGCATCGCCTTGTGTATTTCCACCTTTTCATAAGCTCGAGTATCTTTTTAATAAAAAGCAAGATAAACGGAATAGGCAAAATGTTTCCCGCAATGCAGAACAGTATCGCCTTTCCCATAGAAATGTGTAAAAGCGGTGCGACGATCAATCCGCCTCGAAGCTCAACAATCGGTATCATAGAAACGAAAAATAAAATCATTTCTTTTGGCAAAAACGGAAAAGTAGATGTAAACCAATTTGTTATCGTCTCAGCCAAAAAACCACTCCTTATGTTGCCAATGCGCTTATAATTGGTAACCTAAAAACCAACCTTGATAATGATACCACATTTGAATAAAATAATCAAGTGAAAATTATCATTTTTCTATCTGAGCTTTGTAAAACCAAGTATTATTAAGAGGATTCCGCTCAAAAAGGATAAATCAAGTCTGTTTGATAACTTAAGCGAAATTAACCTTCCTATCCTAGCACCAAGCGTTATTCCGACAAGACCTAAAAAGAAACAAAGAAGTATCCCATATATAAAATACCCCTGACATATTCCCAAGCCCCCTGAAAATCCGCTTGCCAATGAATCTACCGACAACGCCACCCCCAAAAAGCAAGCCTCTTTCACAGACAAGCTCTTTGACTTATCTAAATCAGCCTTTGTCTCGTCTAAAAATATCGCAAGAAGTATTGATTTTTTTACAAGCGCAAAATTAGTCAGTTCTTTGCCCTTGCAGTGTGTGAAAATGCTCTTTATAAACGGAAAAAATAAATTGACCGCACCCATTATAAATAAAAGTCCGCCGCTTAAAATTTTAATCGAATTTATCGAAATTCTGTCGGAAATAAAATCAGCCAGCATCAGTGACGCCGCAAGCATTGCCGCTCCGATAATGTTTATCAAAAGCGTGCAGTGAAACGGTATTTTTATTTTTCCTATACCATAGGTTATCGACGTCGCAAAGCTGTCAATACATACCGCAAGTACTAATAAGGTTATTACGAGCATTATATTCACCCTCTTAAATCATCGTATGATTGTGAGTGATTTTGTGTGAATATAATAATCCTATTGTCGACTTATTTGCTAAAAACGGTTGACAATCAAGCGGCTATCTGATACCATAAAACACAATAGAAAATTCAAAAGAAATTGGAGTATTGAAATGACACTTAAAGAACAGGTTTTAAATGAGCTTGAACTAAATAGAGGCAAGAGCATTTCAGGTACAGCTTTGGCTGAAAAATTATATGTTTCTAGGGGAGCAGTATGGAAAGTGATCAAGTCTTTGAGAAACGACGGCTACAAAATCAATGCTGTAACTAACAAAGGTTATATGCTGTCTGAAAACAGTAATATTCTTTCAAAGGCAGGTATAATGCCATTTCTCAATGATAAAACTAAAAACATAGTAACCCTTGACATTCGCAAAACCGTGACATCAACTAATACCGTACTAAAAGAAATTGCCCTTAACGGAGGCAAACAAGGATACGTTTTAATTTCTGAACAGCAAACCGCAGGGAAAGGACGTCTTGGACGATCGTTTTATTCTCCAAACGATACGGGAATTTATATGTCTGTTTTGCTAAAACCGAAAATGACGATAGAGGATTCTCTGCTTATAACTACTTCGACAGCAGTTGCAGTTTCAAGAGCTATTGAAAAGCTCTGCGATAAAAAGGCAAGAATTAAATGGGTAAACGATATTTTCGTAGACGGTAGAAAGGTTTGCGGAATTTTAACAGAGTCCTCGCTGGATACCGAGTCGGGCAGGCTTGAATATGCCGTTGTCGGAATAGGAGTTAATATTTCTAAGCCGAAAGACGGCTTTCCTGATGGTATAAAAAACACCGCCGGCGGTTTTCTTGATAACGTCAAAGGAAATGTGCAGTGCAGGCTTATTGCAGAAATACTAAATCAGCTTGCAGAACAGATGGAAAATCTGAGTTCAAAATACTATCTTGAAGAGTATAAAAAGCGTTGCTTTCTTATAGGCAAAAATATAACAGTTATAAAGCCAAGCGGAAATAAAACGGCAAAAGCTATTGGAATTGATGATAAGGTTCGTCTTGTTGTCGAATACCAAGATAAAACTGTTGAACACCTTTCAAGCGGAGAGGTCAGTATAAATATTGATAACCTGAATCAGGTTAATGATTGCAAATAATATTAAAATGTGAAAGGAAACGAAACTATGAAAATCACTGTAAAAGAACTATCTATCGCCGCAGTATTAACTGCCATAACCTGCGTATTAGCTCCAATATCTATACCCATAGGACCTGTACCAATCTCATTGGGAGTATTTTGTATTTTTCTTGTTGGCGCAATGCTTCCGCCTCATTTAGCTTTTTTGTCTGTTCTTGTTTACATAATGCTTGGCTCAATTGGCGTACCCGTTTTTTCAAACTTCGAGGGCGGATTTCAAAAGCTGATAGGACCAACAGGCGGCTTTCTCTTTGCTTATCCGTTTATGGTATTGATAATCTCATTTGCGGCTGTTTTATTTAAAAGAAAAAAAGTAATTTCATTATGTATCGGAATGATTTTATCTCTTGTCGTTATGTATATTTTCGGCACAGCTTGGTTTGTAATCTCAACAGGAAACACAGTGAAAAACGCTCTGCTTCTGTGCGTTACTCCGTTTATATTAGTAGATTTGCTGAAAATGGTTTGTGCAACGGCATTTTCTTTTGTGATAAGCAAAGCACTGTCAAAAGCAAATATTAAAGTATAGTTGATATCGAGGCACAAAAAGCGGCATAGCGTTTGATTTTCGCTATGCCGCTTTTAAATTATATAAATCTAATCCTGTGCCTAAATCTGAGCCGAATAGTTAGGAGCTTCTTTTGTGATATAAATATCGTGCGGATGACTCTCTTTAAGTCCTGCGCCAGTAATTCTGACGAATTTTGCTTTTTCGTGAAGCTTAGGAATAGTCTCGCAGCCTACATAACCCATACCCGATCTGATTCCTCCGCAAAGCTGGAACACAGTATCCGAAACGGGACCTTTGTAAGGAACACGTCCTTCAACTCCCTCAGGAACAAGCTTTTTGCTTCCCTCCTGGAAGTATCTATCCTTTGAACCGCAAGCCATAGCGCCTAAGCTTCCCATTCCTCTGTAAACCTTGAATTGACGTCCTTGGAATATTTCAGTGTCTCCGGGAGCCTCCTCGCAGCCCGCAAGCAAAGAGCCGAGCATTACAACATTAGCCCCTGCCGCCAAAGCTTTAACAATATCTCCTGAGTATTTAATTCCGCCGTCTGCGATAACAGGAATATTATGCTTTGCCGCAACACAGGCAGCGTCATAAACCGCTGTTATCTGAGGAACACCAATACCTGCTACAACACGGGTCGTACATATTGAACCCGGTCCTATTCCGACCTTTAAGCAGTCAGCACCGGCTTTAATAAGCGCTTTTGCGGCTTCCGCCGTTGCAATATTTCCTGCAATAACTGGTGTATCAGGATAAGCTGCCTTAACCTTTTTAACACACTCTATAATGTTCTTTGAATGTCCGTGTGCAGAATCAAGAACCAATACGTCTGCCTGAGCCTCAATAAGCGCACCTGCTCTTTCAAGAACGTCTTTTGTTACGCCGATAGCCGCACCGCAGAGAAGCCTGCCTCTTGAATCTCTCGCCGAGTTTGGATACTGAACAGATTTTTCAATATCCTTTATGGTTATAAGACCTTTTAGCATTCCGTTTTCATCAATAATAGGAAGCTTTTCGATTTTATGCTTCATAAGTATTTCTTTTGCACCAAGCAAATCAGTTCCGACAGGTGCGGTAACGAGATTTTCTTTTGTCATAACATCTTTTATAGGAATATCAAAATCTGTCACAAATCTTAAATCTCTGTTTGTTAAGATACCGACCAGCTTTCCCTTTTCATCAACAATAGGTACGCCTGAGATCTTGTATTTTCCCATAAGCTCATCAGCTTCTGAAACCAGCTTGTCTGCTGTCAGTGAGAACGGATTTACTATAACTCCGTTTTCTGACCTCTTAACCTTGTCGACTTCTTCAGCCTGCTGTTCGATTGACATATTCTTATGAATAATTCCCATTCCGCCTTCTCTTGCAATAGCAATAGCCATTCTCGACTCTGTTACAGTATCCATTGCAGAGGTAATGATAGGCGTATTTAAATAAATATCACCTGCAAGGCGCGTCTTGAGATTAATCATATTCGGCGTTACACTGCTTTCGGCAGGAATAAGCAGAACATCGTCAAAAGTCAAGCCTTCTTTACCAAATTTGCTGTCAATGTTGGTGTTTAGCATAAAATCCTCCTTTTCATTAACCATTAGCTTTTCTTTCACTTTACGTCTAAATAATATTAAATTAAAGTGTAACGTGTTTTAACGTCTATTTCAACTGTTTTAACTCTTTTATTCATTAATATTTTGTAAACTTTGCAAATGCCTTCTTTAAAACGTTTTTATCCGATAAAAACAGATTAAATATGCCTTTTCTCACTGTTTCTTTGACTCTGTTTTTAGAGAATATATTAATATTACTATATAATTAAGCAGGTGTTCATATGAACGCCTGCTTAACCTGCTTAAAAAATCAAACTACTTTAAAACTCTATTTTCTCTTTAATGTAATTTTCCAGCTCGTCAATATTAATTCTTACCTGCTCCATTGAATCTCTGTCACGTACCGTAACACAGTTATCCTCAAGAGTGTCAAAATCATATGTTATACAGAATGGTGTTCCTATTTCGTCCTGTCTGCGGTAGCGCTTGCCTATTGAGCCTGTAACGTCAAAATCAACCATAAACGATTTTGAAAGCCTGTTATGAAGCTCTGACGCATTATCAGACAGTTTCTTAGACAGCGGTAATACCGCAGCCTTGTAAGGCGCAACAATAGGGCTTAGATGAAGTACCACTCTGGTGTCGTTCTTTTCTGCGTCTATAACTTCCTCGTCATAAGCCTCGCAGATAAGAGCAAGAACAGTACGGTCAAGACCATAAGTAGACTCAATAATATATGGTATAAACTTCTCGTTTGTTTCAGGGTCAAGATACTCCTGCTTTTGTCCGCTGTATTCCTGATGCCGTGTGAGGTCAAAATTTGTACGGTTATGAGTTCCGTTGATTTCTCCCCAGCCAAACGGGAACAAAAACTCAATATCACAAGCGGCTTTCGCATAGTGCGCAAGCTTTTCGTGGTCGTGAAAACGAAGATGCTCGCCATCAATTCCTAAATCCTTGAAGTAACTCATTCCGTATTCCTTGAAATAATCATACAAATCTGAATCCTCGCCCTCTTTGCAGAAGGTCTGGAACTCCATTTGCTCAAATTCAATTGTTCTAAAAGTAAAGTTACCCGGAGTTATCTCATTTCTGAAAGCTTTACCTATCTGACCGATAGAAAACGGCAGCTTTGCCCTCATTGAACGCTGAACATTGAGAAAGTTCACATACTCTCCCTGCGCATTCTCCGGACGCAGGTATATTATACTCTTGCTGTCATTTGTAACTCCTCTGAATGTTTGGAACATCAAATTAAACTCACGAATATCAGTAAAATTGTGCTTTCCGCAATGCGGACAGGGTATAGAATGTTCCTTTATATATTCAAACATCTCCTCTTTTGTCATACCGTCTGCGTGAGCGTTCGGGTCAAAATCGTCAATGAGATTGTCTGCACGGTGGCGCATTTTACATTCCTTGCAGTCAAGCAGCGGGTCAGAAAAGCTCGTAACGTGTCCACTTGCCTCCCAAACTCTTGGGTTCATAAGTATATCAGCGTCAACCTCAAAGCTGTTTGCTCTTTCCTGAATAAATCTTTTTCTCCATGTATCCTTTACATTGTTTTTCAGTCTTGTTCCTAGCGGACCGTAATCCCAAGTGTTTGCCAAGCCCCCGTAAATTTCGCTTCCCGGAAAGATAAATCCTCTGTGTTTGCAAAGGTTTACTATTGTCTCCATTGACTTATCTGTATTGTTCATATGTGTTCTCCTTATTTTCTCATAATAGTTACTATTTATTTTATATGATTATCTGTTATAAGTCAAGAAAATTTAAGTCGTTTTGTATTTTTATTCCTTAAATAAACAAAATTAAAAGTTATTAGCTTAATACGACAATGTAATCTTATATTTTATTAAGATTATAAAACTTTCACAAAATATACTGCTTAATAGTATATAAACATAGTGACTTTACATAAAATTAATAAAAGTTAATAAAATCACTTGACATTTAAAACATTTTGGAATATAATACATAACATAGTAAACAGATAGGAATTAGGGAATTAATCAAAAACCTAATCAATTATTTATGAAAAGGAGAAATTATTATGGCTATTGCAAAAAAAATCACAGATTTAATAGGAGGAACTCCATTATTGGAGCTTTCAAACTATGAAAAGAAAAATGGTCTTGAAGCAAAAATTGTAGGAAAGCTAGAATACTTCAATCCCGCTGGAAGCGTTAAAGACAGAATTGCTAAGGGAATGGTTGAGGACGCTGAACAAAAGGGTCTTTTAAAGGCAGGCTCGGTAATTATTGAGCCTACAAGCGGAAACACGGGTATAGGTCTGGCTTCTGTGGCTACGGCTAAAGGATACAGAATAATTATTACAATGCCCGAAACTATGAGCGTTGAAAGACGAAATCTACTTAAAGCATTCGGCGCAGAACTTGTACTAACCGACGGCTCTAAGGGAATGAAGGGTGCAATCGAAAAAGCTGATGAACTTGCAAAGGAGATACCGAACAGCTTTATCCCGGGGCAGTTTGTAAACCCTGCCAACCCTGCTGTACATTTCGCAACAACAGGTCCCGAAATTTGGGAGGACACAAACGGTAAGGTTGATATTTTTGTTGCAGGTATAGGAACGGGCGGAACAATAAGCGGAGCAGGCAAGTATCTGAAGTCAAAAAATCCAAACATAAAGGTTATAGCTGTTGAGCCAGCTTCATCACCTGTTCTATCAAAGGGCGAGAGCGGTCCTCACAAAATTCAGGGTATAGGCGCTGGATTTGTTCCCGATACCCTTGACACAGACATATACGATGAAATTATAGCAGTCGAGAACGACGACGCATTCAAAACGGGTAAAGAAATTGCAAGAGCTGAGGGCTTTCTCGTAGGAATTTCCTCAGGTGCGGCTGTATGGGCAGCAACCGAGCTGGCAAAGCGCCCCGAAAACAAGGGAAAAACTATTGTAGCACTTCTTCCCGATACGGGAGACCGTTACTTATCAACGCCTTTGTTTGCTGACTAAGATTTTAATTGGGCAACGGACATACGTCCGTTGCTTTTTTATTGCAAAATCGGTATCTTTATGATAGAATATATTAGAAAATTTTAATAAAGAGGAAAATAAAATGCTGAATAATATTTTTGACTCACACTGTCATTATGATGACTATAAGTTTAAGTCTGACTGCGAAGATGTAATAGCAAATGCGCTAAACAGCACCGTAGTAGGTATGATCCACGCCGCCACCGACCTTGAATCTGCCGACTTCGGATTAAAGATGTCTGAAAAATTTAAAAACTTCTATACAAGCGTCGGTTTTCACCCCGATCCGAACTGCATAATCAAGGCAGACAGAGACTATATAAAAAAGCTCCAAAATCTGGTTAAAAAGGACAAAAAGCAAGGCAGAAACAAAATCGTCGCAATAGGCGAGATAGGTCTTGATTATCACTATGAGAATTACGATAAGGTTCGTCAGATAGAGGTTTTTACACAGCAAGTCTTGCTTGCTAATGAGTTAGGGCTTCCTGTTATTGTGCATCTGCGTGACGCAACTGAGGACGGTATGAATATCTTAAAACAGCTTAAACCAAAGGGCGTAGTGCATTGTTTTTCGGGTTCTGCCGAAACCGCAAAAGAAGTTCTGGCAATAGGAATGTATATCAGCTTCACAGGGGCGCTAACCTTTAAAAATGCAAAGAAGGCTAACAAAGCTCTCGAGGTAATTCCGATAGACAAACTCCTGCTTGAAACTGACGCACCTTATATGGCTCCCGAGCCTTATCGCGGACGCCGCTGCGATTCGACAATGATAAGCGAGATTGCAAAGAAGGTCGCAGAATCTAAAGGGATTACACCACAAGAAGTGCTGGATATTACGACAAAAAATGTGTGTGAGTTGTTTAAAATAAAACTGTAAAAATAAAGGACTGTCAACCAAAGATGGCTGGCAGTCCTATTTTTATACTTATAATATTTTAACCAAAGAGAATTAAAGCACTCTTACCTTTGTAATTCCCTCAATGTCCTTAAACTCGTCAGCGTCAACCTTGCCTGTAACATCAAGCATTGTGTATGACCAGTCTTTCTTTGACTTGTTTACAAGGTTCTCTATATTTCCGCCGTTCTCTGAAACCTTTGTGGTGATCTGCGAAATAATTGACGGAATATTCTTGTGAATTATGCAAACAAGAGCGTCACCTGTCTTTGTAAGCTCAGCGTTAGGAAGATTAACCGAGTTTGTGATGTTTCCGTTCTCGATGTAATCAATAAGCTCAACTGCCGCCATATATGCACAGTTGTCCTCTGATTCAGGAGTTGAAGCTCCTAAGTGAGGAATACAAACAACATTTTCCTCGCACAAAACCTTATCTCCCGGGAAATCAGTTACATATCTTGCAACCTTACCGCTTGAAAGAGCTTTTAGAATATCATCATAGTCAACAAGAGGACCTCTTGCAAAGTTGAGGATTCTTACTCCGTCCTTCATCTTTGCAAATGCGTCAGCGTTGATAGAACCCTTTGTCTCAGAATTAAACGGGAGATGGAGCGACAGATAATCAGCATTAGCATATACCTCGTCAAGATGAGGTGTTACCTTAACCTGTGGTTTTAAGTCAAGAGCTGCACTTACTGACAAATAAGGATCGTAGCCGATTACGTTCATACCCAGAGAAACCGCAATGTTAGCCAGCCTTCCGCCGATAGCTCCAAGACCTACCAGACCGAGAGTTTTTCCTAAAATCTCAGGACCTACAAACTGTCCCTTTCCTTTTTCTACAAGCTTTTCAACCTCGTCGCCCTTGCCTTTTAATGTCTTTGCCCAATCCATAGCCTCAGGCACTTTTCTCGAAGCTAAAAGCAATCCGCATACAGCAAGCTCTTTTACAGCGTTTGCATTTGCACCGGGTGTGTTAAATACACAGATTCCGTTTTCCACACACTTGTCAACAGGAATATTGTTTGTTCCTGCCCCTGCTCTTGCAATAGCAAGAAGATTGTCGCCGAGTTCCATCTCGTGCATTGATGCAGAACGCACCATTATTGCATCAGGATTTTCTACATCGTCAGCAACATTGTATTTCGACTTATCAAAGTTATCTACCCCTACGGCAGATATTTTGTTCAGTGTTTTAATATTATACATTTCAACTAACCCCTTAATTATTTGTTATGTAATATAACATATGATGTCTACTTGTTTTTTGCCTCAAAATCCTTCATAAATTCAACGAGTTTTTCAACGCCCTCTATAGGCATTGCGTTGTAAATTGAAGCTCTCATTCCGCCTACCGTTCTGTGACCCTTGAGGTTTTCAAAGCCTGCTGCCTTTGCCTCTGCAACAAACTTAGCGTCTAAATCAGCGTCGCCTGTTACAAAAGGTACATTCATAAGCGAACGGTCTTTCTTCTCAACAGTTCCCTTGAATAATTCGCTTTGATCCAAGAAATCATAAAGAATTTTTGCCTTCTTTTCGTTGTGAGCCTTCATAGCCTCAAGTCCGCCCATTTTCTTTATCCACTTAAATACCTTACCGCAAATGTAAATTCCGTAACAAGGAGGTGTGTTGTAAAGAGAATCAGCGTCTGCTTGAGTTTTATAAGTAAGCATTGTCGGCGTTCCCTCTAATGGAGTATCAGTGATAAGATCCTCACGGATAATTACAATTACAACTCCGGCAGGTCCTACGTTCTTCTGAACTCCACCGTAAATCACGCCGTACTTTGTTACATCTACCGGCTCTGATAAAAAGCATGATGATACGTCTGCTACAAGAGTCTTGCCCTTTGTGTTAGGAAGCTCTTTATACTTTGTTCCGTAAATCGTGTTATTCTCACAGATATACACATAATCTGCTGCGTCGTCGATGTCCAAATCACTGCAATCTGGAATATAAGAATATGTCTTATCCTCAGATGAAGCAACTGCCTTTACATTACCGTATTTCTTTGCCTCTTGGAAAGCCTTCTTAGCCCACTGACCTGTGATAATATAATCTGCAACCTTATTCTTCATAAGATTCATTGGGATAGCCGCAAACTGCTGCGAAGCTCCTCCCTGTAAAAATAATACCTTGTAATTGTCAGGAATATTCATAAGCTCACGAAGATCCTGTTCAGCCTCTTTGATTATGGTATCAAAAGCCTTTGAACGGTGTGACATCTCCATTACAGACATTCCTGTTCCCCTGTAATCTAACATTTCATCTGCTGCTTCTTTTAAAACTTCCTCAGGAAGCACAGCAGGACCGGCACTGAAATTATATACCCTTGCCATTTTTAATACCCTCCATATAAATTAATTTGTAAGTAATTACTTAATTATTATATAACTTTATCCCACTAAAGTCAACAGTAAGCAGAATAAAACTCATTACATTTATTTTTATTAAAAACTTTATTTTAAGTTGCTATTTTATCAAGTCTTTTCCTCCCATATACATTCTCAAAACCTCAGGAATTCTCACCGAGCCGTCCTCATTGAGATTATTTTCAAGAAATGCTATCAACATTCTCGGAGGAGCAACGACTGTGTTGTTAAGCGTATGTGCAAAATACTTGTTCCCGTCTGCACCTTTGACCCTTATTCCGAGACGTCTTGCCTGAGCGTCTCCAAGATTCGAGCAGGAACCCACCTCAAAATACTTCTTCTGACGGGGACTCCAAGCCTCAACATCTATACTCTTTACCTTTAAGTCTGCCAAATCGCCCGAACAGCATTCCAACGTTCTAACAGGAATATCAAGCGTTCTGAAAAAGTCAACAGTATTATGATAAAGTTTATCAAACCAACTCATACTCTCCTCCGGCTTGCAGACAACTATCATCTCCTGCTTTTCAAACTGATGAATACGGTAAACTCCTCTTTCCTCAATTCCGTGAGCGCCGACCTCTTTTCTAAAACACGGCGAATAGCTTGTCAGCGTCTTAGGAAGCTCGTCCTCTTTTAAAATAGTGTCAATAAACTTGCCTATCATTGAATGCTCACTGGTACCGATAAGATAAAGGTCCTCTCCCTCAATTTTATACATCATACCTTCCATTTCAGCAAATGACATTACTCCTGTAACAACACTGCTTCTTATCATAAATGGAGGAATATAATATGTGAAACCCCTGTCTATCATAAAATCCCTTGCATAAGAAAGTATTGCAGAGTGAAGTCTCGCAATATCTCCGCAAAGATAGTAAAATCCGTTGCCCGAAGTCTTTCTGGCACTGTCTATATCGATTCCGTTTAGCTTCTCCATTATATCAACGTGATAAGGAACTTCAAAATCAGGAACGAGTGGCTCGCCGAACTTCTCAATCTCAACATTTTCACTATCGTCCTTACCGATTGGCACACTGTCGTCGATAATGTTCGGAATAACCAACATTCTTTCTCTTATCTGCTGCGAAAGCTCGTCCTCGCTGACCTCCAAAGTAGAAAGCTCGTTGTTTATCTCTCCGACCTGAGCCTTTACTTTCTCGGCTTCTTCCTTTTCGCCCTTTGCCATTAGTCCGCCGATTTGCTTGCTTATCTTGTTCCTCTGACTTCGTAAATTATCACAGCGGGTTTTTGCCGCTCTGTACTTCTCGTCAAGCTCGATAACCTCGTCAACCAACTTAATTTTTTCGTCCTGAAACTTCTTTTTTATATTTTCTTTCACGATTTCAGGATTTTCTCTTAGAAATTTGATGTCTAACATAAATATTTTCTCCTCAATTACAGATGTTTATTTCTCAAGACCAGCCGAGCAGTTTTTTATAAACTCATCTAGCTCGTCTTTGTTTTTGACCTTTATTTTTATAGTGTAGCTTCCGTCAGCCTTTGCAGAAACTTCTGTTTTCTGACCAAACACCGACTGCAATGCGGCTTCAAGCTCCGCAGCGTAAGTGTTTTCATATCGAATCGACGCCTTAGACTTTTTCGATTTTTTTTCTCCCATTGAAATAATTTTCTCAAGCTGTCTAACAGAAAGCTTGTCCAAAGCTGTTTTTTTTGCAAGCTCCTGTCTAAGCTTAATATCGTCAATTCCTGCTAATGCCTTTGCGTGACCTGCCGTTAAATCACCGTTTTTTACCATTTCTTGGGTCTCATCATCAAGCTTTAAAAGCCTGAGTGAATTTGCAATAGCAGGTCGGGATTTCCCCATTGCTTCTGCGACCTGCTCCTGAGTCATACTGTATTTACTCATCAGCTTTTCGTAGCCCTGCGCTTCTTCGATAGGGTTCAAGTCCTCACGCTGGAGGTTTTCTATCAAAGCGACCTGCATTGTTTCAAAATCGCTCATTTCCCTTATAAGAACAGGAACCTCGCTCAATCCGACCATTCTCGCCGCTCTCCAACGGCGTTCCCCTGCAACTATCTGATAACCGCCTGTTGGTAACGGTCTTACGAGAATGGGCTGTAAAACCCCGTGCTGACGAATAGATTCTGCCAGACTTAATATTGCGTCGTCGTCAAACTCTGTTCTCGGCTGAGATTTGTTCGGCTCAATTTCCGAGATCCTTAAAGTATTAGCCGTCGAGGAGAACGAAACCTTTTCCTCATCACTATCGTAAAACAGAGCGTCCATACCTTTTCCTAGCCTTTTTTTCGCCATAATTCCTCCTTATCTGCTATTCTCTATATGATACTAGCTTTTATCCCTCTTTTTCTGACGCTTCAAGAACTCATCAGCAAACTCCTCATAAGCCTTTGCGCCCTTGCACTTCGGATTATAATACATTATCGGCTGACCAAAGCTGGGCGCTTCGGAAAGCGCAACATTTCTCGGAATAACCGTTTTATAAACCGTCTTGGGGAAGTGAGCCTTGACCTCTTCAACAACCTGAGCCGTCAGATTGTACCTTTTCATATACATAGTAAAAAGTATTCCGTCAATAGTGATTTTCGGATTAAAGCTATTTTTAACCTTTTTTATTGCCTCTGTCAGTTCAACAAGACCTTCTAGCGACAAAAATTCACACTGTATAGGAATAATGACGCTGTCACAGGCAGCAAGAGCATTAATAGTTATCAAATCCAAAGTCGGGGGGCAGTCAATAAAAATATAGTCGTAATCGTCTTTTACCGTTAAAATCTGCATTTTAAGCCTTAACGACCGCCTGTCAAGCTCCAAAAACTCAACCGCCGCACCTGAAAGTGTCTGAGTAGCAGGAACTACAGATACTCCTCTGAAATTTGTAGCAACTATTGCTTCTACCATACGGCAGTTTCCTATAACAGCCTCATAAATTGTATTTCTTATACGCCTTTTTTCTATCCCAAAGCTGGTTGTAGTATTCCCCTGAGGGTCAAAATCTATAACAAGAACTTTCTTTCCTTTTAATCCGAGCGCAGCAGCTAAATTAACCGCCGTAGTGGACTTTCCCACACCGCCCTTTTGGTTGGAAACCGCAATTATTTTTCCCATTGCTTATCATTTCCCATTCTTCAATAAATAAAAATAGCTAAGCCGATTACTCGACTTAACTATTATAACAATGTTTATATGTTTTTGCAAGACGTATTTAAAAAATGTTTCACGTGAAACAATACGCGTCAAAATATTTTTGTTCCACGTGGAACATTCAATAATTAAAAGAATTATTTTCGTTTATCGGTATTGTTATTGTATAGGTAATTTCGTTTTCTGTTTGTGTTTTTTTAGAGTTTGCTTCAACTCCAGATAGCCGCATAACTTCGATAGCCTTGTTGATTGTATTTACAAAAAGCCTAACATCCTTTAAAACAGGGGAACGCTTTTTGTAAGACTCCTTCTTTTGTCTGCCCTCCAGAAGTTTTGAAATGTATGCTTCGGTCATCTCAACATTAAGCTTGTACTTATGTATGCGCTCCAGAACATCCACTCTGTCGCTCTTTGATTTAAGCCTAAGCAACGCTCTTGCGTGTCTTTCGCTTAAACCCATATCCATAATTACCTGCTGTTCATCACCGGGAATCTTGAGAAGTCTTAGCTTGTTAGCAACAGTCGACTGCGCTATCCCTAAACGAATTGCCGCGTCTTCCTGCGTCATACCGTAAACAGAGATAAGCGACTGAATCGCTCCTGCTTCTTCAAAAAAGGACAGATCCTCCCTTTGAATGTTCTCCACCAGCGCCATAAGCGCCGAGTTTCGCTCCGTCATATTAACAATTATGCAAGGGACAGTTTTCAAGCCTGCGATTTTAGCGGCTCTGAGCCTGCGTTCACCGGAGACAAGCTGGTATTCGCCATCGTTCATTCTTATAATCAACGGCTGGAGAATCCCCTCCTGCGAAATGCTTTTCGCAAGCTTGGTAAGCTCATCCGAATAAAAATGCTTTCTCGGCTGGCTGGGATTGGGCTTGATTACCGATACACTTATTTCAAGCACCTTGTTTATTTCTTTTTCTCTTTGTTTTGTTGCAAAATTAACCATATTGTTGTCCTCCCCAAAGCGGTATTTTTATCTTCCGCTTATATCTCTGTTTCTACACAACAATATTGTAACATTGAATATGCACAAATTCCACTGGTATTCATCGTGTATAAATTACAAAAGCCGTCTCCAATCTACTTTAAAAAGTAAATTAAAGCGGCTTTTTTGTCATTTGACCCTTGTTTCTCGGATATTTGCTCGCTGTTTGCGATATTTTTTTAATTGCTATTAACGCTCGTTTATCGCCGTTGGGCAGTGAATAATCAATTATTTTGTCAATTTTTCCTCCCAAAATTTTAACAGCGTTTTGCGACGCAGATATTTCCTCCTCGCTGTTTTTACCCTTTAACGCCACAAAATAACCGCCAACCTTAACAAAAGGCAAACAATATTCGCAAAGCACTGGCAAAAACGCAACCGCCCTTGCCGTTGCTATGTCGTAAACCTCTCTGTAGCCCTCTTTATGGGCGATATCCTCAGCCCGTCCGTGAATACACTCTGCGTGCAAATCAAGTTCACTCGACAAAGTCTCTAAAAATTTTATTCGCTTATTCAAACTGTCAAGCAGGGTAATTTGAATATCATCTCTGAATATTTTCAGCGGACAGGCGGGAAACCCCGCACCTGTGCCGACGTCTATCAGTTTTGCACCTTTTTTGATTTCAAAAAGCGAAAAGGGAAGTATACTATCCAAAAAATGCTTTTGAGAAATATCCTCAGGCGATAGAAGCGCCGTCAAATTTACCTTTTTATTCCATTCAATAAGCATTTGAGCATAATTATCAAGCCTTTGATATTGCTTATCATTTACAAATAGCTTTGCCCGTGCAAACAATTTATCAAGCATTGATTTTTCTATTATCATAAATTCGCCCTTTCTTAGAGCATTTTACATAAAATTATTTCTTGTTGTTTTCCTTCTTGCGGTTTTGCTCCAGCCACACAAGAAGCACCGAAACATCAGCAGGATTTACTCCAGATATACGGCTTGCCTGTCCGACGCTTAGCGGCTTTATCTTATTCAGCTTTTCAATAGCCTCAAGTCTAAGCCCACGAATCTGTGAGTAGTCAATATTATCGGGCAAAGTCTTTTTTTCCAGCTTTCTCATCTGTTCGACCTGCTCAAGCTGGATTTTGATATAGCCTTCATATTTAATGGACAGCTCTACCTGTTCTCTTACCTCTTTAGACAGTGCGGGACGCTCTTTGTCTAAGAAATCCGTGCCTTCATAAGAGCATTGGGGACGTCTTATTATCTGAGCAAGCTTTGCGCCTGTCTGCAAAGGTTCAGTACCGCATTTTTCAAGATATTCATTTGCGTCTTTAGGGGATATGTTTACCCTCCAAAGACGTTTGATTTCTGTCTCTATTTGGGAAACCTTTTCTAAAAGCCGGTCATAGCGTTCTTTGCTTATCAAACCTACCTCATAGCCTATTGGCGTAAGCCTTTGGTCGGCATTATCCTGACGAAGAAGCAAACGGTATTCACTTCTTGATGTAAGCATTCTGTATGGATCCATACAGCCTTTTGTAACAAGGTCATCAATAAGCGTGCCGATATATGAGCTTGCTCTGTCGAGTACAAGCCCGTCTTGCCCCGATATTTTTCTCACAGCGTTTATCCCTGCTATCAACCCTTGTGCGGCAGCCTCCTCATAGCCTGACGTGCCGTTAAACTGACCTGCGCCGAAAAGCCCCGAAACCTGTTTAAATTCAAGGGTGGGGAGCAGCTCCGTAGGGTCACAGCAGTCATATTCGATAGCATAGGCATTTCTCATAATTTCGATATGCTCTAAGCCCTCGATAGTTCTTAAAAACTCTATTTGAACGTCCTCCGGCAACGATGTAGACATACCCTGCAAATAATACTCGTCAGTATCTAAGCCCATAGGCTCAATGAAAAGCTGGTGACGAGGCTTGTCGGAAAAACGCATTATTTTGTCCTCAATAGAGGGGCAGTATCTCGGTCCGATACCCTCTATCTGACCGCCGTACATTGCCGAACGCTTTATGTTCTTTCTTATAACCTCGTGCGTTTTTTCATTTGTGTAAGCAATATAACAGGAAACCTTGTTTTCAAGCTTTTCGTGGTTTTCAAATGAAAACGGCACTATCTCATCGTCGCCGTCCTGCTTTTGGAGCTTATCAAAATCAATAGAGCGGCGGTGTACTCTTGCAGGAGTTCCTGTTTTAAATCTTCTCAGCGTAACGCCAAGCTCTGCGAGGCTTTCTGACAAAAGATTAGCAGGAGATACAGCATCAGGACCGCTTTCGTAAGCTTTCTCTCCTACAAAAACCTTTCCCTTTAGGTACGTTCCCGAACAAATGATAACTGCCTTTGCAGAAAACTCGCTTCCTATTCTTGTTTTAACTCCTGTGATTCTGCCGTTTTCTGACAGTATTTTAACTACCTCACCTTGTTTTAAATCGAGATTTTCGCATCTTTCTACTGCCTTTTTCATATACTCGTGATATCGTGTTCTATCCGCCTGAACTCTAAGGCTGTGAACAGCGGGACCTCGCCCTCTGTTGAGTATACGGCTTTGTAAAAATGTTGCGTCCGCCGCCTTTCCCATTTCTCCGCCAAGAGCGTCTATTTCTCTAACCAAATGACCTTTGGCAGTTCCGCCGATGGACGGGTTACAAGGCATATTTGCCAAAGCGTCAAGAGTAAGGGTAAAAAGCGCAGTTTTTGCCCCTAACCGAGCTGAGGCAAGAGCAGCCTCGCAGCCAGCGTGACCAGCGCCGACAACTATTATATCATAATCTTCTAAAAACATAAGCTACCTCTGTTATTGTTATTTTCCTACACAGAAATTATGGAAAACCTCATCTACGACCGTTTCTGTCACCTTTTCTCCGGTAAGCTCCAACAGGAAGTCACACGCCTTTGAAACCGTCACCGTTACAGCATCAAGCGTTTCGCCCATATCAAGAGCGTTTAAAGCAAGCTCTAGGCTGTTCTTAGCCTTTTCAACACAATTTTTTTGCCGCTCGTTTGCAAAAACGGTAGTGTCTGAGTTTATATTATCAAGCTTGAGAAGCGACAAAACCGCATCTTCCAAATCCTTCTTACCCTTTTGCTCTTTCGCAGAAAGAAGAACTACAGGCTTTTTATATTCTGAGAGATCCTCGACCGAAATTTTTGCCTTTAAATCTGTTTTATTTAATACGATTACGCACTGCTTGTCCTTAATTTCAGCTAAAAGTCTTTTATCCTCGTGAGTTAATTCCTCGCTTGCATCAAAAACAGCAATTACTAACCTTGCGTTTTCAAGCTTTTTCTTAGCCAAGTCAACGCCCATACTTTCTACCAAATCGTTAGTCTGTCGAATACCTGCGGTATCGGAAAGCTTTAAAACCACCTCGCCCAACCTTGCAGATTCTTCAATAACATCTCGTGTTGTTCCTGCAATATCGGTCACTATAGAGCGGTCGAAGCCTAAAAGCATATTCATCAAAGACGATTTGCCTACATTTGCCCGTCCGACAATAGCCGTATCTACGCCATTTCTGAAAATCAATCCGCTGTCATAGTCAGAAAGTATTTGATCAAGCTGTGAAATGGCAGTATTAAGAGATGCCGCTAACGTATCATTTTCAACAGACGGCAGATCTTCTTCAGGATAATCGACCCAAGCCGCAAGCCCTGCCAAAATTTTGACCAAATCGTCAGTTGTGCTTTTTATCTTTTTGAAAAGCACACCTTCGTGTGCAAGATTCGCACTGTTTAAAGCTTGCTTTCCCTCAGCCGATATCACGTCCATAACCGCTTCTGCCTGAGTTAGAGAAAGCTTTCCGTTCAAAAATGCCCGCTTTGTAAATTCTCCCGGTTCAGCAGGCTCCGCACCGTTTGCTATGCAAGCTCTTAACACCTCTTTTGTTACAAAAATCCCTCCGTGACAGGATATCTCGGCAACATTTTCTCCTGTATAACTTTTAGGCGCAAGAAAAACAGTCAGCAAAGCGTCGTCGATAGTTCTGCCATTAAAGATGATTTTTCCGTAAGCACAGGTGTGTCCGCACATTTGCGAAACAGGTTTTTTTGAAAAAGGAACAAAAATCTTCTCAGCAATATTTACAGCGTCATTACCGCTTATTCTAATAACAGAAATCCCTCCGACAGCATTCGGAGTTGATATTGCGCAAATTGTACTCATTATTTGTTTCTCCTCCAAAATATATTATAACACAAAACAGCGCACACTTAAAGTTGATATTAACTCAATCATTAATAAGTTCAAATTTAAATAGGGGACAAGACCTAGAGAGGTCTGCCCCCTTATTGTTTATTACAAATCAATTTTTGTGTAAAGCCCGCTAGAACCCATATCGTCCTCCGGTTTTGGCTTTTTGTATTCCTTTTCAAAGGAGCTTACAATATCATATCCCTTATTGTTATTAAAACGTTTGTTGTTTCTGCGTCCTTTGTTATCGTATCGCCTTTTTTCGGTTGAACTGATAATTACTTTTCTGTATGGCTCCTCACCCTTCGAATGTGAAGTCACACCTTCAATATCGGTAATAACAGAGTGAATAATCCTTCTATCATATGGGTTCATCGGTTCAAGAGCGGCAGATCTTCCGCTTTTTTTTACATTGTTTCCTATTTTTCTGGCAAGACGCTCAAGCTGAGCTTTTCTTCTTTCCCTAAAGCCGTTGCAGTCTATTGAAATTCTGTAATACTCTCTGTCTATTCTGTTGCAAACCAAAGATGAAAGGTATTGCAAGGAATCTAAAACCTCGCCCTTTTTACCGATAATTTCTTCTACGTTATCTCCCGAAATATCTAAAACGGCTCCGTTATCGTCCTCTTTAATATCAATAGAAACTTCATAGCCCATCTTAGAAAACACTTCTTTAATATAGCTTGCGGCTAACTGCGGCTTGCTGTCCTCAATGGTAGCCTCAAGCTTTGCTTCGCCTTTTAACTTGCCAAATAAAGACTTCTTCGGTTCTTCTAAAACTACAAACTGAATCTTATCCTGCGATATTCCGAACTCTTTTTCTGCAAGAGCCTTTGCTTCTTCAATTGTTGCTGCTGTAAATGTCTTTGTCATGATTTTTCTCCTTCTTTCTATTAAAACATATTTTAATCTTCTTTGTATTCATCGCCGTATTTTTCAGCCATTCTTCTTCTTGCCTCTTGAAGTCTTTTCAGTTCTGCCTGCTTTCTCTCAGCTTTTGTGAGCTTTTTATTCTCATCAGCATCATCGTCATCTGAGGTTTTGCTTGACGCACCCATCTGATTTTGCTGCATTTCAAGAGCCCTTTGGTAAAAGCCTTTTTTCTTCTTCTTTTTCTTAGCGTCCTTCTCCGCCATTGCCTCAACTCTTTCAGGCGTATAAATCTTGTTCAGTACTATCGTCTGAATCAATGAATAGAAAGATGTCAGAGTCCAGTATAAACCTAATCCAACAGGGAAGCTGAACGCAATATAGAAAGAAAATACAGGCATTATATACAGAACGAGATTCATACCCATTCCCGCTGAGTTTGCCGTCGGGTTGTTCTTTTTCTGATAACGCTGTGAAATGAAAGTCAAAATAAGCTGGAATAAGAACGAGCTTACTGGTATAAGCAAATAAAGAGACGACCAGCTTGGCATTTCACTAAGAGGGATTCCGAAGAAGGTATAGTCTACTCGTTTTAATTCCTCGCTGATTTTTTTGTCAACGTCAACTACATCAAACATTTGTCCGTAGCCGTTGTCCGATATTTTAAACATCAAAAGCTGGGGTCTGGAATATAGACGGTTTGAAATCTTTTTCTCATCCAATAAAAATTCAGAAAAGTTTTTATCATTAGGAAAATACTCAGAAAAAACCTTTTCCACGTATGCTAATGACTCTCCGTAATCGTCTGAAACGCTTTTTAACTTTACTCCGTTAATTTTTCCGCCGTCCTCTAAAGTTTTTTCTCTGAATATCTTCTCTTTTTCAGCATCTGTAAGTTCATTGTAGGTCTTTCCGTCCATTTTGTCTGCAATAATTATGGTATCGGTAACAAGGGCTTCCGCTTCACTTATATCTTTGCTTGCAGAGCTAGTAAGATTAAATGATTTTCCGTCTATGTTAGAAACATATTTTAACGGAGCATAAACTACACCTATAATGGAAAACAGAATTACCATTGTAATGATCATCGGCAGACAGCTTCCCATAGGGTTTATACCCTCTTCAGAGTAAAGCTTCATCATTTCTTCCTGATATTTTTCCTTGTTGTTGCCATATTTATTCTGAAGCTTTTTAAGCTGCGGCTGGAACTTAGCTAATCTTGCAGTGTTTTTCTGTTGTTTTATCTGAAACGGTACAGTTATCAGCTTTGTAATAAGGGTAAAAACAATTAACGCTAAACCATAATTCTTAAAAATTATATAAAGCAGCTTCATTAAGTAGCCGAGTAACGGGGTAACTATAGGTATATTCAACATAAAACTTGTTCTCCTTTATTTTTCTTTTCCGTTTTTAAGCGAATAAATACAAAAGCTCTCAGGAACATTATCCACTCCGCCATTGCTCCATGGATTGCACCTTAAAAGACGCCATACTGCTAAAATCATTCCCTTAAATAATCCGTGCTTTTTGATTGCACGCCTTGCATATTCCGAACATGTCGGATAATACTTGCAGCAGGCAGGCTTTAACGGAGATATACATTTTTGATAAATAAGTATGAGAAAATCGGAAACTCTTTTCATTTGTTTTTCCTGCTATCTCTTGTTTTTAAAATTATGTTTGTTATCTTGCTTAAAAGGCTTATTCATTTCCTTTAAAACTCTCTTTTTGATAAAAACCTCTATATTTGTAGACTTAGCATTTAAAATATCAGTTCTTGCCACGAATACGATATCAAAACCTATAGGAAATAACTCTTCTGTATTTCTGTAAGCCGCTCTTATAATTCTTCTTGCTCTGTTTCTTTGAACGGCATTGCCTATTTTCTTTGAAGTCGTTATGCCTATCCTATTGTAAGGACTTCTGTTAGGCAAAAAGTAAACAACAGCAAGGTTATTAGCTGAAAATTTTCCCTTTCTATAGACCTTCATAAAATTCTTATTAGATTTGATAATTGTAGTAAAAAGCATAAATAACCTCAGATGTGATACTTTTTTGCAAAAACAAAAGACCACTTTAATACTAGGCTAATTCAAATTAGTAGTATCAGTGGTCAACGAATTAGTAGCTGATTTTTTTTCTGCCCTTTTGTCTCCTGCGAGATAGAATTTTACGTCCGTTTCTTGTAGACATTCTTTTTCTAAAGCCATGTTCTTTTTGAGCATGTCTCTTTTTCGGCTGAAATGTTCTTTTCATCCTTACATCCTCCCTTCTGCGAGCTATTAATTATATATAACAACTCTGTTGATATATTCAAAATTTAAAGTAAAAGCCTTTCGAGTTAATATTATAGTACAAATGCCGTTACCTTGTCAAGCAGTTTAAGATATTTTTACAATTATTTTTTATAAAAATTAAAAAAACACAATATGTAGTATTTACTAAATTTACAAACACTATTTTTTTCTTATAAAATAAAAAAATAGACAATATGTTTCACTCATATAATTATACTATATATAATATATGTGTGATATTAAAAATTTCTGAAGAATTTGCTTGTATTTTTATTTAAAATATGCTATAATTACCTTAATATTTTTAAATGGGTTTATATGCTCTGAAACAATAAAACAGAGGAGGATTTTAATAGTGGATTCTTTTTCGGAAGTTTTTGAAGATGTAAAAAAACATTGTCTTGCAGACCCGAATGTCAGCCAGATAGGCTTTGATAAATGGATAAAGCCTCTTGAAGCTGACAGACTTGAAAATAAAACCGCATATTTATACGCACAAAGTGAATTTGCAAAACAAACAGTAATGGATTTTTACTATGACTTAATAAAAAAATCGTTTTTTGAAGTTTTGGGAATAGAGGTTGAGGTAAGCATTTCTAACAAAGCAGAAGACCTCGACGACAGCAGACAATTTAATTATGTAATTGAAAATGAAAAGCATTTAGAACGCTCTTTAAACGACGGTCTTTATGACCTTACCTTTGACAACTTTATCAAGGGTAAATCCAACGAACTTGCATATGCATTCTGTACAGCCGTTGCCGGATTAAACGATTCAGGCAACATAGGAAATAAGGCTGTATTTAATCCTTTGTTTATATATGGAGACTCGGGTCTTGGAAAAACTCACTTACTTAAAGCTATTGAACACGAGGTCAAAAAAAGAAGTCCTGAAAAGAATGTTATGTATGTAACCTGTGAAACCTTTGCAAACGAGCTTATAACTTCTATTACAAACAGAGACACTGAATCTTTCCATCAAAAATACAGAAACGTAGACTTTCTTTTAATGGATGATATTCAGTTTTTATCTAAAAAAGAACAGACCCAAGAGGAATTTTTTCATACCTTTAATGAGCTTTACAATCACGGAAAACAAATTGTACTTACATCAGATATTTCACCCACTAAAATCTCAAAGCTGGAGGACAGAATAAAAAGCAGATTTGTAAGAGGTGTACAAGCAGACATTCAGCCTCCTGATTTTGAAACGAGAATGGCTATCATAAAAAGAAAAGCAGAACTTTTAAACATTGAGATACCTGATCCTGTTTCAAGAGTCATTGCAGAGAAAATTAAAACTAATATCAGACAGCTTGAAGGTGCTGTAAACAAAATAACAGCTCTTACAATGTTTTCAAATGAAAAGCCTTCAATAGCTATGGCACAGAAGGTTATAAGAGAAAACCTCATTGAAAATCAGCCAGCCGATATAACCGTCGACAGAATTTTAGCTGATGTTTCAACAGCATTTAATGTTACTCCCGACGATATTCGTTCTCCGAGCAGAAACGCTCCCATTTCTCTTGCCAGAAAAATTTCTATATATGTCATCAGAGAAGTCAAAGGGTTAAGTTATACAGAGATTGGTGATGAACTCAAGCGTGATCACTCTACTATGACTATTAATTACAAAGACGTAAAGAAAATGCTTGATTCAAATTCTGATTTAAAAGAAACAGTAAACGATATTATCAAAAATCTAAAAGAATTATAATTTAATCTTTTTCAACATATTTTTTAACAATAAAAATACCGTCAAGTTACTTATTTTATTTACTTATTATATTCTATTTAATATTTTAACATACATCAATTTAACTTTTTAAACCATTGTATTTATTCATTATGTAATTTTCAATCAAATTTATTATAATTTTTCATTTTCAACTGTTAAAAGCAGTTTAAAAATGTTAGTAATATTTTTTGATTGTTGATATAAATATATTCTTTTTGAAAGCTTGTTTATAAATAAACCTAGCAGCAGACGGCGTTTGATGTAGTTTTTCTAGTTTTAAACACCCCCTACTACTGCTACTAATAATTATTATTTATATTATTTATTTTTTTAAGGAGAAATTTGTTATGAAATTAGTATGTAATAAACAAACCTTGTTTGAAGCTGTTATAAATGTTTCAAAAGCATCTTCTGATAAATCTTCTATTCCTGCATTAGAAGGAATAAAGATGAAACTTCAGAATAATATTTTAGAGCTGACAGGCTATGATTTAGAAATAGGTATCAGAACTGAGATATCGGTAAAATCTGAAGATGTCGGAGAATTTATAGTTAATTCAAGATTGCTTTCTGATATTATAAAGAGAATGCCAACAGATGAAATACTTATTGAAGTAAGTTCAAATATGCAGGTAAAAATTTCGGGAGGAGTTACTGAATATACAGTTAACGCAATGACTGCAGATGAATATCCTGAACTTCCTGAAGCTGATAGTGAAGAAAAATTTGCAATCGCGCAGGGCGTTTTAAAGGATATGATAAGACAGACTATATTTGCAGTAGCCGTTGTTGATACTAAACCGATTTTAAAGGGAGAGCTTTTTGAAATTCAAGACGGAATTTTCAATATGGTTTCGCTTGACGGATATAGGCTTGCTGTAAGAACTGAAAATATCAATACTACAAATGATTATAAGTTTGTAGTACCTTCAAACGCTTTGAGAGAAGTTATAAAGCTTCTTAATGAAGAAGATGATGAAAATTGTATAGTTTATATTTCTAAAAAGCATATAATTTTTGATATATCGGGTTATTTGGTATATTCGAGACTCATTGAAGGAGAATTTCATAATTATAAAGGCTCTATTCCTAAAAGCTGTAACACAGAAGTTATTGTAAATACGAAGGATATGATCGAATGTTTGGAAAGAGCATCGCTGTTGATAAATGAAAGAGTTAAAAGTCCTGTAAGATGTATTTTTGATAATGGGCAGTTAAGTCTTTCTTGTTCAACTTCTATAGGCAAAATAAGCGATGAAATAAGCGTTGATATAACTGGACCAATGATTGAAATTGGTTTTAACTGCAAGTTTTTGCTAGATCCGCTCAAAACTATTACAGATGATAAGGTCAAACTTCAAATGAACGGCGGTAATCTTCCTATGAAGATTGTGCCTTTAAATTCAGAAAACTATACATTTTTAGTTTTGCCTGTTAGATTAAAAAGTGAATAAAAGCTGAGAAAGATGAAAAGAGAAAAAATAAAAATCAAAACCGAATTTATAAAGCTTGATTCTCTTTTAAAATATTCCGGCGTTGTTGAGACGGGCGGTATTGCAAAAGAGATAATAAAAGACGGCGCTGTTAAGTTTAACGGTGAGGTTTGTACTATGAGAGGTAAAAAAGTGCGAACAGGAGATATTGTCACTATTGAAGAATTAGATGTGGAGATTGAAATTATTTAATTTATGTTTATTTCAAATATTAAAATTGATGGGTTTAAAAATTTATCTTCTATAAATATTGACGCCGATAAACACATAAATGTAATTTGCGGCGACAATGCTCAGGGAAAGACAAATTTAATTGAGGCAATATGGCTTTGCAGCGGTCTTAAAAGCTTTAGAAATTCAAAGGATAAGGATTTAATAAATTTATATAAGCAAAGCTTTAGTATTGATTTGCTATTTAAAAACAGTTTTAGAAATCAAAAGATAGAATACAGACTGGCAAAACCAAATATAAAAGATAGACATATTAAATTAAACGGTGTTACTCTTAGAAATCCGTCTGATTTGTTTGGAAATCTGTGCTGTGTTGTTTTTACGCCTGAAGATTTATTTATTTCAAAGGGTTTTCCTGAAAACAGGAGAAAATTTATAGACGTTTGCGCTTCGCAGATAAAGAATTCTTACAGAAGAGTTTTAATTCAATACGACGAAATATTAAATCAGAGGAATGTTCTTTTAAAAAATATAGGTATAGGTAAATCATCAGCTGATGAGCTTGACGTTTGGGATGAACAGATGGCAAGGCTCGGCTCTTATATTTCTGTTATAAGATATGCTTATACAAAGAAGTTAAATATATTTGCAGAAAAGCTTTATAATGAAATTTCTCAAGGAAAAGAAAAGCTTGATGTTTTTTATAAATCAACAGTTTTTGAAAGTTTAGAAAACAGAAGCGACTATAACGGAGAAATGGCAGATGAATATTTGTTAAAGTTAAGAAATTCAAGGCATGAGGATATAAAAGCCGGATTTACTACAATAGGTGTTCAAAGAGATGATTTGATATCATCTATAAACGGTCTTAACTGCCGTGAGTTTGGTTCTCAGGGGCAATGCAGATCGGTTGCCTTAGTTTTTAAAATAGCTCAGGCTTACATTTTGTTTGAAGAAACAAAAGAAGCGCCAATTATTTTGCTTGATGATGTTTTGTCAGAGCTCGACGCTAAACGGCAGGAGTTTGTTTTATCGAGAATTTCAGATATGCAGGTTTTTATTACCTGCTGTGAGGATATAAAACTTCAAGAAAACACGGGCAAGACCTTTTATATAAAAAGCGGTAAGATTATAAACAACAAGCAGTAAAATTGTTGATAATAGAAAGGATAAATATGTTTTTGCATCTTGGCAATGACGTTTTAATAAATGCTAAAAACCTTATCGGTATTTTTGATATAGAAAAGTCGTCAATATCAAAGTTTACGAAAGAGTTTTTAGGTAATGCGGAGAAAAACAAAAGAATTGTTAATGTTTCTTATGAACTGCCTAAGAGTTTTATCATTTGCTTAGATGATGATTATAACGAAACAGTTTATATTTCTCAGATTTCAACAGCTACGTTAAAAAAGCGGTTTATGAAAAAAGAAATTTAAAGATATAGAAGAAGTGTATTTACGGAGTTAAGGAGGATTATTTTGGATAACCAGGAAAAAGAAATAAAAGAAGAAATAAGTGAGGAAATATCTAATCAAAATATTTCTCAAGTCGATGAAAGCACCAATTATGATGAAAGTCAGATCCAGGTATTAGAAGGACTTGAAGCGGTAAGAAAAAGACCTGGAATGTATATCGGCTCGACTGGCTCTAGAGGCTTGCACCATTTGGTTTATGAGATCGTTGATAATTCTATAGACGAGGCTCTTGCGGGGTATTGCAATGAAATAAAGGTAGAGATTCTGCCGGGAGAAATAATAAGAGTTTCCGACGACGGTAGAGGAATACCAACGGGTATCCATCCGAAAGAGGGCATCTCTGCCGCTACTGTTGTATATACGATTCTTCACGCAGGAGGTAAATTCGGCGGCGGCGGATATAAGGTAGCAGGAGGACTTCACGGAGTTGGAGCGTCGGTTGTAAACGCTCTTTCCGAGTGGTTGGAATTAACGGTTTATGACGGTGAGAACATTCATTTTCAGCGGTTTGACAGAGGTCACTATGACGAGGAACTAAAGGTTATAGGAAAGACAGATAAAACGGGTACTACTGTTATGTTCAAGGCAGACCCGGAGATTTTTTCCGAAACGGTTTACGATTATGAAACTCTGTTAAAAAGGCTTCGTGAGCAGGCATTTTTAAACGCAGGAATAAAGATAGTATTTAGAGACGTCAGAGATGAAAACGATATAAAAGAGGAAACTCTGCATTACGAGGGCGGAATAAGAGAGTTTGTAACTCATATTCACAGCGTAAGAGGGCTCGACGCTATAATACCAGACGTTATTTATATAAACGGATCGGCTGGGGACAGCTATGCAGAGGTTGCATTGCAGTATAACGACAGCTATAACGAGTTTGTTATGAGCTTTGCAAACAATATTCACACAATAGACGGCGGAACTCACGAAACAGGTTTTAAAAACGCTCTTACCAGAGTTATTAACGACTATGGAAAGAAGTTCAATCTTCTTAAAGACGGCGAAAAGCTTCTCGGAGACGATGTTAGAGAGGGAATAACCGCTATTGTATCTGTTAAGCTTACAAACTGCGAGTTTGAGGGTCAGACAAAGGGCAGACTGGGCAACCCTGAGGTAAGACCGTTAGTTGATAAGATAGTAAGCGAAAAGCTTATGAACTACCTTGAGGAAAACCCGACTGTTGCTAAGGCTATTTTTGAAAAGGCTACGGCGGCTCAAAGAGCGAGAGAGGCTGCTAAAAAGGCAAGAGACTTAACAAGAAGAAAGTCAGCACTTGAATCTGCACAGCTGCCGGGCAAGCTTGCCGACTGTTCAGAAAAGGGCGCAGAGGGAACTGAGATTTATATTGTCGAGGGAGATTCTGCGGGCGGTTCTGCTAAAGAGGGCAGAGACAGAAGATTTCAGGCTATTTTACCTTTATGGGGAAAGATGCTAAACGTTGAAAAGGCAAGGATAGACAAGGTTTATGGAAATGAAAAGCTTATGCCTGTTGTTACGGCGCTTGGTACGAGCATAGGTGAGGATTTTGATAT
Source organism: uncultured Clostridia bacterium (assembly GCA_947589215.1). Taxonomy (GTDB): domain Bacteria; phylum Bacillota; class Clostridia; order Oscillospirales; family Ruminococcaceae; genus UMGS1601. The sequence goes on from CANQCL010000014.1 coordinate 31,021, forward strand.
AACAAGACTTCGCTACGGAAAGATAATAATTATGGCGGATGCCGATGTTGACGGAAGTCATATCAGAACGCTTCTTTTGACGTTTTTCTTTAGATTTATGAAAGAGCTGATTATACAAGGTCACGTTTATATTGCACAGCCACCGCTGTTTAAGGTTTTTAGAGGAAAACAGGTAAGGTATGCATTTTCTGATGAAGAAAGAGATGAATATATCAAAGAACTTGCAGGCGAAAACGATTTAAAGGTTGAGGTTCAGAGATATAAAGGTCTGGGCGAAATGGACCCGGAGCAGCTTTGGGAAACAACTATGGACCCAGAAAGAAGAACAATGATTAAAATCACGCTAGAGGACGCTCAGAAAGCAGATGAGATCTTTACAATTTTGATGGGAGATAAGGTTGCTCCCAGAAAGGATTTCATTGAAAAGAATGCAAAATATGCTGAAAATCTTGACATTTAACAGAGAGGAGACAATACTTTAATTTTGAACAATTCAATGTTTAATCGTGTAAAAATTTTAGAGGGAGGAATATCCCATACGGGGTACTAATTTAGTATGAGCAAAGAAAATAACACAGAAAAATCAACGCTTGATAAACAGCTTAATGAGTTAAAAAAACAAACGGCTGAAGAAATTAATGAGTCGTTTGAGGAGGTAAACCCAAATCTTTCGATAGCTTACGATATAAAAAACACTGAGGAAGAGGAGGCATTTGTCACCTTTCAGAAAAAATATATTTTAAAATCCAACATATTAAAAACAGTTGCTTTCGGAATTTTGGCGCTTTTGTTTATTTATCAAATAATAAATGCGCCGGACAATTTTGCTTCTTGGCTTTGTTTTGTGGTATGTTTCGCGGTAATTTTTATCGTTTGGTACAACCCGATAAAGATAAGAAAAACACTTATGCAGTCTTTGAAGCCGCTTGAGGACGACAGGTATATTTTTAAGCTTTACGAAAACAAGTTTACAATCGAAACGGTTATTCCTCAGGAGGAAATAGACGAAGCTATAAAAGAGGGAGAAGAACCCGTAAAAATTCCGCCGAAAGTGGTTGACTTTAGTGACACTGGTTTGTCGGTTTTGGAAAAAGAAAATATGTTTGTTATATTTTTGAAAAAAGAATCAATTTACGTTCTGCCAAAAAGATGTATGACAGAAAAAGAAATAAAACAGCTTTCATATATGTTTGATTTAAAGCTGGGCGATGATTTTGAAATAGAAGAAAATAAACCAAACGGATAAAAATTTATGAAAAGAGAGTGATATTGTGTCAGAGAGCGAAACACAAGATAAAGCTTTTATAGATAACGGTAATTTTGATAATAAACTGATCGTTAGGGATATTGAAAAGGAAATGAAAAGTTCGTTTATTCAGTATTCTATGGCGGTTATTGTTTCCCGTGCGCTGCCTGATGTTCGTGACGGATTAAAGCCGGTTCACAGGAGAATTTTATACACCTTGCACGAAAACGGAATAACTCCCGATAAGGCTTACAGAAAATGTGCCGATACAGTCGGAGCGGTTTTGGGTAGATACCATCCACACGGAGACGCGTCTGTCTACGACGCTCTTGTGCGTATGGCGCAAAGTTTCTCTTTGCGTTATCCGTTGGTTGACGGTCACGGAAACTTCGGTTCTGTAGACGGCGATCCGCCTGCTGCTTATCGTTATACCGAAGCAAAAATGGCAAAGATGTCTGTTCATATGCTTACCGACATAAACAAGGAAACCGTACCGTTTATGCCGAACTATGACGACAGACTGAAAGAACCGCAGGTTTTGCCTAGCCGTTTTCCGCAGCTTTTGGTAAACGGTTCAACGGGTATTGCTGTCGGAATGGCGACAAACATACCTCCTCATAATTTGAGCGAGGTAGTTGACGCTTTGAGTCTGCTTGTTGAAAATCCCGATTGTACCCTTGACGACCTTATGGGTTGTATTCAGGGACCTGATTTCCCGACCGGCGGAATAATTATGGGCAGAGCGGGAATTCGTGCCGCTTATGCAACTGGTAGGGGAAAAATTATCCTCAGAGCTAAGACCTCAATAGAAGAAATAAAGGGAAGAAACTGTATTATTGTACACGAGATCCCTTATATGGTAAACAAGTCGAGGCTGTTAGAGAGTATTGCCAACCTTGTTAAGGATAAGAGAATTGACGGAATTCACGATTTGCGTGACGAATCGGACAGAAATGGTATGAGAATTGTCGTTGAGCTTAAAAAAGACGCAATTCCGCAGGTCGTTTTGAATAAGCTGTTTTCATACACTCAGCTTCAGGACACCGTAGGCGCAATTATGCTTGCGCTTGTTGACGGCGTACCGAAAATACTTACTCTTAAGCAGATGCTTGAGCATTATCTTGATTTTCAGGTCGAGGTTATTGAAAACAGAACACGCTTTGATTTGAAAAAGGCGAAGGACAGAGCCCACATTTTGCAGGGTTATTGTCTGGCTATTGATAATATCGATGAAGTCATTAACATTCTTCGCTCTTCAAAAACTATTCAAGAGGGTAAGCAAAGGCTATTGGAGCGTTTTAAAGATGAGGATATGGCAATACTTTTAGGAGATACCGAGCTTACCGAGCATACTAAGGGTCTTACTGAGGTTCAGGCAGACGAAATCGTAAAAATGCGTTTAGGACAGCTCACAGGCTTAGAGAGACAGAAAATTGTCGACGAGTTTAACGCTCTTAAAGAAAAGATTGCCGATTATGAGGATATACTCGCAAATCACGACAGAGTTCTTCAGATTATCCTTGACGAGGTAAATGAGATTAAGAACAAGTTCGGCGATGAAAGGCGAACAACGATTGAAAATGTCAGCGGAGAGGTTGATATTGAGGATCTTATCCCTGTTGAGGACAATGTTGTTACGCTCACAAACAACGGTTATATAAAGAGAATGCCTGTTTCGGTATATAAGGCTCAGAATAGAGGAGGACGAGGCGTTTCGGGAATGAAGCAAAGAGAAGACGATTTTGTTTCCGAGATGTTTATCTGCTCTACTCACGACCACGTTTTATTTATCACGAACAAGGGCATTATGTACAAGCTTAAATGCTATGAAATACCTGAGGGTACAAAGGCTTCAAGGGGTACAAACATTATAAATATTCTGCCGTTGACTGAGGGCGAGCATATCGCTCAGATGATAAAGACCGAAGATTTTGACGAGGGCAAGTACATCATAATGGTAACCAAAAACGGCAAAATCAAGCGAACGGCGCTATCGCAGTATAAAAACGTCAGAAAGAACGGGCTTATTGCTATTGGTATTGATGACGGCGACGAAATTATGGGCGTTAGAATGACAGACGGTTCTAACGAGGTTATTGTCGCAACGCACGAGGGTAAGGCTATTAGGATAAACGAGGGTCAGATGCGTCCGATGTCGAGAACGGCTCACGGTGTACGTGCTATCAAGCTTCGTGAAGGAGACTATGTTGTTTCAATGGCGAGAGTTCGTGAAGGAGCAACTGTTCTTACTGTTTCCGATAAGGGATTAGGAAGACGCTCCAGCCTGGATAGCTACAGGATTCAGAATCGAGGCGGTTACGGAATGCTTAACTACAAGGTTTCTGATAAAAAGGGTTATGTCTGCGGAATTAAGGTTGTTGACGACGATGACGATATTATTATGATCTCAAGCGACGGCATTGTTATAAGGCTTCGTGCTAATGATATAAGAGTTATGGGCAGATATGCGACTGGAGTAAGGCTTATGAAACTGAAAGAAGATACTCACGTTGTTACGTTTACTCGTGCTGAGCATGATGATTCGGCTGAAATTTCTGAGGTTGAACAGCCCAGCGAGGAGGAATTAAAGGCTCAGGAGCAGGAAGCTAAAGACGCAGAACTTAATGAAGCAGTTAATGCAGAAAACGAAGAGGAATAAATAAATTAAAGCTGTCGGCATTGCGCTGACAGCTATTGCTTTATACAATAATAGAACTCCTATGGTTGTTGCCATAGGAGTTTTTTGTGTATATTTAGGTTAAATTTCAGAATTATTCAACAAGCGAAGTTATATCCTCTATAGATAAATTGGGCTGAAACGCACGGTTTATTCCCATTGCGATAAGCCTTGAGACCCGCATTATTAGCTTGTCTATAGAACGCGGAGTTACCATCATATTGTTCATTTCCTTGTTTGGTGCTGGTGTTCCGAACACATACTCCGATATAGTCTGCATATCAACAACTGTTGGCACTCCGATAGCAATGACTTTTGCGCCGAGAGTTTTTTCTGAAAGCTCCTTGCGTGCGTTTTCAACTCCGCTGCCGGGAGAGATTCCCGTATCGCAAAGCTGAATCGTTGTGCCAAGATTTGTTATTTCCGAGCAGGCAAGAGCGTCGATAGCTATCACGACAGTAGGCTTGAGCATATCGCAGATGGCACGGACAGTTTCGCTCGATTCTATTCCCGTATCACCCAAAACTCCGGTTTTTATAACAGAAACGGTTGATAAGTCAGATGTGTCAACATCCTTTGCAAGCTGTTTTATATGTCGGGTCGCAAAGGTCTGGTCGGCAACGTCAGGACCTAAGCTGTCCGGAGTTATGCTTTTGTTGCCAAGACCGATAACAAGTATATTTTCTTTGTTGCCGCACAGCTTATTTATTTCCTCAGCTAGAATGTCTACACGCTCGTTGAAATTATCAGGGTGGTTTTCAAGCGAAAGTTCGCTTTGAATAGTTATATATTTTCCTTTGGGCTTGTCGAGATTTTGTGCGGCAGAGTCGGTTTCAACAATGATTTCAGTTATGTTGAGATTGGCTTTTTGATACTCGTTTTTTGTTATTCCCTCAACAGGAGTTGTTTTAGTAAGCTGCTGCGTTGCTTCAAGCGCAAGGTCGGTTCGTATACCCATAGTTTTCTCCCTTCTGAAAAGACATATCTTGTAAGATAATAAAACAATGAGAAGTTCGCTTATTACTGTAAATTAAGCATTTAAAAAAATTCCTTAAAATGCTTGCAATTTTATTTTCATTGTGTTATTATATCACTTGAGACTTGTTTTATAAAATAATTGCATTTTCCTCTCAGTCATGCAATTAGCTTATGCAAATAAGTGCAAATTATTACAGAGGTCTTAAAAACAGATTTTTGTAAATTTTTCAGAGGAGGTGTAAAAATGCCGAACATTAAATCAGCAAAGAAAAGAGTTAAGGTCATAAACACTAAAACTGCCAGAAACAAAGCTATAAAGTCAGAGATAAAGACAGTTTTAAAGAAGGCTCAGACGGCTGTTGCCAACGGCGATGCAAACGCTAAGGAAGCAGTCACCTATGCGATAAAGAAGGTTGATCAGGCTGCTGCAAAAGGCATTATGCACAAGAATAAGGCTGCAAGAAAGAAGTCACAGCTTGCGAAGTTAGTTAAGTAATTTTTATTTAATAAGAGAGCGGACTCGTAATAGGTCTTGCTCTTTTTATTTTGCAAAAATCAAACCCTCAGAAGTTTTATCTTCTGAGGGTTTATGTATGTTGTATATTAGTTTACATCAATCATAGTATCTTACAACAGCGACAACCTTTCCTAAGATTTTTGCCTCATCAACGATAATTGGCTCCATTGTATCGTTTTCAGGCTGAAGCCGGAAGTGTCCGTTTTCTTTGTAGAACCTTTTAACGGTCGCCTCCTCGTCGTTGACAAGAGCAACGACAATTTCGCCGTTTTCTGCAACAGGAACCTGCTCGACAATTACAATATCACCGTCTAAGATAGCGGCGTTTATCATACTTTCTCCTCGAACCTTTAGTGCAAAGAGCTGGTTAGAATAGTGTCTGTCGGGCTGAAAGCTGATGTAATCGGTTATATCCTCAATGGCTGTGATCGGTTTTCCTGCGGTAACTGTGCCAACCAGCGGAATACTCATACCACGTTTACCTGTCAGCTTTATCGCACGGTTTTGATTTGTTCCCTTTTCTAAAAGTCCGGCTTCCTTTAGCGATTCTATACAGCGAAATCCTGTAGATGAAGATTTAAAGCCGAATTCGGCGCATATTTCTCTGACTGTAGGGGCATAACCGTCCTCAATGCGCTCTTTGATGTATTTGTAGACAAGCTTGTCTCTTTCGCTGAGAGTTTTCATTTCTATCATCTTCCTTTCGTTTCCGCAGGATTATAAAATACTTATGACCATTATTATTTATCAGTTTGTTTTAACTTTTGCACTAGCTTTTTTGCGACCTTGTAAACGTCTCCGCAGCCTAGAGTGATAACTAAATCGCCTTCTTTTGCGTTTTTAGAGATATAATCAACAACTTGGTCGAAATTTTTTTCCTTTTGCTCTGCTGTTTGAGCGTCCTGAACCTCTTTAGGAGAATCAAACCATATAGATTCCGGAATTTTTTCGCCCAAGTCCTTTGTGTAAACACCTTGCGTGTTCTTCTCACGGCTTCCCATTATATCTGTTAGAACTGTGTAGTCGGCGATTTGAAGCGCTTTTACGAAATCGTCCATTAGCATTGAGGTTCTTGAATATGTGAACGGCTGGAATACTGCCCAAACGTTTTTGAAGTCGAGAGACTTGGCGGCTTTGAGTGTAACTTCTATCTCGGCAGGGTGATGAGCATAATCGTCAACGACAGTTATGCCGTTTACCTCGTCTATTTTCTGAAAACGTCTTATTGCGCCGCGAAAGGTTTGAAGTCCCATCGCTATACCGTCATATGAAACGCCTGAATATCTGGCGGCGGCAATAGCGGCAAGCGCATTCAATACGTTATGAATGCCCGGAACGTGTATTGCAAGTGTACATTCCTTTGCACCCTTGTAATAAAGTTCAAATGCAGTTTCAAGACCTTTTATTTGTGTAATTTCAGCAGAGTAATCGTTCTTTTTGTCAAAGCCGAAGGTTATTACTTCCTTGTCTATTCCCTTAATGGAGTCGAGAGTGTTTTGGTCGTCGCCGTTTACAATAAGAGCCTTTGTAGCCTTTGAGGCAAATTTGTGAAATGATTTTTTTATGTTGTCAAGCGTTCCGAAATAGTCCAAGTGGTCAGCGTCGACATTTAATATAACGGCAACATCAGGAGACAGCTTTAAAAATGTATCTACAAACTCGCACGCCTCGCAGACCATTATATCGCTGCTGCCTGCCCGTCCGCTTCCGCCGATAGACGGGAGCTTTCCGCCGATTACGCAGGAGAGGTCTATTCCTTCTTCAATGAAAATCTGTGTTAGCATTGAGCTTGTTGTTGTCTTTCCGTGAGTGCCTGAAATACAGATTGCGTTATTATACCACTCTGTAACAATACCCAAAAGCTCGCTTCTTTCCAAAACAGGAACACCGCTTTGGTGTGAGGCAATAAGCTCGGGGTTGTCGTCCATTATAGCCGCTGTGTGTACTATTAAATCTGCGCCTTTTATATTTTCGGCTCTTTGCCCCATAAAAACAGGTATACCCATTTTCCTTACTGCGTCGAGTGTTTCAGTTTCGTTATTGTCAGAGCCTGTGAGATAATACCCTTTTGTGTGAAGGATCTGAGCAAGCGGATACATACCGCTTCCTCCTATCCCTATGAAGTGGATATGTTTTTTCCCCTCTAAGATATCTGAATTTACTTTTGTGTTCTGTTCTGACATTAGTCAGTGCCCCCATTTTCATTTATCTTGTTTCTATTAGAGAGTATAAAATGTAATTTTGATTACACAATAAAAACAAGGAGAGTTATGTATTTTCTTTTTTATTATATAATGGCTTAGTTAGAAATTCAATCTTACCCAGCGCACGGAATAAAGGCGCTTCTATCAATTTTTGCCGAAGCAGGTCAATAATGACGCAGCATACATAAATAATTGCTACAACACAAACTGCCCGCAATACAATATCTATATGCGAAACGTTGAACCATGATGTATTCTGAAATACATCGACCCATAAAAAGTGACGCATAGTGTCACTGTTTCCGTGTATAAGCAAAACGCCGAATGTTGCGGAAGACACCGTGTTGATGAAACGGCTGTGACCGATATTGAGATTTTTGAAAAGAATAAAAAGTGAAATAGCAGTTAATACTGCTAAAATTTTATTACAGCCAAAAACCCAATGAGTAGCTGCAAAAAATGTAGGCTCTTTTATCTTGATAATGTCAAATACGTAAATGCTTGTGCAAATGAGAATTGCTGAAACTACAGTCATAATCAGTCCTGTACGTGCTGTATCCCACTTTTTAGATAAATGCAGCCTTATATAACCACCCATCAAATAAGCGGTTACGAACCAGCCTAAGCCTTCCCAGTTATTAGAAAAATACCAGTAACCGTCTACGCTTTTTCTCATATAAAAACTGCTGATGACTGTAAAAAAGAATAACAAGACCCCTAACAAAATGCGATACTCTCTTCGGCTCATTGTTAAAATAAGCTTATTGATAAAAGGAGAGACTAATAGCAAAAATAAAAACAAAGAGATAAAAGAATCTTTGCCTGCGCCCAGCTGATCGAACAGAGGAAAATATCCGTCAAGCAGAGTTCTTGTACCAAGAGGGGTGTACCCAACAATAAGAAAAATACTGTTGATAACAATATTATAAAACATAATTTCAAAAAATAATTTTAACCACTTCAAAAGAGTTGTATTTGAAGTACACATAAAATAACCGGAAATAAGCAAAAACCCGTTAATTGCAATTTTTCCGCCGGAACTGAATATTTGCATAAACAGCATATTTGCACCGATTTTTCCGTCAAAGGTATAAAGGGATTCTATTCCGGAATTAACTACATAATGATGACAGGTCACCATCAGTATCATTATAATTCTGAGCAACTCTATATTCGACTTTCTCTCTTTAACCATATTTTCAAAACCTCCGCAGTATTACCTTTATAGTAGAAAAGCACTGTTATCTGTTCTATTGCCGATGTCTTTTATATCTTGAATATACAAAATATAAATTAAACGGTATGCTCTGCTTGCTTAAAGGCACTGCTATTTTTAACATTGGTGAATATTTTTGTTTTACAGTGTAAGTAATAAGCGAGATTTTTGTGATGAACATATATTCTTTAAGATATTATATAACATTTTTTCATAAAAATAAAGTCTTTTTGAATAAAAATATAGCTTTGGTCAAAAATATTTTTAAATAAAGGTGTGCATAAGGAGACTTTATTTATTATAAAAAAACTATAAAAGTCGTTTAAATTTGCACAGGAAAGGTTAAGGACATATGAAAATAACAGACATTAAAATAAGAAAACTATTAGATTCGGGCAAGCTAAGAGGAGTTGTAAGCATTACTCTTGATGATGTTTTTGCCGTACATGACATTAAAGTCATTCAAGGCGAAAACAGACTTTTTGTTGCAATGCCAAGCAGGCGCGACGAAAAAGGTACGTTCAGAGACGTCGTTCACCCGATAAACAGCGAGGTAAGAACCGAGTTTGAAACACAGATATTGTCGACTTACAAGAAAGAACTTGAAAATCAAAACGCTGAACGTGAAAAAAATAACCCAAGCATATAGCTTGAGTCATTCAGCTTAACCTAAAAAGCTTTTTGCCTTATTAACAATACCTTTATCGTTATCATAAGAGAGTACCGAACACGCACGGTCAATTTCTATCCATCTAATATCGGAGATTTCTTCCTTCTGAGGAACAAAATTTGTGTTTTTAGCTTTTGCAATAAAATACACAACTATTTTGTAAGTGTCCTTTTTAGGAGAATATGAAACCGTTTCTCTGAAGGTAGGATCAATTATCGTATCGATGCTTGTTTCTTCAAGAATTTCACGATGCGCAGTTTGAACTTCGGTTTCTCCGGCTTCAACATGACCTTTCGGAAATGACCAATGACCGCTGTTAACGTGTTTTATCAGTAGAATTTCAGTATTTCCATGATATTTTCGATAAACGATCGCCCCACAGGATTTTTCATTTATCATGAATATTATCCTTTCTAAAGTAGTATTGATATATTAAATATATTATAGCACAAAAAAATTCATTTGTCTTTATTTTTATAAAAATTTTTTAAAAATCAGTAAAATTAAACCCGAGAGCAAACTGTTTCTGCTCTCGAGTTTATTTTATGTTTTCTATTAATCTTATAACCAGTCTTTTTTGTTCCTTGTTAAGCTGCGAAAATTTTGATATTAGTTGATTTTGTTCGCTTTTTTCTTTATCCTCTAAGAAAAATTCTGATAATGAAATGTTAAATGCGTCGCAAATGTTTTCTAATGTTGGTATAGTTGGGAGCGTGTTACGTACAAACATATTTGATATAGTGGATTGAGAAAGCTTGCTTTCTTTAGCGAGTTTGTATTCTGTCCAATCGGCTTTTTCCATCAGGCTTTTTATTCTACCCAATACATCCAAGCTTAACACCTCTGTTTTCCTTGTATTTGCGTTTATCTTTGTAATTAAAAGTCTATTAGTATTATAAAACATTTTTTTTAATAAATATATTGCTCAGATGTATTGACAAACACACTCTTTTGAGTTATAATAATAAAAAATATCCTATATTTAGAATAATATAGAAAAACAAGGAAAAAACAAATGCGCAATTGACTTATGAAAGCACTATTTAATTATTAAACATGCTTTCTTCCTAAATATTCCTATAAATGCCCGAAAGGGCGAATAACGCTTGAATCGGGGATGGTTCAAGCGTTATTTTTTAATGAAATTAATATAAAATTTTGTGAGTAATATGTGAGTAATAATAGTTTTTTTGGTTTAATATACAATAAGTCGGCATATATTGTTGAAATTTGACAAATCGTCCAAAAAATATTGTTATTAATTGTACAAACTAAATAAAAATAGCAATTGATTACTGTTTGTACTTGACAGAAACTTTAATTTTGTTATATAATGTATATATCCCATAATCGTAAAACAAGTTGAGACTATTCTGAAAACATCGAATTACAATTCCATAATTTGATTGCATTCAATATGACTCTAATTTAGGTACATATTGAAGTGTTTTATTTGGCGGGTTTAGGTATTTCTGTCATTTATTAATTTGACAGTCGTAGTTTGTGAGATAATTGGTTAATTATTAAGTAAGAAATTTAAAAATTATCAATTAGATTGCAATGTTAAGGGATATTTTAGGAAGAATGTTTTATTTGTTTGTGTAATAAAAAAGTATCTTAAATCCGCCAATAAAACACGATTAAATTATAAGAACGGTAATTCTTTATGATTTAATAATTCAAATAGTTTGTTTTTAATTATCAGATATGTTTATATAAAAAAACCCCGACGCTTAAGTTCGGGGTTTTTATTAAATTAATTATCTATTTCTTCAATAAACTTAACAATATCGCCGACGGTTTTCACATTTTCAACTTCTTCATCAGGAATTTTAATATCAAATTCTTCTTCAAGCGACATAATCAAATCGACAACGTCGAGAGAATCTGCACCTAAATCCTCTGTAATGGAAGCTTCCAATGTAACCTCGTCTTCGTCAACATCAAGCTGATCTACGATAATATCCTTTACCTTATCAAATACCATTTAAAAACAACCTCCTTTTTAAAGATATGTCTATTATTTCGGGAATTAGGCTGTTATATTCAGCTTTTCCCGTCATAACCGCTATTAGCTATCCAAGTTTTCCTCAAATTCTCCGATTTTCCTAAACTTAGTATACCTATCATTAAGCAATTCGTCAATAGGTTTTTGCAAATTTCTTTTAAAAGCGTCGCATAAATAGCTGCTTATATTTTCCGCAACAAGGTCGGGATTATTATGCGCACCGCCTTCAGGCTCTTCAATAACATAATCACATATACCCAGACTTTGCAAATCCTCAGCAGTGATTTTCATTATATCGCACGCTTCACGTTCACGGGTTGCGTCCTTCCAGAGAATTGAGGCAAACCCTCTCGGCGAAATAACAGAATACAAGGCATTGGAAAGCATAGCCAGTTCGTCGCATACGCCCAGAGCTAATGCTCCTCCACTTCCTCCCTCGCCTAAAACTATAGAAAACACAGGAGTTTTCAGCGACATAAATTCCATTAGGTTTTTAGCAATAGCCTCTCCCTGACCGCGTTCCTCAGCCTCAACTCCGCAGAAAGCACCCGGAGTGTCAATAAGGCAAATAATCGGTCTGTGAAACTTTTCTGCCTGATGAGCAAGCCTTAATGCTTTTCTGTACCCCTCAGGATGAGGCATAGAAAAGTTTGAGGCTTTATTTTCTTCGAGATTACGTCCCTTGACCTGTGAAATCACAGTGACAGGTGTACCGTTAAAATATGCGATTCCGCCGATTATTGCACCGTCGTCGCCGTAGTATCTATCGCCATGCATTTCAAAGAAATCGTCAAAAAGCATCGGGATATAGTCACGCACAGTGGGGCGGAATTTGTTTCTTACAATGTCGAGGCGTTCGCTTGCTGGCAGGTTATTCATCGGCAACGCCCCCTTTGCTTTGGTGAAGCTTTAGTAAATGAGAGAGAGTTCGCCTTATTTTTTTTCTCTCAACTATCATATCTACAAAGCCTTTTTCCATTAAAAATTCAGCGGACTGAAAATCATCGGGAAGTCTTTGTTTTATCGTGCCCTCAATAACCCGTCTTCCGGCAAAGCCTATAAGCACCTTCGGTTCGGCGATTATAATGTCGCCAAGAGACGCAAAAGACGCTGTTACGCCGCCTGTTGTTGGGTCGGTCATAACTGTGATGTATAGAAGTCCGGCTTCGTTATGGCGGGCTACAGCACCGCTTGTTTTTGCCATCTGCATAAGAGAAACCGTACCCTCCTGCATTCTAGCCCCGCCGGACGCTGTAAACACTATTATAGGAAGTTTGTTTTCTGTAGCAAATTCAAAGGCTCTGGTCAGCTTTTCTCCGACTACGCTTCCCATAGAAGCCATCATATATCTGGAATCCATTACTGCAATTACAACTCGGTCGCCCCGTATGGTTGCTTCACCTGTTATAATCGCATCTTTTAAACCTGTTTTTTCACGAATACTTTCCTGCTTATTATCATAATCTTGAAAATCAATAGGGTTTTTGGAGATCATATTTTTATCAAATTCAATTAAACTGTCCTTGTCAAAAGTTATATCAATACGCTCTTTAGCTGAAATTCTTGAATGATAATTGCATTTCGGACAAACCTTTGCATTACCTGTAAAATCGTCCATAAAGGTAACATTGGAGCATCTTGGACACTTAAAAAGCAAGTCTTTTGGAATATCTGTTTTAACGTCTTTTTTTACATTTGAGGTATTTGGTTCAGCTCCGTTAAATCTTGTTCTTACAACTGAAAACAAATCTTCAAGCATAAAAGAATCTCCCTTCTTCAGGTGAATTTAAACACATCCTAAGCTAAGCTGTGTTAATCCTTTAAAATATCAACTCTTCCTAAAAAGCCGTTATCATAATTACCGTCTAAAAACTCTTGTCTGCGGATAAGTCTAAGCTGAAAGTCGATATTAGTAGACACGCCGTCTACGATAAACTCAGAAAGCGCCCACTTCATTTTAGCAATAGCGCTTTCTCTGTCAGGACCAAAGCAAATCAGTTTCGCTATCATAGAGTCATAATACGGCGGAATTTCATATCCTTGATAAACTGCGCTGTCTACTCTTATTCCGAGTCCGCCCGGAATATGTAATGAGTTTATTACTCCGGGTGACGGACGGAAATTCTGCTCAGGATTTTCTGCATTAATTCTACACTCTATTGCATGACCTGTCAAGCGTATATCCTCTTGCTTTATGTCAAGCTCTTTTCCCGAAGCTATAAGAAGCTGCTGTTTAACTAAGTCAATGCCTGTAACAGCCTCAGTAATAGGATGTTCAACTTGAATTCGGGTATTCATCTCCATAAAGTAATAGTTTAAGTCTTTATCAACTAAAAATTCAATAGTTCCGGCGTTTCTGTAGCCGCAGGCTTTAGCCGCCGCAACAGCCGACGCTCCCATTTTTTCACGAAGCTCTTTAGTCATTACAGGAGACGGTGTTTCTTCTAACACCTTTTGGTTGCGTCTTTGCATAGAGCAGTCTCTCTCGCCTAGGTGAATTACGTTACCGTAATTATCAGCGAGAATCTGTATCTCAATATGCTTTGGGTTTTCTATAAACTTTTCTATATAAATCTCGTCGCAGCCAAAGCAAGCCATTGCCTCAGTTTTTGCGGCGGTTATCTGAGCCTCAAGCTCGGATTCGTCTCTAACTATGCGTATACCCCTTCCGCCGCCGCCGGCAGAAGCTTTGACCATAACAGGATATCCTATTTCTTTTGCAAGGCTTACAGCTGATCCTATATCCTTAACAGCACCGTTTGAACCTAAGATTACAGGAACTCCTGCGTTTTTCATAGTTTCCTTTGCCTGAGCCTTATCGCCCAGCATTTCTATAGATTCGGGTTTAGGACCTATAAAGGTGATTCCGCATTTTTCACAGGTTCTTGCAAAGTTTGCGTTTTCAGATAAAAAGCCAAAGCCGGGATGAATTGCGTCAGCGCCTGTAATTTCGCAGGCGGATATTATAGCACGCATATTCAGATAGCTTTCTGCGCTTGACGCAGGTCCTATACATACCGCCTCGTCAGCGATCTTTGCGTGCAGTGCGTTAGAATCGCCTGTTGAATAAACCGCAACAGTCGCTATTCCAAGCTCTCTGCAAGCCCGGATTATCCTAACGGCAATTTCTCCTCTGTTTGCAATTAAAACTTTCTTTAGCATATAAAGTCTCCAATAAACATTATTTTATAGCAAAGGTAATTTCACAGGAAACAGCCTTCTTGCCGTTTACTGTTGCAAGTCCTTTTCCAACACCCAAAGGTCCCCTTACCTTGATGATTTCTACCTCAAGCTCCAAAGTATCTCCCGGAACGACCTGCTGTCGGAACTTGCAGTTGTTTATACCTCCGAACAGACCGATTTTTCCTTTATTTTCTGGAAGAGATAATAGTGCAACAGCTCCTGCCTGAGCGAGCATCTCGACCATCAAAACACCCGGTGTAACAGGGTATTCGGGGAAATGTCCCTTAAACCAGAAGTCGTCTTCTTTGATATGTTTTGTGGCTTTAACTTTTTTTCCTACCTCAAGCTCGTTTACTTCATCAATAAGCAAAAACGGATCTCTGTGAGGTATAATTTCTTTTATCTGCTCTTTGTTTAATACTACTGCCATAATATTTCCTTTCAGCTAAAATGTATAGCTATTCGATTATCATTATCGGCTGGCCGTATTCAACAGCGTCGCCGTTGTTTACGCAAATCTCTTTAACCTTGCCGTCGAATTCGCTTGTTACCTCGCTCATAACCTTCATTGATTCGATAATATAAATAACGTCGCCTTTGTGGACCTGACTGCCGACTGATACAAATGGCTCTTTGTCGGGAGCAGAAGCCGCATAAAATGTTCCAACGATAGGTGATGTGCATATATTTCCGCTTTCAGCGGTTTTTGTTTCATCAGATATTTCCTCAGGTACAATAACTGACGGGGCGGTGTTTACGATTGGCGTAGCAGCACAAGCTTTTGCTTCAACACAAATCTCGCAGTCTCCGTTTTTTATTTTTATTTTACCTAAATCGTTATCTTTGATTATCTTTGCAATGGCGTTTAAGTCGTTAATTTCAAAGCCGTTGCCTATTTGCTTACTCATTATTTTATCCTCCGTTCTTTTTATAGGATTACGCCTGTTGGCTATACTTTTATATGATTACTCTTTATACTTCTTTATACAAATTGTTGCGTTATGTCCGCCGAAGCCAAGTGAGTTTGAAAGAGCAGCGTCAACGGTCATCTTTTTATTTTCGTCAACGGCGTAATTCAAATCACACTCAGGGTCAGGGGTGTTATATCCCATTGTTCTGTGAACAAAATTATCACGAACAGACAACGCTGTGATAATAGCTTCAACAGCACCTGCCGCACCCAGCAGGTGGCCTATCATTGACTTCGTCGAGTTTATTACTACTTTATCAGCGTTTTCGCCAAGCGCCTTTTTGATAGCTTTTGTTTCGTATTTATCATTAAGACCTGTTGACGTTCCGTGAGCGTTGATATAGTCAATGTCAGAAGCCGTCAAGCCTGCCTCATTAAAGCTGTTTACCATTGCCCTTGCGGCACCCTCGCCCTCAGGGTCGGGGCTTGTCATATGATAAGCGTCTCCCGTTGCTCCGTAGCCTGCGATCTCAGCGTAGATTTTAGCGCCTCTTGCCTTTGCGTGTTCAAGCTCCTCAAGAACTAAAATTCCGCAGCCTTCGCCTAAAACAAAGCCCTGTCTTTCGGCGTCAAAAGGTGTGGAAGCCTTGTCAAGCTCGGTTGCCTTTGAAAGTGCTTTCATATTGTTAAAGCCGGCAAGTGAGAACTGCGTAATGCAAGCCTCTGTACCTCCGCATATACAAGCGTCAAGATAGCCGTCTTTTACCTTTCTGAATGCCTCTCCGATAGCGTGTGTTGATGATGCACAGGCGGTCGTTGTGCAGAAGTTATCGCCCTTAAATCCTGTTCGCATTGCGACTTCTCCTGCCGCCATATTCCCAATCATCATAGGAACATAGAACACGGAAATTCGGTCAGAGCCTTTTTCTAAAAATCTTTGGTGCTGTTTTTCGGTTTCCTCAAGACCGCCTATACCTGCACCGATAATAACTCCCACTCTAAAAGGGTCTAAGTCTTTAAAGTCGGTGTTTGCATCAGTAAGAGCGTCTTTGGTTGAAGTAACGGCAAACTGAGTAAATCTGCAAAGCTTTCTTGCTTCCTTTTTCTCAAAATAATCGAGGGGGTCAAAGTTTTTTACTGCTCCGACAACCTTGATAGGAAAATCAGTCGCATCAAACTGATCGACAAAAGAAAAGCCAAGCTTGTTTGCCTTGATGTTGCTCCAGAACTCTTCAACGCTTAGACCAAGCGGATTTTTTGTTCCCATTCCTGTGATAACTACTCGTCTCATTTATTTATAGATCCTTTCTCTGCAAACTTCATATGGCGGTTCGCACTACATTGAAAGTCCGCCGCTTATTTCAATGACTTGTCCTGTGACGTAGCTTGCGTCATCTGAAACTAAGAAAGACACAACTCCTGCGATTTCGTCAACAGTTCCGTATCTTTTCATAGCAATCACCGAAAGCATAGCGTTTCGCTGTTCGTCTGTCAACGTGTCGGTCATTGGTGTTTTTATAAATCCGGGTGCAACGGCGTTTACATTAACACCTCTTGAGCCAAGCTCTTTAGCGGCGGTTTTTGTCATACCGATAATAGCCGCCTTTGAAGCTGAATAATTAAACTGTCCCGGATTTCCGTATACGCCCGCAACAGAAGCAAGGTTTACGACCTTTCCGCTTCTTTGTCTCATCATAACCGAGCCGACGTGCTTCATCATATTGAATACGCTTTTTTGGTTTACCGCAATTACAGCATCATACTGTTCTTCGCTCATTCTGGCAAGAAGTCCGTCTTTTGTTATGCCTGCGTTGTTTACTAAAACGTCTATCGAGCCGAACTCGGCTTTTATATCCTTGACCATTTTTTCGCAGTCGTCATACTTTGAAACGTCGCATGGGTAAACTATTGCCTTAACGCCGAAGCTTTCACATTCTGCTTTTACAGCCTCTGCATTTTCTTTGTCGCTATCGCTCGGATAGCAGTTTACTACACAGTCATAGCCGTCCTTTGCAAGTCTTTTTATAATGCAGGCGCCTATTCCCTGAGACGCGCCCGTAACTATTGCTGTTGCCATATATTTAACCTCCGTTATTATAGGTTTTTTAAAAAGTTTGATTATTTGTTCAGAAGACCTTCAGCCTGTGCGAACATCTCCTCAATAATATCCTTGCAGGGTTTGACATCTGTTATCATACCCGCAATCGCTCCGCACAAGAACGAGCCTTCTTCAAGGTTTCCGTCCTGAACGGCTTTTCTCAGTGAGCCGAGAGTGATCTCCTCAAACTCTTCAGGGGTAATACTGCCGTCCTTTTCGCCAGAGGCGAGCTTCTTTGAAAACTTTGTTTTAACATTTCTGCAAGGGTGGCCTGTTGTCCGTCCCGTAACGATACTGTCGGTGTCTTTAGCCTTTACGACAAGCTCTTTATATGTCGGGTGAATTTGACATTCCTCTGCGGCTAGAAAACGAGTTCCCAGCTGAACGCCCTCAGCGCCAAGCATAAATGATGCTGCAATCCCTCTGCCGTCGGCAATACCGCCTGCCGCAATAACCGGTATTTCAAGAGCGTCAACGACCTGCGGAACGAGACACATTGTTGTGTTCTCTCCGATATGTCCGCCTGATTCTGTACCCTCCGCAACAACGGCGTCTGCTCCGGCTCTTTCCATTCTTTTTGCAAGCGCAACCGACGGAACAACTGGTATGACCTTTATTCCAGCCTCTTTCCAAGCGTCCATAAACTTGCCCGGATTTCCTGCGCCTGTCGTTACTACAGGAACTTTCTCCTCAATAATAAGCTTAGCCAGATCCTCCGCGTTAGGAGACATAAGCATAACATTAACTCCGAACGGTTTGCCGTTTACAGCTTCTTTGGTTTTTCTTATCTGCTCTCTTAGATAATCGATAGGGGCAGAACCGCCTGCTATAAGTCCCAAACCTCCTGCGTTTGATACAGCAGATGCAAGTGTTGATTCTGCTATCCAAGCCATACCGCCCTGAATGATAGGGTATTTTATTCCTAAAAGCTCAGTTATTTTAGTGTTCATAAATTTCCTCTTTTCCGTTAGTTTATAAATAACACAAAATTAAAACTCAAATACAACTCCGCCATATGTAAGTCCTGCGCCAAAGCCTACAATGCAGGCTTTATCCCCCTTTTTCAGACTTCCGTCCTTTACAGCGTCATATAAAGCAAGAGGGATAGATGCGCTGGAGGTGTTTCCGTGATTATGGAGGTTCAGATAAAACTTGTCCATAGAAATACCGAGATTTTTAGCGGCGGTCTCAATTATCCTTACATTTGCCTGATGCGGAATTATAACGTCCAGCTCATCAGGAGTTATTCCGATTTGTCTGCAAGCATTTTCAATAGCCAAAGGCAGGGTCTTTGTAGCAAATTTATAAACCTCTTTGCCGTTTTGGAACAGATAATGACTGTTGCCGTCAGGCATTTTATCGTCAAATCTATCAAAGTTTGTGGTGAACGGAGTTTCTGAATGATAGCTTCTCGCAAGCAGGTATTCAGCGCCTGTTCCGTCTGCGCCGAGATAGCTTGAGAACATTTTGCTTTCGTTACGCTCTAAAACAACTGCCGCCGCACCGTCGCCGAACAAAACACAGGTTGAACGGTCGGTGTAATCGGTGATTTTTGAAAGCTCTTCAGCAGAAACCACCAAAACGAACTTCAAATTTTTATCTGTTTCTAAATACCGTTTTGCCATATCAAAGGCATACACAAAACCTGCACACGCGCAGTTGATGTCAATAGCCATTGAACCTACAGCGTCTATTTCCCTTTGAATAAGACAGGCAATAGATGGGGTTGAAAAATCATTTGTAATGGTTGTGCAGATTATAAGTCCGATGTCTTTTGGATCAATATCTGCGTCTTGTATAGCTTCTTTAGCGGCCATTGCGCCAAGATGAAAAGTAGGTTCGCCGTTTGTGATGTGCCTTGACTTTATTCCTGTTCTTGTTGTGATCCATTCGTCATTGGTTTCAACAATTTCTGATAACATATCGTTTGTCACAACCAAATCGGGAACATATTTACCTACGCCGACGATATTTACACCGCTCATAAATGGAGTCCTCTCTCTTTCATATTGAAAAATATAAAGAATAGTGATATAATTTTGCTGTACAATAAATTAAATAACAAAGTTTTCGTTAAAAAACATCAATTTGATACAAATTCCCCTTAGATTATAACATATAATTTATGCTGTATAAAGTCAGAATTATAGTTTTATATAAAGAAGGGGAAATTATTGATGTTACTTATTATACTATTTTTATGAAAAAAGGTCAACAATAAATTGTTAATAACTATTGTACGATTACTTATATATTGAGATAAGGAGTAAATTTATGTCTGAAAATGTATTTATGTTCTCCGGGCAGGGTTCGCAGTATGTAGGAATGGCAAAGGAACTGTATGATAATTTCGACGGTGCAAAGAAGGTTTTTTCAGTTGCTAAAGAAATTTTAGGCTATGACCTTGCAAAAATCGTTTTTGAGGGACCAGATACTGAGCTTAACAAAACTGCCGTTTCACAACCCGCAATTATGGCGACGTCGCTTTGCGCTTTGGAGGCAATGAAAGCAAACGGAATTGAGTGCGGGGCAGTTGCAGGACACTCTCTCGGTGAATATGCGGCAATGGTATGCTCGGGTATGCTGAGTATGGAAGACGGTTTCAGAGTAATCAAAGCCAGAGCAGAAGCAATGCAGAAAGCGGCAGAGAGTACAAACGGCGCTATGTGTGCAATTATCGGTCTGCCGGCAGGAGAAGTTGAAAAGGTTTGTGATGAGATCGACGGTTATGTTGTGCCTGTAAATTATAATTCCGCTGTTCAGACAGTAATAGCAGGTGATACCGACGCGGTTGATAAGGCAATAGAGATATTCACTGAGAAAAAGGCAAGAGCAATGAAGCTGAATGTTGCGTCAGCTTTTCACTCAAAGCTAATGCAGTCTGCCGCAGACGAGTTTAAAGAAGCAATAAAAGATGTTGAGTTTAAGTCTCCGTCGGTTGATTTTTACAGCAATGTTTTAGGAGACAAGCTGACAGATTTTTCAGATATGACTGAGCTTTTAGCTAAGCATATTGTGTCTCCTGTTAAGTTTACAAGCGAGCTTGAAAAGATGAAAAGCGCAGGCTTTGATACGTTTATTGAGCTTGGACCTAACAAGGTGCTGACGGGGCTTGTGAGAAAAACACTGACTGACGTTGAATTCGCAAATGTGGAGAATATGAAAACACTGGAGAAAGCTCTTGAAAAGATAAATGCGTAATTTAAAACTTAATTAAGCAAAAAAAAACCATACCGACTGAATAAGTCAGTATGGTTTTTTGTTATAAGCCTTATTTTAGATTCCCTGTTGAGGGATTTTCAAGCAGAACACCGTCTTTAGAAAAGCGAGAGCCATGACAAGGACAGTCCCATGAATGTTCTGCGCTGTTCCACTTTAATGCACAGCCGAGATGCGGACAGCGTTTAGTCGTTGGTGTAAGCAGGTTTACTGTTGCCTCGAATGCGTTTAATGCAAGCTGAGGCTTCCATATACTTCTCGACGGATTGAAAACCTCCGCCCAGTCGGGCTTTTTGCCTGTTACCATATTACTCAAAAGAATAGCAGATACCATTGATGAAGTCATTCCCCACTTGTTAAAGCCTGTTGCAACATAAAGGTCACGCATACGCTTTGAATAATGCCCAATGTAAGGTATACCGTCCAAGCTCATACAATCCTGCGCCGCCCAATGATATTTTTCTTTGGCGTTTGGATAGTATCTTGCGGCGAAGTTTCTAAGCTCTGTCCAGTTTCCGCCATTTTTGCCTGTTCGGTGAGAACCGCCGCCTAAAAGAAGATATTCTCCGTAATTTCTGAAAGATAACCCTTTTTTGCTTTCGTCCACATACATACCGTTAAGCTGAGGCGCATTTTTCAGCGCAATTTCATAGGAGCGGTGCTGGTACATCTTTAAGAAATAACTGCCGTGCTTATTCATAAACGGAAAATGCGTTGCGGTAATTATTTTTTTAGTCTCTATTTCTCCGCTGTCGGTGAGGGCTTTGTTATTTCTTATTTCACGCACAAAGGTGTTTTCGAGTATGTTTAAATCTTTGCAAATTGCAGATGCGAATTTCAGTGGGTTAAACTGCGCCTGATTTGAAAACTTTACCGCTCCTGCTGTTTTGAACGGCAGAGAAACATTCTTTACAAGATACGCTTTATAGCCGATTTTTGATAGTGCTGAAAACTCATTTTCAAGCAGGGATAAATCATCTAGCGAGTAGACGTAATTATCCTTGATTTCAAAGTCGCAGTCAATATCTTTACACAGCTTGTTGTATTCACGCAAAGCGGTCAGGTTGGCTTTAAGGTACATAGCGGCTTGTTCTTTCCCCGAAGATTTAAGCAGCTTGTGATAAATCAACCCGTGCTGTGCGGTTATTTTTGCGGTGGTGTCTGCGGTTGTTCCCGAGCAGACCTTTCCTCCTTCGGCAAGGATATAGTCAACGCCTTTTTGTTTGAGAAAATATGCGCACAGTATTCCTGCCAGCCCTCCGCCTATGATCAGAACATCGGTTTTTCTTTTGCCATTAAGTCTTGGAAAAGACGGAAACTGCACATTTTCACTCCATAAAGAACTCATAATATTCCTCCGTTTTTCAGATTCTTAATATTATTATTTACAGAGAATGTTATGTTATCAGTCAAATAAGAAAAAAATCAAATAGAGCTCAGGTAACACAAAAACTTATAAAATCATACAATTATTTAGGGGCTGTTGTAAATTACAGTAGGAGGTCTGTTAAGTGCCTACAATAAGTTTATGTATGATAGTGCGGGATGAGGAAAGCGTTTTAGGAAGATGTCTTGATTGTGTCAAAAATATTGCAGATGAAATTATAATTGTTGACACAGGGTCAAAGGACAGGACGAAAGAAATTGCGTTGATGTATACCGATAAGGTATACGATTTTGAATGGGTCGATGACTTTTCTGCTGCAAGGAATTTTTCATTTTCAAAGGCTGAGATGGATTATATAATGTGGCTTGATGCAGACGACGTTATTGATTCTGAAAATCAGAAAAAGTTAATGGAGCTTAAATCGTCACTTGATCTATCAACTGATATAGTGATGATGAAGTATGATATTGCCTTTGATGATGACGGAAATCCAACATTTTCGTATAACAGGGAAAGGCTTATGAAAAGATCGCGTCATTTTTTGTGGCAAGGTGCGATACACGAGGTAATAACGCCTAGCGGAAATATAAAGTATTCAGATATAGCCGTTATGCACAAAAAGCTTAAGGTAAACGATCCCGACCGAAATTTGAGAATTTTTCAAAGGCTTATTGCGAATGGTAAGACTCTTGATACCAGACAAAAGTATTATTATGCCAGAGAGCTTTATTTTCATCAGAGGTATGATGATGCGGTAAATGTATTTAAAGAGTTTTTCAATTCTGATGACAAATGGGTTGAAAACAGTATAAATGCTTGTCTGGATATTTCGAGATGTTATATGATGCTCGGAAAGGAAACAGAAGCATTGAGCAGTCTTTTTAAAAGCTTTATATATGACAGTCCCCGAGCAGAAATTTGCTGTGAAATAGGATATATAAAAATGGCTGAGCAAAAATACAGTGAAGCAATATTCTGGTATGAGCTCGCCGCAGAAATGAAAAATCCTATACAAAACGGAGGTTTTTCGTCTGTTGACTGCTACGGATATATTCCGTATATGCAGCTTTGCGTTTGCTACGATAAGTTAGGAGATCTTCAAAAGGCTTGCGATTACAATGACAAAGCAGGAGCAATAAAACCAAATGATAAAAACTATCTGGCAAATAAGAAGTATTTTGAACAACGGATTGGAAAATCTGCAAATTAAATCTATTCAGGAGGAAGGCTTTATAATGAATATTTATAGAGGTTCAGGGGATTATGCAGACAACGCTCGGCATATTAACTGTTGCTGCAATTCCTGCTGTCCGTCAATGATTGCAGGGCCTACAGGTGCAACGGGAGTGACTGGTGCAACAGGACCTACAGGCGTTACCGGTGCTACAGGTGCTACTGGCCCGACTGGTCCTATAGGTCCAACTGGAGTTACAGGACCTTCGGGAGCAACAGGTCCTTCCGGTCCAACTGGTGCGACAGGTTTAGCAGGTGTAGCTGGAGCTACTGGAGCAACAGGTCCGACAGGACCTACAGGCGCAACCGGAGCAACAGGCCCCGCAGGTGAAGTTGGTGCAACAGGCGCTACAGGTGCTACAGGAGCAACAGGTGAAGCCGGTTTAATCGGTGAAACTGGACCGACAGGTCCAACCGGCCCTACTGGTGTAACTGGTCCGACAGGACCAACGGGACCAACAGGTCCTACAGGCCCAACTGGAGCAACAGGTCCCGCAGGTGAAGTTGGTGCGGTAGGCGCAACAGGCGCAACGGGTGCTACAGGCGAAGCTGGTTTAATAGGTGAAACTGGTCCAACTGGTCCTATAGGTCCGACAGGAGCAACAGGAGCAGACGGTGCAGTAGGTCCTACAGGTCCTACAGGTCCTACAGGTCCAACAGGAGCAGACGGTGTAGCAGGACCGACAGGCGCAACCGGAGCAACCGGAGCAACTGGTGCTACTGGCGCAACCGGAGCAACAGGACCCGCAGGTGAAGTTGGTGCGGTAGGCGCAACAGGCGCAACGGGTGCTACAGGCGAAGCTGGTTTAATAGGTGAAAC
>CANQCL010000015.1 GCA_947589215.1 uncultured Clostridia bacterium
AAGACCATAGTAGACGCAGAGCTTGATGAAACATCTGAAAATCCTGTACAAAACAAAATTGTTGCTGCGAAAGTCAAAGAACAAGACGAGACAATTAATTCATTGCAGGAAGATGTAGACAACCTATCCTTAAGCCTACAGCCAATGACGCCTGAAGAAGTAAGTCAGATGTTTGAAAGGGTATTCTATGGTGATTAGTTATGTCAGTTGTAAGTAATGAAAACATAGAAGAGTTATGGTCTCTTTTAAAGGCATATATAGACGAATACTTAGTATCAAAGAACAACTTACCAAGCCATGCGTCACCAAGCACAACTTATGGTGTAGGCAACAGTTCTAATTATGGACATTTAAAATTGTCTGACAGTATAACCAGCACAAGTGGCATATCGGGTGGTGTTGCTGCTACGCCTGCAGCAGTTAAAGCGGCAGCGGATAAATCTATTATTCCGCAATATGCTTACGGCACATTGCATTTTACTTCTGACGGAGGCTATGATACAGAAAATTCATATCGAGTTATTAATTTTGTTCCTAGTATAATAAAAGTTTATTATACAGGTACAAGTTCGGCTTCCGGCTCTGGTGCAACCCCTCAATTGTGTACAATTCTTACCCCTCCAGCTTCATACAATAGCTCTAGTTACACGAATGCAACTACTACTTGGAGAGGAAATAAGCTGGTGAGTGGTTCTATAGCTCAAATATCTAAAGGTAAAACTTATTACTGGCAACCAATGGGGAACATTGGTTATTACATATATGAAATTATGGGATATATGGAGACTACTTAATTAACCCGCTCGGCAGTGTTGTCGGGCGGGTTTTTGTTTTTGTTAAGTTGCACAATTTTCAGTTTTGTAAAAGCTACTGCAATACTATTGCAGTAATAGCAACAAGAAAAGCACGATAAATAGGCGTTTATCGTGCTTTTTAATCTGGTGGAAGAGGTCACATTGGATTTAGGAAAAAATGGCTTAAAATCGAGGGTTTCAGACAGTCAAAGCGTAGTATTAACATTATAATTAATTTTTAAATAAAAAAATTATAAAATATAATTGACAGCGCACGCTATATTGTGATAATATATAATGGTAATATAATTGAAAAGAGGACAAGCAAATGAAAAAAGCAACTGAAAAATATATAAATAAATTAGATGAGTTAAAAATAAAATACGCAACAATTAAGAACGATTCTGATAACGGTGATGACATATTGACAATAGATTGGATAAGCCCTCAAAAGCAATCATATAGAATATTAGTCATTATAGGAGAAAAAGATGTAGCAATGCGAGTTTTCTCTATAGTTGAGGCTGACGAAACAAAAAGGAATCAATTGTTGGAATTATGCAATAGTCTTAATAATAAGTATAGATGGATTAAGTTTACGATATACAATAAGGGCGAAATGTCGGCACAGATAGATGCACAATACAGTGAAAGTGATGCGGCGGAAATTTTGCCCCTATTGACAATGACTATGGTTCGCATAGTTAATGATGCTTTTTCAGAAATACTTCCTGTAATTTGGTCATAATAATTAATATTATATCAATAGAGGTGGTATTATGAATAAATATTTATTAAGCATAATTTCAAAACCCGATATGTCTAATATAAATATGGCAGATATAGAGGCGTATAAGATAGCGGTAATTAATGAAATGATTAAGTGTGGTGCCAGTAGCGCACAACTAAATCTTGTAAAAGAGGGAGCAATTAAATATGCCATAATAAACAAAAGAAAACCGGAGGATTTAGCATGGGCAATTATGCAATAAGTAAGGAACTTGAAAAAGCATATATTAGCATTGGTATTAAAAATTATGAATTGAATACTGCTACAGCAAAAGAATTTCACGACGCTTTGAAAATAGCAAAATCAGAAAATGATTATGGGGCATTTGTAACATTGCACAATGAGTCTGAATATGAGGGTATGGAATTATTACTTACAAATGATAAAAAAGCAGGAGTGGCAATCACAACAGACAATAATATTATTTCTGTTTTTAAAGGTGATAGCGCTATGAATAATGTTATATCTACATTATTACCCGCCGCTATAGAATTTGGAGGAAATAAATTAGACAACTACAATGATGATAAATTATCCTCAATGTATAGCCTTTACGGGTTTATTCCGGTTTCAAAAACAAAATTTGACCCTAATTTTGCACCAGAAGACTGGAACTATGAAAGAGATGGTATGCCAGATATATTGTTCTGGATACATAATGGAGATGAAGCATCTGAAATCGTAAAACATTTAGGGGATATATATGCATATGATATTGATGTTAAGGAGTTTGAATCTTATAGTGATGCAGAAAATTATAGAGATAGTATCATAAAGAAAATGAAGGAAACGGATTTGTAATAGAAAAATGTCTTAATTAACTTTGTCAAGACTATTATAACAATTCTCAATCAGTATAGAAAAAATAGGGCACCGTCGCAACGCCACCCTTACAAAAAGCTTTTTGCTTTATTATATTACAATTATAGTATATCATGAAATATATAATTTGTCAATTATTTTTTTAAAAAATTAATAGTCGATAAAATTAACTCATTTTTATTAAATATTTCTAATTGTTTTTGACTAAAATCATCTAGTGTACTTTTTAACTCATTAATATTATGTTTCATAACATTGTAAGATGATAATTCTTTTAGAGAAAAAAGTACACATATCATTTCGTATAATGCTTTGCATTTCAGTTTAGGAGAATTTGTACTTAAACCAAGATCACTAACGAAATTACGTATTTGAGGTTTTATTTTTGAACTTTTATCAGATAAATTATTTAAAATACAATTATTATGTGCGCATGCATTTCGTATATTCTTAACTGATAATAGAACCTTATAAGGAATTGGTATTCTAGGATATTCAAACCGATTTTTATCATAATAGAAATTATAAAAATGAAGCAAATCACCAAACGCAATCATTTCCATCATAGCCCATATGGGAATATCAAGATTGTATTAATGTTGGTGCAATTGTTAAAGAAGTGCCTTTAGAAAACAATAAATATCATTGTGAAATACATCGTAGCGAAGAAAAAGCTCAATTAACTCCTGGACAAGCTAGGAAATTATCTCGAATGGCTCAAGTTTATGATATAAAAAATAGTTATACATAACACATAACTTCTGTTAGGTTATATATCAAAACAATTTTTAAGACATCTCATCTGAGGTGTCTTTTTTTGTTGTAGAATATTGTAAGACATAACTAAGTCCTCTAAGTTTAATACATCCGACTAGGAGGGCTTTTTGCTATAGTATAAATAGAAAACGACTAAAAACAAATGTTTACTTTAAGGTCTTAGTCGATACACGATTTTTACACGTTTTTTGCGATTTTGCACTTTTTTGACCATTAAGCAAAATTATTTAACATTAGCAAATGCCTAAAATACGGGGTTCAAGCTAAAGACCGATAATAGATAAGAAGCTTAGATAGTGAATAATAGTTCCCGTCACCTCGACCATAAAAATTCGTAATGCTTCGAGGTAATCGAGAAGTATTGCGAATTTTTATTATCGGTCGTAACGCAGACTTGAAACCACAGTCAACGTCCCGTCACCTCGACCAGCAATGATTAGACGACTATCATCACGATAGTCGTCTTTTTTGCTATATGGAATATGCCGTAATCGCTCAAAGTGCTATGAATATGGACTTTTCAGATTAATTGGAAGTTGTGGAAAGTGAATGATGTGCTATGGCTTTCTTTGAAAAGTTCATTGACACTTTTGGGCACGAGGGGTATACAAAACCGCAACATATTTTTAAAGCACTTATTGAATTTTATATTGTTATATGGTACAATATAGAAAATGTTGAATTTACGATAGGAGATTTATTATGACAAAAAGAATTTTATCAATTTTTACAACATTGATTATGGCAGTTAGTTTTGCAGGGGTTTTTCCTGCGATAACGGCAGGGGCATTGACCTATGGCGATTATATATACGAAATATTATATGATGGTACAGTTGATATAACCGACTATAAAGGCAGTGCAACAACTCTTGCAATTCCGAGTACTATTGATGGAAAGATTGTTACAAGAATTAGAGGTCATGCGTTTGAATATCATGTAAGTTTAACAAATGTAACAATACCCGACAGCATAACAAGCATTGGTAGTTTTGCATTTCACCATTGCACCAATTTAACTAACGTAGTCATTCCTAGTAGTGTAACAGGAATTGGCGAATGTGCATTTTGGGGCTGTTCTAGTTTATCTGAGATTACAGTTCCCAACAGTGTAGAGGAAATTGGACCACAGGCATTTTGCGGCTGTATCAGTTTAAAAGCAGTAACCATTCCAGGTAGCGTTACGGCGATTGAGAGTGATGTATTCTCCAACTGCGATGAGCTTACGGAAGTGACCATTTCAGACGATGTACAGAGCATTGGGAATCGTGCGTTTGAATACTGTACCAGTTTAAAAGAAGTGACCATTCCGAGCAGTGTACGTAGCATAGGCGATGAGACATTTCGTGGTTGTTCTAGTTTGAGCATGGTTACTATTCCGGGTTTAATTGGCTATCATGCATTTTATGATTGCACCGCTTTGAACTCAGTCGTCATTTCAAAAGGGGGCGAAATAGGGCAAGGAGCATTTGGAGGGTGTAGTGGTTTAAACACGTTAATAATTTCTGACGTAACTAAAATAAAGTGGAATGCATTCTATGGCTGTACAAGCCTAACCGATGTCTATTACTCTGGCAGTAAGGAACAGTGGGATAAGATCGACATTTATTCCGGAAATGATTGTTTGACAAATTCTATAATCCATTATGATTCGATTGGTGAAACTGATTTACCAAATTCTCCATCAAAACAACTATATTTTGTAGAACCTATCGCGATTTTAGATGTCGGAGAAGCTCGTCAGCTTGTAGTTCACAGCCGCGATGTATCAAATGTAAACGGAGAGTTGGTATATTCCAATGATCAAGTGATGGACAACAATGAGTTGGTTTGGAACAGTACTAATTATAAAGATAACAGCATTATAGAATTGAGTGATACCGGAGAGGTTACTGCGATCTCTAATGGAATAGAGTATGTATCGGTTCACAGTAAAGATGATATAAGTTTGGGAACTTCCTGTCATATATTCGTCGGCAAGCCTAATGAATTCAGTTACACTGCAACCTATGATACCAAGCAGTATTACGCCGAAGGCGGATTTTTCAGCGAGAAATCATCCGTATCAGACTGTGTAGAAATTTATATGTTATTGGAAAATAAATTGGCGGACGAATTGAAGGATCTAACAGGTATTGAAGATGAACTCAATAGCGACGATGCCAAGACTCGCTTTAAGGTTATTGACCCTATTACGCTGACCGCCACAGTGAACGGAAACGACTTGTCTTTTAGCAGAGATGCATATACGAATACTTATTCCACAACATTTGACGCTCTGTCCGTCGAAAAAGCAGTTGATGATGTTCTGATGCTGTTTCCAACCGATGATATTAATATAGCTTCGTCGGGTAATACATATACCGTTAAGGTAACATTAGAATCTGAAAGTTTTGATACCGTAACGGAAGAATATAATTTTACTATTGAAAATTTTAAGACCAAGAGTGCAAATGAACATATTACATTCACGACATCAAATGATTATAAAAAGTCAAAAGAAAATATTTATGGCGAAGCAATGGCAACTATGAAAAATGATGCAGAGTATTGGGTGTCCAAATTCTATTCTTTTGATTTTGAGAATTATTGCGAAGTAGTTTTTGCCGATGTTTTAGTTGAACTGATGGACGTAAATCAAATGAGACATATCTCGCTTCTTCCCGTCATAAAAGAGTGGGTCGGCAACTACAACACTATTCTTTCCTCAGTTTCTAAGATAGTTGAGGAAGATGGTTCATCAGGTATAAAAGTTCCTGATAATGCCGTTGATAAGCTGCTAAAGAAAAGTAAGTATGTAACCGACGGAATGGAAGTAGATGATGAACTTCGTGATCTCGTGGTAATGAAGTTGCACGAGAAAGTCAGTATCGATAAAATCAATTCTGTTTTTGCTGTAGTAGACAAAACGCAACAGTTTTACTCATTTTTCAAACTAGGTGTAAACATCACTAACGACATCGCCGATTATATTAACAGCGTTTCTATATTAAACACTTATAAGGAAATGAACGACGATTTCAAAACCGTTATAAAACAACTTTATGATAATATCCCAGATTCTGAAAGCAAGCTAAAAAGTGCAGTAAATCACTATGTAAATCTTAACACCGATTTAGGACAGTCTGAGGAATATTTTTCTGAAGTCATATCATTATCAAAAAATATTACCCTTGATGTTTTTAAAACTGTATATAAAGCTCAATTTTCAGCAGCGCTTGTTAAATCTATAGGTTCAATATCAATAAAGGGCGGTGTAGCGCTGTCTTCAACGGCTGCATTTTCATCAATAAGTACAGGTTTAAGTGCAGGTACGACACTAGGATTATGCATAAGTGATTTTCTTTGCGACAACAGCGGTAAGTCGGTAGAACTTGGCAAAACGATTGCTATGTCTGAATTCTCACCGTTTGTTATAAGCACCTTAAATCACTATGAATCAAAGCTATATAGTGAAAGAAATGATACTGCGGTAGCAGAATTTGAAAATGCCTTTGCTCTGCACAAAGCAACGCAAAGCTATATTATGGAACACACCATAAAAGCATTGGAAACAAAGAGAGATTCCATAATTATAAAACTTTTTAGTAGAGACGACTATGACGAGTTGATTTCTGATATTTTAGCACAAAAAAGTGCTATTGATAATTTAAAATGCCATACTGATATGCAAGAATCGACTGTTGTCAATAAAACCAAGGTAATAGCGATTAAATGTCCTGTCGACGTATATGTATATGATGAAAACGGTAAAGAGATTGTAAGAATAGTGAAAGATATCACAGAATATGTTGCAGAAGGAATAAATTTATTTATTGAAGATGGCAAGAAATATATTGCACTTCCTGCAAATCAAAATTATTCTTTGAAAATTGTTGCAACTGATAAAGGTGAAATGGAATATCGCGTTACTGAGTATGGCGATGGAGTTGAGCGATTAAGAACGGTAACAATTTCAAAAATTCCTCTAATCACTGGACGAGTATTTACCGGAGAAATTGCTGAATCAATGGAAGTTTCATCTGACGATTACGCTTTAATGTACGTTGATTCGTCAGATACACCATCACAAAAACCAACCACCACTCCTACAACAACAAAATCTCCATCCACTAAATCCCCAAAAATCGCTACAAAAACAAATATTAAATCAACCGTCATTAAGAAAGCCAAAGTAAAGAATCTAAAAGTAAAAGCAAAGGGCAAAAAGATAACGGTTTCCTGGAAAAAGATAAAGATTGCAAAAGGCTATCAGGTTCAAGTGGCGACGAATAAGAAATTTAAAAAGAAAAAGATAGTGTTTGATAAATTTACTAAAAAAAGAAAACTAATTATCAAAAGCAGTAAAATAAAGAGAAAAAAGACTTATTATGTACGAGTAAGAGCGTATGCAAAAATCAACGGTAAAAAAGTTAATGGCAAATGGAGCAAAAAAATAAGAGTTAAGATTAAATGACAAAAACGCTCAAGGTAATGAAATGCTCCCCAAAAGTTATACGTAATGACTTTTGGGGAACAATTAAAAGTACATTTATTTTATAGCTTCTTGTGAATTAGCACTAAATTATAAATATATATTATCATCTTGATAGCCCAATGTAGTAAATCTGCATTGGGCTTAATTTATTTCAAGGAGGAATATATATGTTTAAAAATCAAAGATATGTAACAAAAGGAGTGAGTGAGAGGATACCTGTTGAATTACAAGTGCTGATGTGGTCGGCAATTAATAGTATGATAGTGAATAAAAAAGATTATCTTCAGGTTTTTACACTTAATCCGCGAGAAATTAATGGCGTGAAAATGCAGCATATTAAACATTCACAGGAGCAGCCTGATTATGTTAATGAGTTTTATGTCATTGTCGACAATGTCGTCAGCGAAAAGGTTTATATAATAGATGATGTAACCCATTCTACTATGCTGTTAGCAGAAGAATACTGACCTATTGCTTTTTGTGGCAATAGGTCTTTTTGTTTGGAGGTCTTAAATGATTACTTTAGGAACGAAAAAGGAAATGTACAAGATAAAGGATTTTGAAGAATTACTGAAAAAAGATATTGAAGCCATGTTAAATATTCTTGACTCGAACTACGGAACAGAACGCAACTATTTCAGAGAGGGCGGTTTCGTCAGCATTGTCGGCACTGTCGACGATTTTCACAATCTTTTTTCTAACTGGAAAATTGACTTGAAAAATGACATTAGTGAATATTCAATCAGTATATGCGGATATATCAAAAAGCTGTTTATTCTAAACTCTGATTTTGCAATAATTACTTATACTTTGGAGGAATTACTATGAAAACTACAATATCAAATATCAAAACGACACTCGTTACATCTGATGACGGAGTATATACATATTCAATTACTAAAACATTAGATGATGTAGAGGGAGATAAGGCTATAATCGTACTACTCTACCCTACCCGCACAGAAGAAAACATTAACAGTAATGATACAACTGATTCACATTTAATAGCGCATATGCGTGATATGAATCTATCTGAAATTACTATTATAAATCTATTCTCAAAAGTGGTTAAAGCTAAGCTCTCTGCAAAGGGCTTGACAGTTGATGAAAGTAATATGCAATATATTGAAAACGAGATAATGAATCAAAAAGATTTTAAAGCTAAGAAATTCATACTTGCGTATGGGAGCAGTATGCAGACCTGTGAAGCATGTGATGAAAGCAAGAAAAGGATTTTAAAGCTATTCAGAAAGTATAATGCTGACGGTACTGTATATCAGCTTGCAACAAGGTCTATGCCAAATGAATACTGCCCTCACCCATTATGGTTAGGCATAAGATGTAGATTTTCAAAATGGTATCTTACTGAATGTATTAATCTTCCAGAAAAAGCTGTTGAAGAATCAAAGAAAAATAAAAGGTCTAAGAAAGTTAAAGACAGAGAAATAATTATTTTGAAATAGAGGGATTAATATGCACTGGTACTGTATCGGCTTTGGAATCACACTTGCTATACTGTTGATAGTAGGTAAAAAGTAACGAGGAGGGATTTGAATGTTTTTAGCTTTTCTGACAACAGTTGCAAGCACAACAGCTATTCAACTATTTACTGCTGGAAGCATAGCCGCTGTTGCTTTATATACTGGAACAACAAGAATTAAGGTTAAGGTAAAGTGATAATTTGAATAATGATGACTACAAATGCTATAACAAAATATATCAGGAATTGATCGAAATAATCGGTTTTGAAAATACACTTAAAATATACAACACATACAACGGACAACAACTTTTACTTCCCAAAAGATTGTATTCTAAAGAATATGTAGAAATGAAAGTCAAAGAAGAATATGACGGTACTAACATAAAGAAGTTAGCACAGAAGTATTCATATACTGAAAGATGGATATATGATAAGGTAAAATAATATAATCTAATTTAGGGGCTATAGGTTTACAATGGCTCCTAAATTTTTTTGCTAAAAATGCCGACAGTGCCGACAATACCGACGGAGTACACCAAATTATCTTGAAATTATTGCATTAATAAACATAAAATGGTATGATGTTAGGGAAGGGTGGTATTGTTAATGAGTGGACCAACACCAGAAGAACAAGAAAGAAAAAAATATGAATTTGATGATTGGTTTGATGCCAATATGAAAAATAAAGAATCTGTGCCAATTGGTACACTTCTCAGAGCAACAGACTGTATTAGTAATATAAAATATAGTAGTAAAGGTAAGGGATTTTATAAACTATTTTCAAATTTTTTTGAGACTTATTTAATAGATGTCAAAGTACTGAAAGAATTTGATAGACCGAATGACTATAGAAAAGTTCCTTCAAAATATTGGGGTTTGTTTTATTTCTTTATGGAAAAACTATATCCTCCTAATGGTTCCAAATTAAAGAATGAGTTTCTTTATATTTTCTTCAGATCTAAAGATGAAATAAAATATAGAAATGAATTTGACATTCAAAAGTCAGTGTATAGATTAATTTATGAAATTAGAAACCTATATAAAGGATATATATTAAACCATGAACAACATCTTTTTAATGCTTTTGGACAATCTTATTCAATACCATTTTCATCGCTAAGAGAAATTCAAAACGAATATATTCTAAAAAACTATAAAAGTTTTTGTAATAGTGAAGATATATCTGCATTAGAAAAATATATAAAGGATAATTTTGGTAATAAAGAAAAATTTAAATTGTATATAAATAATCTATTTAATGATGAAACTGGTTATACAAAGGAATTTATTGAACTATGGGGAAAAGTCAAAAAGGCAGCTAGTAATACAAACGATTTCCCACAATTTTGTTGTTTATGTGACGAGGAAAAATCTAAAACATTCAACGAAGATGAATTTGAAATATTACTTAATAGTTTTTTACATTCATTTAAATTAAGAACATTTTACGAGGAAATTGAAAAGAATTATATTGATCCAATAAGATACTTACAGGCTATTGTGGATATAAACTATATCTCTAGCATTTTAAAATCGACTGATAGTTCAGAAACTCCATATAATAAAGAACTTCTGAATATCAAAGATTATATAAAAGAAAAATATGAAAAAATTCTCGAAGGTTTTATTTCAGATTATCATGAATTTACACATCAACATAATCTAGATGAAATTTCAGATGACAGGATATTAGAGAAACTTAATTTGGCTATAACTTATGAAAACATAAATGAGGTAATAAAGAATAATAGAATCCTGTGCGACAGTTTAAATAAACATAAAATATTTACTAAATATATTGGTAACGTATCACCAATTATAGACAAGATTAAATATCATAGTTTTTAAGAGGAGGCTCAAAAACCTTCTCTTTTTTTAATATAAAGCGGTGTAAAAATTTTTTTGAAGAAATACACTAAAAAAAATGACAATCAGCTTTTTATTTGCTAACATATACTCACAACATGTTGTATAACATTTAATGAAAAAAGGGATCCCAATGATATTATACTACCTAACACAAAAAATAATTATCCAGGAGGAAAAACATCATGGTAGTTCATACTGAAAAACAACAGCAGAAAATAGAAGCTGCTAAACAGTGGCGAAAGAAGATGGGGCTTAGAGACCCAGAAGAAGTAGCTGATGAAGATAGCAACGTTATAGAGTATATCTATAACGAAGAGCACAAATCAATCATCAGGAGTAATTTTGACAAACTCAGAAGAGCGGATGCTTGGTTTAATGAGATTAGAAGTGGAAATTTCGCTGATAACTTTGAAAAAACATGGAATCTACCTACTGGCGCACATTATGGCATAATCGCCGAAATGTACTACAAAAACGCTGGTACTTTCGACGAGGCTGTAATATTAAAAATCATCACAGATAAAGGTAAGATTTTTTGTAGTAAATTGAGATCAAGGGGTATGTTTAGCCCTTGGCGGTTGGCATGTGCACGCTGTTTAAGTGGCGACCAAGCTGACATATACACTTATTCTTTTGAGGGTGTAATTGTAAAGTTTGAAGTCTCAACCAAAACCTATGATTCTGGTAAAGTATTCACAAAAATTACACAGCTAGATTTCATGTCAGATGATGAATATAACATCATATTGCAGTCTAGCAGCTATCAGAAAGGGGGTACTGAATAATGCGTAAGGAAAAAAATCAGAGTATGGGGTTGGCTTCTTTGAAAAGCCAACCATTCACACAAGTAATTATGCAAAAAGTTACTTGCATAAAGAATTCTGAGGGTATGCCTTATTGTATTTTCAAGAAAGACACAGAATCTAAGGTCTTTGATCTTTCTAGTGTTGAATTTCATAATGAGATTTCTAATCTGTATTATGAAATCCATGGTGAATTCATCGAGCCAATGGAGGCAAGGCGAAATATTGATGGCATAATTGCATTAGCTTGTCAATCAAAGGATGAACGAACTGTAGGAACACGTGTTATTCAAGAACAGGATAGATTAATATATAATCTCGATAATGATAATAAGATAGTTGTAATCACAGAGGATTTTGTGAAGATAGTAGACAACAGTGATTGCAAATCACTGTTTATACATACACAACAAATGAAATCTCAGGTTGAACCTGATTTAACTGCACAGCCAGAGGTGCTTATGCCGTTAATCAAAGAACTTTTTATTATAGATGAACAGCAGTATCTGTTGCTGATAGTGTATCTATGCACATTGTTTGTTAAAGATATACAACACCCGTTGCTTGTTGCCTATGGTGACTATGGAGCAGGTAAATCTACGGCTTTGAAAACTATTACGTCTATTATTGATCCAACCAAAAGGGATCTGCTATATCTTAATAAATCTAATATACGGGATTTACAGGTTGCACTTACTAAGAATTATTACACAGCATTTGATAATGTAACGGGTAAGCTTAGTGATGATATGATGAATATGTTTTGCCAGGTCGTAACTGGCGGAAATATAAGTATACGCCGACTTTATACTACAAATGATGAGATTGTTTTATCGTTGCAAAGGTGTTTAGCTATGAACGGTACTGATGTAATCGGTACAAGAAATGATTTATTAGATCGTTCATTGCTTTTGAAATTTAAAAGAATGTCAGAAAATCGCGCTTTAAGTGAAGAAGCCTATGCAGGAAAATTGAATAAATGCTTGCCACTAATACTGGATGCTATTTTTAATATTCTAAGCAAGGCTATGAAGTTGCATAACAGTAGCAGTTATTCTCTGCCTAAAAAACCTCGTATGCTTGCATGGACTGAATGGGGTTACTGTATAGCAGAAAGTATTAAAACAGGATATGGTATGTTTGTGCATGATTATTGTGATAATTTATCAGGCTCAAATAATATCACTATAGACGAAAATCCATATATTTCGTGTATTGTCAAATATATAAAAGAGCATGGAAGCTTTAAAGGGTCGTCAACTGATTTTCTTGAGAAGATTATTGATTATGCTGCGAATAATGGATATGATTTTAGAAATAAAGCGTTTCCAAGCTGCAATACACAAGTGTGGCAGAAAATGAAGGATTACAGGGTTACTCTAAAATCTGTAGGTATAGCTATATATGAACCTGTAAATGTAGGTAAATATAGAGAAATAAAGATTTTACTGGAGGAAAAATAATTATGAAACAATTATTAACAATTAAAGAATGCAGT
Organism: uncultured Clostridia bacterium; assembly: GCA_947589215.1. Classification (GTDB taxonomy): domain Bacteria; phylum Bacillota; class Clostridia; order Oscillospirales; family Ruminococcaceae; genus UMGS1601. Next base: position 13,313 of record CANQCL010000015.1, read on the forward strand.
TCAATACTAAATCTTAATTACAGAACGGTACTTAAATTAATTAATAATGGCTTTATCAATTCTATTCGTATAGGAAGAACTCATCGAGTGAATCCTAAAGAACTTGAAAAGTTTATGAATTCGGCAAACGAAGATAGTATTATTTATGAGATGAAATAAGGGGGACTTAAATATGGCTTCACTAACAACAATAGGCACAGGTGCTACAAAGCAATACAAGCTGACATGGGATATTAATACGACCGACGGAACAAGAAAACGTCGGTCGAAAACCTTCCCTGTTGGTACACCGTTTTCTTTGATAAAGTCGTACAAATTGAAAGTAGAGCAGGAGTATCTTCTAGGCGAACTACAGCTTGTAGAGAACACAAAAACCGTATCAGATATGATTACGATTTATCTTGAAACATATACTAAGTTTATATCTCCAAGCACATTGAAAGGCTATAAATCAATCATATATAATCATAAGGATAAGAAAGGTATTCTTGATTATTGGGGAGATACATATCTTCACAAAATAACCGTTGATTCTGCACAGAAGTATGTAAATTTCCTTGTTGACTGTGGACTGGCTCCAAAGACAGTAAGAAGCTATGTTAATATGATGTCAATACTTTTTCAGCTTGCAGACGAGTTGTCATATATCAGGAGAGGATACAACCCATTTTCACATTTAAGAATGCCACCAAAACAAATCAAACCTATTGAGGTATTCACAGAAAATGAAATACGAACACTTATACACAAGGCAAAAGAAACGGAAAATGAAATGGTATTACTTATACTTATCTTAGGTGCATTATGCGGTTTAAGACGAGGAGAAATGGCAGGCTTAAAATATGAAAACATCTCACTTGATGATCTATATCCTGAGATACATATAACAGAGAATGTAATTAAAGTAGACAGGATAATATATGAGAAATCACCTAAAACAAGTGCAGGTGTACGCTCAATTCCATTAGGAACAGAAACTGTTGAGATTTTGAAGAAGGCAAAAGCAAATTATGAGAAACGCAAAGCTGAAAATCCAGATTGGGTTGATTCAGGTCATGTCCTATATCAGGAAGATAGCGGATTAGCCATGCTACCAAAAGTGATTGGCAGGAGATATAAAAAGTTTTTGAATGACACCGACATTCCATATCGTAACTTACATATATTAAGGCATACATTTGCAAGTCTTTTAGCTAAGAACGGAGCAAGCCCAAAGGATCTACAATCATTACTCGGACATTCTGATTCATATACGAGTATTCAGATATATACTCACAGCTACAAGGATGTACAGAGAAAGAATACTACGCTTCTTGATAATAAGATATTTAATGTTAGTAACAGCAAAACAGGATAGAAAAATCCCTAAGGTGAGAAATTCATCTTAGGGATAATTTTTTTCGTAAGAACGAATAAAAAGTAGAAGTTTTATTTAAAAATTAAATGTTTATACTTTTGTAATGACACAAAACTCTGTTAACGGATTAAGTAATGATGCCAAATGGCGTAGAAACTGGTCACCATATTTTCCAAGGAATACTATGCTTTGTTATTCTCAAGAGGGAGATATGGTACTTGATCAATTCGTAGGTGAAACTCTTTTTGAATCAAAGTTATTAAATAGAAATATAGTCGGCGTAGATGATAATGACGAAGCACTATTACGTTGGTGCGAAAAAGTAAGTTTTGAATATGAGTCTGATAAAGGTAAGGAATCTATAAAGGTGATATTTTTGAATAATATCAGAGATTAAGTGATAGAAGTAGTCAATGCAGAAATATTTTAAATAAATGAGCTTTTGTATAGCAGGACAGATTATTAACTGTCTGTTATAGAAAACTTCGGATTAGTAAGAACAATTTCTACAATATCAGAGAAACAAGATATAACGTTATATTTGGTAATCGGAGCAGCACCTGGATGGCCTGAATGGCATCGCATATCATAGCAGCCTACAAGCCGAGTTCTTTCATTAGAATCAATCAGCTGCATACCCTCAATAACCCATAATACATCACTATCAAATACCATTCGCAATTCGCTCAATGAATGGATATTGTATTCCTTGGCAAATCGCTTAAATCTACCAGTAGTTTGTAGTTTCATCTGCGTTGATGTAGCATTAAAAATATCAAACCCTTTATTCTCAATCACTTTATGTATACGATCAATACCAGCGCACCATAGCAGCACGGTTGCCGCTTTCAAGTAACCACTTTCCCAGCATCCTAACGCCTCTTTTAAATACTCATTTTCATCAGTATCTGATATTTTTTCTAAAAGCGCTTGGACGTCATCATTAAACTCATAATGATTTTCTTCAGGAGACATTGCATCTGTCTGCAAAAAGATAACCACATTATCGTTAAAATCAATAGAAACACAATCGATTTGCTTTATATAAGAAGCTCTCCGACTAGCTTTATCAGACAGCTTCAAAATTTCTCTAAAAGCCTGATTGTATTTATCAACTATTTCTTTAGAAATGCCACAAGATATCAAATTTTTTGATAACAGCTCAAACCATTTGCTGGCCAACTCCGCATATGCTTGACGTTCTTCTTTGCTGTTGACATTTATAGAGTCAGCCTTTTTTAATAATGCTTTTGCAGCTTTTATGTCATTCCAAAGTGATTTTGCATTTTGCGTCAGCTCTTGTATGGTCATTTTTACTCACCCTTGGCCAAATCGAGCAAAACCTTTGCCAACTCTTTTTTTCCTTCAGCAGATAATACGATACTTAAATTCTTGTCATATTTTTCAGGCCAATTTTCCCATAAGGAATTATTGTTTTTAAAATATGAAGTAAAATTGGCGGAATTATAGCATTTCATTGCATTGCACCGTGCCCTTACGTCTTCACAATTGAATGACATTTCACCGTTGCTATCAGAAAACGCATTTTCAAAAGCTGTAAGTAAAGCAATGCGTATTTGACACTCTGACATATTTGTGCTATTCAGCGAATCATACAGCGGCTTTAACTTTTCGTCCTCTTTATAGTATAGATAGTTGATTTGTTCATTGGATATGTTATTAGAGGTTAAAAAGCGCTGGACCTTAACATGAAATTCTTTCATAGAGATTTCTGTATTAAAATCTCTATTTTCTTCACTATCATTTTCATTTTGTACATCCACAACAGATATCTTTGCGTCAGCCACAGGAGTAACTGCTTTAGTTTCTAAAATGTCATTCTGACCGTTATCCGATAAATAATTCTCCAAAAGTAGTTCGAAACACTTTTCTTGTAACGACTCAGGACATTGCTTTACAATCTCAATAATATCCTTAATTTCGGTTTTAAGACTTTGATACATTTTATGCTCTCCTTTATGTTTTAGCGCTCGTCTTAACCGAGTGCTAATCTTAACTTGAAGTATAGCATATATGGTATCAGTTGTCAAGCATTTGTACAAAATATTGATAATTATGATTAAGAATATAATTTTAAATGCTTGTGTCCTATATGCAACATAAGTATCATGTTAGTATACTGATACAAAAAATTTTCGCATTTGCCCTATTTTCTGGGATTTGTGTTTGATATGACATTCGGATTTGAATAATGACCTCCACACACCGCTGCTACACACCCATTTGGTCAAAAGAAATGTGGGAAAGAGCGCACCCACCAAATGCCATCTTTCAAGCCATCATGAGTAATTAAGTCAGCTTTTATATATTTACTTTTACTGCACTCAACTCAGCTTATTTTCAGTAAATTGCTCCTGAGACAAGGAAATTTTTAATGATAGCGATACCAAAACAGGTTAGAAAAATCCCTAAGGTGAAAACTTCATCTTAGGGATAATTTTTCATATGAATGGCTAAGGCCAATCGTTAAAAAGTATAATCATTATTTAAAAATGAAATGTTTATACTTTTCCTGTGACACAACAACGTCACTATCAAATATTAAACCAGTAAGTTTGGCACCACAATGCGATTGCCGTTAAATTTGTATTTTTACCTCTCAACTTCTGTTCTCTTGTAATCCAACCGTCTTTGCTCCTTAGTCGTTCTTTTATTTTACTAATCTTATAGTTCGGTGAAGAGATATTTTTACTATCTTCAAAACTATTTGTCTTTTGTTCCTCTGCATCTCTTAATGCCATAATGTCATTAATTTGATCTTTATGTTTTTGGATTTTACTATTTAGTTCATTTTGTTCACCAAAAAGAATTACAGCATCTAATCCTTCACTCTTGACATCTACGTTTCTTTTGATGAAATCTTCATTAAATACAGCAATGTTACTTTCAGGAATTAAAAGTGTCGTGTTATCACGACTTATTGTTTCTGTTGATAAATCAGATTCACTATTTTGGATAGCTTTAGATAATGTGCTCTTGCCGCTTCCGTTCTTTCCATATATTATACTTATACGAGATTTCTCTTTATTAAAAAACATAAGAGATGTTTTAGCTGAAAAGCAACGTCCTTTTATTCTAATTCCTCTTAATTTTTCAATCATATTATGCTAATCTCCTGTTATAAATCAAATGATTATCTCGTCATTACACTCAAATTTTGCAAAAACGTCCCCATAACTGAGCCTACCAGATTTTATTTCTTCTGCAAGTAGCAAGAGATTTACCGAGTTGATAGCAGCACCGTTAATATGCGACCTACGGCTGATATTTTCAAGTCTGTCCTTAAAACCACCTGTAAATTCCCCAGAAACAAAAGCAAAATTAAATTTATTCACATCATCATTGAAAATCGTCCACCATTCATTAGGATTAATAGATTTGTCACGTTTCTGATTTTCTTCAATATAGCGGAGCATTTCATCAGCCTGTTTAATTGGCAAAGAATATCCTTTGCTATAAGCTTTGTTGTCAATTATTAATCCGTTTTTATCGTAGAATACACATACATCAGGCTTACGTGCATCACCCAATCTTGAACCTTTGAACTCCAATTCTCCCGTTAAAAGGTCTGCTGTTTGTAATTCGTATTCTCTGTCTGCCTTGCCATCAAATCCGAGATCGATTAATACAAGATACTTGTGATTGATGTGAGAAAGTTTTCTGCGTATTTTGTCCTTCAGTAAAGAAAGATCAGACTTTGATGCATCTATTGACTTAATACTGTCGGGAATATCAAGTTCGATAATTCTATCCATTATCTTATATTTGTTCTCATTCCTATTTACATTGATACCAATGTTTATCAAACCTTGTATGTCATCGGAAATGGTTCCTTTGTCCTCAGTCATACCATTAGCCTGTAAATGAGAGATTATTTCCTCTAAACTGCGATATGTAGAAGATAAATACTTTATTAGATATGTTCTACGATTACGAAGATAATCTCTATCAGACGGTTTGGTTGATAGCATATCCCACATAACTCTTTTGTCTATACGTTTGAATTTTGAAGTTCCTCTTGCGTATTTCAACACCTTTTTACCCTCAAGAGTGATTTGATATGATTGGGTAATAGTATCAGTATACGTCATATATCCTAAATCAGCAGTTACGCTCTTTGATACCTGCATTACCCATTTGACACTTTTAAGCCAAGCACAAATTGTACGGACATATTTATCAGATGTTCCCTCTGTATCGGATAACAGCTTATTTCTTTCCTCAGAGCTAACAGCAGAACTAAGCCCTTGCAAAATAAGATTCTGAGGAATAGAGGTAAATCCAGCTTCACCTACGAATCCGATCTGACAGCCAATCTCAAACTTTGTCATAATGTTACCGTTTTCAAGCAGACTTAAAACACGACAGACAGGAGGATATGAAAGAAATGCTTCGGTCAATATATCCTTTTCTTCTTTGCTGTCATCTGCTGAAACAGCATATCTATATCCCAGCTCACTAATACTGCAAGTATCTTTCTCATGATTATAATTAAGAAAACCCATACTTACCGCCCAACGCAAAAACGAATCAGCAGGCCAGTCGCCTTGATATTCCTTTCTTTGTCCAGGAAGAACAGCTTGAATTATGCCTGAACAAGGAGAATTGGTGCGAGTATATCCTTTGGGAGTACCTTTCCCTTTAAGAAGCATGTATGGAATATTCATCTTGTTCGAGCTAAGATGCTTTATCATATCGTCTTTTTGATATTCTTCTGAGATAAGTCTTGGTATCTTATCTTTTCTTAAAAGTTTATTTATATCTGAATCAGGAACAAACACTCTGACAACATTTTTTAGATTTGATATAGTGTATGCTTCTTGTACCCAACCAAATGTTCTTTCTGCCATGATGTCCTCCAATCAGTAGTTTGTTATCAGAACTTCTTTAGTAACATTTTCACGGTTATTTGTATGATAGTTACAGTTATTGTAATTGAAATTGATATTATGTATACTGTATCCGTTGTTTGATATCCACTCTATTATAGCATCGTTTGTAAGTCCCTTATGCTCTATAACGTTGGATAGTGCAAAATTCACTCCACGCTCTGAGAGTTCAGTCAGTAATTTAAGCAGTTCCAGATCATCATTCTCCGTCCAACCTCTAAATCCCCGCTTACCATCATTATAACTTCCGCAAGTAAGGAGATAGGGAGGGTCAGCGTATATAAAATCGCCTGTTTTGAGAATATCATAGTCAAAGTCATAGAAATCAACTGCGGAGAAATGTATATCATCTATCTGCTGTTTGAACAAGATAAGATTATTACGCATAATCTCGTTGAAACTGCTTCTATTTCTGCCAAATGGATTATTATAATCGTGACTGCTGTTAAATCTAAACTGATAATTGAAGCTGAAACACATAAGAACATATAGATCCAAAGGATTCTTTGTTTGATTATAGTAGCCACGAAAAGCCTTATATCCACTTTCATTGGTTTTGCTAAGTTGCCATTTTTCTATTGTGCTGTCTATATATTCAAGGATATAATCAACGTCATATTTTTGAAACTCTTTAAGAATTCCTATAACATGGTAGTTAATGTCATTAGCATATACATTATTTGCATCAGTATTTATACTAACATCACAACCGCCACAAAATAAGTCAACGAAAGTATCTATATTTTCTGGAAAAAATTCTTGAATAGAGTTTATAATCCTATACTTATTTCCTATATAATTAAAAGGTGCTTTAACAATCATATTAATGCCTCCTTAAAAGGTATAACTGTTCTTTTAGTCCCTTTTTATTGTTTGAGATTTTGTTCTTGTATCTTCTGTAATCATACTCAAAAAGTTTAAAGCTATTGTCGACAGCATATCGTCTGCAAATATCCGAAAGTTCATCTGTTGATAGCAGAGCTTCATTATTGTAGCTTATCAGAATATATCTGCTTTGACAGTCTCTTATCATAGTTTCAAATGCAGAAGCTACAGTGTTTTTTTTGCAAAACACCGACTTCTGATTACCATACGTACGCATACCTGTTACACCGTATATAATAGGGTAATCATATTTTGCAATAGTTTCAAGAATATGATAATTCGGAAGATACTCTCTTGAATTATAGGGGGGATCAGCGTACAAAAGATCACATTTCATTGATAAAAGCTCTGTAAAGTCTTTGTTATAACTTTCGTTTTTCTTCCCATTATTTATAATAACAGGCTCGGTCAATTCAAGTTTTTTATATGTACGTTCATCCCAGAATTTAAGATAAGCAGCATAAACACCTGTTATGTTTGAAACAAAAGGAACGGCACTTATCAGTGAGGATAGAAGATAGAAATATTCGTTATCATCAATCAGTTGTTCTGTGTGCCACTTTTCAATTGTAAGTCTTATTATATCAATTTTTAAAGCGTTTTCAGGTTGGAAGTACATTCGGTTACATTCTCCAACAGGACTGTAGTTGTTATATATAAAGCATTCATCGGTTTGAAAATCTGTATCTGAAATTGTTAACTTATTCAGATATTTTATAGGGTCTGTTATTCCTAAAGTTTTGAAAGTCGGTTTTCTATTCAATGCGATTACTGACCTTGACATAACATAACTGAAATATAGAAAATCATTACTGATTGTTCTGTATCCTTTTGATTTAAAATTGCTTGAAACTACTCCAGAACCTGCGAACAAATCAAGCACCAATGATACATTCGGAATCTCAGCAGATATGACATTATTTATATTTTCTAATAAAAGACCTTTTCCTCCGATGTATCGCATAATCTCTCCCACTTTAAATAAGTATACTAATCCATTTTTTATTATATCACGAAAGGACAAGAACGTCAATGAACTAACTTTATATTTTTCTTCAACTCTGTAGGTTTACAATAGATATGTAACAAAAATAAGCGGTAATAGCAAAACAGGTTAGAAAAATCCCTAAGGTGAAAACTCATCTTAGGGATAAAAAATAAAATATTTCTATTTGTCCGATGACACAACATCGTCACTATCAACTCCAACGCTTCATGTTTGACACCACTTTTAGTACGGAGAAGATACCGTAAACAACGGTTTCTCGGGCTAATTTTTACTTTTATTCGCTTTCAAGTCCCGTCACCTCGACCAGCGGCGAGCCGCCGCAGGCAGTTCGCGTTTCACATTTTGCGGAACGTGAATTTTTTGTATCTCGCGATTTTACTTATATAAATTAATCAACTATTTATGTTACTTTGTACTCATTGCCGCCTTTGGTAAATTCGCTAAAGGTGGTAATTTTTATACAACGGCGGGCTAAAAATTGATGTAGTAATGGTCTGTTATTTGTACTTCGTATTTTGTGAAAGCGAATTTTTTGTATCTCGCATTAGCAGTGAAATCTATTTACAAAGTATTTATATCGGCGAGCCTCCGCAGGCGAATCACGTACATTATTAGTGCGTGGTTTTTATTTTTATAACTTTCAAAAAATATTTTTATTTATGTAACCTTTTACCCTTTATAATTGTTATTATAGTGAAAGGCTTTTCAAAGTATGGGCGGTGAAATTGTGAAAGAGTGCGAATTTATAAGTGCAGTGGAACGAAATAATCAGCGGCTGTTTCTTATAGCGCTGTCATTCACTCACAATCACACGGATTCAGAAGACATATTGCAAAATGTTTTTCTAAAACTATGGAAATACCAAAAACCGTTTGAGGATACTTCTCATATTGACAAATGGCTGACACAAGTTTGCGTCAATGAAAGCAAAAATTACATAAAATCACCATTCAAGAAACGTTCTGTTCCTTTGGAAAACGCCGATAGCAAATATCAATTTGACAATGAATATAACTATGATTTGTTTAAAGCTGTAATGAGTCTTCCGAAAAAGCAGAGCACAGTCATTCACCTATTTTACTATGAAGATTTATCCGTAAAAGAAATCGCAGATGTACTGAAAATAAAAGATTCCGCCGTCAAAACAAGACTTCACCGTGCACGAACACAATTAAAACAATTATTAGGAGATGAATGGAACAATGAATAAAGAGTATTATAGGAACGCTTTTTCAAAGGTCTGTCCATCTGAAGAAGCTATTGAAAGGATGTTATGTATGACAGAGACAAGGAAAAAAACCTTCAGACATAAGGGTCTGATAATCGTATTGGCAGTAATCGCAGCTTTGGTATGCGGAACTTTCACAGTAAATGCCACTACGGATGGAAAATTATTCGGCAATATCAGGGTTATTTTAAACGGTGAGGAAGTCAACCCCGAAGAGCATAATATTAAATGTAAAGCGTATGTCGATGAGGAAGGCAGAAAAATAATAGTTGAAGAAACATATAATCCTGATGGTACACTACAAGGAGGAGGAGGATTATACTCGGGTTTTAGTGAAAGCGACATTGAAAAAGGTATGTTTAAAGACGTTGATAAATTGCTAGAGGGAGATGTAGGTTCGTTTAAAGAAGACAAGAATGCTAATGTAGATGTAAACATTACCGATATAACTACTGCTGATGGTGCTAGACATATAAGTTCATGTATTATTGATAATAATGAAAGTGAAGAATAATAAATTATACTATAATTAAAAGTTAATCATTGAGGGAGATAAGATTTTTCTTATCTCCTTTTTATTTTGCAAATTTAATATAAAACCCTCTTGAAAACCCATATTATTTATGTTAAACTTTCTTTAAATTGATTAATTTTAATCGCTGGAAGGACGATATAAAATGCCTAAAATTTGTAAAAGCTGCGGTAAAGAGTATACAGGCGAATTCTGCGAGCATTGCGGGTACGGAAACCCAAATTTAGAGATAAAAGCCGCAAAAAAATATGAAACAAAAATCCCTGAAAGATTTCTCCCGCCCGAAGAACAGGAACGTCTTGCAAAGGAGCGTTTAGCACAAGGAAAAAAACCAAAAACAATAACGACCAAGCAAAAAAGAAACCAAAAAATCCTGCTATTAATTCTTGTTATCGCACTTGCAGGAATTATATTTTTTGTTCTCTATAATCAAGGTATGTTCTCAAGTAACGATCCTAACGAGCTGGTGAATCAATATTTTACCTCAATATCTGAAATGGATTATGATAAATACAATGCTTGCTTTTCATCTGACCTTGCCAAAGAAAATAACAAGGGAATAAAATCTCAGGGGCTCGATAAGGACACGGCTATGGAAACTTTGTATTCCGATTATATAAACGTGTTCGGAAAAGGCTTTAAAAGCACAGTAAAAATCGATGAAACCTTAGATATGGATAAAGGCGATGTAATCGAGCAGGAAATGGATTATCAAGAACAATACGGAAAAAGCGTAAGCTTAGAAGAAGGAAAAATCGTTAAAACGACAGTAAAATTTGAGGGTTCTAAGTCAAGCGAAGATGTAAAGTTTGAAGTGTATGTAGCTAGAATCGGCGCAAAGTGGTGTATTTTAAATGTCAAGGAGACTGACGATGTTCAGTCAACCTCGCAGATTTCTGATTTGACTAACGCTGGATAAAAAAGAAAGGAATATAATATGAACAGCAAATTTGTTATCACTCCAAAGCTTCCCAAGCTTCTTCACGGCGCTGACTATAATCCCGAACAGTGGCTGAAGGTTGACGGAGTTTTTGAAAAAGATATCGAGTATATGAAAAAGGCTGGCTTTAACTGCGTTACTTTGGGAGTTTTTTCTTGGTCAATGCTGGAGCCTGATGACGGAGTATATGATTTTTCCTGGATGGACAAGGTAATAAATACTCTTTACGAAAATGGTATCTATACTATTCTTGCAACACCGACAGGGGCAAGACCTGTATGGCTTACACACAAATACCCGGAGGTCTCAAGGGTAGAGAAAAACAGAGTGCAAAATCTTCACGGCGGAAGACACAACCACTGCTACACCTCTCCTGTTTACAGACGAAAAACTAAAGAGATAAATACCCGTTTAGCGGAGAGATATGCAAATAATCCTGCCGTAATTATGTGGCATATTTCTAATGAACTTAGCGGTCAATGCTACTGCGATAAATGCCAGTCTGCTTTCAGAGAATGGCTGAAAAACAAGTACAATAACGATTTGGAGGCTCTCAACGACGCTTGGTATACAATTTTTTGGAGTCAGAAATACTCAGACTGGGAGCAAATTGAAGCTCCTGCCGACAATGGTATGTCTGTTCTTCACGGGCTTAACCTCGACTGGAACAGATTTTGCACAGAGCAGACGCTTGACTTTTACCGTGAGGAAGTCAAAGCTGTTAAATCTGTAAATCCCGATATTCCCTGCACGATTAATATGATGGCAATGTTTACGGAGATAGACTACTATAAGTTTTTAAATGATGTCGACGTGATTTCATGGGATTCCTACCCCTGCTGGCACACAGGCGACGACTACTGGAACGCAATGTCTACTGCGTTTAACCACGACCTTATGCGCTCATACAAAAACCAGCCGTTTATGATGATGGAGAACACCCCGTCTACCGCAAATTGGTGCGGAGTTTCACGTCTGCGCCACCCAAATCTGCTTGAACTCACCTCTATGCAGGCTTTGGCTCACGGCTCAAACACTGTTCAGTATTTTCAATGGAGACAGTCAAACGGCTCTTGTGAAAAGTGGCACGGTGCGGTTATTTCTCATAGAGGAAAAGACGACACTATGGTTTTCAGAAACGTGGCAAAGGTCGGAGAAGACCTCAAAAAGCTGAGCGATGACTTATATAACGCCGACATCAATCCAAAGGTTGCAATAATATTCGACACCGAAAACAAGTGGGCGATAGATGACGGAAAAGGTCCGAGAAACATTGGAATGAAGTACAACGAAGCTTGTCTCTGCCACTATGCGCCGTTTTGGGAGGCTGGTATCCCCTGTGACGTTATAGATTCAACCGCAAGCTTTGAAAGATACGACTCGCTTATCGCCCCAATGCTTTATATGCTCAAAAACGGCGTTGCAGACCGTCTTAAAAGCTTTGTGAAAAACGGCGGAACACTAGTCGGCACATATTTCACAGGGCTTGCTAATGAAACCGACCTCTGCTTTAACGGTGATTTACCGGCGCAAGGCTTATCGGAGGTATTCGGGCTTTGGCAGGAGGATTTCGACGCTCTGTACGACCACCAGGAAAACCAAATAGCCGTTGACGGACAAAAGGCAGGCTTTAAGGGAACATTTAAAACATCAGTTATGTGTGACCTTGTCCACCCAACAACCGCAAATGTGCTAGGTACATTCACCAAAGACTGGTATGCAGGCTGGCCCGCTTTGCTTGAGAACAAGTACGGCAAAGGCTCGGCTTTCTATATAGCTTCATTTGCGGATATTACTTTCTTAAAAGAGCTTTATTCCGTCATTTGCAAAAGGCTCGGCATTGAAAGAAACCTTGACGTTGATCTGCCGAAAAACGTCACTGTCGGAAAGCGTGGGAATATCTATTTCTTTCAGAATTTCAATGACCACGAAGAAACAATTAACCTTTCAAATGAAATGCAGTTTACAAACGCTCTTACAGGAGAGAAAATAACAAAACGTGTGGTTATTCCGCCATACGGTGTTATTGTAGCAAAATAGCATTAATCAGGCACATATGTTAGAGATATGAAAATAAATACATCATACTTTACTCAAAGTAAATGGAATAGTATTGGTTTAATAGGAGGAAACATAATGAAAAAAATATCTATTTGTATGCTAAGTTTAATAATATGTTCGATTTGTCTTTTGCCCATAAATGTTTCAGGATATACTTATCCTGACAATTATAAATGGGAATATAGTCATGATAAAGGCTCATCTGATTATTATAATGTAAATATAGATAATATTTATTATGATATTGCTATTTATGATGATATACTTGTAACTCCATCTGGCAGTAAAGGAACATATTACGTATATGCTAGGTTTGCAAAAACTAAAGGTGATACTCTTAAATTCCCGGAAACAATCTTTTTTAAAGGTAGAAATGTTAAAATTAAAGAGATTTGTATAGATGACTCACATACAGGGAGGCATTACGGAAAATGGAAGATGCCATATAAAAATGTTATTATACCTGATTCAGTAGAGAGTGCAGATTTTCAGTATGCAAAATTTACAAAAATTGAAAAGATATATGTTCCAAAGAAAACACAAGTTTTAGGTGGGTTATCAGACTATCCAAAATTAAAAGTTATAATTGATAAAAACAATCCTAATATTAAAATGAAAAACGGAGCTATATATTCAAAGAACGGCAAAAAGCTGTTATCTCTTGTAAATAGTAAAAAGACATACAAAGTTTCAAAAGGAACTACGAAAATAGATTTTTTTGGCGTAAAAAAACTGGAAAAGGTTTATCTGCCTGCTTCACTTAAAACAATAACTTTTAATGCGTTTGGAAAATGCAGCAACATCAAAACTGTAAAGATAAATAGCAGTACAAAAAAGATAGGTTGTGACGCATTTGAAAAATGTACATCACTAGAAAGAATAGACTTGCCGAAAAATCTTGAAGGAATAGGTTTTTCAGCATTTATGGATTGTTATGCTTTAAAAGAATTTGTTATACCAAAAAAGGTTAAAAAAATTAAATTTTGGACTTTCAAAAACTGCGCTGAACTTTCAAGGGTTAAAATTGAAAGTCAGGAGAGATCGCCTAAAATAGAGGATACTGCTTTTGAAAACACAGCTGAGGGGATTGAATTTATTGTAAAAAATCAAAAAGTAGCCGACCAGCTTAAAGAGCAGCTCAGTCAAAACAAAAAAGGCGTGAAAAAAGCAAAAATTTTAATAGGAGATAAAGTCGTTTATGATAATATAAACTGCAAATCAAAAAAATTTCAGAAAGCTTACGATATTATAACGACACAAAACGGTATTAAATATAGGTTCTTTAACGACGGAGATTCTTTTAATAATACAATACAGAATGATATAATTGATATACTCTTAAAATCAAAGAAAATCGAAATTCCCAATACGGTGAATTACAGAAATAAGATTTATAAAATCGATTCTGTTAGGTTTGACGAGTATGTAAATCCGAAATCAGCAAAAACTTGCGAAAAACTAATTGCAGATGATTTTTATGAATTAATAAATATTCGTAAGTGGAATAGTTTGAAAGAAATAAAAGCCACAAATATAAAATATCTTTTTGAAAATATTGTTAGCTGTGATGAATTAAAGAAAATGTATGTTAGCGGTACCAGTGATTGTGAATGTTTTCTCTCCAACATTTCACAGAATAAGCATTTGAAGAATATCACTTTGAAAAATATTGATGTAATAGCAAATGAGTCTATAAACGAATGTAAAAATCTAAAAACTATCATTCTTTCAGGAAAGGTAGGATATATTCAGAAAAAAGCAATTTGCAAATGTGATAATCTGAAAGTAATAAAAATTCAAACTAAAAATAAAATTCAAATACAAAAAAAGGCATTTATAGATGTACCTAAAGGCTGTAAAATATACGTAAAAAATAAATCTATGAAAAATGCTGTGAAGAAAGCGGGATTTAAAGGCAAAGTCATAATTATGAAGTAAATTAAAAGCAGATGGTTGGTGGAAAACTAAAATATGACAAAAAAAGAAGAAGTATTATATTACTTTAAATAATATAAAATAGACAGGCAGGTCGATCTGCCTAGAAATCGTAAAAAATAATGAATAATTTTTTATACTTCCAAAACGATACCTTACAAAAATTATGTATATTTTTTGTGCAAAATTATCCTTTTATTTTCTTGAAAGCGTTACAAATTTAGGCTATAATAAAGATGTAGTTAAGCTATAACTAAAAAATAAAGGAGTTTTAAACTATGGCAAACAGAATGATTTTAAACGAGACCTCATATTTCGGAGCAGGAGCTATTTCAGAAATAGTTACCGAAGCAAAAGCAAGAGGCTTTAAAAAGGCGCTTATTGTAACAGATAAGGACTTGATAAAGTTCAATGTTGTAAAGAAAGTAACAGATTTACTGGATAAGGCGTCTTTGGCTTATGAAATCTTCGACGAGGTTAAGGCAAACCCAACAGTAGATATTGTAAAAAGCGGAGTTGATACCTTTAAAAACGCAGGCGCTGATTATTTGATTGCAATAGGCGGAGGCTCGCCTATTGACACAGCAAAGGGTATAGGAATTATCATAAACAACCCCGAGTTTTCCGATGTTATTTCTCTTGAGGGTGTTGCGGAAACTAAAAAACCATGCGTACCGATTATTGCAGTGCCCACGACAGCAGGAACTGCCGCAGAGGTAACGATAAACTACGTTATCACAGACACCGAAAAGAAGAGAAAGTTCGTATGCGTTGACCCGCACGACATTCCTGTTGTAGCTATAGTTGACAGTGATATGATGTCGTCAATGCCAAAAGGTTTGACAGCATCAACGGGTATGGACGCTCTTACCCATGCAATAGAAGGTTACACAACTCTCGCCGCATGGGAGCTTACAGATATGATGCACCTTAAAGCAATCGAGATTATTTCACGTTCACTGAGAGCTGCTTGCGACAACGATCCAAAGGGACGTGAAGATATGGCGCTCGGTCAATACATTGCAGGAATGGGATTCTCAAATGTAGGACTTGGCGTTGTTCACGGAATGGCTCACCCTCTCGGAGCTTTCTACGACACACCTCACGGTATCGCAAATGCTGTACTGCTGCCATATGTAATGGAATACAACGCTGAATACACTGGCGAGAAGTTCAGAGATATTGCAAAGGCAATGGGCGTTCAGGGAACAGAGTCGATGTCTCAGGAGGAATACAGAAAGGCCGCAGTTGACGCAGTTAAACAGCTTTCAAAAGATGTTGGAATTCCTGCTAAACTTCACGAGATCGGAGTTAAGGAAGAAGATCTGCAAGCACTTGCAGAGTCTGCATTTGCAGACGTTTGCACAGGCGGCAACCCAAGACCATGCACAGTTGAGTCGATTCTTGAGATTTACAAAACAGCGTTTTAACAATATTCTTTTCTATAAAAGCAAAAAGACCGTTTCTTATGAGACGGTCTTTTTTTAATATTACTAAAAGTATAATGCTAATAATTTATTGCAAATTGGATTATAGAAATCAATAACCGCAATACTGATACGCTTAGTTTCAGGTTGCGATTCTATATATTATCTTTTCATTGATTTCTCAATTTCGCTGATTGTCGGAGGATTTAGCTGTAAAGGGTATCTTGACGAGCAGGCACTAGAAATAGCCTTATATACAATTATCGCGCAGTTCTACAAGCCTTCATAGATGTCATCAAAATACAGAAAATCAAGTTCAATAGACTTATCCTTACAAACTATTTAACCCTAACTTTTTTTAAATTCTTATTCCACTTACTATATACCATGCGTACATTACCAAATGCATCTCTGTAGGTTGCATATGCCCGTAATCTTATATTATAAGTCTTATTGCTCTGTATATTATTCTTAATGGTTAACTTTTTCTTTGATGTATGAATATTATACACAAGGTTTTTAAAATTTTTCTTTTTTGATAACTGTACCTGATAGCCGTTTGCTTTCTTAATCTTTTTCCATCTCACAGTTATCTTTTTCTTTGCATTACTTTTTGCTGTAAAATTTGTGATTTTTGCCTTATTCATTGCTTTTTTTGCAGATGATTTATCCTTTGAAACCTCTGAAGCACTACGTGTAGTTCGAGCTGGTATAATAGTTGTTGTTCTTTTAGTGTATGAATAACCACAACGCTTGCAATTATAATATGTAGTAAATGAATATGCCTCGACATCAAAATCATGATTATGTGGAGTGATTGTTAAGCTTAAAGTAGTTGTTGCATTTCCTAAGGCTTCATAATCAGGTGTATTAAATGGATAATATCCTATCTCAATATAATAAGTTTGACCTTTTGTACATTCCGCTACTGATTTTACATCATTATAATATTGATTATAATATCCACCGTAGTCAACACTTTTACCGTAGCTGTCTGTTACATATACAGACGCATCTGATGTTCCATCTGTTCTTGATTTCCATCCTGTTAATGTAAAGTTAAAATAACCGGTATATGGCGCTACAAATAAGTAATACTTTCCACTTTCGGCATAATAATTATCGTAAAACTCGCCATACTTTAATGTAACTGATTTTGTTTCGCTAAGTGATATTGTTTCCGCCGTTTGCACACTATTTATGCTATAAGCATATGCCGTACCGGCAGTAGTGAATACGTTTATTATCATTATAAGCATTGTAAATAAGCCTAAAAATTTTTTTGTCATTTTTCTTTCCTCCATATAAATTAATTTAATTTCTATATTGACTTTCAGTCTTACGCTTTTTTAGAACAACCAAAACAATTATTCCGAATGCTATTAAAATTAGACCGCCAATAGATCCAAAGAACAATATCTTATTATTGTAGTAACGAACTAAAATATTGGTCGTTACATAGAAATCAGTGATTTCTTCTACATACTCATTTTCTGCTGCATCTGCTGCAACAACTTCAACAGTATGTGCGCTGATTGAATCGCCAAGAATATTAAATGTAAAGTTTCCCCCGTCTGCAATAAGATTCTCAAGTTCTTCATCTGTCCAATTTTTATATTCTTTACCATCAAGATAAACAATAACGGAAGCAAGATTCAGGTTATCATTTACCGACATCCGAACTTTCTTGTTTTCTTCAGCATATGTTTTTCCATTTTCAAGGTTATTAACGTTAATAGTTGGTAGTGTCTTGTCAATACCAAATTCAATTTCGGCATACTTTGTATCAAGAGTATTTTCTGCAACATTTCCGGCAACATCTTCTGAATGAATGGTCAATCTATAAACACCGTCATCTTTAAAATTGTTTTTGAAGATTGTATATTTATACTTATACCATTGATTGCTACCACCGCTAACATCCGTTTTATAACCCGTATGTTCATTCAGCGTAATTGTTTTATCGTTTTTAAAAAGAGTAATCTTAATATTTTTAAGTTTGTTTGGATTAATTTCTGTAACCACAATATCTACCGGTGTTTTTGCATAAGAGCCGTTAAGTTCCGTAGTTTCAGTGCTAAACAAATAAGTTGAACCAAAACGGTTGACAGAAAAATTCAATTTTTGAGTTCTCATGTTTCCTGCTTTATCAGTTAACGATGCGGTAAGCGTATAAATATCATCAATACTTTTTTCTTTTTTAAAGTTATTGAATGTGAATATACGGCCATTATGTATATCAGTGTAAGAACCTTCGATAGTTGTAATTTTACCTCTATTGGCACCCTCCAAATTAATGCTTACTCTACTGTTATCGAAATTTGTATCCGAATAAGATATAACAGGAATAACATCACCTCTGTTTGCTGAGTTATTTGCTACTCCTTTAATTTTTATCTTAGGGGCTGTTTTATCAATATAGAAAGTCTGTTTTTTAAAATCAGCAGCTTTATTTCCTGCCTTATCCGCAAATGAAATATCTAAAGTGTATAAAGCATCATTGTTAAAACTAATCGTTGCGGTATGTTTGTTTCCATTCGATGACCAACCGCTTACAGACGGATTATCAATAGCTACGCCATCATCTGTTGACGTCAAATCAATTTGAACACGATCCGCATTGAAATTATGTTCTGTAATAACGATTGTTGCCGTACGATCCGACTTATAGTAATAAGTGTTTTCTGCAGAATTATTATCATAAGAAACATCTATCATAGAAATTGTTTTATCAATTGTAAATTTCGTTCCAGCCACTGTTGAATCTGCATATTTAATGCTTTTACACCTATTACCCGCAAGATCCGTGTAGGCTATAGCAAATTTATAATCACCATCTGCAGAGTAAGTGATGGTTGCCGTCCAAGAAGTGTTATCTTTATTGCCCTGACCTTTAGTTTTTTTCCAAGAGGTAACGGCAGGTATAATACCATCTGTATTTGTGATTGTTAACTTTACATCATCAGCTTTAAAGTTTCTCTCAGTAATAACAATTGTTGCTGTTCTATTTGCTTTAAAGTAGTTGCCGCTGTCAGCACTATTATTATCATAGGAGATATTTATAGCTGGTGCAGTTGTATCAATTTTAATCGATATCTTATCATCTGAAGCATTTAAAGAATTGTCGACTGCATAAACAACAATACTAATGTTATTGCTATTATTCTTTGAACTGTCAACAGTGATTTCACCCGTCCAGGTTTGACGTAAATCTTTTTGTGCAGGATTAATTTTTGTAAAATTATAAAGCGTTCCGCTTTGAGTAGGCTCAGTGCTGCTTACTGCTTTATCAAATACTTTATAAGATACATTTTTCAGACCAGAATATGTACCTCCAATCTTCGGATCAGTTACTTTAATTGAAACTTTGACATCATCATTATAAATACCGTTTATAGGTTGTTTTGGTTTAATTGAAATTTTCGGAGCAATCACTTCTTCAAGAGGTTTTTTACTATCTACTATCAAACCGTTAGTACTTATATAAGTGTAATTTCCTGCTTGATCAGTAATCTTAATATATACAATAAACTGTTCATCTTCCGTGACACTAAAGCCTTTAAAATCAGTCCAAGTCATAATTTTATCAAGCCTATCTTTGGTCAGAGCTGTTGTGGCATCACTTGCATTCGTTGATGCCATTTTATAGCATTTCACACTTGCAACTGGAGAAGTAATATCATCCGTCGTTCCTGAAATCGTAATTTTTGAGTTTGACCAAAAGCCGAATGTAAGCTCATTTCTTAATTTGCTCCATTCGTCCTCACGTCCTTCAGCAGATTTAGCTTTAACCGTTCCTACAGGTGCCGTTGTATCAACAGTAAACTTATATGAAGCTACAGAATTATGCGTGTCCGGTGTTTCATTACTATTATCAGCTTTATCAGTATATTCAATTGCGAATGTATAGTTTGCATCCTTTTCAAATGCAATTGTAGCTGTATGAGTTGAAGCATCAGGTTGATTTTCATCATCAATAGTTGTCCATGAACTGATAGTGTATGAATTCTCAACACTATTTCCCTTAACATCAACCGCATTTATTGCAATACCTTTGGTTGCTGCTTCTGAATCAAAATGATGATTTCTTTCTGTAATGACAACTGTTGCCGTGCGAACTGCATTGAAATAAGTATTCCCTTTGTTGTCATGGTTGTTATTGTATGTAATATCAATTTTAGGCGCTGTAACATCAACATCAAGTTTAACAAATTTTGTGTTTTCATTTCCTGCATTATCAACTGTTTTTATATAAACAACAACATTGCAGCTATTATTAAGATATGGATTAACTGTAATATTTCCTTTCCATTCATTTACTAGATCAGCCTGTACAGGCTTAGAAACATTAAAAGTAAAAAGATTTCCTTTTTGTGTTGGATGTTCGACATCGTTATCTTTTACAACCCAATAATCTACGGTTTTAATGCCAGAATAAGGTTTGGCATCCGTAATTTTTACATCTACATTAATGCCGTCATTATAAGTAAGTCCATACAATCCATTTGTATTCGCTTCTTCTGCTGTAATTTCTATATTACTTGCTATTTTATCTACAATATATCCATCAGAATTGATATAGATATAATTTCCTGCATAGTCAATTATTTTAAGATATACAACAAACTGTTCATCTGACTCAATGCTAAAATCCTTATAATCGCTGAATGTCTGATTTTCCAATTCAGCAGCAGTCAATACTATTGGATTTTCAGTTTTGAAATATTCAACAATTACAGGACTTGTATCGTCATTAGATGTTGATGTAACATCTGCTCTGACATTGCTGTACAAACCGAAAGTTAAAACATCAAGAAGTTTATCCCATGTGTTTACATTTACAGAAACAGTCCCCTTAGGATTATTTTTATCTACTGTAAATGTATATGGTGTTTCACAGCCTGTCACATCAACTTCGTTGTTTTGATTACCCGCATCATTTGTATAACTAAAAGACCATGTGTAGTTGGCATCCGTTGAAAACAGAACTTTTGCGGTATGTATATCACCGTCGTTACTCCATTCGCTAATCATAGATGATGTATCCAAATCTATTTGTTTGCTACTATAATCTGAAACATCATCTATTTTAATACCTTCAGTTGCCTTTTCCTCGTTAAACACCGACGCTCTGTCAACGATTGTAATAGTGGCCGTTCTGTCTGAAGCAAAATATCCTCTTCCATCAACTATCCTATTTGCATTATTATTATCAAAGCTTACAGAAACAGTCGGTTGCTCAATGTTGATAGCAAGCGCAACTTCTTTTTCTAACGTATTTCCTGCGTTGTCACTTACTGTTACTATAACCTTAACATTATCAGAATTGTTCTTAGTCGGATCAACTGTAATAGAACCGAACCAATCTTTTTTCAATTGTGATTTTGTTGGATTCGTAATATCAAAAGTATAAAGATTATCAGATTGAGTCGGACTTTGTTCATTATTATCATTAATAACTTTATAATCAATTGACTTAATCCCGGAATATGTGTTTCCAGTAACAATTTCCTCGTTTACTTTTATATCAACTTTAATTCCGTTTTCTACATAATCTAGTCCGTAGAAACCTTTTTCATTTGGACTTTCTGGTGTTAAAGTAACTTCACTTTTGGTATTATCAAGAATTACGCCATTTGAACTAATATATAGTACGTTTCCTGCATAATCGGCAATCCTTGCATAAACAACAAACTGTTCATCAGGTTTAACAGTATAAATTTCTGTTGTAAACTTTGCTTCATTATAAAGAGTTAAAATTTCATCTTCCGTCAAAGCCTCATCTGAATTCGATTTATAATACTTAATATCATTAATAGGAGATGTTTTATCATAGCCCTCAGCAATAGCTGTAACACTGTAATTTTTACAAATCCCAAAAGTCAAGGCAAAAATCAATTGATCCTCCCACTTATCTGTATCAATAGTAATTTTTCCAGTGGGAGCTAGTGTGTCTACTGTAAATTCATATACCGATTCTCCAAATGCTTTTATGTTTTCATCGTTAATACTATCTGCTTTATTTTTATATGAAATTTTCCAAACATAATGTGCATCCGTACTAAACGTAACAGTTGCAGTATGCTTATCCCCGCTATGAGTCCATTTGCTTATCATTAAAGATTTTGAAATATTAACTGATTTTCCTTTAACATCTGTAGCTTTTATATCAATTCCATCATTTGCGGCTACTTCATCAAACGTAGTTGCCCTATCAACAATTGTAATAGAAGCCGTTCTTGTGTCATTATAATAGCCTTCCGCTGCTTCGCTGTCGAGAGTACCGTCAATTGAAACACTGATTGTTGGCTCAGTTATATTGATTTTCAATTCTGATGTAATTTCTTTCTCATTACCAGCTCTATCGGTTACCCTCAAGTGAACAACAACATTATCACTATTATTGCTTTGAGCATTGACAACTATGTTACCGCTATATTGATTTTTAATTTCATCACCTAGCACATAGGTATATAGCTCTTCTCTTTGTGTTACTTTACCATCACAAGAAACCCAATATTCTACTGTGTTCAGTCCTGAATAATCACCTGTATCTTCCACTTCAACAGCAAGCGATACATTATCATTATAATAGCCATTAATATTGGCATCATCAGGTTTCAATACAAGCGTAGAACCATCTTCATCAATGACTATTTTTAGCGGATTTATCTCTGTAATATTAGTTATTTCGTGCCAACCAAAATCATAACGCAACTGAATTTTCTTTATTATTTTAGTTGTTGTAATGTCTACAGATTTATTATTTATACCTCCGGCGGTACTATTATCAGAATATATGATTTTAATACCTTGCTTGTCTGTTGTAAACTTAACCGTACTTCCTTTTGTAAACACATACAAAGTACCATCCATATTAGATCTGACAGCATCTTCAGAGTTAAATTCAACATTGCTCATGCTGGCAGCATCACATAATTTAAACGTAACACTAATTGTTTTATCTCCAGTTACATTATCAATGTTTAATACTAAATCATCTTCATCATTTTCTTTAACAGATGATTTTACATCAACACCATTAACCTTAACTTCATCTATAGTATATCCTGTGTTTGGATTTATAGTTATATTTGCACTCTCGCCATAATCGACCTCTAAATTCTCTATTTTAACTGAGCCGTTCTCTCCCACATCAGCTGTAACCTTGTAAACTAGCGGAGCAAAAGTGATTTCAACTGTATAATCCTTATCGGCTGTTAATGTTTTTTTATAAGGATTATCTTTGTCATATGTATTATCTAAGAATACTTCATCATTATTTCCGTTAATAACAACATTTTTAACTCTGTAAGTTTCTTTAGGAGTTGCGGTTATCGAAATATTTTCACCTTTTTTAACAGTCACATCACCACCGACACATTCTGGATCTGTTTCTACAGACCCACGATTGTTGTCGTATGATATTGTTATTTTATAAATTTTTATAAATGCAACATTAATATTTGTATTTGCGTTTATTTTGAAAGATTTAAAAAATGTTGTTGCATCAGAAATTGTCTGAGAATCTCCATCAATAGTAACTGTAGAAATCTGATAACCGTTATCAGCTGTAACTGAAAGTGTTATATTACTGTTTTCATCAAATTCTACTGATGAATCTACTTGTTTTCCATCCAAGCTTACAGTGCCGCCGTCATTTTTTGATATATTAACCATATAAGTCTTAACAAATATTACAGAAATATTAACATTTTCATTTGCAGTAATATCTTTTTCAAACAGCTTTTTATTAGATATATCCGCACTTACTCCGTCTATTTTTACTTCTTTTATGTACGAACCTGTATTTGGGGTTAATTTCAACTTTACAGTACTTCCAGCATTAACAGTAACCGTACTAGTTTCTGAACTATTTAATTCTACAGTGCCGTCACCAGTCTTAGTAACAGATACGGTAACGGTTTCAAGGGCACCTTTTGCGATAATAATATCAATATTATCCTGAACATTTGTAACTGTTTTTGTTGCATTTTTAGAATTATATCCTGTCTTAGAAACAATATAGCTGATCTCAACTTTTTTCCCATCAGCAATTTCATCAGAATAATTACTCATATCAGAAACAATAGCCTCACCATTTGCAGTGCAAATATTTCCGCTTGTCTTTGATATGCCATCTACATCAATTTCATATGAAATACTTGCATCGTCCAATAACTTGCCCTTGATGTCCTTAATAGTAAAAGTAAATTCTCCTGAATTATCCTCTAAACTTGCCGTAACAGATAACGGCAAAATACTAACTGCCATAATAACAACTAGTACAATTGATAAAACCTGATTTACAATTCTCAATCTTGAATTAACCATTTTCATTTTTCTCCTTATCTTTAACATTTTTTAAATACATCTTTAAGCATTTATAATTCTTACCATTGAAAAAGCAATGAAAATTAATTGACAAAAATAATATGGCTACACATGAAATAATAACCTGCTCATTTTTAATTTTGATGAAATAGAATATTATTGTTAAAACTATAAAGATAAATAATATGCCATCACAAATCTTTGCTTCGTTATTCTGAAAAAATGAAATTATACCAACGTGATTATTACTGCAAATGAAACCTTTCTTTTTAATTAACTGTTTTTCAATTTGCTTACGTAAAAAATTTGCTTTCCAAAAAAATACTTGCTCAAAAATAACGCCAAACCAAAATATACCTCCAATTGCATAGGTACTTAATCTCACACCACCATAGCAATTTATTCTTATTAAGGGTATAAAGCCAACAGATATACTTGAAACAACAGGAAATAGCAATGATAATATAAAATATCGTTTAAATTTTTTTATCAACATAAAATTACCTTTTCTCCATTACTCAATTATTTCGGAACTTGAAGTAAAACTAATGTCAAAATCAACAGAAAAATCATTTGTGTTTTGATCTTGAGTAATAAATGTAGTTTCACTTGTGTTAAATTCCGATGCTAATACTGTTGTTTCGTTTTGTTCCGTATTCAACACAGTGGTTTTAGGATTGCTTATAACACTAAATTCTTTGTCAGACGGTGCAAGTTCTGCAGTTAAAAAACCATCAGTTGTTGAATTTGATTCTAAACCAGTTATTCTCCGTTTAAAATTTTCAGATGTAGAAATTCTGTCAGTGATTTTCTCTATTCTCTCTCGTGCAGCATGTGCATAAGCTGATTTATATGCTTTGTCTTCGGATTTCTCATTTTGCCGACGAATATTCTCTATAGCTTTTCTTGCAGTAGTACCGGTAACATCTCCAAACAATTTGGGAACATCTAATATGAAAAATAATGATATAGCTATCATTAGTAATACCGCTGCTGCAATATACGAAATAAATGATAAAGTCTGTATTAATTCCACTGACATATTAGTTACCTCCTTCCCGTACCGAAAGCTGTTTCAACGGCCGCTTTTGTATCATTCAACAGGCCTATTATATCTTCTTTCTTCTTATCAGTTTTTTCAGTTGTGGTATCTATAGTTTCAACTATTGATTCAATATTCTGAATTATGTTTTCAAGTTCATTTTTAGTTACTTCATCAGCCTTAAACTTAGTTGCATATTGTTGAATTGCGCTGCGAGAAAGTTCTAATAATTCTAGCCGAACTATTTCACTTTCGTTTTCATCTTTTGCAACAGTATCCATAAGTTCAGTTAAATTTTTAAATAACGGTTTATACTTTCCCTTGTCGCTAGCTTCAGTTATTGCAGTTGTGATATCCCGATAAAATATGCCGATATTCGCATACACCTTTGCCATTCCAATATTTTTATAATCGCTAGGGGCATTATTTATAACATCCTGAAACCATTCGATAGAACTCTTAGCATTTGTAATCTGATTATCGCTGCCGTCGCCATAATTATAGTAATACCAAAATAATTTTCCAGTTTCAAAACAAATTTCTATGTAATCCTTAATATTAGCTTGTAGTTTTGATTTGTTATTGGCAATCAATCTCTCCAATTGCTTAGCCTCATCTACTGTGAATACAGAATCATTATCCTTATACGTTTGTATCAAGCCAAGATATGCTTGTTTGTTTCCGGCATGATTGGGAATCTCAATACAGTCTTCATATAATTTAATTTTTTCATCATAATCAACTGTCTTTAATGCTTCATCTATTTTGCTTTGATATGTGTTTGCCGCCTTTTGTGTTGCAATAAGATTTAATGACAGACCTCCAACTCCGAATATTAATGACATGGCACCAACTGCAATAAATACTCCTAACTTTTTCTTTTGTTTTTTCTTGAATTTTTCATCTATTTCTTCATAATGGTCTAGCGCATACATTAATTCCGCAGCTGATTGATACCTATCATTGGGATTTCGCTGAGTACATTTTTGTATTATACGCTCAAGTCCGCTAGAAAGCCCCGGATTTATTTCTCTAATCGGCTTAATCTCATAAGGGGGTTCACTCGGATTACACCCGGTTACAAGATGATAGAGCGTCGCTCCCAAACAATATATATCAGTCCTTGCATCCGTCTGTCCCATGCCGCCAAATTGTTCAGGTGCTGCATATCCAACTGTTCCAAGACAGGTCGTATCTTCAAGATTCTTTTCTTTAAATTCGCGTGCAGTACCGAAATCTATTAGAGTAAGATTCCCATCTGGTTTTAACATAATATTTGCCGGCTTCATATCACGATATATAATTGCCGGTTCACGGGAATGAAGATAACCTAAAACATCACATAACTGCTTTGCCCACTCAATGACAAAATCTTGAGACTGAGCGCCATATTCTTCAAGTACTTTACTTAATGAATTACCCTCTATATAATCCATAACGATAAGAAATATCTTATCATCTTCAATAACATCAATAATACTTGGAAGATTAGGGTGTCGAAGCTTCTTTAACATATCTGTTTCGACAATTAAACCTTGCTTAACTGCCTCAAAATCAAGAATACCATCTTTTCTAACTTCTTTAACAGCCCATGTTTTATTAGCCTTTTCATTTATTGCCATATAAACAACACTCATACCGCCATGACCAATTTCACTCAAAATTTTATATTTGCCGTCAACGAGCGAACCAATTTCAAGCATTTTCTTCCCCTCCGAGATGTGATATTTCTTTAAAAAGTTCTGATTGATAGAACGGTAATGTTATCTCGTTCCTGTCTTTGCTTATTTATATCAATTAGCTTATTCATATTTGCTTTCATACCGTCTGCATCTGTCATTACATTTGGTTGTAAGTAATTAAACATTTCATCTTCACTAATCTCATGTCTAAATCCATCACTGCAAAGCATATATACTGCATTAAGCTTTGTATCGCCAAAAAACAAATCAGGATATACAGCATCTGAAGCACCGACACATTGTAATAGAACGCTTCTTCGCGAGTCGATTTTTGCTTCTTCTTCTGTAATATTTCCAAGTACAACTTCTCTTGCTACAAACGTCTGATCTTTAGTTAACACTTTTACAGAATCGTCTATTTCGTACGCTCGTGTATCGCCTACATTAATGATATAATACCTAGACTCAGTAATCAGCATAGCTGTTACTGTAGTTCCGAGACTAACACCGCTTGTTTTCCCATAATATTTTATTTTTTCATTATATTCAGTTACTATGCCGACCCATTCATTACGAATATCAATATCGGTTATGCCCTTTTCGCATAATACAGGCAGCTTGTTATTTGCCCAATTGCAAAAAGCGCTTACTACAGTTGCACTGGCAACCTCGCCTTTTTCAAGACCGCCCATACCATCGCATACAACCGCAAATACCATTTTACCATTTTTCGTTGTAATTACTTTAGCTCCATAACTATCTTGATTAGTCGTCTTTATATTTCCTATATCTGTACTTGCCGCTATAATATAATTCATCAAGAATTTCTATCCTTTCCAATAAAATGGTATGCTGCTGACACAATCATAGCAATAGCAATAAAAAGAATCACTTTAAGTATAATTAACCGCAGCACTATTAATTCTAAAATAAGAATTAAACACACTATATTAAACTAAAAAAGCCTAAATTCAAAATCCTCATTAGCTAAACGAATTTTGCTTCCTTGCTCTATTTCAACCTCAGCATTACTTTTTAGCATTTGCCCGTTTAAATATGTATGATTAGTGGAGTTTGTATCAACAATATAATATTTACCCTCACGAGTAATAATATTTGCGTGACTACGGCTGATGGCTGTATTATCTCCTATGAAATAATCCACATAGCTTCTTTCTTTACCAATTTTAAACACAGATTTATTCAAGAGTATCTTTTCATTATTTTTTGAGCGGATTAAATAAGGTGTAACAGTTTGAAACTGCTGAACACCGGCATTTAATACAGTAGTTTCACCTATTAATCCTCCCCCAAGAACTGTTGTTTCTCCAAAGTTCATCGGTCGGCTTTGCGGTGCGCTCTTAGGCGCTGATGATTGCTGATACACTGATTGATCATGTATTACGGTTTTTCCCATATTTTGCGGCACTGACCCTTGAGTCTGCTTCTTGTTTACCGACTGTTGTATTGGTTGAGCCTGATTAGATGATTGATTAGGTTGCCCGGGGATAGCAAAATCAACATTTGGTGTATAAGGTGTTTCTGAAACCTTATTCAGATTATTATTCTTTGGCAGCACATTTTGTTTTACCTGCACTGGAACTTCCGTACTTCTCCTTGCGGCCTTCTGCGCTTTGTACACCTCCACATTTTCTTTGTTGTAATGCATAAGTAACGAAAACAGTGTAATTTTCTTTTCACATTTAACTGCTGTCGGCTTTTGAATAGGTTGATTAGGTGCATTGACTGTCTGTGATTTTTTACTTTCAATATTTTGAATGTTCATTTCAGGATTGGCAGTTGGTATTTGAACAGGCTGAGACATTATTTTAGATTGCACAGGAATCTTTTTCTCTTTTTGCGGAACAACAGGTTGTTGAACTTCCGAATTGTTTTGAATTACAGGCTGTGTTTTTATTGTTCTTTCCAAAACACTTCCATTACTAATACTTTCCAACACTGATTTAAAATCAACTAAAGAAAATGTAGGTGCGCTGTTTAAATAATTGATTATTTTTGCAATATAATCACAATTTTCTGTTTGATCAAATTGTGTATTGAACATTATATCCTTGAAGAAAGAACCTAAATTGATATTTTCATTAGCATCGCTTACTATCGGTAAACAAATAAGAACCGTTTCGCAAGTCGACACATCGGTGAAAATATAATCTAAATCCATAAGAATTGTATTTATATCAATCATATAATCTTCTGCTGAAAGCATAGCATCTACTATGCCTTTAAAGACACCTAATAAACGTTTTTTATTAACCGGACCAGAAAAGTACTGCTTTACGGAAACTTTTGATGATACGTTATATTTTATATATTTTGTGTCATCTATTTGCGTAAACACAGTTGAAGCAAGGCCCGATATTTTATTATTTGTAAGCATACCCAAACTCATAGTATCAAGATTATCTACCTGCTCGATTTCATAAACCAAATATGTGTTTGTACCTTGATTTTCAAATGTGAAACTCACTACCATCACCGTCCAAACTTAATGATTATATTTATAAAGCTTTACTATTTCCCAACTATTTTCATCTTTAACAAATGCTGTGCCCGCCGAAGAAAAATTTAAACAGTCACTATATTGCAAATCAATAATCTGATTCTCTGATACATCAATATATCCCCACTTATTATCATCATCACATACAGCGGCCAGACCCATAGAAAAAGATTTGGCGTTTTGATATTTAGGACTGATTACTGTTTTTCCTGAATAATCAACAAATCCCCAAAGCTCACCTCTCATAATAGCGGCATAATCTCCATTTAAAAATAATCTTGCATTTTCAAAAGTTTCAGAACCAATCCGTTTACCTTTGCTGTCTATCATAATATACTCATCATCTGTTTTTACAAATATACGGTCTTTCTGACAACATATACCTCTGTCATCAAGAATAACATTCGAATATGTAATATCATTTATAGATTTTCCATCAGCATCAATAATTTTCCATCCGCTGCTCTCTTTCACAGCGGCTACTCCGCCACTGAACGAACCAGCATATTCATAATTACCAAACCTTTTTTTAAAATTTATATCAAAGAAGCTATATACACCATTAATACATACGGGGAATAAATCATTATTGTATAAACCAACCCCTGTTATATTACCATCTATAGACTCTGAAATATTATACAAATATTCACCTTCATCATTCATAAAATACCAGGTGTTTTCAGTATCACATATCGGTACTATGCCATTTGCAAAATACCCTATTTTGTTGAATTTTGGATTGATTTTATTCATACCTTCAACCGTTGCTAAACCCCATATATTTTTTTCACAAACACCTACATAATCTGAACTGTATTGTGTTATTTCTTCAAAAGGCAATGAATCATTAAAAGATAAAAACTGCATATTTTTTCGATAATTTTCTATAACTGCAGACGAAAGCTTTCGCCCGTCAAAATCATCTAAAGTGGAATAAGCATCTGAATACTTTTCTAATTTTAAACATACTTGAATCATTTTTTCATACGGCTTTACTTCATTAGGAAATTCGCTTATTATTTCTTCGCACCATTTCTTTGAAGAATCAAATTTCCCTGCATTATAATACATGTCAGAAATTGCTATATAATAATCTACATTATTGTCAATATTTATTGCCTCGTTGTAGTACGAAACCGCCCTATCATATAAGCCTTGCTCTGAACAGTTCTGTGCTTTTTTAACTAATTCATTAACTTCATTTTTCTCAGATATAGCCCCGGAAATCATACTGTATAATGAAATAGTCATTAATGCAACAGCCGCTACAGGAACTAATTTTCTATAATTTTTCAATATCCTGTACCTCCTATACACCAGATAGAATTATACTCGTAAATGTGCCCGCTAAAATGAACGGGGCAAAAGGTATCGCATCCTTTCGTTTTTTCTTTTTTGATGCCAATAAAATTACAGCCGCCACAAAAGAAAAGAAAATAGATACAAACATTGAGTAACAGATTCCCTCAATACCAAGCATAAACCCCATTAGAATCATCAACTTTAAGTCACCCATACCTAGACTTCCTTTAGATATTAGCATACATAAAAAGCAAACAGCAGATGCTCCAACT
The DNA here is from genome assembly GCA_947589215.1 of uncultured Clostridia bacterium. GTDB lineage: Bacteria > Bacillota > Clostridia > Oscillospirales > Ruminococcaceae > UMGS1601. Next base: position 44,753 of record CANQCL010000015.1, read on the forward strand.
ACTGCAATCACCTCATATATAACAGTTGCTAATACTGTATTAAAAGAGAAGATAAATTCACATATCAATAAAGCAATGCGTATAATCAAGCCATAAATTATAAGTTTGTTAGGAATACGATATTCTTTGTAATCTGATATTGCTATTGGCCACAGTATAGCTATAAGTGAAATTCTCTTAGCAATATATATAGTGCTCAATTGATAAAACAAGTCCAATACTAATGTGATAGCAATAAGGCTAGCAAGTATAACAATAAAGACAATTATGCTTTTGCATTGTTTTGGTATAATACCGCCTAATCTAATTTCTTTATCGGACAGGAAAATCTTTTCTCTTTGCATATAAATATAATCCCCCAACGAGAGAATGATTGTTCCAATTATCAATAAAATAAATTTCAAATCACTGCCTCCCACTTGCTTATTCCGAACCAACCCATGCACGGGTTTTCGCACATAATTCAAAATTTAATTTCATGTCAATATCAAGTAATTTTACAACAGTAACTTGATAACGTACATCCAGTAGTATATCTGCATCTTCGCCGTCTTTAAACAATCTAGTTTTGTGATAAGATAAACCGCTCATACCATTTTTTATTCCCAAACCTTTTAAAAATTTATCGGGATCAGAACCAAAATGTTTTCTCATTAATAATCGCGCTACTTCACCAGTAACATCTCCCTTTACTTGATCAATTCCCTGATTTAAAACATAATATAAAAAGCTTTCTGCATTTTCAGGGCTTGAAGCTATTGAAGCTGCGCTTTTAGAAACGCCTTTAAAAGCATCATACAAATCATTCACTTCTGAAAGATTTGTACTTAAAATCGACTCGGCAGAACCGCCATTTGCCACTAAATTTGCCTGCCTGTCATTTAAACCTGTAAGATCATACACATATGAATACTTTGATATCTCTTTTGCCGTAGAATTAAGAGCAGCACTTATCCTGGATTGTGCCATACAAATATGAAACATACTGTAAATTGTCAACAAAGCAAATATAAAAAATGTCAACGATAAAGTTGCTTCAATAATTATTGCTCCATGTTCTAATTTTGTATCCATACTTATTCTCCTCATAACGCTTAAAATATGACTATTTACACTTGCGTTTTTCTTTGACACTTAATCTAAAAACATAACAGTCCAATACCGCATCTGGTAAATAATAAAATAGACATAACTGCCAACCTCGTACGAGTCCATGTTTGAAAACAGTGTCTTAGATTTCTAAGATTTTAATAACCTCTTGTAATGTTTATTGTCATTGATCTCCAACCTTTGCTGGTTGATAAATCCCCTAAATTGTCAATTGCCAAAAATCTTGACCACATTGGCTCAACAATAACTGTTGCTTTAAAATTAAAATAGACTTGTGCTTTTGACAATGCAAAATTGTTTTTATTAGTCGAAAGTGCTATGTTTGCTTGAATTACATCTGCAGTTCTTGTATAGATAACATTTTCGTTATTGCCGATAAGCTTTATAAATAAGAATACTTTAAGATAATCACTATACTGCAATGATACTCTATTGCTTGATTCGGGTGTAGACTGGCTTTCTCCCATAAATACGGATTTATAGTTGCAATATAAATCATTTTTTTGCTTACACAAAACAACTGGTAATCCTTCTTTTAAATATTTTATATCAACACCAGCTTCTGCTGCCGTTATTGCCAAGCAAGCAACAGTTTTCGTAAGCTCTGCAGGTATATACGCAAACGCTTCAAGAGCATCAGCTATTAAATTTAATGGTTCATCATCCCAGTAATTTTGAAAAACTGCCGATATATCTAGCGCATATCTGATCATGTAAATTTTAGCATAAGCTGTCGTCTTATTTACTGAATTGCTTGGTTTACCATATAAAATGTATTCAACTTCGCTGCCATAAGCCCAATTGTTTTTCTCGTTACGAGGAGTTAGGGTCAATGTTTTATAATCATTTGATCCCTCCCATTTAGATCTTACTTCCTTGTACTTTTCCTCTGCTTCACTAGCTTTTAGCCCATTCTGAACCGATGGGTCCAATTGACTGTAACATCCTTCCTTAGCAAAAGTGTCGTAGGTAAACATACTGAAAACATAGTCTGTCATATATAAATCATCGCGCATATTAACAAGTGAATTCATGAAAGTTTCACCGAAATTTGAAAAGATTTCTGAGGTAAATTTACTTACCTCACCTATCTTCGCTGTAACAGACTGTTTTTCCACTGAGCCTTCACCTTTCGATGGCAATGTCGCACCGCTCCAGTCGCCAAAGTTATTTCCGATTATATTTTCAGAAGTGTTGACATCATCTGTATTTTCGGACTTTTTTGAAATTTTAGAATCTACTTCTTCAGCTGATTCTTCATCGTCAACGGTTTTCCCGTCAAACACCTGAGGAGATGCGTTTACTGGCGCATCAAACTTTTTCTTCATCCACTCATATAACTCAAGCTTTGTTTTTTGCAAATTAAGATTAAAAGAATCAGTAATTACATATGCATCTCCATCGTCAATAGATGTGCTTGTTGTATTATCATGAATTTCAACACGCTGTATCTGTTTACCGATAGAAAAAGAAAATGTATTATTTGTATATTGTATTAATGCGTTTTTATTTCTGACAATTTTACTTGAGTCCAAACCAGCTGCATTGCGAAATTTATTATAGTCAGAAATATTAATAATCGGCATAGAATTGTACTTAAAATTTTTTAAATCATCTCGAAATGTTTTACATAATGTTTGAATGTTGTTCAAACGATCAACTAAATCTGTAACAGATTTATCAGTAAACAACTCTATTCCAGTTGTCTCTAACTCCTCAATTTTTTTACGATCTTTTTTTGCTAGATCGCTGTCTTGTAGTTCTGAATCATTAGCTGCTGTTTTCCACTTTTCAAACGCTTTTTTATACTTTTCCAAAAGATTTTTTAACTTATTTGTTTCATCTTTTGCCACTTTAGCAAGATTGAAAGCTTCATTAAAATCATTTTGATATTTATAAACTTTATTTCTAATATTGTATATCTCATTTACAGTTGTTAAAGCTAGCTTGTTCCTATTTTCGTTAGTGTTTACAGCCACGATTTGACTGCTTATTTTTCTATAAGCACTTGATCCGTCGCCGTTAATTATCTCTGATTTGTATGTACTATTGTATTTTGTTATAAGCGTATTATAAATGCTTTGCAATGATAATTTATCGCTTAAATCAGGAATGTCATAAGTAACATATTTATTAGGAACATCAGATTTATTCATCAGTTCACCCATTGAATTTTCGTCAGCATTTTTAACAGCATTTTTTAATTTCGCAGTTGCCTGACCAAGTACGGAAGCCTTTAAAGTATAATCATAATACTCCTTAGAACAGGTTGATGTTAAAACAACCCAATACTGTATTGGATAATCTGTACCTGACAGTTCTCCTACTTTCTCCCAAGCTGTATTCAACGAAGAACGAGCTGTTATATAGTCGTTTAATGCCGTGTTAAATTTTTTTAAGAGTTCTTTTATTTTAGAAGCACTTGCTTTTTCACTACTGTTATATTTAAAAACACTTATAGCCCTTTCTTGAATTAAATTTATGGAAAGCGTACCAGATGTATCATGGGTATTGTAAAGGTTCATAACCATTTTTTCATGGGCACTCTTAAAAATGCTTTCAAAACTATTTCCTGAGCCATCAGGAGAAGCAAGAAATTTAGCAAGATCATTAAGATATTCTTCATCGTTGAACTTTCTTTCGGTCCAAGTCTGATAGTTTTCATATTTTTTTATTGCTTTGTATGCTTTTTCTGCTTGTTTTATCAATTTTTTCTCAGCGTCATAAAAGTCTTTTTTCGCATCAACCATATCTGTTTCCTTTGACGCGTTGGAAACTTGTGCTGCAACATCCGAGTCTGTTATTTTTTTGAATAAATCAGCAACACCGTTGATGGGTGCTCGGTATTTCATAAATTCAATAATCTGAGATTTCAATAAAGCCGGATTATTTAGTGATCCATCTTTAGCAGCAGTAATTTTTACATCACCATCTGCTGAAAGCCTCAGCATATCTCTTATATCATCGTCTCCCGCAAAAGCCGAAAGAACCTCATCAACATACGCTTCTGCATCTGATGTAGTTACTCCGGTAGAGACCATGCTGTCTATAAAATACTGTTTTGACAGCTCAATTACCTCACTTGAATTTTGACATGATGCAAGCAACCCAAAATAATCTTTTAAATTCTTATCATAATCAGACAATACAGTATTAAGAGCTAAATCGGCAGATGTTGAAACAACCTCCTGCGACAGTTTCGTTCTGCTGACATCTAAAAATAATCCGGATACAGTTATTGTTGGCAATAATATAATGACCAGAAAAATTGATATTGCACCCTTTTTCTTTTGAATAAATTTCAAAATTACTTCCTCCTGTTAATTTTCAGTGAATGCTCCAACTGCGCTTTTTATTTTGTCAGTTATACCATACTCTTCGCTGTAATCCATAATCATATCTATGTTACGAATAAACTCTGCTGAATCATCTGCTGCTGTAACAGTCGAGCAACTGTACCTATATAAAGACGGAGAACCAAATAAGCGCATGGGAATAAGTTGTATTGAATATTCGATTTCTACATAGGCGGTCTGATATACTACATAATTTTTTATCTTACAGGTTTTTACCGTTCCATTAATTTTCATACCCGAAAAAAGTCCTGTTCCGGTTTTATTAATAAGTTTTTCTATTTGATCTTTTGCCTTACTTTCAGCCTCAGAGTTACCAAGTAAATATCTATATGGTTTAACATTTACTTCCGTACAATCTGTAGTTATTGAATCTTCTAACAAAAGAGGATTGGTATAAACAGCAGAAAGATACTCTGCCCCCCTTATTGCAATTGCATCCATTTTCGCTTGCTGATAAAACATATTACCCAAAAACATCAATAAAATAACCACAAAAATGACAATAGGAAATACAAGAGCTGCCTCAATAACTTCAACAGCTCCGTATTCTTTTTTAATTATTTCCTTAAAATTCGTCATATTATTTAATACTTCTCCTATTTCATTTTGGTTCTGATGCCGGACAGTTTGTCCGGCAGTTATTTTTAATTAGAACCGCATAAAGTCTACATACCATCAATTGCGTTTCCGGCTTTTGTGGTAATCTTTCCGATTAATGTTTCAATCAGCTCTGAAATTTGGTCCTTAAAAAGCAGTGCTAAAGCAACTGCGACAGCAATTAAAACAATAATAGCAATAACGTTAACTTCGCCACGCTCATTTTTTAAAAAATCCTGTACTGTCAATTTAGCTTTTATATACATAAAGCCAATAAAAGATAGCATTTCATTCTCTCCTTTCTTTAGAGTTTATGTAAATTTGGTCATTGACCAGCTATACATCAAGGTTTGTAAAAATTGGAATTATTATCATGATAAGAATTCCAATAAACATAATAAACATAGGAATCATTAATTTTGTATTAGCTTTTGCTCCTGCACGATTTATTCTTTGTTGTTTCATATCCCATATTTCATTACTTTGAGCCTGAAGCATTATAGATAAATCTTTATTACCTTTTTCCAACCCTTGAATAATTGTTGACGCAAATTTCTTAATTTCCGGTATAATACATCTAACACCAAAACGACGTATTGCTTCTGCTTCTGAAACACCATTTTCCATATCATCACAGGAACGACGCATTTCTTGATAAATAGTCGTATCACTTGCATATGCAACTTCATTCCATGCCTCACGCATAATCATTCCGGCGTTAACCAGTAAAGCAAGTTTAGAAACTATTTCCGAAAAATCGTTTAAAAGCTCGTCTGAACGCTTTTGTATTTTTTTCTCTGACAAAGTCAAAAAATAGTAAACTGACACTAAAGACATCACTATACAAAGAATCAATATTATTATTTCTCTACTTAGCCCGTATAGAATAAATCCAAAAAGTAAAATCAACAATCCAAAGGTAATACTTTGCGAATAGATTACACGAAGATAATATTCAACAAACTTTGCTTCATAAAGTACAGCCAATTCTGTTCTTAATTTACGGTCGCGTTTGCTTTTATACTTAAAAGAAAGCATTTCTGTCACAGTATATCCCATGCTATACAATTCTTTTAAAGGGTATTCTTTTTCATCAAGACTTACAAATAAATCATTATGTTTGCTTGACAGAAAAAACAATATCAGCCATAAAATCAAGTATACACAGCCAATACCCATAACGAGTATATCTTTCAAAGATAAAAAATTTAACACAATAGGTTAACCTCCTATGCTTAGACTTTTATTTCCATAATTTTTTTACCAACAAAATAAGCTATAATAAACAAACCAATTGCAATTGTTGTAGAAACCAAACCGGTCAATGTAACAAATTTTGAAGAAAATTCAGGACTCATAACTTTAATTATTCCAATTAACAAAATAGGCATAATTATCATTATCATTTGATCCAACTTGCTACCGGAGACAGTAGTTTCAATATCTTCTTTTATCTCCATTTTTTGACTTAAAATCGCATGGGTATTTTGAAGTACTTCCTGAACATTTCCGCCTTTTCTATAACAAATTTTAAAAACATTAGCAAAACTTTGTATATCATCAATACCACTTCTTTTACCAAAATCCTCAAGAAGATCCTCAATATTGAAGTTACTCTGTATGCCGGACAAAATAACCTCTAATTCTTTGATAATGTAACTTTCCTCGTCATACTGCACTCTTAAATCATTGTATACTGCATTAAAAGAGTTAAAGACATTATTTCCTGCACCTAAAGAAGTCGTAATTCCATCAAGCATATCTCTAAATTGAGTACTTACTTCTTTTCGACGTTTTTCTATTATTTGGTTTCTCCTGATTGGTAAGAACATTTTTCCGGATATAATTCCTACAATTGTTGGTATAAGTATGTTTAGTACATATGTTACCGTTGTTGCATTTCCATACTTGTCTTTACCAATACCTCCGTAAAATAAGAATCCAACCACAGCACCTACTACAAATGCAAGTAAGAAATAAATTGTTTTTTCTTTTTTACTGAAATAATATACTTTATAATTAAGTGTTTCTAAATGAGTTGGAGATAAATAATATTGGGGTTCTGCATTTGTCTTATCTTTTTTCTTAAACAATCCCATTTTTATGCACCTCAAATTTCTGATCTTATACCGGACAATCTAAGTTTAAAATCATTTATTATTGGATTTTTTGTTCTTTTTAAACTTCCGGAAACTTTTTCTAGCGTACTGTTTTCATCTTCTTCAAATACATAAAGAGGATTTAATACAATTTCACCATTTTCATATGCCACAACTTCTGTGATTTCCATTGTTTTTCTTGACTTATCTCTAAGCCTTGAAAGATGAATAATAATGTCAACAGCAGATGCAATTTGTTGTCTAATAGCTTCTAAAGGCAACCCGACTGAACCCTGCAAAACCATCGTTTCCAAACGACTTAACATATCCTCTGTCGAGTTTGCATGACCTGTAGAAAGAGAACCATCATGCCCTGTATTCATTGCCTGAAGCATGTCTAATGCTTCACCGCCACGCACCTCACCTACCACAATTCTTTCGGGTCTCATACGGAGTGATGATTTAATTAAATCTCTAATAGTAATTTGACCAGCTCCGGTAGCATTAGCATTTCTTGTTTCAAGACTAACAAGATTTTCTATGCCTGTTATTTGCAATTCCGCAGAATCCTCTATAGTAATAACTCGTTCGTCTTTAGGAATGTAGTTAGACAATGCATTAAGAAAGGTAGTTTTACCTGAACCAGTTCCACCGCTGATAAATATATTATATTTAGCCTTAACCAGCATTTCTAATTTATCTGCTATTTCTTGAGTTAATGAACCATATTGTATAAGCTTTTCTATTGTCATTGGTGTTTTTGAAAATTTTCTGATTGTTACCGTAGGACCGCATAACGCTATCGGCGGTAAAACAACATTAACACGCGAACCATCTGGTAATCTTGTATCACAAATAGGGTTTGCTTGATTGACCTCTCTACCGGCTAGACCAACAATCCTCTGAATAATATCTTCTAATCTTCGTTGACTTTCAAATTTTTTATTTAGCTTGAATAAGCGGCCATTTTGTTCTATAAAAATATTTTCTGGACCGTTAATCATTACTTCAGTAATAGAGTCATCATAAAGAATACTATCTAACAGTCCGAACCCGCGTATTGAACTATATACTTGTTGTACTATTGAAACCCTTTGTTCTATTGAACAATATACATTACCGATTTTTTGAATTACTATTTCTTCAATCTTAGCTTCTAATTCTTCATCATTGATTTTATTCAATGAAAGATTCTCAGTGATATATCTTTTTATTTCGGTAAATATTTGCTGTTCTTGCTCAAAATCCACTTACTTTTCCCCCATTGTTATATTTTTATTTTTTCAAAAATACTAAGCGCTGATAATTGTTCAATAATTTGTTCGTTTGTCGCATGTTCGTATCGCGGAGCACCACCAATAATTTTAATTTCTATATTATCTAATACCTTACTGATTTTATTACTAAACTTGTTATACACCAAAGCCATACGATTAGTTATAGGAGATTCTTCTCCTTGTTCTTTCACCGCAATAGCGTTATATGCTCTAAATATTTTCATGTTTGAAGTTTCAGAACCATCTCCTACGATTACCAGAGTATGCACTTTACGGTATATATCTAAACTCGATTTGCTAATATCAAAATTTGAATCTATAATAATGTAGTCATAAAAGCCTGTAAGTTGAAGTTCAGAGATAAGCCTTAATATTTCATCTGTACCAAGTTCTAGCATATCCAATGCGATTTGAGTTTGAGAATAAAAATATACACCTCTTTTATCATGCTTTACACAACTTTCAAGCTTCATTGAAAGATTTGCTTTCTTGCTCTTTAGCACAAAAATTATATCGCTCATATCAAATTGTCCTTCAGCAGAAAAGAAAATATCTGATGAACCAAATTTTTCTAAATTTAAATATAAAGTCTTTTTTCCTTGCCTAGCAAAATGCAAAGCACAAGCAGCTGCCATTGTTGAACTTCCCGTACCTCCACTAGGAGAGCCAAAGGCAATTACTCTGCAATCTTCATCAGAAATTTTTAATCCTGTTATATTTCCTGCTTTTTCTGAATAAATACTTAATAGTTGCTTATAAATTAAGTCTGCTTTTTGGAATTTGCAAATAGCTTGCTGATTATTAAACATATCAATATCTACTGAATCTACAAAATATGCAAATGCACAACGACTTGGCAATTTCGTTGTATCTATCTCAAAAGAATCACTTGCTATAAACACATCGATCTTTACATTATTCAAAGTTTGCAATGCAACATCAGGATTTGTGAAAGAATACACTTCAAATTTTTCAGAATATTTAGTTCCAAATACGGAAACAATTTTATTTAGATAGCTCTTATCTTTTTCTAAAATTGCTAATTTAATTTTCATACAATCCCTCGCTATTTTTGTGATTTAAAATTTCACAATTATACTCTTAATAATGAAGCAGGATTTTTTTGCGTAGAACTAAAGGTTC
>CANQCL010000016.1 GCA_947589215.1 uncultured Clostridia bacterium
TTTTCTCCACCCGTTTTTCGAGTGCCTGATTATTATATCATGTGCCTTTTTCTTTGTCAAGGGGTTTTTTAAAAAAAATTTTTCCTTTTGTCATTTTGTTTAATAACTATATTTATTGGTCTGATTTTATGTCATATTATATGCGAAATTGCTAAAACCAAACCCATATAAAAGCAAGCTTCTCATTTTTTGAATTGATTTGCATAATATCCATTCGTTCGGACAAAATATGAGGGTAAATATTTGTTACCCTAAATTGTTGCGGTAAATTTCAATCTATATTTAAAACTGAAGGTTTTGCATTTCATACGTTATCGAACTTACGCTTGAACAAAACCGCGAAAGGAGGAATGCTCCTAAGGGAGCATATATAATTATGAAAAAGACTATTTCTGCTATTTTGACCTATGCGGCAATACTCGCACTTTGTGTAACCATTATATTTGGAATTTCAAGAACTGTTACAACACAGGTATCGTCCGATGAAGAAGCCGTTCCTACTGCTCTTGCCGTAGGCTCAATGCCTTCTGCGACTGAATCTAATATCTATCTTCTTGCAAGAATTATATCTGCTGAGGCTAGAGGCGAAACGTATACAGGACAGGTCGCTGTCGGTGCTGTTATCTTAAACCGTGTAAAACACCCGTCTTTCCCTGATACATTGTCAGGAGTTATTTATCAAGGCGGCGCTTTCACTGCTATTGTAGACGGTCAGTTCAACGAACCGATTTCAGACACCGCATATAATGCAGCAAGAGACTGTCTAAACGGCTGGGACCCTACCGGCGGTGCAATATACTATTATAACCCGGCAAAGACCAGCAATGCATTTATGCACTCAAGACCTATCATAACAACCATTGGCAGTCACAGATTTTGCTCTTAAACTTATAAAAGGTTTAAAAAACTATCCCTCCCGAATATCGAGAGGGATTTTTCTGTGCGAACGCAAATCAAATTCAAACACTCTAAATAGATTTACATTAAACATATTTACTATCTTTCCACCGAATAATACTTTTTCAAACTCGGTCCAAAAACTTCTGCCGCAAGCTTTATCGACAGCAATCCGCCCGTAACAATGGCTATTACCAAAAATGTTCTGACTAATCCTTTCATTATTGTCACCTTTCTTTATACAATAAAATATACTTATATTTATAGTATACCACCTTTTTTATAATGTTTCAATCGAAACACTCCGAACACTAAAAATATATACGACACACCGTTTATAAACTCATGTTTTATTTTATAGCTTTTCAAAGCCGCCAGTTCACCATAGTCTCACCTTTTTGTCTCTGTTTTCCACTTATCTTACATCTAACAAAAACCGCCCGACAGTTTTTATACTGCCGAACGGTTTTTGATTATATAGAATATTTATAGAAAGGCATTTATTTAGTCTTTTTCTTAACAACCTTGCTCCACTTTCCAAAATACTTCCTGCCATTTGCAAGCTTGTACGCCCTTACCTTTACAAAGTATTTCTTCTTTGGTTTCAGCTTCTTAAGTGTTACCTTGTTCTTTTTAACCGTAACTGTTTTCTTATTCTTTGTGAATTTGTTGTTTGTTGCTAACAGAACCTCATACCCCGTAGCTCCGCTAACCTTTTTCCACGAGACTTTTAATTTCTTTTTCTTTGATTTCACCTTAACTGCTTTTACTTGAGCAGGTTTTGCTGCTGTTGTAACAGTAGGCGGTGTTGTAGGTTTAGGCGTTGCCGTTGTAGGTGCTGCTGTAGATGGTGTAGCCGGAGTGTTTGGTGACTGTGACTGGTTGTTATTGTCTGATGAGTTTGACGGATCTGATGATTTATCTGATGGATTTGACGAATCTGATGGGTCTGATGAAGAAGGATCTGATGACGATGGCTCGTTCGACTTATCTACAAGCCCATCAATGGCAGCATATATTCCCTCTGTCGTGTCCTCCATTGACATTACGCTTGGATCTTCTCCGTATTTACCTGCCTTTTCGAGTAATGCCTTTAATACACCATAACTTTCTGGTGTATAATCTTCTTCGGCATATTTTTCTGCTTCTGTTACCGCTTTGTTCAATTCTTCACGTGTATTTTCTATTTCTTCTTCAATATCTACTAGTCTGGGACCTCCAATTCCATTTTTCATAAGAGAATTGTATGTTTCTGTACCAGAATAACAATGTACTCTTGACATATTATCACTTACTGGTAAAAAACTACAATCTTTTCCGTGTATATATAAATCTGTTAATGAGCTGCAGCCTGTGCACCATCGTGCATTATGATAATCAACTTCAACACCTGAAGGTATTTCTAATTTTTTGAGATTTGTACAATTATTAAAAGCAAATTCAAAATTGTTTTTTCCATCTGATATCTGAGCCCCATCTTCTATGTATACTTCTTGAAATCCTGTACAATATGCAAATGCCTTATACATACTAGTTACTGATTTAGGTATAGATATCCTTTTCAATAATGGACAACCCCAAAATGCTGAGTCTCCAATTGTTTTTATACCATCTGATAATGTTACAGAAGTTAACTTTTTACAATTAGCAAATGTACTGCTATATGCCCCATAAACACATCCTTGAGGAACAGTATTTGTAGGTACTTCTGAAAATACACTTGCCAATGTTTCAATTGTTGACGGAATTACAACACTCTCTACTCCAGTATCTTCAAATGCACATCCACCAATAACTTTCAAACCCTCAGGAAGCGTTATATTTTTTAATGATGTACATCCGACAAATGAATATGGACCCCATCCAAAATTAGCTTTTAAATCACCTTTACCATTATTTTCATAATGATCTGGATAATCAATACTACTTTCACGTAAGATTGTTGACGGAATTCTTACACTTTCTAAAGCAGTACAGCCATAAAATGCAATACTACCTATAGCTGTCATACCCTCAGTTAATGTTAGATTTTTAAGTTTTGTACACTCTGCAAATGCACAACTTGCATAAGAAAGAATATCTACAGCTTTATCATCAACGGAAACATTAACCGAATCATATCCAACGCCCTTAAACTCTCTTATAGTTGACGGTAAAATCACAGTTTCAATGCTTGACATCTGATAAAATGCACAAAATCCTATTGCAGTTACCCCTTCTTCTATTATGACTTCTTTGATATTATCTTTATATTTTTTATATGTATAGATATCTTTATAATCTTTTAATTGAGGTTTTATAATATCATCTCTTGATCCTGTACCTTTTGACTGATTCGTAACTGCAGGCGAAGCCATTTCTCCCTCACCAGAGATTGTCAGCTTACCTGTTGAGCTGTCAAAACTCCATTTTACTTCTCCGCATTCGCCCGAATCAGTTTCAGCCGATACACTCATTGCACCCGTAACCGCTGTTACCATCATTGCCAATGACGCTAGCAATGATAAAAATTTTTTTGTCTTACCTATAAACATTTTCTTTCCTCCTAAATATTAATTGAGTAGCTTTAAATATAACGTTTTAACTACATTAATTATAATAACACACAAAAAAACAATTGTCAACAAAAAATACACACTAATAGTAAATATTTTTTTATAAATATCAACTATTAGTGTATTAAAACACACGCTATATATTGTTATAATATAGATTATTATCAAATACAAGAGGGTTAAAACGAATGAATGATTTATTAATGGATATTGGAACACGACTACGGGAGGTAAGAAAGGGCTGCAAGCTTACTCAGGAAAAATTTGCTGAACAATTAGGAATATCTTTAAATTATTACGGTCAAATAGAAAGGGGACAAAGCGGATTATCGTTAGAAAAGCTAAAGCTTTTATACGACAAATTCAATGTTGACTTACTATATTTAATTACGGGGGACAAATCTCACCAAGTCACAATCAACGAGATCATAAGTGATTGTCCTAAAGAAAAGCTATTTGATATGGAACAGTTATTAAGGTATGCAAGCAATTTGTATAAATAGGGTATTGAACAGAAGGTTATGACAAAACCAAATCGTCTTTATAAACGAAACGAGCCGAGAGATTTTCTAAATAAAAATCTCTCGGCTATTTAATTTACAAATCTATTTTGCAGTGATATTATTACTTTTTCGCTTTAACTTCACAGCCGTTAAATCAAAACTCATATCAAGCAGCCATTTAACTTTTTCATCACTTACACTGCCGTCCAAAGCAACAGTTATCCAATTTATTTTATTCATATGGTATGCAGGAAAGAAACCTCTTTCATTTCTAAGCGATCCAACCACAATTGGATCGCACTTAACATTAAGAATATCTATCATATCAGTTCCTAACAAACCCAACTTACTTTTGGAAACAGGCATAATAAGAGCAAACCACTTTTTATTATTTTGGTGTCTGAATACAATATTATCAGGGTATTTCTCCCATGGATGTTCTTCATCTACACTATACCGCTCCGAAACATACTGCAACAATTGTTCTCTATTCATCGAAACACCTTCTTAGAAGTACAAATTTCACATTTATTATACTATATAGTTATAAATTTTTCAATATTGCAGTCTGCTATAATTTTGCTATCGAATCAAGGATTTTCGCATAACAAAATCAATGTTTATGTGGGTTTTCAGACTTCGCAAATCATTCCCACTCCTAAGTACAAAACAGACTTTATCTGTTTTTGCTTAGGAGCTTTAACTTGATGTGATTTAATTTGGTACAGATTATCTCAATTCTATGATGTGTTTCTGCTTTTACTATCAAATAGTTATCACTTATTTGCTATCAAGTCAATGGAATAGATTACAACAATTTTTGTGTCTTAATTATACTCGTAATCAAAAGCTATGTCAATATATAAAACTACAAAATGCAAAAGTAATCCCTATAAACCTACAATAAACATTGATTTATTTTTAAATAAGAGGTATAATTAAAAAAGTATTCTGCACAATGTAGGGTTTGTAATGAACGACACAACAAAACGCTGGTACTTAATGAAAGAACTAATGGAGCCCGAGATACAGTATCAACTTGCATAGACAATAAAAATATGCCTGCCACGAAAATGGGCAGACCTTGGAAATTTAAAATCAGCGAAGTCGACGCTTGGGCAAAATCAGGCGGGCTTAGCGTTGCAAGGACTTCCTAAAGAATACAGTTTTCCTGACATACTGAGTGCAAGTACTTATAAGCAATGTGGGAGTACTGTTTTTGTTCCGATAATTAAAGTATTATCCGAAAACATAAAAACTAATATTTAAGTTCTAAAAAATGAAGGTCTGTCCTATTCAAATGTTAAAATAAAAGTTAAAAACCTATAAAAGGAGTGTTAAAATGAAGCGAGAAAATATTTCAATTGATTTATTATTGCTTTCCGATGGGAATCCAAGGTTAGATCCATCGTTAGGAGAAGATGAAACGATTTACAATATGGTGGTTGATCAGAACGATAAATTGTTTAAACTCGCTTCAGACATTGTTGAACACGGATTAAACCCTTTGGATACGATAGGAGTTTATCCCTCCGAAACATATAACGGATTTTATGAAGTCGGTGAGGGGAATCGTCGTATATGTGCTTTGAAATTGCTGATTTCTCCTGAACGCATACAGAATATTAATACTGGGTTATATTCCAAATTCTTATTTTTATCAAAAGTATATTCAACACCAGACACAATAGAAGTTGGCGTATTTGAAGACGAAATCTCTATGCGACATTGGATGGAAATTCGTCATATAGGGGAACAAAGCGGAAAAGGATTGTCAAAGTGGGATTCTGTGCAAAAAGCTCGTTTTAATTGAATGCAAACCGGTTCAAATGTATTACTTGATTTTTGGGACTGGATGTTAGCAAACAACATTCTTTCTAACGAGGAAATCTTTCGTGTAACAAAAACCAATTGGCAGCGAGTTCTTCGTGAAAAATATTTTCCTTTTTTGAAAATTCAATATGATGGAAATTATTCCGTTCTACCTAAAGATATTGATATATTCAAAGAACGAATAAGAGCGGTTCAACAGAAGTTAGACGGACAAACAGTGGCGATTGTATATGATCAAATAAGAATTGAAAAGTTTTTTAATTCAATTTCAAATATGTTATATGGAAAACCCTATCAAGACGTGGTGAGCGAAGAATCAGAACAAGTCAGCATTATTCCTCCTGTGCAAGGAACTAACGTTAATAACGAAACGGAACAAGTTGGCGATATTTCCACATCTCAAGGCGGTTCTGTTAGTGGTTCAACTATTGAAGAAAACGATGATAGTAACCTCACTCAGACTATTTCAAATACCGTACAAACCATCGGAAGAGATGTTTTTGATGGTTGTGGCACAATTATTCCATATGGATATCCTATTCGTACTGACAATATGCGATTAAATAAAATTATCAATGAGCTTAAAAGAATAAATGCTGATGATTATCCAAATGCTTGTGGAACTCTTTTGAGAACACTTTTTGAACTTTCGGCAAAGGTATATTTAGAAAAACAGGATGGAAAAGATCATACTGAAACTGAATTTTCGCCAGCTATTAAACAAGCAGCTAATCTATTACGTCAGCAAAGATGTATCGATGACAGTCAACATTCGGCCATATGTAGTGATATAGACAATTTAAGAAAAATCTTTAACGGATATATGCATAATACAGAATCTTATCCAAGCAGTGAAGCACTAAAAAACTTTTTCAAATGCCATCGTATGTTCATACAAGAATGTTTAAAGTAAAAGGAAGGTAATATTGTGATTAAAAATATAAATATTATTCAATATCGAAAACTTAAAGATTTGACTTTGAGTTTCTCTAAAAATATTAATGCAATATCAGGTGCTAATGGTACTTGTAAAACATCCTTGCTGCATTTATTGGGCAATTCTTTGCAAGCTCCAACGAAAACTTGCAATTTCATAACTGACGAAAAATGCTTGCCTATTATCAACGCTGTAAATAATGTAACAAACCCCAAGGTAGAAAGTCTTACTCGAGGAGATCAAACATATAATGATCCAGCGCACGGAGTAAAAGGCACTTTATTTTCTGTGGATTATTATGGTGCCGAATCTTTAAATTTTAGACGTCATAACTCATCTCAAACGACTCGCTATGCTGTAAAACCCAAATATCAGCCTGGAACAAAAGACACTTTGCCGTATTGTCCTGTAATTTACTTAGGACTTTCAAGATTAGTGCCGTTTGGTGAATTTCATAACGATGAAGCATTATCAAATATAAAAAAGAAATTACCCCAAACATATCAAGATCAAATTTCTGAACTCTATAAAAAATTTACTAATTATGAAATCTCATTCAATGCAACTAAACAGATGGGTGATATAAAAGTTAGAAATGAATTTTCAAGCAACATTGAAGGAATTGATTCTAATACAATATCGGCCGGTGAGGATAATTTAAGCATTATACTTACTGCTCTTATATCACTAAAATATTATTATGATTCTATTTCATCAACAAAGGAAGTTGAGAGTGTTCTTTTAATTGATGAAATGGATGCAACATTACATCCTGCATTTCAGATTAAACTCTTGAATTTGTTTCGTAAAATGTCTGAATTGTATAAAATTCAGATTATATTAACAACACATAGTATGTCACTTTTGGAAGAAATGCTTGCTAAGAAAGATAATGTTCTGTATTTAATTGATAATATAACTTCAGTTTTTCCAATGGAAGAACCTGATATTTATAAAATTAAAATGCATTTGCAATCTTTGACACAAGAAGATATCTATGAGGATAAAATAATACCTTTATTTACCGAAGACGATGAAGCGCGTTTTTTACTTGATTTACTTTTTGATTATTATCAAAAGACACATGAGAAATTCGGTAGTGTCAGAAGACTGTTTCATGAAGTCCTTACTAATATTAGTGCAGAAAATTTAACTGGTATTTTTACAGATGGTAAGCTTTTACATACTACCATGCGCTCTATTTGTATTTTAGATGGAGACCATAAATCTGACATAACAAATTTTATCGTGGCACTTCCTGGTAAAGCTGCTCCGGAGACACTTTTGTTAAATTACATTGAAAAACTATATAACGATGACGATCCATTCTGGAAAGATAGAATCATAGTTGATAAGGGCTATAATAAAAATTATTATATTATGAAAATAAAGAACTCGGTTGATGATTTTGAAGCAAAGCTTGATAAATTGCACGAAAACGGTGAGTCAGGTAAAGGAATGCGTCGAGAATTCAATAAAAAGCTTTTTATTGACCATCGAAACTTTTTTGCATTTGTGTTTAAACACTGGCTTCACAACGTAGCAAACAAAGAGGAAATTGACAGATTTTATAATGAGCTTCATATATTGTTCTTAAAAGTAGCACCATATCACAAAATTAATCCAAAGGAATGGGCATAACATATGAATGGAGGAAGCAATTTGCCACTTACACCATCACCATTAAGGTACCCTGGCGGAAAAACAAAACTTTATAAATATGTAAAATCAATTATTGAGGTTAATAACTTAATTGGTGAAACATATATTGAGCCGTTTGCTGGTGGTTCGGGATTAGCGTTGAAATTATTGATTAACAATGATGTAAAAAGAATTGTTATCAATGATTTGGATCCTGCAATATATGCTTTTTGGTACTGTGTACTAAATAATCCTGAACAAATGTGCAACTTCGTTGATACCGTTCCATTAACGGTTGATGAATGGGACAAACAACATATTATATATGTAAATCAACAAGATTACACCCAATTAGAGTTAGCACAAGCGACATTGTTTTTGAATAGAACTAATGTATCTGGAGTTATCACTGGTGGAGTGATTGGCAAGCGAGATCAGACTGGAAAATATAAAATTGATGCTCGATTTAATAGAACTAAACTCGCAAGAAAGATCAGGACAATATCAGCTTTGTCAAGTAAAATTGATTTGTATAATTTAGATGCAGTAGATTTTTTGCAAAACGAACTTCGCCATTATTATAAAGCATTTATAAATTTTGATCCTCCATATGTAGTGAAAGGCGGTCAACTATATAAAAACGCTTTTACCGAAGAAGATCATATTCTACTCAGAGACCAAATCGCACAATGTAATAGAAAATGGATAGTAACATATGATATGTGTAATCTTGTAGCTAATCTTTATTCTAAATTTAGGGGTAGCACAGTCGATATTTATTATAGTGCGAACGGAGCAAAAAAAGCTAAAGAATATATTTTCTTTAGCAACAATTTAACTTTACCAGATAATACAATTCTTTTAGAAAAAGAGGATAAATTTATTCTTCAAAAATAGTTCATTTCCAAAACAACAGGCACGAGAAATTTACTTTTTTGCCTGTTGTTTTGAACATTTGATTTGAGTCTATGAGGATATTAAGCTTTGGATATTAGATTGTTTTGAAATCAAGCATGGTTATTAAGATATTTGTTTTCAGTAAGGAACGGACATTCTTGTGGTTCTCATACCAATATGAGCTCTTAATGAACTACTTCTATCGCAGATTACGGATATTGTTTATCCTCTGCATCCACAGTATTGTGTTTTCAGCTTTGAGCTTTTACGTTACATTTTCTTTTTCGATGAGTTGTTTTATCAGCCGGAGAAAAAGATTTTCTGCTTCTTCATCAACTCCTGCAAGATAACTGTTCAGCTTGCAAGAAGTTAGCAGATTGGCATAAAAAACACGCTTGTGTTGTTTGATATATCGCAGATGGTGTTGTCCCAAATGACGACAGGCTTCTGTTCTTTTTTGGGGAGTGATAAACACTCTTTCGAGTAAATTGTCAATTCGCTTATTACTGAATACCTTGCGGAGCAATTTGTAATCCTTGTTTTCTGCACGATGATTTTCATTTTTGTGCGTTAATTTGTCATTGATTTTTGTCAACTTTTCATTTTCACAATATAGGTTTGCATTCGTAATATTCAGCCTATTGTAACTGTCTATTGTTTTGAAATATAGTACAAATAAGGTGTTAATTAATGACTTTAATCGAGCTTTCCAAAGCTCCGTTTCCGTTTGCTCCAAATCCCTAGTATTTCTTTCTCGTACCTATTTATGTGTCGATAACTTCTTGCCATAACAAAACCTTCTATGGTTGTTGTTTTAATTCTACCATAGAAGGTCGTTTTTTCTATTGTCCGTTTTTCACGGACTTGTTCAAGCCAGCAATGCCTTTTTATATTTTATTAATATAATTATACCTGCAAACCACAGGAAACGCACAACATATGCGTATTGCATTTTGCTATCAAATTTAAAATTCCTAAGCCAAAAATACTTTATTTATGTGTGGTTTCAGATTTTATAATTTATTCCCACCCGACTTCCTGTAAATTAGTCTTAAACATATATGTTTAAAAGATTTTGCATAAAGTATCTACATTATTTGCATTATCGGTAATGTGTACTCTATCCGATTTTTTGTTACCATTCTGTTGTCAAGGACAACTTTCTTAAACCACATAAACTGTCTCTTGCGAAATTTTTTCAGCCGTTTATTAAAAAATTATCATCCCCATATTTTTTCTTGCCGCCAAAGTTGCTGAACATTCTTCTTCATTATAATTTACTCTGATTGGTTTCTCGAATTTTTTGCTTTCAATATTGCATTTATTGAATATTATTATAAATTACGCCATAACTTAATTGTCTTCCACGTATTGCCATCATCGGTTGTTCCTATTGCAAAATTCAAACACGCTTCATCAATTGGACGTTTTATCATTACATTATAATCACCGCTACCATCTTTGCTATGTTGCATTTCATATGTTCGTCTATAATGTTTTGAAAGATTTGATAAATATTTATATCCTTCAAGGCAGGTGTCTCTATCTTTAAATAACGCATCTAATGACGATCGTAAATTTTCAGGTGTTTTCTCCCCAATAAGCGTCCCTAAGAATCCTATCATATAGTATGGGATAGGTGTTCGTTTATCAATGCTTATTTTCTTCTGCTCATATTCAGCTTTTTTATAAAGATAATAAAGCTTTATCATATTGTCATAAGTCAAATATAAATGAATATTTGAGCAATACTCATCGAAAAGTTCTTTACCTTGAGCTAAAACCAAATTTTTCTTGGTAAATGCCACATACCCTGTTTTTATCAGTGCTAAAAATACCTGTAAAAGCTTTTCCAAAGATAAACATATATCTTTATAATTTTTTATTTCATAATCCATGCATTCTATAAATCCATTTGCTTTTTGTATAAGGTTAGTTTTACCAACTTGTGACAATATTTCTTTGAATTTGTTGTTGTCACTTGGCTTTACAAACAATACAAATCCTCGTTTCAAAAACTCTTCTTGCATTCTATAAAAAACATCCATATTTGATGTAAAAGCCTTGTCCGATATGGCATTTTGTTTATTAGTATATTTAACTACATTATTATAAAATTTCTTATTGTCCATATCATCTGGATTATCTATAACTAAAGTTTTCAGCATTACATAGACATTCTTAAATTCCTCTTCGACATTTTCCCCAGTGTTCTCTAATACTTTTTTTATAGAACTTACCGTTTGACAGCCATTGACTATTTGAGGGTTTACTAATGGAAGTATTCTCAATTTTCTATATGTGTCTTGGTATGAAGACTGAATTTTTTGACATATTACAGTTATACCATTATTATAATACACAAAGTTTTTTCTTTCAGTTTCAGAACGAAGCGTTTCAACTATTCCATTGTTAACAGAATTTTTTCCGAGATACTCTCTTATATTCTTTTCAAAAATCGGGTATTTTTTCTTCTCTGCTGCTAACAACATCTTATATATTTCATAAACCGGTGTAATTATGTAATATGCTTCATATAGTCCTTCGATTTCATATTCTTCTCTTAATGAAGCAAATGTTCCTTTATTAACTGTGCCTAATGGGTATGTAAACTGTATATCCGGTCTATAATTTCTTCCATAATACAATTCATATAATGATGAAAGATCAAAATAAGAAGAATTGACTAAACAAGATATGCCATGTTCTTCATTATTAAAGTCCTTTATCAAATTTTCTATATCTCCACTCTTATTATTGGTTGTAGCAAAAAAATGAAAAAATATTTTATAATCAGAATCATTTTTAATTTTATTAAATATATTCTGCAAATTTTCACTTTTTTTATAGTTATTACTCTTTAAAAGGGTTATAGGAGTTTGCAGAAAATCTGAAACGTTATTTCTCGTAACCATCATATCATCTTGATAGTACTTGTTTTGTATTATATATAGTTCTTTATTTTCTTCAAAATGGACGTAACAATCTATTCCTTTATCACTGTATTCAGTAATATACTCTGGAATAATTTCTTCATCTAAGCTGTATATTCTACTTAATACCCAATAATTAAACGCATAAGCGTCATTGTTAAGATTGGAATCCGCATATCCCCATTGATCTCTTATTATATTTATATCTTCTTGTATTTGTTCTTTAAATAATGCCAATTCTTGATTCATCATCTTTTCCTCCTATTTCAACTCAAAAAATCTAATATTTTTATTATTCTTTATTCGTTTCACAAACTCGTCGAAGTTTTTTTGTCTATAAACATATCTGTTTTTTTCAGTAGGTAATGCATATTTTATTCCTAATCTTTTTATTATTTTACGTTCTAAAATTTTTAGCATTAAAATGTATCACGCATATTTTGACCCGCTTACCTACTAGACACAATATATGATACTATAATTTAATCAATATTTCAAGCGGTTTGATATAATTCATCCAATGACTATAAAATGCATATATGTGGAATGATAAATATTACCAACATCAGTAAAACCAAGGACTTTAGAAATAAAAATCGACAAAGTAATGATAGTATATTTCTACCCTTCAATATGGGGGGTTCTATTGTTCCACATCTTAAATATGTATTTGAAAGCCCCAAAATCATACACGCCGTTTCCTTGTTGCAACTTGCCTTGCTGATACAACATTGCCGTGAGCAATATTGAGAGCGGTTCGGATTTCTTGCACCACAGAGGATTTCAGAAAAAGAAACCATACTATTCATGTTCTGGAACCACCTCGATTCATTAAGAAAACAGCATTACAGGAAGAAACTAATTATGGCGGCAATAAGACCTAATGCACCTACGATTGCGGAAACAACAGATGCCTCGTGAGTAAATCTACTATCAATTGCTGTACGCAATTCAGACTCATTATTGATGTGGTTAGTGTCAAGTGCTTTGATTGTTTCACTTAACTGATTGCAAGTATCCTCAAGAGCAGCCACTTTATCTTCAAGAGCCTTAATTTGCTCGTCGTGTTCCGTATTTTTCAACGCTTGACGAGCAAGTTCTTCGTCTTGGGACTTGTCCTTCTGATCGCCGGCATCAAGACGCTTATCGTGTTCGCTATCTTTTTCAGCCTGACGTTTAATTTCAGCATCCTGTTCGATATCTTTCTTATCGCCGGCATCAAGGCGAAGATCATGTTTGGTATCTTTTGACGCCTGACGCTTTAATTCAGCATCCTGTGCATCATCTCTTTTTCCTAATTCCTCACTTTTTTCTGTATTCTGTTTTATCCGTTCATCCTGCTTGCCCTCATAAGCAATTCGTTCCTCTATTTTCTGAATGTTTATCTTATTCTGATCCTCAAGACTACCGATGCGAGTATCATGCCCCTTGACTCTTGTAGTAAGATCCTGCTGCCTTTTCATAATATCTACTTGGGCATTTAACTGTTGGATAACACTAGCAATTTCCTGGCGAGCAAGATCATCCAACTGCTCCTCGGATGCTCCTTTTAGCTTAAGTTCCAACTCTCTTACTACACAGCGGTTTGCAGCAATATTTCTCACACCAAGACCAAGCAAAAACTTTGACATTTCGGTAAGTTTCTGCTGATATTCAAATGATATCTCTTGTGCTTCGGCTGCGGCAACTTGTGCATCTGCAAGATCAACTGCGGCATCTTGAAGAGATTCAATTGCTTCTTTCTTTTGTAAGAAACCAGCTCCTTTTTTTGCAGCAGACTCAGCAGACTGCAAGGCAGTATCGGCCTTTTGAGTTGCTTGTTCAACATTTTGTTTTACTTTACTCAATGCCTCAAACTGATCGTTAATTATTTCCGGAAGCTGGTTTTCATCAACATTTGCATATTTGGCAAGTTCGTATCTTTCCATTTTTTCCTCCAATTATATCATTAAATATAACAGATAAGTGGCGTAATCATACTGTTGCTGCAGCATATCCTTCAGGAACTTATTCTTTCCAAAAAAACCTTTAGGAGATAACACTGAAAAATTACCCGGCAGCCAGTTTACACCAAGCGAATTCAATCTATTAACATACTCTTTTTCGAGTTCACAATACTCTTTTCGTTTTTTATTTGCTCTTACGACAAATCCGTTATAATCAGCTTTCTCAAGACTTTCTGAATTGGAAAAAATCGCATATTTGTTTTCATCTTTATAGATTTGAATTCCATCCTCATTAAAGACAACACTTTTAGCGGATGATAAGAGCGAATCATTATTTACAAAAATGCAAATACTATTTTTCGATGCCCCCACGCTTTTAAAAGATCCAACAGTGTATATCTCTGCCGACATGTCTTCACCGCGTTTGCTCATGAACTTTTCATCATCGTTTTTGAATTGGAACAAGTGCAACAGTCCTAATCCGTGTGATATTTCTTTTCCATCACAAACGATAGCTAATTTGCTCATTGTACATTCCTCCCTTCAAAAGGCACTTACCACTCTAACAAATCAAGAAGTTCTTTACTTAAACCGGGATTCTTTTCTTCCATTTTAGGAATATAGGCTCCTATATTATCAAGAGAAGTTCTAATATCTGCAAGTGCTTCAGAAACCTCTTCTCCAGCTCTTTGCATTATTCCATACGCTTCCTGAATAGATTTACCGGTATTATCCGCAGCAATCCACATACCTGCCTGTTTATAATAGATTTTCGCATCCAGAAGCTTAAGTTCTTCACTAATCAGCTTAATTTTAACGTTTCTTTTATGCTCCTTTGCAACACCCATTCCTACATCTACGCCAATGGCTATGGCACATCTGCCAACACCAACAAAGTTAACTCGAAGGATCATATTAGAGAAGAATGTTGCGGCATCAACAGATTTTGTCGCTGCGTGTGCAGCCGCATCAGCCATATCAATGGCGGTAAATGTTGATGTGGAAATTGTCATCATTCGGGCAATGGTTCTATTGTTAAAAGGAATAACCTTTTTCCATTCAATATCAAAGACATTATTTTTCTCCTTGAGTTCCCAAATGAATCTACGAACGAAATAAACCCCTCTTACAAGGATTTCATTGATGACAACAGGAATAACCTGGCGTTTTAATTCATGCCCAATTGCCATCTCGGTGGTCCTATCAAGCTTACTCTGTACGCCTTCAAACAGCTTATTGAAAATACCGAGATCTATGCCTTTGTCGGTACCAATCCCATGCTGATATGCCTCCCTCAACTTTTTTAGGAAATCCTCATTTCTAAAGCATGGTATTTCTGCAAGTTCCGTGATAATTGATAAAAAAGATCCTGGAAGTCCATCCGAAGTAGCGATATCACTCATCAGATGGCCTTTTCTGTTCGCGATGGTTTTTGCACAAGTAATGAACCAGTTAATCACTCCGGTAAACAGTTTTGTCACGGGGTTATTTCCTACAAAATTTCCATACTCATTTATGGTAACAGGAATTTTAACATCTTCACCGAGACGATTGACATACAATGTGTGACCTGTGAACTGGACGATTACGCAACAAATCAATCCCACAATTGTTGGATGATGGCACAAATCGTCAATTCGATGCGTATTTGCACCTATGCCAAACTGTCCCTCTCTATATGAGCCATCACCGGGAAGATGAAACTGATATTCCAAAAACTCTATTGCTGTTTCCAATCTGTCTGGGTCTTTAGGCGTATGTCTTGGGTTTACTGCTTTGGGAGGACTTTTCTTGAGATTTTCAAGGGTTGTATTACAGTAAGGAATATAGTTTGGTTGTTTTTTTGCAAAATTTATTACCTTCTGGTTTACTTCCTTATATGTTTCTTTCTTTGCTTCTGCAAAATTCCACTCCCCGACAACAAAGATATCAATCATTCCGGTTATCACACCACTAATTACCGCCGTAGCATAATCCAAACCATCGGCATGGCAAGTTAACCTGTCGATATTCTCATTCAGCTTTCTGATTTTTTCCTGCAATACTGATAACTGTTCATCAATTTCGGCCATGCCGGCAATTATCCTTTTTTCACGTTCATCCTGAACATATGTAATATCAACAACGGGTTGAACATCAAATTCGACATCCAGACCATCAACTGTATTTTTTAAACTGATAAGTGATTCCATGTTCTCTTTTTTGATTTCCAATGTTTTTTTCATAACAAAATTTCCTCATCTTTCATGACGATTATTCGGAATAAATTCCATAATATCGTCAAATTTTACGTTTAGTGCGACACAAATTGCACCAATTGTATCAGTGGTAATAACTTTGTCATTTGCAAGTTTATACATTTGATAATGTGTGATACCTGCGGCTTTTTCCAAATCCTTTTTCTTCTTATTTCTATCCAAAAGAATATGCCACAATTTTTTATAACTGACAGCCATAGCGAATCTCTTTTATAGTTTGTTTTTGATGAATATAATCATACAAATATATTATATCATATTTCGATCGAAAAAACAATAGTTTGATAAAAAATCAAACTATTTTTTGTTCAAGATGTCAATAGATATGACCCAATGTATCAAAAAAAAGCAAACTAACGATATGGCATTGCTCTTGGGAGGGTTTCTAGCCGAAGGCGAGAAAGCATTCCAAGAGCGGCGCTCGGGTCAGGCGGCCAGCTTTTCCCACAGAATCTGAAGCGGACTTTTGTTGCCAAGCGTCCGCATCGGCTTGTTGTTGCTCCACTTCAAATGCTCCGCTAACTTCCTGTTCAAATCGTCTACGCTTCGTAACGTCTCCCAATAGTAAAAGTATCTTTGATTGTTCCGATGGCTTCGCTCCACTTTTCCGTTATGTCAAGGTGTCCGAGGCGAGATCAGCTTATGCTTTATGCCAAGCCCACGTAGTTCCTTATCAAACGGACATTCCGTCTCCTCGCTGATGTATTTGTATGTAAATTCTGTTCCGTTATCAGTCTGAACAGTTTGTATTTGAAACGGAAATACATTTATCAGCATTTTCAGAAATTACATCGAGTTCTCCGGCGTGTGTTCTTCAAATCCGTATACAAACAGTATCAGAGTGCATTCATCAATTGCCGTCCACTGGTACAAGTGCTTGCCATCGCGACGCAAAATGCCGCTCAGACAGCTATACGGTACTTCTTTTATGTCTATCTGCACCTTTTCTCCGGGAACAAGCAACTCCGGATACCGCCTGTCGTGACGCCGCGTCTTATGCTGCTTTGGATGACTGTGAGGTCGATGTTACTTTTCTAAAAATGACCGCCAATCTTTACCGTCATACCGTTTATCCCATCGCTTTATACTCGATAAACTCACTCCATAAACACATGCCGCAAAACATTTTCCTTTTCGCCTTGAAAGTCTTACTATCGCTTGCCTTTTCCGTGCTTCTTGTGCTAAAATATCCATGAGAAGTTCTCCTTTGGTTTTAGTTGGTTTTGTGCGGTGACTTAATTATACCATATCCAAAGTCTGAACTTCTCTTTTTTATTGAGTCATATCATTTTAAGGCAGACAATTTAAAAAAAATCTGAGACTATTTTAAGAACAGCCCGCAGAATTGCTCCTGCGGACTGTTTTCACTCAATTCTCAAACTGCTTATTCACCGTAACCACTTTCAAACACCTCTCCAAATCCCCGTCCAAAATCAAATCGGCATACGCCGCCAGATTGTTGTATATCAGCCGACCCGGCTCTGATCGCTGATACATATTATATATCGTCGTTCCGTCCGCCAAGTTCAGTTCAACGCAGGCGGTGTCAATATTGAATTCACACGACAGGATTTTCATTGTCATGCCTCCTAAGATTATTGATATGCTTCTTTGCAATCTCGCCGGCAGTCTTGCGGCGTTCTTCCGTGTACGGCGGCGTCAGCTTAAAACCGAACCGTCCCTTTTTTACCTTAAAGACCTTGCAGCCTAGCCCGTCATCGTCGAGCAGCCTGCAATCTTTGGGATATTGTTCCGCAAAAGCGGACAGTCTCTTTTTGAGGTCTGTATTATAAGTGATAACCTCAATAATGGGACTATCTTCGTCAAAATAGATCGCTGTTGTTTTTTGCTTCTTTGTAAGACCTGTTTTCATAAACACCTCCGTTTTTCATGTTTTTTTCACGGCTCAACAGCCGAGAAAATAGGTATATTTTCAAATGGGAGCAAGCCAATCGAAGCAGAGTCCGTTCGGGCTCGCTCCATTTGAAGTTTTTCTTTTTCCGGCTCTACAAGGGAATCAACGAGCATCGTCCCTGTTACGGTTTTTCACTCGACTTTCTTCAAAGAAATGCCACAGATGATTGCGAGTGATAACGCCCTCATAGATGCGCAGCCTGCTTCGCAGACGTTCTTTTCTTGCGCTATATCGGCGGCATTGGACCTGTTGCGGACGGATTTATATTCGGATAATTCTTTTGTTGCAGCTGACAGCTTCTGCTTCAAATCGATAATGATATTCTTTAACTCTGCTATCAGCTTGTTTGCAGTGTCCAGCGCTTTCTGCAAAGCGGACTCTTTTTTCTCCTGTGTAATATGCTTCTTTGCCGCTATGATGACCATATCAAAATCGTCCTTATCCACCGTAACTTTATTTCCAATCAGCGTGGGCTTGGCTTCAATTTCGTCTATCCGCTTGAGGTCAAGTTTTTGATTTTGGATACGCTCTTTGGCTTTATCCAGTTTTTCTGTTTCCTTTGCTTGAACCTCCTGCAATTCTGCGATTTCGGATTATATCTCCGTTTTCGTTTACTGCAATTTGCATAGGAACTATATCTTGATTGGAATATAACTCTTTTCTCGTTCATTATGACCTTGTATTTTGCCGATATCACCATCGGCTAATTTAGCGTTTCTTGCACTTGTACGATGAATACCATCGCCTCTTGCCATAGGCATTTCCTCCTGTGTTTTTTCTTGTATTGTAGGGAGTATCGTTTCGGAGAGACACTTTTGCGAAAGTGTAAAAACTTATTATGATACTTTCATCCTACGGCCGCAAAGTATCGTGGGCTCTTCGAGGGGATATGCGGCTTCTGCGAAAGCCTCTGCCGATTTTTGTGTGTTTGCCGAATGAGCGATGCTTATTTTTGGTAAAACAAACCGCAAAAATCGGCATGGCGCTTGTTTATTCGCAACAGGTTTTTGCTCATTTCACCCGCCCACTTGACAGAGTAAATTTTGAAAATTCACTCTGCCAGACATCTTCAAAATCCGCAGATTTTGAAGATGGAAACGAGGCACCGGTGTCAACTAAAGTTTGCCTTATCTGCCGTACACAGGAGCGTGGCACGCTCCTGTCATAGCTCCCAGGGAGAAGTAGTCCAGTGGTAGCTCTGCGGCACACTTCGGCAATCAAGATATTCTTGTCTCGCCTGTTCGCGCTGATTTTCGGTTGTAGCTGTCTTGTACTCCGAGTAAAGTTGTCTGTTGAGCATAGCATCCAGTTTTCGCTCTAAGCCTTGCCGTATTTCTTCTACGAAATCTTTCTCTCCGTTCAGATGGTAAAGCACCAGATCGACGAACAGTCTGAACAGTTACCGTTCTTTTTATCACCATTCTCATCATAATCTATCTATCCCTTTCATCTCTCCGAGGATAACGGAGATCAGCTCGATTGTGTCGAGAAGTTCATCGTCTATCCCTCTGCCTGCTTCAATTCGCTTTAACTCATCGAGTACGGCGGCAAGCTGATTTGCAAGGCTTTGAACACTCTCGGGTTACCCTGCACGACCACATCTTGACAGAGAAGCCGCCTTGTTATATAGTCCTGCTTGGTTAAGCAGGAAAGTTGCACATAGCGTTTGATTTGTTTGTTCTCTTCCGGCGATACTCGAAATATGACAGTTTTTTCTCTAGCGGTTTTTTCGGCCAAGGTTTTTAGTTCCTTTCGTATTCCAATTTTTTTGTCGTCTCTGCTTACTTAGATGGGAAACTGACTTAAATTATTTACATAAATTTCTTCACATAGAATCTAAGATTGATAACGAACTTCAAGAATTAAAATATATAAATAAGTCAATAAACGCACTATCCGATATATTTATATAAAATAAGTACAAACGTAAAAAAGCATTACCAACTGCAAAAGTCAGTAATGCCTTTTAGAATTTATTAAGATAATTGTACTCGCAAACCACTTGGAACGCACAATAAATGCGTTTTTGCGTCTGCTATCATTTTGCTATCAAATAGGGAATTTAGTCAAAAATCCAGTAGTTTTGCAGATTATTTCCATTCACTCCCAAAAATCAATTTTAAACGCTTTTGTTTATGAATTTTAGCAGAGCGTATCTACATTATCCATATTATCGTTAAAGAATATGCTATCCGATTTTTTGTTGCCATATTGTTGCCACGGAAATTTATTGGTTTAGCCATTCGTATAGTGAAAATGATGACCACCCACCAACTGGAGTTGCAGGTCGGGCAGGTCTTGCTGGACGAGCCGGTCTCGCAGGACGTGCTGGTCGAGCAGATCTTGCTACACGTGCAGGACGTGCAGGGCGAGAAATTCCTACTATTTTTGAACCAGTACTCCAAGCAAAAACTTTGCCATTTGTATCATAACACACCGTATCACTTACGGGTCCCAACCAATTTCCAGTATCACTTGACCATACATGATTATATGATATATATGCTATCCACTGCATATCGGTATCAAAAATATTTCGATTGGGCTCTATCCATGCTATCAAATTACAATCTCTATCAAATAGTGGATGTAACATTCTATCTCTCCCTCCTACCTTTCTAATTATGCTGATTGAATCAATTCTGCGATTTCGTCAGCAATTTCCTCTACAGTTTCTTGGCTTGTATTCCTTGCGACTTTATCCGCCAATGATGGGCTGTAATCGATTACTTCTTGTTTGGTAATATCATGCCAAATCGGAAGCAAAATTTGCTGCCCTGAAATTGCTTTGGTCATCAAGCCATCCAATTCGTAGTTTGTCCACCCTTTTTTGATAAAAAATCAAGATATTACAACAATACCGAACTTGCTTTTAGATAAACCTTGATTGATTTTTCTCCTTAAACTGTCGCCGATTTTCAATTCAAATTCATCGTACCAAACATTGATTCCTTTTTCTTTCAATGCAAGTGCCAAGGGGCGAACAACGCTATCCTTATCCTCGGACAAATGGGAAATAAAAACGTCATACTCTTTACTTGTATCTGTGGTATCAATATACAAGTTGGTTTCTTGCGCAAGAGGAAGTTGTTCTCTTGCTGTAGGTAACATTCCCGACAAAACACGGGCACTATGTCTTACCGTTCCGGAATAACCGCCTAAATCAATGGTAAGATACCAATGGCCGGATGATGGAACCGTAATTTTATAAGGACTTCTTGTTACATATCCACCATAGTATCTGTGTCTTCTGCCATTTTTGTAGTTGCTATAATTAGTTGAGTCCATAAGTCGTACATTGGCGGCTGCAGATAATTGAACCTCAACAATCTTGCCTCTTTCTACATGACCCAAATCATAATATGAAAAATTTATCTTTATCACTCGCTTTCTTTACACATTTGAAAACGTAAATGTGTCTATTTCGATTTTATTATATTTTGAGTAACCTATCCTTGAATGCCACGCGATGAGTGAGAGGCATCATGTGATTCTTGAATACTACAATGTTAACATTTTGTTATCGGGCTTGATAACACTTGCTCTGTAGCTGTGGATAATAGAAATATCCATCTAAAGTCTCTTATCCTTTAAGCATTTGCATGAGTTTTTCGAATTCATGTGATAATGAACTCTGGTATTCATCAGAAATCATAGTATCATTGCCTTGTACTTCACGGTTTTCATTTCCGTCATATACAGATAAAATACATTGAAGAATTTCTTCCGATGATGAATCCATTATTCTCATTCCGCCTACAAATGGTTGCCCATTTACAATTGTACTTGCCACCTGACGATTCATTTCTTAGTAATTGCCCTGATGAAAGCTCATTATCAGCACGTACACATTTAATATTTAGTTCTTCTAATGCGAGTTGCACTCCATATTTATACGCATTAGCATTTTCATCGTTGGCTGAAAATCTCATAACAATAAAAGCAGCATTTTCATCAAAAATTATGGGTTTTCCGATGGCTTCAGCCCTGACAACTGTTAACATTCTTTCAATGGCATACAATGCCTTTTCGTCTATTCCATATGACATTAAAATCGCTTTGCATTGCGGACAAATATTTCCGGCTATCATACCCAATTTTATATCTGATTTATTTTCACAAAAGTCAAATATACATCCGTTTGCTGAATCGTGAACCATTCTCATCTCCATTTTTTCATTTAAGTCGCTTTCAAAACTAAGAACTGCTTGTGCTATTTGATAGATTAAATATGATTTTAGTGATGGAGGAGCAAAATATTCTTCCCAAGCATTTGCAGTAATAATTGCATATTGCGACTCCTCATGCGAAAACCAATTATCTAAAAACGGCTTTTCAGTAATATATATAATATACTAGCTTCCTGATGATGTTTGCCGCAAAAATCGTTCCATTCAATAATTTTGTCTTCACACATGTCTACATCCATATCTAATTCTAATTCAAAGAAGAAATAATTTTGAACACCATTAATAATACTAACCGCCCTTGTAATTTGATTCTTTCGTGTATTTTCTTTATAACATTTAACTTTTATTTGCATACAATCTCTCACCCCTTAAGTATTAGAATGTAAAAACAATATATCTAAATAATTAGTATGCATTGTTTTTGTTGCCATATTGTTGCCACTTCTCATGAGAAAGACTTAACAGATTTTACTCTGACGTATCTGCAATATACCATAACACACCTTATCTCCAGTAATTACTAAAAGACCAGGAAGAGAATACGAGTCAATAAGATATCCAATTCACTTTGATTTACATAATGTATTAATTGAAGCAGGCTTTTACTTTATAGATGAGATAATTTGGGAAAAACCAGAACCCTCTGTTCCAAATAGAATTGGTGGATATTTACAAACTCTTAATCCATTGGCATATAAGCCCAATTGCGTTACAGAAAGTATAATGGTTTATAGAAAAAATTGTAACTTTTTATTAGACAGAAATATAAAAAAATATACTTTAAAAGAAGAATATATACCTAACGATAATGTGGTTGATAGGTCAAATATATGGAAAATTGCTCCTACAAACAGCAAAGAACATCCAGCAATATTTCCAGATGAACTATGTAGAAGAATATTAAAGTATTACTCTTTTAAAGGTGATGTTGTTTTAGACCCATTTGCTGGGATAGGCACTTTTGGAAGAATAGCAAATATGATGGGGAGAATTCCTGTTCTGTGTGAAATAAATAAAAAATATATTGAAATTATAGAAGAAGAAAATATTTATGATGACATTTCAAAAACAAGTGATTGACAATACTGTTGAAAAATTATTGAAAGGAGAAGATTATAGAGAAGAAGTTGTAAATGCAATTAATGCTGAATTTTTTGACTTTGCTATTGCCTTTTTCAAGGAAATTGTAAAAGCTAAGTTAGATTCAACAGAAATTAACCTCGAATGGTATAAGACTTATTTTATAAATAATTCAGAGTTTGATCCAGCGGAAAGTGCGATATTTGCAGGAATGAATAAAAAAACAATTACAAACATAAATGGGACAGCTTCTAAAGAAGTTGTATTAGATGTTGCAAATTCAAATTTTGATTATTTATCAAATCTTATTGATGAATTGAGACAAGATAATTTAGATGAAATAGGTATTTCAATAAAATTAAGTTATAAAGATGTTTATGTAGAATTAAATTTAGCAGAAAGTTTATTAGTAATAAACGCTTTAGCAACTAAAAAAGCTGCAATAAGAGGCGGAGCTTGGAGTTCTATTGGGAAAAAAGTTTAAAAACCATTAGTTACAAAGTTATGTATATTAATGTTCCGAGAGATTACATTGACTCTTCTATTTTTGTAACAAATATGGAATTAAATTATGATAGAGAAGTTGATTATAAATTATATGATAAAAATATGAATTATATAAGAGTAGAAGTAAAATTAATGGGAAAAGGAAATCCAGAAAGCGCAGATGTAATTTATGCACGGGATACAAAGTTATTTATTGCAGATACATTAAGCCAACAAAATAAAAATCAATTTGATTCTAACAATATTCCTTATATTGAAATGAAAAATAATCCTAATGTAGTACTTTCATTTAAAAAAGCATTACATAGATTAAATATCCCATATACTAAATAAATTATGTATTGACAAAATTTGTTTTAGCTATTATATTAGAAAAGGGATAATAACATTTAGTGCTATCTTGACTCTGAATTGGATACCACGCAAAACTTGGTAAAAGTTCAGCACAGTAAATTAATGTCTTTTTATTTCTAACTGTAAAGATTGGTCAAATACTGACTAACTTATAATTTTTAGCAAACGGAAACCATAAATCTACTAAATTTACAAAACAGGAGGTAAAAATTATGAATATTAAGTACATAGGAAACGATACAAAAAAATCTGAAAACGGCGAGGTTCATATACAGAAGGGTAATTATACTGGCTGTGGAAAAAGAATAGACGATAATCCTCAAGATTGGGTTTCTACTAATCAAGCAGTTACATGCAAAAAGAACGGTTGTAAAAACTAACCAACAATAATTATTAGGTTTCCATGCTATGCAAAAGAGCTAACTGATTTTCCAAAATCAGTTAGCTCTTTATTTATGAATAGTTTTCAGATTTTACGGGCTTTTCTGTGGGCGTGAAATTATTCCCACTCGTTGCCGAAAGCTACAACTTAACGCTTTTTGTTTATAAACCGTTTGATGTAGTTTTCGTATTATTCTGATAATCCATATTATACTACCTGTACGACGAGAATTTATCAATATCTTATCAGGTGTGATAAAATCGATGGTTGCAAGAAAAGAATAATTGCAACCGGTTTGGTTTTGTCAAGTGTATTATAGCACAAAGTGATATACCTTGCAATAACTTTTTGATTTTTTACACGCATATTTTTTGTTAATCGTGTAAAAATAGTTGTAATTTTTATCGATTAATGCTATACTATAATCACGCAAATAATAAAAAATGCGTGCAGAAAGTCGGTAAACTATTGAATAAACACGAAATAGCAATTGATGTTTTTAATAAAGTCGGAAGCATTGCGAAGACAGCAGACTTTGTTGCCGTTGGACTAAAAAACTATGATGTCGTTTCCCTTTGCAATCAAGGTTATATAGAGCGTATTCGCAATGGCTTTTACAAACTGCCTAACGCTGAAGAACCGAAAGAAGAAGCTCTAATTTCTAAACTCCTGCCGCAAGGGATTGTTTGTGTGGAGTCTGCTCTATTTTATTATTGGTACAGTGACTTTGCTCCTCGTGAATGGACAGTTGCAGTCCCCCGTTCCTTTTCAAGAGCAATCAAAGCAATGCAGGAAGTCCCTGTCAAAGCTTACTATGTTCAGAACGAGTTTTACCATTACGGTGCTACTGTAGGTAATTTTAATGGTGTTGAATTAAAAGTTTATGACCGAGAGCGAACAATCTGTGATTGCTTTAAGTATCGTTCAAAGCTTGATAATGAAATATTCAACAAAGCAATCAACGCTTATGTAGCAGATCCAAAAAAGAATCTCGCAAATCTTTCTAAATACGCAAAGGATATGGGCGTTTATATAAAACTTATGAATGTAATGGAGGTGCTGCTCAATGGCTGATCTTGCTACATCCGTGCTTGCACGACTGAAAAATAAGGCTGCCGAAAGCGGAAGAAGCTATCAGCTTTGTTTGCAAGCTCTTTTGTCAGTAAGAATTTTTGCGCCGTTTGGAAAAATCAAAATATGCAGAAAATCTTGTCCTTAAAGGTGGTTTGTTTATATACTCGGTTACTGATTTTGACAGCAGAGTAACGGTAGATGTTGATTTTCTTCTTCGGAGAGTACCGAATACTCCCGAACAGCTAAAACCTGTACTGGAAGAAATCATATCCACGCCCACCGGCAATGATTTCATTACCTTTGAAATTAAAGATATTGCGCCCATTGCGGTTGCCAAAAAATACGCCGGTATCGGAGCTTCTATCGTAGCTCGTATTAAAAACACACGAACGCCTTTTAGTATAGATTTCGGCGTGGGCGATGTTATCGTGCCGAAACAGGAAAAGCGAAAAATCCCGACACAACTTGACGATTTCACTGCGCCGGTGGTAAATACATATTCTCTGGAAACGACGATTGCTGAAAAAATAGACGCAATCCTTAGTCTGATGGAATTTTCCAGTCGAATGAAGGATTATTATGATATCTACTATCTTGCCAATAAATTTGATTTTGACGGCAAGGTGCTCACCGAGGCGCTAAAGAAAACTTTTGAAAATCGTGGACACACCTTTACAATTGAACAGTTTGAACAGGTTATGAGTTTTGCAGACGATTCTGCTATGCAGAAAAAGTGGAAAGCATTCTGTCGGAAGATTGATACTCAAACTGATGATTTCAGCACGGTACTAAAAACGATTAAGGTGTTTTTGACAAAGCCGTTTATAGCGGTGGTAGAAAATAAAAAATTCATTGAAAAATGGTCTGCCGCTAATGGCGAGTGGATGTAATAGGAGGTTGTTATGAGTATAAACAACAGTTTTGGCGATTTTTTGAATACGCCTGCATTTGAAACACTCAAAAAAATGCAGGAACAGTTTAATAATAGCGCATTTGCTGTTACTATGAAGGAATTACAAAAAACAATTGACGCAGTGAAGGTTCCTACCATTGGTATAACAACAGCCATTCAGGCGTATCAAGATTCAATTGCACCCCTTACAACAACTGTTCAGAACATAAATAATCTGTACGCTCCCATTTTGGAACAAACAAGGATATTCGAAGATATATATAACAAGTCTATGATGACAGCACTTCAAAGTAGCATCCCTGCTATGAAAGTAATGGCAGGAATTGACTTGTCAGCAATTCAAAGTATTGTCGACGCTTTTCCAAAATACGAATTCTTATCTGAAAGTATCTTAAAAAGTATTGATTTTAGTTGTGTTGCCGAGATGTATGACGAGGGAACGATTACTGACGAAGACATCGCTGAAGAATTTGCTGAAATTATAGCGAAAAAAGAATTCTCTATAGTTGAGTCTTGGGACAGCGTTAAAAAATCTAAGTGGTTTTTAGCAATTCGTTGGCTGCTCATTATATTGATGTTTCTTGGTAGTCCGGTCGTTGATAAAGTAAAAGATAACACTTTAGACGCTTTAGGCGTAAATGATTTTTGGAAGGAATCCGGTATATACGAATGGTTGGATGAAGTGTTTGACATTAAAGAAGACGGGGGTGTCGTAAGCGAAACAGTAGCAAAATCAACTATTGACGAGAGTAAAACAGGGAACATATCAAAACAAAAGCGTGAGGACTTATTGAATAAAATCAAAGAAATCCGTGCCTTTATTTCTGCCGCACCACAAGATGAAAATACAGGTAGTCTGCTTTCCTATCTTTCCGATTTAGAGAAAGATGTAAACGGTAAAAAATACGGACTTGTATTCGATGAACATCGTGAGGAAATTGACGAGGTGCTGGATATCCATACCCCGGTACTGACCGAAGAGAAAGACCTGTTCATCGACAACGGCGGACAAATGAATTTTCTTATCGAGGGTGATAATCTTGCTTCTCTTAAATTACTCGAAAAAACTCACAAGGGTAAAATTGACCTTATCTACATAGATCCGCCGTATAATACTGGAAATCAAGATTTTATTTACGATGATAAATTTATCGTAAGCGAAGATGGATTTAAACACAGCAAATACATTTCATTTCTCAAAAAACGACTTGAAATAATGTGTAAACTACTATCTCCACAAGGATTTATCTGTATTTCTATTGACGATAATGAGCAACCAGATATTAGATTCCTTTGTGATGAAGTATTTGGAGCAGAGAATTTTATTAGTTGTATGTCCCGTCGTACAAAATCTTCGGGAAAAACAACTAATCATATTTCTGCGAACCACGATTATGTCATAATTTATGCAAAAAATATTGCTTCTGTCGGTATTGTTGGTATTCCTCATATTGACGAAGGATTTAAATTTGAAGATGAATATGTAGAAACACGTGGAAAATATAAATTAAACCAAACTCTTGACTATGATAGTTTATCTTATAGTGCAGGGTTAGACTATCCTATTAAACTTAACGGAAAAATTTTCTATCCGGGTTCTGATTATAATAAATACTTAAAAAGAAAGAATGGCGAGCATCAGCGAGCTGATTGGGCTTGGCGTTGGAGTAAGGAATTATTTGAATTTGGATATAATAACGGCTTTATTGTTGTTAAAGAAAAAGCTGATGGAACAGCTCGTATTTACACTAAAACCTATTTAAATGCCACTATAAAACGTAATACTAGTGGCAAATATGAGGTTATCATTAGCGAAAGGAAAAAGCCTCTGTCTACTTTAGATTTTTTGGATGCTGAATATTCCAATGATAATGCAAAGAAAGACTTGAAGCAAATATTTACAAATTTTGCATTTGATTATCCAAAACCACTGTCACTTTTAAAAAAATTAATGCAAATATGTTACTCCGATAGTGCTATTGTACTGGATTGTTTTGCGGGTAGCGGAACTACAGGACACGCTGTTATGAAACTAAATGCCGAAGATGGCGGCAATCGTAAATTTATCCTTTGTACCAATAATGAAAATAATATTTGCCGTGATGTTACATATGAGCGTATCAAGCGTGTGATTGACAAAGATGGCTACACCGCAAGTCTTAAATATTATAAGGTTGACTATATTCCTATTTCTGATCGTATGTACTACGAATATGCGGACGAGTTGTTAAAACATATCCGTGAGCTTGTTGAGCTTGAAAACGGCGTAAATTTTACGGGTAATGCAGAAATTGCTATCGTGCTGACCGAAAAAGAACTTGGTGATTTTGTTGCAAATACGGATGATTTTGCAAAGTGCCAAAAACTCTATATGGGACACGATCTTTTGCCGACAGAAGAACAGGAAAAGATTTTAAAATCGCACGGGATCGAAATTAGTATTATTCCAGATTATTATTATCGTGATTTGCAGGAGGGATAAGAATGAATGATTTTTTACAGACACTACTTATTGCGTGTATTCCTGCCGTTGTTACGGGAATAGTAACCTATTTGGTTGCACATAAAAACGCTTCTTCTCAAATTAAAATAGTTCAAGAACAAAATGAACACGATATCAAAAAGTTAATGGAACAACACAAAATTGATATTGACTCATTAAAAGAGAAATATCGCCTTGAAACGGAAGAAAAAGATAGAGAACATGTTCGTAAATTGGAGTTAATGCAAAAGGAATATGAATTAAAACTCAAGAAACAAGAAAGCGAAGCTGAAAACACCGCTAAATACGGAGCAGTAAAAGACATCTTCAGCGGACTTATGGGTGGTATGGTTTCTTCTGCTATAAATACTCCTGAAGTCCAACAGCAAATGTCAAAAGCATTTACAGATGCTTTCAAGACAAAGGGTGGTGAAAAATAAGTATGCAATTAAAAGAATTTCAGTTAGAAGCCGTAAAAAAACTATTTGAAGCAATGGAAAGTCCTGTTCGTGATATTATCCTCAAAAGCCCAACAGGAAGCGGTAAAACCATTATTCTAACTTATTTTATGCACCAATACATGCAATCCTTCCCGAAAACTGTTTTTGTATGGCTTACACCGGGCAAAGGCAGCCTTGAAGAACAAAGCAAGGCGAAGATGGACAAGTATATCCACGCTTCACAAACGAAATTGCTTTCTGATGTAATGACAGCAGGGTTTGAAGAGAACGACAGTTGCTTTATTAACTGGGAAAAGCTGACGAAAAAAGGCAACAATGCATTAAAAGACAGTGAGCGTACAAATTTTTTGGAGCATATTCAGCACGCCCTAAACGATGGCTTGCATTTTGTAATTATTGTGGACGAGAGCCATCAGAACAATACAATAAAGGCAGATGAAATTATACAGTATTTTCATACGGACAAAATCATCCGTTGTTCTGCAACTCCAAAAGGCATAGCAAAAGCGGAAATTATTGAAATTTCCGAAGAAAAAGTGATTGCAGCAGGACTTATTAAGAAAATGCTTGTTATCAATCAAGATTTTCCGCAGACGATTAAAACGGAAAATCAGACGGAATTTCTGATGGAAAAAGCACTTGCCAAACAGCGTGAGCTCCGTTCTGAATTTTTGAAAAGGAATGTGGATATCAATCCCTTGATTGTAATGCAGCTGCCAAATAAGTCAGAAACCTTGCAGGACAGCGTTGAACGCTATCTTGAAACACAGGGACTTACCTATGAAAACGGTCAGCTTGCAATATGGCTTTCCGACAGACATGAGAATTTAGAAGATATTAACGCTCCTAATGCAAAATCGGTGGCTGTCATTATAAAACAAGCGGTTGCTACGGGTTGGGATTGCCCGAGGGCTCATATTCTTGTTAAACTCCGTGACAATATGGACGAAACCTTTGAGATACAGACGATAGGTCGTATTCGCCGTATGCCCGAGGCGAAACATTATGAAAATGATATTCTCGACAGTTGCTATCTTTACACTTTGGATAAAAAGTTTACCGCAGGCGTAAAAATGGCGCTTGATAAAGCTGCACTAAATGCCTGCACACTTTTTCTTAAAAATGAGTATAAGAATATAACGCTTACAGGTGAGCAGAGAACAATGATAACATCTACCCGTAATCCTCAAAAAGCATTACAAGCGATTGCTTCATATGCAGAGAAGGAATACGGAGTAGGCACAAACAAGGCAGAAAATCGCACTCGTTTACAGACTGCCGGCTATGAATTAAGCGAAAATATTGTAAAACATACCCTTTCTGGCGAAACTGCAACACTTGACTTTGATTCAGCAGATATGAACAAGATCGAGGTTACGGAAAAGCTGAATACTCACACGCACGGTCGAGATTACCATCAAAAAATCGGTAAAATCGGTTTGGAAATTGGTATGGAATATTCCTATATGAATACCATTATCCGAAAACTGTTCGATAAGAATTTTAATCACAGCCGTAAAATTCTTGCATTAGAACCGAGAGCCGTTTACGCTTTTGTAATTAACAATGTTGACAAGCTTCGCCACTTGGTGCGCGAGGCTATGGCTTATGAAATAGCACAGCTAAAAATTGATGTACCATCAAAATCCTATTATGAGTTTCATATTCCTCAGTCATGTCTCTTTACCTACAATGGTGACGCAAAAACACAGCATATTATGGAGAAAAATGTTTATCAAAATTATCTGTCTTCTGCTGCTCCACGCTCTACGCCGGAAGTTAAGTTTGAAAAATTCTGTGAACACTCCGATAGCGTGGAATGGTGGTACAAGAACGGCGATAAGGGCAACGAATACCTTTCAATCGTATATCAAGACAATTCGGGCAAACAAAAGCTCTTCTATCCTGACTATATTATCGGTATAAACGACGAGGTTTGGATTATTGAAACGAAGGGTGGATTTAACCGCAGCGGAAACAGCCAAGACATAGATATTTATACTCCGAAAAAATTCAAGGTGCTGAAGGATTATCTGACTGAACACGGACTAAAAGGCGGCATTGTGCGTAATGATGCAACAACAGATGAATTGTGCATTTGTATGGATCACTATTCCGACGACATTGGCAATGATGATTGGCAAGTGCTTGAAAATGTATTGCCATAATGGAGGTGTTAGAATATGACTATTGATTCATTTGAAGTAGTATTCTACACCTGCATATTCCTCCTTCCTGGTTTTATTATCAAAAGTGTTATGGATACATTAGTGCCACCCACTAAACATAACGATACAAAGTATTTTTTCTCTTGTTTGCTGTACAGCATTGTTGATTGTGCAGTTTGGAGTTGGGTATATCTATTGCTCAATAAAATTTCTGAAGAACATCCCATAATTTATTGGATTTTGCTGCTTATAATTACTGTAGTAGGAGCAACTCTACTTGCTGTTTTTATCGGGATTATAAAGCAAAAGGGATTCATTGAGTTGTTGTTTTCAAAAATGAGGATCAACAAGATTCATCCCGTTCCAACTGCATGGGATTATTATTTTTCAAAGCAAGAAGAATCGTGGATTATTGTAACTTTGAAGAATGGTAAAACCATATACGGCAAATTCTAAGATCAATCTTTTGCAGCTTCTGACCCAGAAGAACGAGATCTTTATATTGAAAAAACTTACAACATTAAAGAGGATATGACTTGGCAAGAAGATGAGAAAAGTAAAGGCATACTTGTCTCAAAAAATGAAATTGAAACTATAGAATTTCTAACATAAAGGAAGTGAAAAAATGAGCGACACAAAGAAGCCTAATCCTAACACAAATTTTGGATATCAGCCTAACAGTGAGCAGCGTGGATATCAACCCAAGAAAGGAATAAATGAAGGTTACCAGCCTACAAAATCTATATCTACTCAACCACCTAATAAAGGCTCAAATGTTCAACCAGCAAAAAATAACAGGTAAAAAAGGGGGGCATTATAGCGATAGTACTATGCTGCCCCCGAAATATTTATAGCATATAAATCAAATTACGATTTACCAGCTCCATCGCACTGTTACGAACATTGTTCATATTCTGCACCCACAGCATTTGATTTTCAGCTTTGAGCTTTTCTGTTACATTTTCTTTTTCTGCCAGTTGTTTTACTAGCCGGAAAAACATTTCTTCTGCCTGCTTATCAATATCGGCAAGGTAACTGTTTAGCTTTCCGCTTGACAGCAAGTTCATATAGAGTACCTTATGATATTGTTTAAGATACCTTGCGTGTCGCTGTCCCCATACGCCTACTGGCTTCTGTTCTTCTTCGAGCAGTGAGAGGCAAGGGAGATAATAATCTCCCTGCCGTACATAAGTCCCGCCCATTTCTTCAAAAATTGTCTTTGCCATTTTGTGTTCCTACCTTTCAAAATTATTATTTTTTGAGCGTTTTCCACGCTCTTGTGGCTGTGTTTTCGGCGCAGGAATCGACTCATAAAGAATGCTTTTTTCCTGCTTTTTGAACCTCTCAAGGATACTATCAATA
The DNA here is from genome assembly GCA_947589215.1 of uncultured Clostridia bacterium. Lineage (GTDB taxonomy): Bacteria > Bacillota > Clostridia > Oscillospirales > Ruminococcaceae > UMGS1601. Next base: position 33,289 of record CANQCL010000016.1, read on the forward strand.
AATTCTTTGACCGCTTTGGGCGCCGCTTTTAACGCTTCAAGATACGGTCTGCACTTTTCCGTCAGCTCAGATAAAGCTGTTTTTAGCCGTGAAACTTCCGACTGTAATGACCATATCTGCCTTGTTAGATACCGATTTTCTTCCTGTAATTTCTTTGTTTCAGATACCGCTGAGTAGCTTTGTTTTGCAAGGGTTGTCAGCTTCTCGTAATCATCAGCCGACACGGTATATTTGCCCGTAAAAGATTTTTTTCCTGAGTTATCAATCTCACTAAAGGTCATAAACGAATGATGATTATCGTTATAGCGGACAGTTTCAGAGGCAATTTTCTGCTGAATGTCTGCAAGCCTTTTTTCATCCTGCTGTATTTTATACCCTAGCGAAGTTAAGTTTTCGGCGGTACTTCCACGCTCGCCACGGATGAATCCGTTAAAACCTGCTTCCTGCATATGCTCATAAAACTTGTCCTGCAATATGCTGTAGGAAGCGTGATAGACTTGCTTTCCTTTGCTGTTCAGAATCGGATTTCCGTTTTCATCAAGAGCCTTTTCAGACTTCCATTTCTTTGAATGACTCACTTGATGAATGACCTCTTTCACCTTTCCAACCAGTTCAGGATCTTTACATAGTTTCGTCCAGCGCACCTCTTTGTCCACCACTGGCAGAGCCATAATATGCAAATGGTAATGGTAAATCGGTCTACCGTACTTCTCAGTCATTGCTGTATTCAATTCGTCAGCGTACATTACAGCAGATACGATATTGTCTTTACCGTAAAGCTTTTCTGCAAAATGGAAAGCTTCTTCGTAGAATCGGCAGGCATATTCATAGCCGCCGTTCTGCTCGAAATAGTCGGTATTTACATCCATAATCATCTCATCAAAGACTGTTGCATTGGATTTCAAACCTTTCAAAGATACCATTCATTCGGCAATCATTTTGTCAAGATGTTCGTTATAGGTCAACTCTCCGCTGCTCTTAAAACTCACATTCATAGGCGTGCGTGAGAGGTCAACATTCATATTTTCATAACTGTCATTTTTACGCTCGATGTGTCGCTCGAACTTGCCAACCGTCGCTTTTGTACGAGTTTCAATACGGGCGACACTGAAGTTTTGTTTTGCCATTTTCTCACTTCTTTCCGCAGGTGTATTTTCGGAGAGCCGCAGTTACGCACCTTTTTCAAAGTGCGTAACCCACTATGACACTTTCAGCGCTTTGGCTGTAAAGATGTCGTGGGCTCTCCGAGGGGCTAAGAACACCTTTGAAAAGGTGCTCTCTGCACTCTCCACCAAACTTTATTACTTCCCGAAAAAAAACATTGCAAGATTGCAGATGTGCCTGCCTTTGCAATGTTGCAACCTTGAATAACTTCACTCGTTTTTTTCGGAAAGCTGCCAGTACCACTGACTGCCCTCTTTAACCGATTGTATATTCAGTGCTTTCTTTGCTTCATCCATTACACGCTTGGAGATTCCTATCGCCTGTGCTTTCTTTGCCAATTCTTTCTGTGGGTATTTACCCTTTGAAAGATACTCAAGGATTAAATTTTCTGCCTGTTCGGATTTCTTCTCTTTTGGAATACCGCTTAACAGATCATCAACCGAGATATCGTAATGCCCAAGCCAGCTGAAGCCGTTTTCTTTATCCAGTTCAAAGGCAATCGCTTCACCTTCGGGTGCAAGGGAAGACTTGTCCTGCACCATCACTCTGACCTGCGGATTGTCTTTAATTCTTCCGACAATCAAAACACTTCTTGCCGAAGCCTGAAAGTCAATGGAACCAAGTCCACGGTAGGAAGATTTATTTCCGCTTCCCTTATTCATATGACCAACGAGCAGAACTGCACAGTCATATTTTTCTGCGATTCTTCCCAGCTGTGCCATCATATTGCGGACTTCATTGGCGTTGTTCATATTGATATTAGCGCCGACATACGCTTGTATCGGGTCAAGAATTACCACCCTTGCACCGACCTCTATGATTGCTTTTTCAATGCGTTCATCAAGCATACTGAGTACGGCTTCCGATTCATCTATAACTTTGATTTGAGTGCAGTCTGCCTCATCCGCTTCCAACCTCGGCTTGATGGTATCTTCCAGTCCGTCCTCAGCTGTTTGATAGATAATCTTTACTGCCTCACGCTCGGTATCGTCATAGGGCAGTGCTTCTCCCTTTGAGAGAAGCGCCGCCAGTCTCAATGCCAAAGTTGTTTTACCCTCACCGGGATCACCTTGAATGATTGTGATTTTCCCGTATGGAATATATGGATACCAAAGCAAGTTTACTTCCTTACTCTGTACTTCATCCATACTGATAATTTTAAGTTCAGCCATTTATACCACCGCCTTTCAAAAGAAGAACATTGATATTTTGGAGATTATTGTGTATACTGTAAGTGTTACATTTAGATGATGACTGCCTTTCATCTGTGCCAACAGATGATGTTCGGGCGGTCATTTCTTTTTTATTCTCCATTCGCACTCTCTCCTTTCAGTCCGTGCATTGTAAAAGCGATAAGGTCAATGGTGTCGAGCAGTTCCGTTTGGACATTCTCACCAGCGGAAATACGCTGTAATTCCTCAAGGATAAATGCCATCTGCGTTTTCAGCGCCTTATAAACTCTCGGGTTCGGCTGAACTACTACCTCACGCCCCATACATTTGCGGTAACAGTATTCCTGTTTCGGCAGTCCCGAAAGAGCAACGGCTCTGTTCAGTTCTTCCTGTTCTTCGGGAGATACCCGAAATGCCACAGTTTTTTTCTCTAGCGATTTTTGCGGTCAAGGTTTTTAGTTCCTTTCGTATTCCAATTTTTTTGCCATCTCTGCTTACTTAGATGGAAAATTGACTTAAATTATTTACATAAATTTCTTCGCATAGAACCTAAGATTGATAATGAACTGCAAGAATTAAAATATATAAATAAGTCAATAAACGCACTATCCGATATATTTATATAAAATAAGTACAAACGCAAAAAAGCATTACCGACTGCAAAAGTCAGTAATGCCTTTTAGATTTATTCAAATAAAACTGCAAGCTGTAGAAAATCCACAATAAATGCATTTTTCATCTTGCTATCATTTTGCTTTCAAATTGGGAATTCAGTCGAAAATCCAGTAGTTTTGCAGGTTATTTCCATTCACTCCCCGAAATCAATTTTAAACGCTTTTGTTTATGAAATTTAGCAGAGCGTATCTACATTATTTGTATTATCGATAAAGAATGCGCTATCCGATTTTTTGTTGCATTGTGTTGCCTAGAATTTATATTAGATTTTCTTTCTGCAGCCACCGTGTTTCATCTGGTGTAACCACAAGAATGTCAACCTTTCCCCCAACAGTCTCAACAACATTTTTAAAACGCATAGTTTGAATTGTTGTTTCAACAGCATACCTCGCAAAATCAACAGCATCTTGCAAAGTAAAATATTCCCACAAAATATTTTCAAAGGGCAGGTCTATATACTTTCCATCAGGCATTTTGACAGCCACATTTTGTATTAACCGAGTAAGTGTAAATGTTTCACCGTCCCAAGAAGCGCCCTGACTGGACGTATCAACCTTTTCAATTTTTTTGCTTTTTACATTAACTTTATAGAGCAGTTGTTGCTTTCCAGAATCAGTCACACCATATCCGGCTACAAAAAAATGTGTATCTGGTATTTGAGGCAGCCCTTGAAAATAATCTGTAATAATTTGTGGCATATTTTCGACTTTACAGTCTGGTCTTACTTTTTCTCGAATCATTTCTTGAATAAAGCCCGTTATTGGCTTACCCAACAAAGAGGCATCACCACACGTTGATATGCCTGCATTATTAGGACAAATAAATGTTTTGTCCGTTGAATTTGTCGTATGTATACCAATCCGCTGAATGATTTTATCTTCTGAGGCCATTGTATTGGTATATGTTGTTCGACGATCACTTGCAAGCACAATACCTTCATTAACATGAACTGCAACTAAAAAGGACATTTGTATCTCTCATTCCTATTTTATTTATTCCCACTTGTACTATATATGTATCTTAAACTCCCCAAAATCAAACACGCCGTTACCTTGCCGCAACTTGCCTTTCTGATATAAGGACTGAAACGCATTTACAATTTCGTCAATCAAAGAAACTGAAATATTAAGCTGATGATGTGCCGGAAATATTCTTTGTGGGCTCAACGCTTTTACCTTTTCAACAGAACGCATAAATGCAAGCGGATCGGTAGTTGGATAAAAGGCGTCCAAACACCCTTTATAAATCAAATCACCGGAATACAGCCATCTTCTACCCTGCTCATAAAAACAGCAGTGTCCAGGCGAATGTCCGGGAGTATGCAAAACTTCAATCTGACGTCCGCCAATATCAATAATATTTTTATCAGTCAAAACTATTGTTGGCACACCTTGAAATAACTCATAATTGTCTATATCAAAGTCGTCAGGTAAAACACAGTGGTCAACAACCATTTCTTTCACAGTTTCTAACGGCAAAGGAAACTTGCCATTTAACCAATCCATTTCTGCACTATGGACATAAAAATCCGAAAAATATTTATGTCCTCCGATATGATCCCAATGAATGTGTGTTGCAACTGCAGTAACAGGTTTATCAGTTAAATTTATAACTTCATCATATATGTTTGAAATACCAACTCCAGTATCAATCAGCAAACTTCTCTCATTTCCATTTAACAAGTAGCAATGTGTTTCTTCCGGGTGATGGTATTCACTGATAACATAAGTTTTTGTGTCTATTTTATCTATTGTAAACCAGTCATTCATAGTTATTCCCACTCGACAACTACTAATCAATTTTGTTTAGAGATTATTATTTGTCGTGTATGTAGGTCTTTTGATTATT
>CANQCL010000017.1 GCA_947589215.1 uncultured Clostridia bacterium
ATCGTACACATAAATATCACTCCTTTGTTAAAGTATCTACATTATAACAAATTTCGACAGGGGTGTCAAGGGGTTTTATAAATATTTTTGAATAAAAAATATAACTACTAACTCGTGCATAAATATAAAAAATCCGCGTACTTTTCAGTACGCGGATTTGATGCAACTTCATCGTTGCTTGGTGCCGGTGACCGGGGTCGAACCGGTACGGTGTCTCCACCACTGGATTTTGAGTCCAGCACGTCTGCCAATTCCATCACACCGGCAAACTACTAAAATATTTTATCACATCAGCAGTATTATGTCAACAATTTTTTTAAATATTCAACCTATAATCACGATTTACCTAATCATATTAAATAACAGCCTCTGCGTGTCTGGTAACATGACAGCCAATATTTACAGATACAGGCAGACCTGCTATATGTGTCGGAGTCTGCTCAATGTTGACCGCCAGCGCCGTTACAGTACCGCCAAAGCCTTGAGGACCTATGCCAAGCTTGTTTATCTTTTCAAGCATAGTGTTCTCTAAATCAGCATAAAGAGCTTTTGGATTTCTTATTGACACTGGTCTGCATAGAGCCTTTTTTGCATTATATGCACAGCTCTCAAAATCTCCTCCAATACCTACTCCAACAACGATCGGCGGACATGGATTGGAACCGGCATGTGCAACTGTTTCTACAACAAAATCTATTATTTCATCGAAAGTTGCAGACGGCGTCATCATTTTAAGAGCCGACATATTTTCACTGCCAAAACCTTTGGGAGCAACTGTAATTTTAACCCTGTCTCCGTCAACAATCTTTGTATGTATAACCGCAGGAGTGTTATCATTAGTATTAACCCTTTCAAGAGGATCGTATACAATAGACTTTCTCAAGTAACCGTCTGTATATCCCTTTGCTACTCCCCTATTGATAGCATCATATAACGAGCCGTCAATAAAATGCACATCCTGCCCTATTTCCAAAAAAATAACTGCCATACCAGTGTCCTGACAAATAGGGATAGTTTCTTCTCGTGCCACATTTATATTGTCAATTATGTCAGAGAAAACATTTCTGCCGACATCTGACTTCTCCTCTTTTGCCCTGCACTTTATACAATCCTCCAAATCTTTTGGAAGATTCAGGTTTGCCTTTATGCAAAGCTCTGCAACCTTTTTCTCGATTACCTTTACGCTTATTTCTCTCATCTATATTTCATCTCCGTTTATTACCACCATTACAGGACTGCTCATAACTTCAAAAGGATCACCTTTGAACATCACTAAATCAGCGTCCTTGCCAATCTCTATTGAACCAATTTTGTCGAACAAACCCATCTGCTTTGCAGGATTTTTAGTAACTGCTTTTAATGCCTCATAGAAATCAAGACCGTTTTTTATCGCAATGCCTGCCGATATCGGCAAATACTGAATTGGTACCTCACTGTGATCTGTGCAAATAGAAATCTCAACGCCTGCCGAGTTAAGTATATAGGCGTTTGCAGGAGTAAGATTGGCAAGCTCTGGCTTTGATTTATCACATATGACAGGCCCTATCACAGCAGCTGCATTTTCCTCTTTCAGCTCGTCTGCAATAATATGCCCCTCTGTACAATGTATCAATACGTATTCTAAATCAAACTCCTTAGCAATTCGTATCGCTGTAAATATATCGTCTGCTCTGTGACAATGAAAATGCGCCTTTACTTCCCTTTTGAGAAGCGGTATCAGTGCCTCGCATTTTGCGTCATATTCGGGAGCTTCATCTCCTGCCTTATCTTCCATATACTTTTTTGCCTTACTCAAAGCCTCACGTATAAGAGCAGCTATTGCCATTCTCGTAACAGGTGAAGAATCCTTATCAAGATATGTCATTTTAGGGTTTTCTCCAAGACTTATCTTCATTCCAACCTTGCCTAGCGACATTTTATCAATACGCTTTCCCTTTGTTTTTACAGCTATTATACTTCCGCAGATCGCATTAGAACTTCCCGGGGAAACCCCAACAGTTGTAATACCAGCTTTTCTTGCGTCCTCAAATGCCGAATCCATTGGATTAATTCCGTCAATTGCGCTAAGCTGAGGTGTTATAGGATCGGAATCTTCATTAAAATCCTCACCCTCAATACCAACACCGCTTGTGAAAAGCCCAAGATGAGTGTGTGCATCAATAAATCCCGGAAACAGTGAACTTCCATTTGCATCAACTAATCTATCGTCAGCGCTATCGGGAAACCCCTCCCCCACACTGATTATTTTTCCGTTTTCGCATTGAACATAACCGTTCTCTATAATTTCATCGCTGTCATTCATTGTATATATTTTTGCGTTAAAGATTACCATAAAGTCACTCCGCAGCTAAAAATTTATCAAAAGTATTATAACATAAAAAATCAAGTAAAGCAACCAGCGAACCGGCGGTGGCACTCTGCCTTTGGGAAAATTGTAAAATGTTCAAGTTAGCGCAACGGCAGGCTTATCAATTGATAGTTGACAATGGATAATGGATAATTGTCAGAAGCAAGACAAAAGCGTTCGGAAAAATTCCGAACGCTCTTGTTTAGCTATGTACGATCCGCCGTTGTACAAGCCCTAATAATTTTCAAACTTTTTATAGGCGGCAATGCGTGCAGGGGTCACCCCTGCCGGTTAGTTATCTTGGTCATAAGTTTCCTGAAAAAATTTAGCATAATCAGTTCTTTTTTCTTTCATAAACGCAATAGCAGTTCTTGGGTGGCAGTTAAATCTTCCTGTCAGTAGGTACGGAACATCATATCCCCATACCAAACCGTCGTTGTGAAGCTTAACCATATGCTTTTCAATAAAGTTAAGCAAAGGAACCAAATCGTACTTCGGGTTCTTTAAAAAGCCGAGAAGAGTTTCCAAAGCGCAGTTTCCAGCTCCTCTGCCAAGAGACCTTACCGTACCGTCAAGATAGCTTGTTCCCATTATCATTGACTCAATTGTATTTGCAAACGCAAGCTGCTGATTGTCATGTGCGTGAATACCTATCTTTTTATTGTATTTCTCACCAAACTCTAAGTATTTAGCAGTAAGCCTTCTGATATCCTCAGGGTACAAAGCGCCAAAGCTGTCAACAAGGTAAATTACATCAACACTGCTTTTACCAAGAAGCTCTAAGGCCTGATCGAGGTCACCATCGCTTGCTGTTGACACAGCCATAATATTAGCCGAAGTCTCATAGCCTAGTTTGTGAAAAGTCTCTATCATCTCTATGCAAGAGGGTATCTGATATACATATGTAGCCGTACGCATAATATCAACCACGCTCTCGCTCTTAGGAAGAATGGTGTCCATATCAGTTCTTCCTACGTCAGCCATAACAGAAATCTTTAAATCGCTGTCATTTTCACCGACTATTCCCCTTATCGACTCCTCATCGCAGAACTTCCACTTGCCGAAATCCTCCTCAGGGAAAATTTTATTTGAAGCCTTGTAACCGAACTCCATATAATCAACGCCTGCGGCAATATTTGTCTCATATAAATCCTTTACAAACTCGTCTGTAAAGCGAAAATTGTTCACCAATCCGCCGTCTCTTACAGTTGCGTCAACGACCTTTAAATCATCTCTTACAGAAATTAAATTACCCTTTTTATTCTCACTCATAATTAATACGCTCTTAATTCAGAGCTTCCCCCTTTCATAATTTATACAGTTTTTATGGTTTAAAGCTTTAACGCTTTAAAGTCAACTACTACATTATATACAAGTAATCTTCATTTGTCAAGTATTTTTCAAAAAAATTTACACTACCACTCAATAGTTTCAACATCGGCAGGGGCATCATTCAAAGTCACACTTTCTACCTTTGCATTTTTTATCCTGATTATCCTGTCTGCCATAGGAGCGATAGCCTGATTGTGCGTAATAACTACAACAGTCATTCCACGTTCTTTACAGGTATCCTGCAAAAGCTTTAATATCTGCTTACCTGTATTGTAATCCAACGCTCCTGTTGGCTCATCGCAAAGCAGAAGCTTTGGATTTTTAGCCAACGCACGGGCAATAGACACCCTCTGCTGTTCTCCTCCTGAAAGCTGTGCAGGAAAGTTACTAATTCTGTCAGCTAAACCAACGTCATTTAAAACCTTTTCCGCTGACTCTGCATTCTTACATATCTGAGCCGCAAGCTCGACATTTTCAAGAGCCGTAAGATTATTTATAAGATTATAGAACTGAAAAACAAATCCAACGTCATATCGTCTGTAGGTAACGAGCTGTTTTTGTGTAAACTCTGATATATTCTTACCGTCAACTGTAATTTTACCCTCGTCGCAAATGTCCATTCCGCCAAGCATATTAAGAACCGTTGTTTTTCCTGCTCCCGAAGCGCCTACAATAACCGCAAACTCGCCTTTTTCGATTTCAAAGCTAACGCCGTCTGAAGCAGTTATAACAACCTCGCCCATTTTATAGCGTTTATATACATTTTCAAATTTAACAAAGCTCATATAATTTTCCTAACACAATTAAACATTAAATCTAAACAGAACAATATCTCCGTCCTGCATAACATAATCCTTGCCCTCAAGCCTCATAAGACCTTTTTCCTTAACGTGAGCCATAGTTCCGCAAGCCATTAAATCGTCAAACGAAACCACTTCGGCACGGATAAAGCCCTTTTCAAAGTCGGTGTGAATTTTTCCTGCCGCCTGAGGAGCCTTAGTACCTTTCTTTATAGTCCAAGCACGAACCTCCGGCTCACCCGCAGTAAGAAAAGATATAAGTCCCAAAAGCGAATATCCCTCTTTTATTATTCTGCCGAGACCCGAAATCTCAAGACCAAGCTCAGACAAAAACATCTGCTTATCCTCGTCGTTCATATCCGAAATCTCCGCCTCAATCTGAGCGCAAATCGGCAAAACTGCACTTCCCTCTTCCTTAGCGTGCTGACAAACGATTTTGTAGTTTTCATTGGTTTCTATATTATTTGTAAAATCCTTTTCCGAAAGATTAGCGGCATATATAACAGGCTTGCCCGATAAAAGCGGCGTCTCCTTTATCCACTCGGTCTCATCATCGGTCATTTCAAAACTTCTTGCAGGCTTTCCGTTCTCAAGATGAGCTTTTAGCCTTTCTAAGAAATCAACTACACCTGCAAGCGACTTATCGCCCTTCATCGCCTTTTTGGTTCTGTCTAAACGCCGTTCGATCATCTCAACGTCTGAGAAAATAAGCTCCAAATCAATGGTTTCAATATCACGTCTCGGATTAATGCTTCCGTCAACGTGAATAATGTTCTCGTCCTCAAAGCACCTTACAACGTGGACTATTGCATCAACCTCCCTGATATTTGAAAGAAACTTGTTTCCCAATCCCTCACCTTTTGAAGCACCCTTTACAAGTCCTGCAATGTCGACGAACTCCAAAGTTGCCGGCGTAAACTTAACAGGGTTATACATCTCCCTTAATTTATCAAGACGTTCGTCTGGAACAGACACTATTCCCACATTCGGCTCTATAGTGCAAAACGGATAGTTAGCCGACTCTGCTCCTGCATTTGTAAGTGCATTAAAAAGTGTACTCTTTCCCACGTTTGGCAGTCCTACCATACCTAGTTTCATATTGATAATCATTCCTTTCTCCGAATTCACGAGCCGATTCTGATACTAAATTGCCGTAATGTCTCTTGCGGCAAAGGCTCGTTGCACGTAATGAGTGCGTGAAAAAACATTATTCACGCTTTCCTCCTGTATAATACTTCTTTATTATTCAACCGATTTAAGAGATTCTACCATCTCGATTTTCTTGAGCTTAAAATACAAAACAAAATTAACAGCAACTGAGAATATAACCGTCAGCATAAATGCAAAAGCATATGCCCACCATACCAAATTTCTATCAAACATAACAATGTCGACCTCAGAAGTTATAACAACAAAATGATGCAGAAATATTCCCATTACCCAGCCGATTATTATTCCGATAAGGGTTGAAAGAACATTCTCACGGATTATATAAGCCGAGACTTCGCTGTTGTAAAAGCCCAGAACTTTTATCGTTGCAATTTCTCTCTTTCGTTCAGTAATGTTTATATTAGAAAGATTGTAAAGCACTACTATTGCCAGTGCTCCTGCGCAGACAATAAGCAAAATAACTATGGAATTTAAGCTGTCCAGCGTATCAGAAAAACTGCCGCCCAGTTCAGATATAAATGATACCCCGAGAAAGCTGTCGTTTGCAACTATCTGCTCAGCCATTTTGTCCTTATCAAAATCCCGTGCGGTATGAATATAAAACGAGTTGAACTCCGTTTGTCTTTGAAACACTTTCTCAAACAGACCGCTTGACATATAAACATAGTGCGACGCATAATTTTCGGTAATTCCGCTTATCTTCATTTTATAAGTGTTACTGTCCTCGTCATTAAGACAAATCGTGTCGCCAACGCTTAAATCAAGAAGCATACAAAGCTTCTCGGTAACTATTACTCCGTCGCTTTCTATATTTAGTTTTTCTTCACTCTCCCTGTTTTGAAGTGATATAAACCGGGTTATCCTATCGGGTTCATCGGTTGCAATCACAGAAACGGTATTGGGAGAGCCGTCCTTAACACTTGCAGTAAAGCTTTCAATGCAAAGCGGAATACTGTCCTTGACTCCGCTAATGTTCTCAAGCTTCAACTGTGTATCAGCAATATTCTCCGCCTTATTTGTATTTATCATAACAGCGGCGTCATAATTAAGCACGTTATCAAACTGCCTGTCAATTATTGCACTTATCGAATGTTTAAGTCCAACGGCTGTTACGATAAGAGCAGTACAGCCTGCAATGCCCACAACAGTCATAAGAAAACGCTTTTTATACCTTAGTAAATTTCTTAATGTAACCTTTGTGAGAAAACTAAGACGCTTCCACAGAAAACCGATATTCTCTAAAAACACTCTTTTGCCGGCAGGCGGAGACTTAGGTCTCATAAGCTCGCTCGGAACTGCTCTAAGCTCTTTTATTATAGCATACACTACCGTTATTAAAACACAAGCCAGTGCAACGGCAGTACAGCCTATACAATACCAAGTCAAAAACGGAGTATTAAGCTTTGGTATGTTATATAAAATCTTATAGCTGTTATAGATAATCTTAGGAAAAATCTGAAGTCCTAAAGACACTCCAACAACGCTTCCCAGAACAGTTGGTACTGCGGCATATATAAGGTACTTTAGGGCAATTCTGAATGATGAATACCCAAGAGCCTTATATGCACCTATCTGCGTACGGTTTTCCTCGACCATTCTTGTCATTGTTGTAAGGCATACAAGCGCTGTGACGATTATAAAAAACACAGGAAAAACCTTTGCTATCATATTGACCTTTTCACTGTCGCTCTCAAAAGAAGAATAATCGTCGCTGTCAAACCGTGATGACGCATATATCTTTGGCTCAGCAATTTCTGAAAGACTTTTTTCGCTTTCTATAATCTGTGCCTCGCCTTGTTCTATTCTTTGCTTATACTCATTATCAACAGAAGAATCTCCCTGATCCCTCGCCTTTATAAGCCTTGTAATTTGTTTAGATCTATCCTGATTTTGAACCAGACCCGCATTGAGGATCATAAGTCTTGTATTGCTTTTTTCTTTTTTAATCTGGTCCTTCAAACTTTTGAGATTTTTTCTGATTTCAGTTCTCATTGTAATCAGAGACTGCATATCGCTGTTAATAATATTCTGCAAGCTCTCAACATCAGACCTTGCGCTCTCTATATTCTCCTCAGCTTGTGACTTATAATCATCAAACCTGCTTTTAACGCTCTTTTCCAAAGCCTTTGATGCAAACTTTGAATACTCGTCTACCTTATTCTTATACTCATTGGAAAACGGCTCGTACTTATCAAGTCCCTCAACACTTAAATAAAGCTCGCTGTAATAATCGTCAATAAAATCCTCCTCTAAAAGAAATATATTACTGATTATTTTTCCGTTTCCGGCACTTGTTTTATCTCTTTGATATCCAATATAAAGAGGACTTGCAGCAACACCCACTATTTTATAGGTGTCCTTAGCAAGTGAATCGGTTATTTTGGCGTTCTCCTCCACAGAAGAAATGGTTATGCTCTCACCTGTTTTAAATGTATCCGGTGAGCCGACCTTTCTTTCAACAACGCATTCTCCCGACTTTTCAGGCAGTCTGCCCTCAAGCAGAACAAGCTTATTTAATGCATCATTACCCTTATATCTGTCGGTATAAGACATTGCTTTTAACACGATATTCTCATCATTGTAATTATAGAAAACATCTTTTGAATATGAAGGCATTATTCCCTTGACAAACCCAAGCTGAGACAACGCCTGAACATCATCTGACTTTATACCTATCGTTGACTGAAGCCTTATATCCATAAGGTTGTTATCCTTGAAATAATCAGCCGCAGTACCCTTCATATAGGGCATTGTTGCTTTAATCCCTGCAAAAAAGCCGCAGCCTATAGCCACTATCAGAAAAATAGAAACAAAACGTCCGACAGTTCTGAATATTTCACGCCATATATCCTTGTAAAATGCAGTAAGCCTCATTAATATAAACACTCCGTAAGGAAATTTCTATCTTGCGTCAACAAAGCCCACCTTATGGTATACCTTTGAAAGGATCCTGTTTGTTATTCTCATCGCAGATTCCGCTCCGCTTGTGTAACATTCTTTCAAGTAAGCCTTATCAGCAATAAGCCTTGAAAAATCATCTCTTACCGGCTTTAAGTAATCGGCTACTGCCTCTCCAACCGCCAACTTGAAATCACCGTAGCCCTTTGACGCAAACTCACTCTCTATCTCGTCATAGGTTTTTCCCGTAACGCAAGAGTAAATCGACATAAGATTGTTTATTCCGTCCTTGCCCTCGCGGTAGCAGATTTCTGTTTCGCTGTCTGTTACAGCCCTTTTGAATTTTCTTATAATAGTATCCTTGTCGTCGAGAATATAAACGGTCGCATTCTGATTTTCATCCGACTTCGACATCTTCTTAGTAGGGTCAGCAAGAGATTTGACACTTGCTCCCACAGGCGGTATATAAGGCTCCGGCAGCTTGAAAAATTCACCGTATTTATTATTAAATCTGCCTGCAACATTTCTCGCAAGCTCTAAATGCTGTTTTTGGTCAGCGCCAATAGGTACTAAATCCGCATTATAAGCCAAAATATCCGCAGCCATTAAAACAGGATATGTAAACAATCCTGCGTTGACGTCATCTGCGTGCTTTTTTGACTTATCCTTAAACTGAGTCATTCTCGAAAGCTCACCAAACTGCGTTGAACAAGCCAAAACCCAATTTAGTTCAGCGTGGCACTTATTATGACTCTGGAAGAAAGCAATTGACTTTTTAGGGTCAATCCCGCAGGCTAAAAGCAAAGCATACGCCTGTAATGAGTTTTGTCTTAGCTTAGACGGTTCCTGCCTTACAGTTATGGCGTGAAGGTCAACTATTGAGTATATGCAGTTATATTCATCTTGAAGCGTTCCCCAGTTGCGGACAGCCCCTAAATAGTTGCCTAATGTAAACACTCCCGTAGGCTGTATTCCGCTAAAAATAATCTTTTTTTCTCTATCAAACTCTGGCATAGTAAATCTCCTTTAATCTTTTATTTTTATTAAACGAATATCAAGCGTTAATTAGCCACTCTTGCTTCTTGCTTCTTGCTTCTAGCCTCTTGCATCTAGTGGAACATTTCTCTTGACAACTCACCTATAAGCTCACAACCCTTGATAATCTGCTCATCAGTAGGCGTTGAGAAATTCAGTCTGAACGATGTCGTTTTATCAGTTTCGTTAATTGTAAATGCCGTTCCGGGAACAACCGCTACCTTGAACTCGGCGACAGCCCTTTTGCAAAAGCCCATCATATCACAGTCATCGGGCAGAGTGCACCATATAAACAGCCCACCCTCAGGCTTTGTGAATTTAACCTTATGTGAGAAGTTCTTTTCAATCTCGCCTAACATTAGTTCGCACTTATGTTTGTAAATTTTTCTTATGTCCGCAAGGTGCTTTTCCATATCGCAGGTTGAAAGAAACCTCTCAGCCAAAACCTGCGCCCAAATATTCGTGTGAACATCTGATACCTGCTTGCAAACAATGATTTTAGAAATGATCTCCTTAGGCGCTGAGCAGTATCCCACTCTTATTCCAGGAGCAAGTACCTTTGAAAATGTTCCCGAATAGATAACCCTGCCGCTCTTATCCATACTTTTTATAGATCGTATATCCTCTCCCGCAAAACGAATATCGCCGTAAGGATTATCCTCTAAAATGAAAATATCATATTTCTCGGCAAGCTCATAAACCTGTTTTCTCTTTTCAAGAGACATAGTAAGCCCTGTTGGATTTTGAAAATTCGGTATAAGATAAATAAGTTTTGTACTCTTATTATTCTTAATCGTTTCCTCAAGCTTTTCTATATTTATGCCGTCGTCATCAAGCTCTACCCCAACAAGATTGACATTATAAGACTTAAAAGCATTGAGCGAACCTATAAACGAAGGTGCTTCGCAGATTATAGTATCGCCCTCGTTGCACAGCACCTTTGCCGCAAGCTCATTAGACTGCTGCGCACCGGACGTAATAATCAACTCATCACTATCGGGATCAAAATTCCCCTGTGCTTTCATTCTCTCTTTAAGAACATCTCTCAGAGGCGTATATCCCTCAGTTACAGAATACTGCAAAGCAAGTATAGGATTCTCCTCTAGAATACCCTTTGATATTCTCTTTACGTCCTCTACAGGGAAAGCCTCAGGCGCTGGATTTCCTGCCGCAAAAGAAATAACCTCAGGGTCGGAAGTAAATTTCAATATTTCACGAATAGCCGACGCCTGAAGATTAGACACCTTTTTTGAAAAGTTATAATTCATATAAAATCATACTCCTACCCACATAAAATGCAATTGAAGTAAGTATAACATATTTTTTACTTTTTGTAAACAACTTACCTTTTGTAAAAACATCAATATATAACTAAAGCGTTCGGAAATATTTCCGAACGCTATTTTAGCATTTTGCTTTTGGTTTCTTGCCTATTGCAACAACAATCACCCCTGCTGTTGCTGCTTTTTCTGCTTTATTCTTTTTCTTAAATTTTTAGGCAGATCTTCCAAATCGTATTCCTCGTCTATAAGCTTTTCGTAATAGTCGCATACATCGTTTACATCGCCTTTTGCAATAAGTCTGCCGTGTTCAAGCAAAATGGCTTTGTTGCATATTTCTCTAATCTGATCGGTGTTATGAGAAACAAACAGTACAGTTACATTGCTGCTCATCATAGACTTGATTTTTTTCAAGCTTTTTTTCTTGAACTTTCTGTCTCCTACCGACAAAACTTCGTCAAGAATAAGTATCTCGGGGTCAACAATAGTTGCTATTGAAAATCCGAGCCTTGCCCTCATTCCAGAAGAATAGTTCTTTATCGGCACGTCAATAAATTCACCAAGACCTGAAAATTCAACTATTTCATTATACTTCTCTTTGAGAAATTCCCTCGAATATCCCAAAACAGTTCCGTAAAGGAATATGTTCTCTCCGCCTGTGTACTGTCTGTCAAATCCTGCTCCCAGTTCAAGAAGCGGTACTATCTTTCCATCAACAGTTATTGTACCCTCAGTGGGCTTAAAAACTCCCGAAATAATTTTTAAAAGAGTTGATTTTCCTGCTCCGTTCAAGCCAAGAACTCCTACCCTGTCGCCCTGCTCAACTTTAAATGATATATCCTTTAATGCCCAGAACTCATTGTAATGAAGCTCTCTTTTTAAAAGCTTTATAACAAACTCTTTTATGTTATCAACCTTTTCCTTGCTGAGATTAAATTTCATTCCTACATGAGAAACGTTTAGAATAGTTTTGCCCATGACTGCATATGTGCTCTCCTAGCGAGCATTCCTCCTATTTTAATTTATTAATTTAGACTACAAAATCTTTTATTTCAAATTTAATAAATCTAAATGTGCAAAATAAAGTTGTCCTGCTTTTTATAGAAAATAAAAAATCCAAACAGCACTACCGCCAAACTAAACAGTGCCGCATACAGCATTCCATAAGGATGCATAGGCTGACCGGAAAATGCATCTCTAAAGCCTTCTATAAGCCTGTATAAAGGATTAAACTTGAATATATTAAGCATCCAGCCTTTAAATCTGTTTGTCGTATAGAAAATAGCGCTTGTATACATAATAAGCATTGAAACAACTTCCCAAATGTACTCTACGTCTCTGAAAAACACATCGACGGTAGCAAGTATCATTCCTACTCCGAATGTCAAGAAGAAAATCAAAACAAGCGGTACGATAGCCTGAAGCATATACCAAGACGGTTTAACACCCATTATGACAGCAGCTCCGAACAAATCAATGAGAGATATAAGAAAAATCACATATGTGTAAAGCGTTGACGACAGCGGATACAAATATTTAGGAACATAAACCTTTTTGATCATAGGCGCGTTTGCTCTTATAGAACGCATTGCTGTTTTTGTACCTGATGAAAAATAAGAAAACATTAAACGTCCGATAAGAATATAAAGTGCGAACGGAATATTCAGTCCCTTTGCATCTCTGCCCAAAAGCCTCGTAAACACAACCGTCAGCACAGCCATTGTGAGCAGCGGCTCAATCAATGACCATAGTATTCCAAGATATGACCTTCTGTATTTTAATTTGATTCCCTTTTTAACAAGCTCGTACATCAAATGTCTATAGCTTAAGAATTTTTGAATATACATATTACTCATTTGATTCTCTCCATTAATCAATCTTCGTCCTTCGTTGTCGCCGTGCCTCTAATGAGGTTAAGCTAAAACCTGCCTGTACAACAATTGCATTTCATATTATAGCACTTAAAGCGCTAAATTCATTAATAGTGTATTAACTTTTCAATAACTCAGGATTTTTATTCTCCGAATAGTATCTTAACTAATCTTTCAGCAGATCTTCCGTCGCATTTATTAAGATACCTGTCAACTACCTTTTGCTGCTTTGTAAAATCATACTGATCTATTTCAATAATTCTCTGAATCAAATCCATAGTATCAGCTACAACCGGACCGCCTATCATATAATTGTAATTCTTTTTAAAATCATTATTCTCAATATGATTTTGCAGGTCATTTGCAGTGGCATATATAGGAACATTCAAAAGCGGCGCCTCAAAGAAGCTGCCTCTGTAATCCCCGACAACTACATCTGCGATTGAAAGCAGCGGTCTGAGGGCAATGATTCCCTTAACGTCAAATACAAAATCCTTTTGCTGATTTGCAATGTGATACTTATTATCGTTCTTTACCGGTGTATGAAGCACCAATACATATTCATCCTTGAGATATTTATACATAAGCGGAACATCAAGAAATTCAAGCTTTTTGTAAGGCTCTGTTCTAAATCTGTGTCTCGGAATATAAACTATGATTTTTTTGCCTCTTGCCTGCGGGAATTTATCATACAGTGTTTTTCTTGTCTGCTCTTTGTATTTTTCATCAAAATAAACATCTGTACATGGGTTTCCTATAGGAACAATGTTTGACGGTTCTGTATTTTTCAAAGATTTAACAAACATCTTCGACAAAGCCTCAGACGCAGTAGTAACTACTGAATAATTTACAGACTCTCTTACTTCGATCAGCTTCTTTTCATATGATCCCATATTATCCATATTTCTCATATATCCCAAGCTTAGTGTGGGCAAAGCGCACTGCCACATCTGAACGATTTTCGTCTCAGGTCTGATATCAAGCATACTTATTATATCAATCTGCTCTCTAAGGATTATCACTTCACTGGTGGCAAAAAGCTTAAGATTCTCATCAGAATATGACTTCTTATTTACAAAATAATTTATCTTTATTCCATCGATTTTTGAAAGTTCATCGCAAAGAGAATACAACTCCGGCTTAATAACATTACCTATAAAATATGGATCAAAAATCAGTACACTCTTTGGTATAACTGGATTTTTGCCGCATATCTTTTTATACTTCTTGTTATAAATGCGCTTATCCCAAATATACTTTTCATACTGTCTTTTAAATTCAATTTCCCTAACGTCGAATTTTTCCTTTTGTTTTTCTATACGCTTTTCTTCATTTTCTTCCTCAAAGTGTTGCATTATACGCTCGTATTTTGCAATATTCTCCTCTGTAGACCGAATCATAGTTATCGGAAGAGAATATGTCAATTTTCCAATAGGAATTCCGTCCGCAAGATCCTCAAGCATCTGCTTAGAGATAGGCGGAGCAAATTCTCTCTTATCACCGTATGTTCCAACAGAGTCAACAAGCGGACCTAAACACTCGCTGAAAATCAAATCATCTTCCTGATGCTCTGCGTAATAATTGAATGAGAAATCAAACAGCTCACGCTCCAATGTTTCCTCATCATTATATTGAACTTCACTGTCATAAAAATCCACACAGAACTGCTTTAAAAATCTCTCCAGTGAATAATTAAGCTCCTCATCGCATTGTATAGGTTCTATTACAGGAACGATCTTTGTACCCTCATATTCATATCTCTCAATACTCTTATACGGAATATTTGCAAATATAGCCTCAACAAATATCAGCGATTGAACATGAGTTGTAAAGTTTTTCTTGATGCTTGCTCCCTCAGTTGAGTAGATACTTCTCATATAATAATACGGAACATCAATTTCTTTTCCGGCTGCTGTGTGCATTATTCTTACATGGCAGTCTTGAGTATACCCTCTGCCCCAATACTCGACAAATGCAAACTTTTCAGAAAAATCAATCTCCTGATTGAAGTATTCATTAATTATTTTTCTTTCCTTTCTTGCATAGTCGAGAATATACTTCTTATACTTCTCCGAATTCGACAGCACAACCTTTATATCTTCAAGCGTTCTCTGATCTATCCTGTCAACGTCTTTAAGATAAGCAAGCTCAGGAAACTCTCTTTGAAAGGTTTCTTCGTCAAGACAGGTTGCGTCAAGCAGATGGTCATAGCTCTGAACCTGTGCAAAGTTTCCAAAGTTCGTGAAAAACTCCTTGTCTATCTCGGTCACAAAAGAAGGTACTCTCCATGCTCTTCTTGAACCGTATATATACTTGGTCTTCATATCAATGCCTTTAGCCCTTATGATAGCATCTGCAATTCTCTTTAAATGATAGCCGTCTCTAGATATGAAATACAAGGTTTTTATTCCGTTTTTTAATGCGTCCTTTACAGCATAGCTTACATACGGTACCATATACATTGATACATGAGCATAAGCATAATAATCCTTGATATTGGTATTTTCATCTCTAAATCTTGCAAGCTTTGCCGCAACAAGAAAAGAGTCATAAGTACCAATTTCTTCAACCATTGCTGTTTCGTAGTCGTTAAATTCAGGAATACCGTGAACCTTTGCCGTAATTCCTAACTGTCTCGGTCGTTTTCCATCGGCAAATTGACTGTCACCGAAATGGCGCCACTCTGAAAAATTATATTCGTCAAAACTCTTATAGACCTCAAGATACAAAAGCTTGGTTGTCTTCTGAACACCGTAATCCGATGACAAAAACAGCGGCAGCTCTGCCAAAATAGGATTTGCCTTGTAAAGCAGCTTTCTGACAAATTCCTTAGGCAGATACATATCGCTTATTAGTATTACCTTATCTCCCCGTTTAATAAGTTCTTCAACAAAGCCTATCTTCTCAGGGAGAGGAATTGAGTTTTCATACTCTGCCTCTAGCTCTAAATCTTTAAGAATCTGCTTTTGCTCGTCGGTAATACCGTAAACATACTGTATCCTGTCAAAGATTTCGTCGAAATAAATTTCTCTTCTGTCGTCTTCCCTGAGATCGAGTGTCTTTATATAATAGTCACGTACATTTGTTTCAGCTTCTCCCCTTATTTTGTGGTACTTTTTAACCAAAAATGCCGGAAAACCAGCGTCTGATTTCTCTATTTTCTCTTTTACATAGTAGAATATTCCAATAGGGTTCAATACCTTTCTGGATATAAGCGTATCAAAAATATCAAATGAATATAAAATAGGCAACTCTCTTTTTTCAGGTGTAAATTCCATTGTCTTTGAGATAATTTTCTCAAAGGTATCTCTGCCTGCATATTCCCAGAACAGATTGTTAATACGCTCTGTATCCTTATGGTCTTGCTTTGTATTCTTAACGTCAAACGAATCTAAAAGCTGCTCAAAATTATTACATATCTTACCTGATGTCATTTCAAGCAAGTCAAAAACAAGATCTCGAATAGTGTTTTCCTGTCCGTAGTCGAAGATATATCTTACAAAATTCTTAACCCCTGCCGCTAACAAATCATAGTAGATAGACGAGTAATCTACAATAGCTAAATCTATCTTATCCATTATCTCATAGATGTCGTTTGAGTTATCCCAGAACAAAAAGTTAGGACAATCCTTATAATACTCCTTAACCTGAACGTATACCGAATCACACTCCATAAGAGGGTGCATTTTGAATATCAGCATAGTGTTGTTTTCTTTAAGCTTTTCCAAAAGAGCAGACATATCAGGTATTGCTTTACCGAAAAAATCAAATGGAGAAGCGTCACGGTATGTCGGCGCATATATAGCTATTTTTGCATCCTGAGGCATACCCTTTTGTGCGAGAATGTTATGGTCATACGTTTCAACCTTATCAAAATATTTCTGATACTCGCATCTAGGATAACCGGCTCTTATCACCTTGTCATCGTCTATACCGCACTGCTCCTTGAAATGCTTTTCCATAAGCGGAGAAGTTACCAAAAAAAGCTGATTATTCTTATATCTAGAGTTGTGTTTTATATATTTTTTTGCAATCTTTTCAAATAAAAATCCATAATCCACCTTGCGCTCTATTGATTTACAGCCTACGCCGTGAAAAAGATTTAAAATGACCGCATCCGGGTTTAATCGTGCAGGAAAAGACTCCTTAACATTTTCAACAACATAAACCATAGCCTTAGGCTCATATGCAAAAGCTATATCCGAATTGTAATTATGTGCCTCATAACCCAGCTTATTTATATATTCAACAGTTTCATCATCATCGCATAGCCAAACTGCCTTTATATCTTTTCTATACTTATTTACATAAATAAACAGCCATTTTGGATTTCCTGCAAACAGGTTTCCTGCATTGAAAAGCCATAGCGGTCTAAGGTCAGCTACAGGATCGTAAAACGACTTTATTCCGTACTTGACCTTTGAGGCTATTTTTCTTACAACACTTCTGTTATCCTCGTTCTGTACACTTGTACTCATATTTTTCTCCTTTTTAATAAGACATTTAAGTAATACTAAAAGCTTTATTTTCTTCCCCTTAGTTTTCCAACTATTTTGCTTGCCTTAACTGCAAGCCTTACGCTTTTTTGACTCATTATCTTATTTTTATCATCTATAATTTTGTTCTTATCAGCTATTATTTTGTTTTTATCATCTATTATTTTATTTTTATCCTCTATTCTCTCTCTGAGCAGCGCCTTTATCTCTGCCTGCTTGTTAAGCCTTTCACTAAGCGTTTTTATTACTTTGCTTGAATACTTTACATATTCACCAGTTCGCATTATCTTCTCGTCTTCGGAACAACAATTATAAGTAGTTACAGCAGGCTGTAATTCCGCATTTGCAATTCTTCTGTCAAATAAAGTGTTTTTAGAATCATACTCATTTTCATAAATATTTTCAAGCTCATTTATTTTAAGAAATTTTCGATAATTATCAAAATTACTTTGATGATATTTCAAAGGTGCTTTGAAATCTGCTCTTTCAATTAAATCCCATATACTTGTATCGCTGTTTATATCACTGTAATTTACTCTAGTAAGATTGTGATATTCCGCAATCTCTCTCATACGAGCGTCCTTTGGAATAATAAGGCTGGGCGTTCCTGAAATGACAGAGCTTATATTTCCGTGCAGCCTTGCTCCAAATGTAAAATCAGCTTTTGATATGAATTTGCTCCACTCTCTGAAATTTATAAAAAACCTCACTCTGTCCTGCTCATAAAGGTAGTGTTTTATGTTTTGCGGATAATTAGTCTTATCTTCAATATTTGAAAGCGGTATGCCGAAATATGTTAATTTAAGTTCGTTTGCCCGCTGCGGTATGAAATATCCGTTTTGAAATTCCTTACTGCTTCTTTCAATGAAATCCAAAACATTCTTTGGCGATATTTTAGAATTATTTATGCAAACAAACGAATCCTTTGTAATATTTGTATCTCTAATATTCAAGTCCCGTCCGAACATATACATTGACGGACAGCCTATGACCATGTGGTGTAATCCCTCAATATATCCAAGCGACGACAGATAATCCGCAGTTATCTGTCCCCTTACGCCAACTATTGCAGACTTCTCAAGTACAGCGTCCATAAATTCCTTTACAAGCCCGTCAAATGGAAAACCCTTTTCCAAATCAGGCTCAAAGGGCGCTCGCAATCCCACTCCAATAACGATTACAGGTATTTTAAGACGTCTTACCAACCTTGTATGAGCTTTCAATTTTTCCTCAAAGCCTTCTCTGAATCCGTCAGCAAGAGGCATTACAAATAAATCGTATTCTTCGTTGATCTTATCTATTTCCTTATCGGTGTAGTCAAGACGGTAATACGTTGAATCAATTTCTGTATCCTCTGTCATCAACGCACGATAAATACTGTACGCATATACCAAATTACCGCTGTTCCCTCCGATTGAACCCTGTCCAATAACTTTACTAGGGGTAAAATTATCAAACGGAGTCATTCCTGATCTCATCAGAATCCTTCTCATATTTCAACTTCCGCCCCCATTTTCAGAGCATTTATCCTGTGTAAATTGATTTTATATATTCAAGAATTTACACCCTTGTTGTTCGCTAAAGCGTCGCCGAAAACAAGCTTTAAAATTCTCTCTGTTGCATGTCCGTCACAAGATCTCATAAACTTGTTTCTAAAATCTATTACCTGCTGTTTATCAAACATAGTATCTATATTCTTAATATAGTTTATTATCTCCTCATTCGTTTTATAAACAGGACCGGGTGTAAGTTCGTCATAATTATAGTAAAAGCCTCGCCAATCATTATATTCATCAATATCATAAGCAAAGAAAACCATAGGACGCTCAAACAGCGAATACTCAAATACAAGTGATGAGTAATCAGATATGCAAATATCAGCAACGCACAAAAGCTCGTCTATAGACATTTCATCTGTCATATCTCTTGCAAAACTCTTATACTCGAAAGCTACCTCAGGACGGCTCTTTACAAACGGATGGTGTTTGAACAACAGCACATATTCATCTGAAAACTCAGTATAGAAAGATCCCACATCAAGCTTGTCAGGGGTCTTAGCCTTTCTTACCCTGCCTCTGAAGGTAGGCGCATATAAAATAACCTTTTTACCCTTTGCCGAAGGCATAATTCTATACAGCTTATCATAGGCTTTCTTTATTGTATCATCTCTGAAGAAAGTATCAGTTCTTGAAACTCCCGTTGCAACGACCTCAGTATCCCTGTCTTTGAGCATCATTGCCTCCTCGTATGCCCATATGACCTCAGGAGAGCTGACCGTTACATAATTTATATTCTCATAAAACGGAAACTGTTTCATTGATTCGCTGTCAGAACCGAAAATCAAGTCGGCAGTTGAAAAGCCGAATTTTTTGAACGCTCCGCAGGCATGCCAAAGCTGTGTTACAATGGTTTCTTTTCTTTTATTAAAAGCGCTGAATGGTCTTGAAGCCTCATCTAAAAATACATATTTCGCCGTTGCGACCTCTTTGACCATATCTATACACTTTTGCTCATACTCCTCCTTTGTAGCTTCGATCTCATTGAGCATACATACTTTCAATTTAAAATTATACTCGTTTTCCAGTATTCTGTAAATCTCACCGAAATTGTTTGACAGAGTATCATATCTCGGCTCAATAAATACGACCTTTTGCTCATCAATCGGCTTATCCAGACAGCTTTCATACACTTCTGGAATTGTATGATGCAGAAACTCCTCCATATGAAGCCGATTATAAGCCTTCTTTCTCTCTTTTTTCTTTTTATTTTCATAGGTTATAATCTGCTTTATAAACGGCAGTTTCTTAACCTTCCACCAAAGGCGGTTAAGCCCTAATGCCCTTATTATTTTTTTTATAAAACCCATTTTATTAATCTCCTTGCAGCTTTGAGTTACTCACTTAAAGCTAAATCTATTATACGGCTTGTTGCTTTTCCGTCACAAGCGCTCATAAATTTATCTCTGAAATCAATAATCTTTTGTCTGTCAAACCGCTCGCCAATATTCTTTATATAGTCTATAATCTCATCATCAGTTGTGAAAACCGGTCCGGGAGTAAGCTCGTCATAATCGTAATAGAAGCCTCGCCAGTCGTTATATGAATCTATATCGTAAGCAAAGAAAATAATCGGACGCTCAAACAGCGAATATTCAAACACCAGCGACGAATAATCAGATATGCATATATCAGCAGTGCAGAGCAGATCCTCTATATCGCAGATCTTGGATAGATCTACTGCAAAGTCGCTGTAAATTTCATCAATGAGCGGAGGATTTTTAACATAGGGGTGGTGCTTTATTATCAGCACATAATCTTCTTTAAGCTCCTGATAAAAACGCTCTATATCTACCATTCCTGTTCTTGCACTTCTCACCTTGCCTCTGAAGGTGGGAGCATAAAGTATTACCTTCTTATCCCTCGCATTAGGAAAGGCTTCATAAACACGTTCCTTTGCTCTGCTTACAAAATCATTTTCAAAAAACAAATCGGTTCTCGAAACTCCCACAGGAACGACCTTGCTCTTGAATGCCTTACTGTTCATTGCCTCCTCGTATGCCCAAACAATCTCAGGACTTGAAACAGTTATATATGAAATATTTTTATAGTACGGATATTTGAGCATTCTCTTTTCAGAATCTCCGAACTTCAAAAGCGCAGTTGAAAATCCGAACTTCTTAAATGCTCCGCAGGCATGCCATATTTGAATAAGTCTTGTTTCTTTTCTTAAATTAACACAGCTTGTTATCTGACAAGCGTCTGTTATAAACGCAGCCTTTGCTGTTGCAAGCTCCTTAATACACGCAAGACCTCTTTTAAGGCAGCCAAATACCCCAACTACAGTTTCCCCCAAATACTGATATGAAATCTTTATATCGTCCCGTGCTTTAAGCTCTCTGTCGAGAACAGCATAGCTGTCGGTAAGGCTAAGCGAGCGAACCTCAATAAGCAAAACCTTTTTTTCATCAATAGGTTTTTTCTTATAAAAATTATAAGTGAGCGGATATATAACCTTGAGCGTTGCAAATTTATATATTCTCGACGCCGCTTTATTATAATATTTTTTGAATATCCTCTTTATTTTCATTTCATAATAATATCCTGTTCTAAAGATTCTAAGAACTTACCTGCAAAGTCTTTTTACTCATCCCATATCATAACCGTTTTTCCGATGAGCTTGTGAATATCCGTTTCAAACGCATAGGCAATGTCTTTAACGTCACGAACATTTATTACCGTTCCTACAATGTTTTCAAGATATGCCACTACCTCCGGCTTTTTCTTATAAAGCTCAATAAGTCCCACAAAGTCTTTCCTTCCGCTTCGTGAACTTCCGAAAATGGTCAAACCCTTTTCAAGAACCATTCTTGTGTTTATAGGAGCTAAGTCCTCCGAAACGCCAAGAATAGATATAGTACCCTCTGGATTTATATAATCTATTATCTGATTTATCGCCCTGTGCGCAGCGCCTCCGCCAACACACTCAAAAGCGTGGTCGAGCGTCAAATCATCGGGAATCCTGCTTATATGATATGCTCCGTCTGCAAAGGTAAAGTCGTTCATTTTAGACTCATCAATTCCGAAAACATACAGATTTATCTCAGGATGCAGGCTTTTTAAAAGCAGAGATGTGATATACCCCAGATTTCCGTCTCCCCACACTCCGATATTATTTCTTCTCTTGTGTGAAAATCTGTAAAACCTGTCTATTGCGTGATAGCTTACGCTTACGATTTCCGTAAATGCCGCAACCGTCTTATTTATACCCTTCGGCAAAAGAACAAGCCTGTCCGCCGTTGTCTCAACATACTCCTGCAAAAAGCCGTCAAATCCGCTGCCTCTGAATTTGCTTGTACGCAGATAGTTTTCTGCAATTATCTCGTCCACCTGTTCGGGAACATTAGGTATCATAACTACCTCGTCGCCTGTTTGAAATGTTCCTGTCGGGTCGTATACTACCTTTCCTATCCCCTCGTGAATAAGCGCCATAGGAAGCTTCTTTGCCAAAACCTCCTCGCTTCTTGTTCCCTGATAATATCTCTGGTCAGCATTACAAATAGACAAGTGAGTGGGTCTTACTATAACGTGCTTGTCATCGAGTGTAATATCCTTAAATAATATATCTAGCTGTCGTGGTTTCTTTAGCTGATAAACTGTATTAAGCATATTACTTTTCGCCTCCTAACAGAGATTCGGCAACCCGCAGATCGTACGGGTATGTTATCTTTATATTGAATACCTCTCCGTCAACAAGGTGAATTTTCTCTCCCTTTAAAACAAGTATCTTACAAGCGTCAGTCAGCACGGTTTTTTCTTCCTCAGTCAGAGAGTTATAAAGCTCTCTCAGCATCTTTGCTCTGAATGTCTGAGGCGTCTGCCCCTGATACATCTTTGAACGGTCGGGAATATTTGTTATAAATTGATTATCCTTGCTCTCTACTATGGTATCGGTCGCAGGAATCACAGTATCACAAGCGCCGTACTCTTTAGCGTACTTTACATTCTCCTCTAAAATTCTGTGAGTGACAAAAGGTCTTACCGAATCGTGCGTAACAATAATAGTCTCATCATCAAGACAGCCCTGCTCGTCGATATATTTAATAGAATTCATAATTGTTTCGTTTCTCGTCGAACCGCCCTCTAATACAACTACATTGTCGCAGTTAGGAATAAACTTTCTAATTAAATCCTGCGTGTGGTTTATCCACTGCTTTGGAGACAAAACCAAAACCTTGTCAAACTCCTGACAGACAACGAACTTTTCTATAGTATGAATAATAATAGGCTTGCCGCCGACTTCCATAAACTGCTTGGGCTTTTCGACATTTCCCATTCTGGTGCCCTTTCCGCCGGCAAGAACCACTCCGTACACATTTTTCATTATATGTCCTCCTTAACTTTCATCTTTGTTTCCTTAACGTATTCTACTATCCTATCTGTAGAATTACCGTCGCAAGCGTACATATATCTTTCAATAAAGCTTTGCACTTTACTTTCATCAAACTGCGAAACGGCTTTATCAATATTCTCTTTTGTCAAGCACTCCGCATCTGTAATGATATCAGCAGGCAGGTTATTAATTTCAATATAAAAACCTCTTTGCGCTTTATATTTTTCCAAATCGGGTGCAAATATTAATATCGGTTTTTTAAACAATGCGTATTCATATATTACCGATGAATAATCAGTTATAAGCAAATCAGCAACAGCAAAAAGCATTTCAGTCGGTATATCCGACTCTGTACTCGCAGCAACTGGCTTTTTTATATGCGGGTGAAGCTTTGTTACAAAATACCACTCACCGCTTTTTGAAAGCTCGTCTGCCAGCTTTTCAACAGCGTTATTGCCCTCTAAATACGGCTCAGACGGATTTCCCCTAAATGTAGGCGCCCACAGGGCAACCTTTTTACCCTTTGCATTAGGGTTTTTATTATAAAATCTCTCTTTTGATTTTCCTATAAAATTTTCATCAAAGTAAATATCAGTACGGCTTACACCCAACTCTTTAAATACGCTTTCGTCAAGCCTCATTGCACTAGCAAAGTGTTTAACACATTCGTCTGACGAAACAGTAACTAAATCGTAATTTTTATAAACATTACCCTTGTAATACTTAGGAATATCTCCTGCCGTATCGTATCCGAACTTTTTAAAAGCCCCGCAGGCGTGCCAAAGTTGAATTACTAATGTTCCCTTTCGCTTTGTACAGGCAGATACCGGAAGAAAATTATTACAGATAAAAACAAGCTCCGCTTTTGCATAAATACGCATAAACTGAATTGAGTAAATAAAACTTCTTATACTTCTGCATTTGTTAAAGTCATAATAAAACTCAATAACCGAAAAATCATTATCACTTTTAAATCTGTCTGAAATGCACTTCATACTCGCAGGACACTCGTCATTATGAGCGTCAGCGAAAATAACCAGTCCTTTTTGAATTTTCCTTGCCTTTGAAAAAAAATAAACAAGCGGCAGTATGATATTCTGTACAGCCATTTTTAAGCACTGCTTTAAAAAGAATTTGATACCATCACCTGCTTTTCTCAAATATATACTTTAAATCTGGTTTTATTTTCTAAATATAAATATAATACATTATACTACAATAGACTTTAAAAGTCAACAAATTGGGCTTTTTTACCTTAACGCACATCTTTATATAGTAACTCAAAATATACAAATCGTATATACAACTAATTTAAAAGCAAAATCAGTCATACAAATCTACTTGATCCTCACTATCTTATTATTTGATTTAAAAAAGGATAAATACCAAATAAAAACCAGACTTTATAACTTTGGTCGTAAAATGTATTGACAAGAACACAAAATCCGAATATAATAGTTATTGATAAGTAAATAATTTCGGTAGGTGAGGCTACCACAGGGATACGGGACGCTGCCGCGAAATGGTGGAGACACTGTCAGCTGGTCAACAGGAGATGTCGATTCAAGGCATAACCTAACGCAGTTCCAATGCAAAAATCTTACGCCCTGCGAAGCTGAAGCTTGAACGTCTGTGATTGGTAATTTAAATTTTAACTACCAGCCATAGTTTTTATGTATTGAAATCTTCTAAATGGTTCAAGCGTGTTGTCTTGCCAGTTGTGAAGATTATTTTTATGCTTATTTTTCAATAACATTTCAAAGGAGATGAGATCATGGACAGCGGAAGTCGAAGTAATAGTAAAAACTCAAAGCCGCGAGCGACGCTTATAATTTTTTGCAGACTTTTGCTGTCTGTTAAACGATAACGGCATAAGCAAACTCCGGCTATCCTAATAAAATTACTTAAGGAGGATAAGCCGATGGATGAAAAAACACTCGAAGCTACTGCCCTTGAGCTTATTGAAAATAAGCAGTATACAAAGCTTAAGTCTTTTCTAAAAGACCAAAATCCGTATGACGTGGCATCTCTTATGGAAGAGATAAACGATGTGGATCTAACTCTTGTTTTTAGAATACTTCCTAAGGATAATGCGTCTGAAATTTTCTCCAATCTGCCTAGTGAGATTCAGGAAAAGCTGATAAATTCTTTTTCTGAGAACGAGCTTCGTAAGGTATTAGACGAACTGTTCTTGGACGACACAGTCGACCTTATTGAAGAAATGCCTGCAAATGTGGTATCGAGAATTTTAAAGAACACCGACCCGCAGACAAGAAAGAGAATAAACGAAGTCCTAAACTATCCTGACGACAGCGCAGGAAGTCTTATGACTATCGAGTATGTTTTCTTTGCAAAGGATATGACCGTTGCTGAGGCAATGAAAAAGATAAGGCAGGTCGGCTTTGTAAAGGAAACCATATACACCTGTTATGTAACCGAGTTTAGAAAACTGATTGGAACGGTCGAGCTTCTTGACCTTATCACTGCTGACGAGGACGCAAAAATAGAAGATATAATGGATACAAACGTGATCTATGTAAACACTCACGACGACCAGGAAGAAGTTGCAAACTCAATACGCAAATACGACCTAATGGCAATTCCCGTTGTTGATAACGAAAACCGAATTGTCGGTATTATCACTGTAGACGATATCATCGACGTTATCCACGAGGAAACAACAGAGGACATTCAGAAGATGGCAGGTATTTCTCCTACCGACGAATCTTACTTTAACACCTCTGTATTCTCTCACGCAAAAAGCCGAATTCCTTGGCTTTTATTTCTTATGTTATCTGCTACCCTATCGGGTGCTGTTATTAACCACTATGAAAGTCTTTTAGTTTCAATACCAATACTCTTTTCATTTGTACCTATGCTTACAGGTACAGGAGGAAACTGCGGTTCGCAGTCATCTACTATAGTTATCAGAAGTCTTGCTATGGACGAAATTGAATTTAAAGATTTCTTTAAGGTTATGTTCAAGGAATTCAGAATTGCCCTTTTGGTAAGTTTTGTTTTAGCGGCGGTAAACGGGGTGAGGATCTGGTTTGTTTACAGAAATGACGCCGATATAAATTCCGCATTGCTCGGTTTTGTAATAGGACTTTCTATAATCGCAACTGTCATACTTGCCAAAACGGTGGGCTGCGTGCTTCCTATGATCGCAAAGAAGCTTCACTTTGACCCGGCAATTATGGCGGCCCCGCTTATCTCGACTATCGTTGACGCCTGTTCGGTATTTTTATACTGTAACATAGCAATAAAAATTTTTGATATACTCGGGTAAGATATTATATTCGCTCAATAATTCAGTACCACCGCAAAGGCGGTGGTTTTTATTTAGGTAAAAAATTCTGAAATAGGTATTGACAACTTGATAATCTTGGGTTATAATACATATTTGTAAAGGCTGTCTGCTTTACAACGCATTAAAGCTTCTGTCTTATCAAGAAATTTATAAATCTGCAAGGAAGGTTAGATTTCAATGGCAAAAAATCTCGATATAACCATACTAATTGATATTTACGGTTATATGCTGACCGACAAGCAGAAGGACGCTCTTGAGCTTTATTACTTTGACGACCTGTCGCTTGCTGAAATTGCCGAAAACCTTGAGATAACAAGGCAGGGCGTCCGTGACAGTATTAAGCGAGGCGAGGAAACTCTAATAGACCTTGAGGAAAAGTTGGGTTACCTGAAAAAAATCAGAAAATATGATGAATTTATTAAAAATTTAAAAGAGCAGACTAAGCTTATTATTGAAGAATGTAAGACAATTAGCTTTACAAGAGGGATTGTCGCACGAAGCGAAGCTATTATAGGTTATATTGACCAAAACAGCAACCTTTTTGAAATTGAGGAGAATGCAGACGCTCCTCAGGAAAGCGGATTTAAAATAATACGGTGACTATTGACAGCAATTTTTAAAATTTTATGTTAGCTGTCGCTCAACGGAAAGTTTTATAATACACTATAATTTTTTATCATAATTAAAATCCAAACTGTCAATTATTTAAGGAGATTACTATGGCGTTTGAGGGTCTTTCGGAAAAATTAAACGGCGTTTTCAAGCGTCTTAAAAATAAAGGAAAGCTTAACGAATCAGATGTAAAAACAGCAATGCGAGAAGTCAAGATGGCGCTTCTCGAAGCCGACGTAAGCTATAAGGTAGTTAAAGACTTTGTATCAAAAGTATCAGAACGTGCAGTCGGCGAGGAGGTTTTAAACAGCCTTACTCCTGCTCAGCAGGTCATAAAAATAGTAAACGACGAGCTTATCGCTTTGATGGGTGAATCCAACGCTAAAATCAACTTCCCTAACAAACCTCCGTGTATCGTTATGATGTGCGGACTTCAAGGAAGCGGTAAGACCACCCACTCCGCAAAGCTTGCAAAATACTTTAAAGAGAAGCAGAGCAAACGTCCGCTGCTTGTTGCCTGCGACGTTTACCGTCCTGCTGCTATAGACCAGCTTAAAATAGTCGGTGAAAAAGCGGGAGTTCCGGTATACGAAATGGGACAGATCGACCCTAGAAAAATCGTAAAGGAAGCCTTAAAGCACGCAAGCGATCACGGAAACGATTTAGTTATACTTGATACCGCAGGACGGCTTCACATTGACGAAGAGCTGATGAAAGAGCTTTCGGATATAAAGAAAATTGCAGAGCCTAATGAAATTATCCTAGTTGTCGACGCAATGACAGGACAGGACGCAGTTAATGTTGCAGAAAGCTTTGACAAAACGCTCGGTATAGACAGTGTTTTGCTCACAAAGCTTGATTCGGATACAAGAGGCGGTGCGGCATTGTCCGTTCTGGCTGTTACAGGAAAGCCTATAAAATTCGTCGGAATAGGTGAAAAGCTTGACGAGTTTGAAGTTTTCCACCCTGAGCGTATGGCTTCGAGAATTCTAGGAATGGGCGATATGCTTACTCTTATTGAAAAGGCATCTGAAAATGTTGATGAAGAGGACGCAAAGCGTCTTGCAAAAAAAGTGAAAGACAGAGGCAGCTTTGATTTGAACGACCTTTTAAATCAGCTTAAACAAATTCAGAAGATGGGGTCTATAAAGTCACTTCTGGGTATGATTCCAGGATTGGGAAACCAGATAAAGGACGCAGATATAGACGAGAAACAGTTTACACGTCTTGAAGCGATAATACAGTCTATGACGCCGAATGAGCGTGAAAAACCTAATATTATAAATCCCAACAGAAAACGCAGAATTGCTTCGGGAAGCGGAACAAAGGTTGAGGACGTCAACCGACTCTTAAAACAATATGAGCAAATGAACAAAATGATGAAGCAGATGACTAATTTGTCAAGAGGCAAAATGGGCAGAAAGAAAATGCGCAATATGCTCGGAGGACTGGGCGGAGGTATACCTGGTATGCCCGGAAACGGCGGATATCACGGAAGCGGAATGCCGTTTTAGTATTTAAGTTAATTATTGCAAAAGCATAATTTTATATTCTGACGTGGAGGTGAATTAAAAATGGCAGTTAAAATCAGACTGAGAAGAATGGGCGCTAAAAAAGCACCTTTCTATCGTATTGTTGTTGCTGATTCAAGATACCCGAGAGACGGAAGATTTATCGAAGAAATCGGATATTATGACCCTACCAAAGAGCCGTCAGTCGTAAGCGTTGACGGTGAAAAGGCAAAGTCATGGATAGCAAACGGCGCACAGCCTACAGACACTGTAAAGACACTTTTAAAGAAAAACGGTATTCTTTAATACCAGACCAAAGCAGGAGTTTCACACAAGCCCCACAAAATCTACAACAATTACTTATCCTGCTTTTAAGCCTGCCGCATGATGCGGAGGCTTCCTCTCAGTGGGGGTGCTAAGGAGAAGATATTATGAAAGAACTACTAAAAACATTGGTTTCTGAGCTTGTTGATGACAAAAGCTCAGTAGAAGTTATTGAAGATGAACCGAACGATGAGGGCATTATAACATTCCACCTGCACGTTGCTCCTAGTGATATGGGCAGAGTTATAGGCAAGCAAGGAAGAATTGCAAAGGCTATTCGTATAGTAATGCGTGCAAAGGCGTCAAAAGAAGGCAAGAAAATCATGGTGGAAATTGAAGACTAAGACTTTTTCAAGTAAACTAAAATTGAAATTTTAGCATCAACTCTGTTTTTAAAATAGTTTTGATGCTTTTTTATTGAAAGTATAAGTTGAAAATACTGTATTTAGGAGATTATATGAACAGACAGGCTTTTTTAGACGCTTGCGATAGAATTGTCGGTAACAAGCGTGACAGAAAAGGTATCGGCACTTTAAGTGAAAAAACGATGCACGCAGTTTTAAAAGAATACTATCAGCCATATTCCGACAGTCAGGAGGTCAGGATAGGAAACTTTGTAGCTGACATAGTGAGCGAAACAGGAATTATTGAGATCCAGACTCGTTCTTTTTATAAGCTCATTAAAAAGCTCGACTGCTTTCTGGAATTTTGCGATGTAACGGTAGTCACTGCCCTGCCCGCAGTAAAATATATTTCGTGGCTCGACCCAAAAACAGGAGAATACACCAGCCGGAGAAAATCACCTCACAAGGCAACCATATACGACGCAATACACGAGCTTTACTCAATAAAGTATACCCTTGACAATCCGAGAATGCACCTGAGACTTCTGCTTTTGGAAATGGAAGATATAAGGTACTTAAACGGCTGGTCAAAAAACAGAAAGAGGGGCTCGTCAAGATGCGACAGAATACCCATTGATATCATCGACGAAGTGGAATTCAATTGCACAGACGATTACAGACAGTTCATTCCAGAAAATCTACCAAGTGGGTTCACTTCTAAAGATTTCGCCGCCTGCGCAGGTATTAACCTAAGTACAGCTCAGACAACGCTTAATATTCTTTCCTATCTTGAGCTCGTTGAAAAGGTTGGAAAAGCAGGTAATACTTTTATATACGCGGTAAGGTAAAAAATTTATACTATTTACACTAGGTTTAACTCTCATTTGCCAATTTAATTAAATTTTTATAAACTCCTTTTCAAACGACATATTTTTTGCTATAATGTATTTAGTCTTATACTGATTTATTAAACATATAATATTTTTAGTAATTTAATTGTTGAGGGATACATAATGAATAACTTTTTTAAAAAGAAAAATGCTCTTAAAAAAAGAGCTTTTAATAAAATAGCTCTAATAACAACCATAACCGTCATAGCTTCGCTGCTTTCAAGCACATTTGCGATTTTTGGAGGGGCTTATAATTTTACTCCAGAAGCCGAAGGAATACGGCTTATGTCTGAAGCTGTTTACATGGAAAATTTGGACGCAGAAGATGTTATTCTCGATAAAAACGCAGACGTGCAGTATGCTCCTGCGTCGCTCACTAAAATAATGACTTGCGTTTTAGTGCTTGACGAATTCAAGGACGACGTTGAAAGTCTTAAAAAGACAAAGGTCTCAGCAGGAATTGAGGCTTTCAAAGAGCTTGAGAACACCTTTGCCTCAACTGCCGGAATTGAAAAAAACGAAAAGCTAAGCTATTATGACCTTCTCTGTGCGCTGATGATACCGTCTGCCTGCGAGGCTGCTAACATAATCGCAGTAAACATAGGCGGTTCTATAGACGGCTTTGTTGAAATGATGAACGCTAAAGCAGGGTCGCTCGGAATGAAAAATACCGTCTACTATAATGCGCACGGTCTTGACCTTAACGGAAACGTAAATATGACGACCTGCCGTGATCAAGCAATTCTCTGCAAATACGCTATTAACAACTACCCTATTTTTACCGAGATCACCTCAAAGTACAGCTACACGCTCTCAAACGGCACTACTGTTGTAAATACCAATTCACTGCTTGACGAAACCTCAGACTTCTACTATGGATATGTAAACGGAATCAAAACAGGATTTTATGACGAAGCAGGAAGATGCTTAGCGTCGGTTGCTACGAAAAACGGATATACTTATCTGATAGTTTCTATGAAAGCTCCTGCACAGGACAAGGACGGCAACGATGTAATGTACAATTGTCAAGACCACAAAAAGCTCTATATGTGGGCTTATGAAAATCTTGATTACAGCGTCTTTGTTAAGGAGAACGAGGAGATAACTGAGGCGAAAGTCCTATATGGTAAAGGTGCAGACTTTGTTACTCTGAAGCCTGCAAATGAGGTATCAAAAATCTGGCTTAATTCAATAGATATGAACGAGGTCGAGCGCAAAATAACTGTGAACGAAAACATAGTTGCGCCCGTCTACAAGAATGACACTCTGGGAACTCTTGAGCTTATCTACGAGGGTGAAACAATAGGCTCAGTAAAGCTTGTTGCGACAAGTGATTTACCTCGTGCTACTGTTAAAGCAGAAGCCGCTGTTGCAGGTAAGTTTTTCTCCTCAAAGCAATTTAAAATCGCACTCGTTATAATTATTTTTGCAGTTGTTATATACGTAATTGTATTTAAGACTATAACAAACAAAAGCAAACAAAAAGAACAAGAATATATTAATGAGGACTAAAAATTAGTTTACAAAAGTTCAAATAAATAAAAACAGCATTCCTCAAGGAGTGCTGTTTCTCTTTATATGGTTTTAATCTCCTACTCATCCTTTGAAGCATACTCTGCATTCGGGTTTTTAACTCTCCAGTCAAGAGCCGGATGCTTTTTCATATATACTGCGTGAGCTATCACATATACAACAAGGCACAGGATAAGTGTTACTCCAATACTTATAAGTGCTGAAACCTCATAGGTAAGAGAAAACCGTTCGCTTATCCATTTGCACGGAAAATAAAATCCCTTAAAGCCTGTTTCAGTGTTTCCTGACGTTTTGTTCATAAACAAAATAGGTACATAATAAACAGCAAACATCAGTATAAGAACTATAGATGTCGATGTGCTGTCATAGCTTTCATATGCTGAATGTTTTACCCCATCGTCAATAAATAAAATCAAGAGAATAATCAACACAAGAAGCCAAGCTACAAAAGAATAAATACCTCCACTTTCAAAAAAGGCTTCTTTGATTTTGATTTTTCCGCCGCTTCCTGTTACAAATAAATTGGAAATCCACGAAACAAGAGTTATCGCAAGTATTGAACATATAACATTTGCCATCAGCAAAATTCCTATTCTTGAAATAGTATAAAGTATTTTTTCCTTCATTAAAATCACCGTATCTTTTTATCTTAACGTCATAAGCAAATTGAAATTTAGCAAAACCTATTATTAAAAAAATTGCCCAGTTGCGCCCATATATGCACCAATTGCGGAATTTGCAACAGTTAGAACAAGTCCGATTATAGACATAATTAGTCCTGCTGTGCCAAAAGACTTTTTTTCACTTTTAATTCCAAAAGCGCCCATTACTACACCTACAATGGTTACCGGGTATCCAACCAAAGGAAGTAACCAAGCAATTAAACCAATAATACCCAAAACCAATGATGCAGTTGCTTTACCGTTATGCTTAATCATTACATAAGCTCCTTTCTTATTTTTTATTATTATACCACATTTGTAAATTCTTCGCAACATAAATACCAAATTAGACACCCTGTGAATTTTGTGCTATACTGTTATTAAAGAATGGAGAAAAAGTATGATTAAAGCAGTTATTTTTGATATGGACGGTCTTATGATAGATACCGAGAAGCTGCTAATGCGGTTCTGGATCGAATCCGCTGAGAGCTTTGGTTTTGATATGACAAGAGAGGACGTCCTTTCTATAAGAAGTCTTGCGGGCAAGCTTACAGAGGCAAAGCTGAAAAAACGATTCGGCAAAGGCTTTGACTACCAAAAGGTTCGTGCTAAACGCATTGAGCTTATGAACAGCTACATAATGAAAAACGGAATTGAAAAGAAAAAGGGTCTTGACGAACTTTTAGAATATCTGAAAAATAACGGATATAGCACAGCAGTTGCAACTGCAACCGATTTGAAACGTGCGTCAATGTATCTTGATATAATAAATGTGACAGAATATTTTGATAAGATCGTTTGTGCTGCTATGGTGCAAAACGGAAAACCTCACCCCGATATTTATTTAAAAGCTTGTGAGGAGCTTGCCGTTCTGCCATGTGAAGCCATAGCATTAGAAGATTCCCCAAACGGTATCATCTCTGCTCACAGCGCAGGCTGTAAAGCTGTTATGGTTCCCGATTTATCAGAGCCGGACGAGGAACTAAGAAAAATTTTGTTTAAGAAAATTGACAGTCTTGACTTGCTCATTGATATTTTAGAAAATACAAAAAATCAGATTATTTGACTTTTTTGTGTAAAGACTATATAATGAGTTACCATAAGCGGAAAAAAGGCAAGATTTCAAATATTTAATTAATATCAAAAACTTACTCCCTAATAAAAACAAAAGGAGGAAATGCTCCTTGCGAGCATAATCATAAATATGAAACAAATCGACAAAAATTCCGTAAACAGCGACGGAACATATCACTTTAAAGGCGATAAAAGCAAGGAAAGCTTTACAGATTATTATGACAGAGCCTTTAATTCAGAGCCTAAGGAGGAGGAACTCGGCGCTGAATTCGCCAAAGGCTTTCACGAGGAAATAAATATAGATGTAGATCCTTACCGAGATTACAAAAAAGAAAATCCTTTTCAAAATCCTAATTACAGACGCTCAAATAACGAAAGAAATTACAACAATCAAAATGGATATAATGATTACGGGTATAACCCATACGATGATTACAATAGGGGTAACGGACAAAATCAAAACAAAGGAAACGGACAAGCTAATATGAATAATAATGATTTCGGTTATGAAGACCGGTATACAAGACGCAGTCAAAATCAAGGCAGGGGCAATCAGAACAGGGGTAATCAAAGCAGAAGCTACCCGAACAGAAATCAAAATCCACCGCCGAGACAAAACGGTAATTACAGAGAAAATCAGAATTACCAAAACAGAAGACGCCCTCAGCCTAATAACCGTCAGCAAAGAAATTATGACAGCAGAGATTATGAAAGGGATTACAGACCACGTGAAAGATACGACAATTTTGACAGACACGATAAGAGAAATAAAAAGGGTAAAAAGAAAAGAAGATTTACATTCAAGAAGTTTTTGCTTATTCTTATTCTGTTGATTCTAATTGCATTCGGACTGGTATCTGCACTGATCCTTCATTATATAGGACTTATGAATTTGGTCGATACAGGTGACAGAGTTGCAAACTCGGCAAGCGTTATTTCATCAGATAAGGTTGAGAATATTCTTATAATAGGCAGCGATTCAAGAACAGAAGATGAAAGAGCTCGTTCTGATTCTATGATTCTTTTATCTGTTAACAAAGAAAGCAAACAGCTTGTACAGACCTCATTTATGAGGGATATGTATGTTGAGATACCCGGATTCGGCGAAAATAAAATAAACGCTGCATACAACAACGGCGGTCCTGAGCTTGTTATGGACACAATTGAGCAAAACTTTAATATTCAGATAGACCACTATATACAGATAGATTTCTTCTCATTTATTGATATTATAGACGCTCTCGGAGGGCTGGATATAGAAATCTCAGACGCAGAAGCTCAGGCTATGACAGATCCGTTAGGTGAACAGAATAAGTATCTTGACAACGACAGAGGTACAGACTACTTGACCAAAGGCGGAAAAATTCATATGAACGGCAACCAGGCTCTTGCATATGCAAGGATAAGGCATATTGATGGAACTACAGGTACCGACTTTGGAAGAACAGACCGTCAGAGAAAAGTTTTAAATATGATCATAGACAAAATCAAGAGCGCAGGTATATCTGATATAAACAAAATGCTCGAGAATGTTCTTCCTAAAATCACTACCAATCTGACAAAGAATCAGCTATATTTCCTGTCGTTAAGAGCGCCGTTTATTCTAGGGTATGAGCGCATTGAAATGAGAATACCATACGGCGATGAGGACAGTCAATCAAACGAAAGATACTGGGAATATGGAACAGGCGCAGGAGGTTCTTCAATATTGGTTGTAGACTTTGACAAAAACTCAGCATTGCTTAGAAAGACCATTTACGGTTATTGATATTAACCAGTTATAAAGGCTATAAAATCAAAGTGGGTGTACCAAAACGGCGCACCCACATTTATTATTACAGTGAAAATAAAAGCCCCGTGCTGAAAGCTCCCCTATGGACATAAATGAACATACACCCGCAATATTAATCACTATGCCTTTAACAGCAAAGGCGTAAATTTTTCAGTTCAACGAGCCGGTTTCGATTACTAAATTGCCGCTGCGATTTCACGGCAAAGGCTCAAAAATGTGCGCGATAAAGTAATTTTAACGCTATCCGCTTATGCCACTCTCTGCACATACAGAGCTTTTAAATGCACTGATAAATTATAATATTCCAAAAGACATTACAATGTGACAAATTAAGACGCTTAAAAACATAATAAGACCGATACATTACTGGTGTATCGGTCTTTTATATACCATATTAAATTTGTATTCTAAATCACATTTAATTTTACTTGATAATCGGTTTCACTCTTCCGATATCATTCACAGTATTAAATCATTTAGTCTTAACACTACATCCGTTAAGCTGATACTAACACTAATGTTATTATTTTAATGATATTCTTAAAGCATTTAAAATCTTAAAACTTATATCAATGCACTTCTGAATGTCTGCGGCTTTTGTTATAGCTTTGTTAGTTTAAATCTTCATCAGTTAAATAGATTCTGAAATTAGATTTCGTTTATATAACTGCCGAGCCGACCTTCAGGCTAACATACACTGATAAATCTTCTGTTGCCATTGGACTCGCCTCTTTCATCTCAAATTTCAAGCAATCGGTCTTGATAGGCTTTAAGTTTTCTTTTTAACATTCCTATCACGCCCTTTCCTTTTATTCCAATCTTGAGAATTAAATCAGCAGCCTCTTATAAAGCTACACAGTCTTAACTGTTCATCGGACTGTTCTCCTATTCAAAAATTTGATTTGCTTGGTATTTTTCAATACCTAATTATTAGCACATCGGTCTAATCTCCTTTTCAAATAATTGTTACAGTATCAGAATAAATCTTAACAGTTCATCGGACCTGTTCTCCTTAATCAGAATTTTGAAGTAAAGAAAAATTCAATCAATCTTATATTAATAATCGTCTTTTCCTTTCCTCAACTATAATATATCACACTTATTATCAGTTGTCAATAGTTTTTTTCAACTTTTTTATAATTTTTTTATTTAATTTTACTTTTACAAAATCTGCTTGACAATTGAATTTGTATATATTATAATATTAATGTTGTGGTGATTATATTGTTTTTTTGAAACACCATAACTTTTTTATTAATCAAAAATTCGCATCAGTATTCTTAAAAATCATCTTGGGAGGTTTTAATTATGAACGAAGAATTGGATATGCAGCCTGATCTGTATACTCTTGTTGACGAAGAAGGTCAGGAGCAAATGTTTGAGCTTTTAGATTCTCTTGAATATGAGGGTGAAACTTACTACGCTC
Source organism: uncultured Clostridia bacterium (assembly GCA_947589215.1). GTDB lineage: Bacteria > Bacillota > Clostridia > Oscillospirales > Ruminococcaceae > UMGS1601. Next base: position 36,597 of record CANQCL010000017.1, read on the forward strand.
TTACACCTTATCTGGAGGACGATGAAGCTATACTTGCTAACGATGGAGAGGTAGTCATTTTAAAGTCGACATACGAGGGCAACGAAGAGGTACTTGTTTCTGTTGACGACGACGAACTTTTTGATAAACTCGGCGACTTGTTTATGGATCGTTTTGCTGAGTTGTTTGAAGATGACGACGATGACTCTATTGAAATTGAGGGCAGCGACAGAGTTGATCTTGAAAGCGGAGAAGTAGACTTGACAGATTTAGACGATTAATTTCGCTGTGATTTTAATATTAATTTGTCGAATATTACCGCTTGTATACTCATACTGCAAGTGGTATAATACTTACAGTAAGAATCATTTGTTACTTACAATAAACTTTCTGCCTTGTACGAACAAGCACAGTTTTTATAATCCAACACATAGAATAAGGGAACTAAGCTCTGACTGAGGATTGCAGACCTCCCGAATTTTTTCGGACGAAGGGAGCGCGAGGCTGTCAGGCCGTTACCCACCTGCACGAGTGCGGGTTTTATTCACTGTGCGACGGCAAGGCGGATATATTTGAAATTCAACTGCCTATCTGGTATCATGCCGGATGGGCAGTTCGCAAATAAAGTCAAAAATTTAGAGACAAGACAAAAGCGTTCAGGTCTTTTTAATGACCTGAACGCTTTTTGACGTCTTATTTTACTTTCTTCTTAACAACCTTGCTCCACTTTCCAAAATACTTCCTGCCACTTGCAAGCTTATAAGCTCTTACCTTTACAAAATATTTCTTCTTTGGTTTTAGCTTTTTAAGTATGACCTTGTTCTTTTTAACCGTTACACTCTTCTTGTTCCTTGTAAACTTATTATTCGTAGCATACTGAACCTCATACCCCGTCGCTCCGCTTACCTTTTTCCAGCTTACATTTAATTTCTTTTTCTTTGCCTTTAGCTTAACTGCTTTTACCTTTGCTGGTTTTGTTGCTGTTGTAACTGTAGGCGGTGTTATGGGTTTAGGCGTTGCCGTTGTAGGTGCAGATGTAGATGGTGTAGCCGGAGTGTTTGGTGATTGTGACTGGTTGTTATTGTCTGATGAGTTTGA
>CANQCL010000018.1 GCA_947589215.1 uncultured Clostridia bacterium
AGGAGTATTAAGAAGAAAGGATGGTTTTCTAAAATGAAAACTAAAAGAATTATATCATTGCTAGCGTCATTGGCAATGATGGTAACAGCGGTTACGGGCGCAATGAGTGTATCGGCTGAAACTGATTCGGGCGATTGCGGAGAAGTAAAATGGAGCTTTGACAGCTCAACGGGTAAGCTTACAATATCTGGTGAGGGAGCAATGGCATCGCCTGATGATGTCGTGGGTGTAAATTTAGATATAACAGATGAGGGATTAGGTGACTTCTCTAATACATACTCATATAAAAAATATAAAGAGAACATAAAAGAAGTGGTGATTGAAGAGGGAGTAACATCAATAGGATTTTGTGCATTTTATAATATGCAGAATCTTGAGACTGTTGTTTTGCCTTCGACTATTACAGATTTTAGTGGATATAGATATCCTGGTGTTAGTGTTAATTATAGGAATAATTACGCATTTGCTAAGTGTACAAAACTTAAAAATCTTACTTTGTCCGAAGGTATGACAGCTATAGGTGGTTATTCATTTTATGGTTGTACATCCCTTAAGAGTGTAAGAATACCTTCAACAATAACAGAATCAAGATGGGGCTATTTCTCATTTAAGAAATGCTCATCATTAAAAGATATAACACTTCCTGAGGGATTAACTATTATTGGACCTAATGTATTTTCAGAGACTGCAGTAGAAAAAATTATAATTCCCTCAAGCATTGTGGATTGGGATTATCAAGAAGTTCCAAATCAAAGTTCAACTCATAATAGTGCATTTCAAAACTGTGAAAAACTTTCTTCTGTTACATTTAAAGAAGGTCTAAAAACAATCAGAGGATACGTATTTGAAAATTGTTCATCATTAAAGAAAGTAGTTATACCATCATCAGTTATTGACTTATATGCTGCATTTGGTGAATGTACCGGACTTGAAGAGGCATACATAGAAGAAGGCGCGCAGATAGTAGGACAGGCTAATGTTGATTCAAAAACAGTTGGTTTTCAAAATGCTTTTAATAATTGTACAAATCTCAAAAAATTAGAAATACCTTCAGGTGTTGAAATTGATTATAATAATGCACGATGGTGCACAGGCTGCAGCTCATTAACAGATTTATATATACACGGAAAAGATTATAGTTATTTCCCGGTAAGTAATAATATGTCAAGAGTACATTGTTATTCTGGTACAGAAACATACAATTCTCTTATAAAAAATGGAGTTGCAGGTCCTAGACTGGCAGATATCGAAGAAGATATAGAAAATGCTCAAGCAGAATTGAACAAAGCGGTAACCGAAGCAGAAAAATATTCTGAAGAAGATTATACAACTGAAAGCTATGGTGTATTAAAGGCATTACTCGAAAAGGCAGGTGAATACGGAGAAGATCCAAGCGTAATGTCAATGAAGGACACAACAGAGGGAATATATGCTGCCATTGATGGGCTTGTAGATAAGTCAAACGAGCCATCGTCATCAGATCCTTCTTCATCAGACCCATCAGATTCATCAAATCCGACAGATAATTCGTCAGATCCATCAAATTCATCAGGCAATAACAACCAGTCACAGTCACCAAACACTCCGGCTACACCAACTACAGCAGCACCGACAACAGCAACTCCTAAACCTACAACACCGCCTACAGTTACAACAACAGCAGCAAAACCAGCAAAGGTAAAAGCGGTTAAGGTGAAAGCAAAGAAAAAGAAATTAAATGTAAGCTGGAAAAAGGTAAGCGGAGCAACAGGGTATGAGGTTCAGTATGCTACGAATAATAAATTTACAAAGAATAAGAAGACAGTCACAGTAAAGAAAAACAAAGTCACACTTAAAAATCTAAAACCAAAGAAGAAATACTTTGTAAAGGTAAGAGCGTACAAGCTTGCAAATGGCAGGAAGTATTTTGGAAAGTGGTCAAAGGTAGTCAAGAAAAAGACTAAATAAATGCCTTTCTATAAATATTCTATATAATCAAAACCGCTCGGCAGTATTAAAACTGTCGGGCGGTTTTGTCTTGCTTATGACAATTATCCATTATCCATTGTCAATTATCAATTGATAAGCCTGCCGTTTCACAAGGTAAACACATTTTGCATACTGCCCAAAGGCAGCAGAGCCTCCGCCGGCTCGGCGGTCGGGCGGTTATGCTGTTTTCGAGGTAAGAGGTTATATGTAAGAGCGGCAATATGGTAGGAATTACACACTGCCGGCTCTATATTTATGAGTTTTACCGATTAAAATAATTATAATTTGGTAAAATATTCAAATAATATACAGAATTTTATTGTTTTATTCACAACAAACTCAAAAATACTTGATTTTTTTTATAAAATATGTATAATAATAATTATAACATATATAACACGGAGGTTAGCTATGGAAATCTTAAAAGTATCTTCACAATCTATACCAAACGCAGTTGCAGGAGCTATTGCTGGTGTAATTCGTGACAAGGGTTCTGTGGAAGTGCAAGCAGTTGGAGCAGGAGCTACAAATCAGGCTATCAAGGCTATTGCAATTTCAAGAGGATTTTTATCACCGATCGGCATAGAGCTTATATGCTTGCCTGCATTTGCAAACGTAGATATTGACGGCGAAAAAAGAACAGCTATCAAGCTTGTTTGTGAGGCCAGATAAGAAAATTTTATTTAGAGGATGATTTAAGTAAAAAGGACGGTAGTTAAAATACTGTCCTTTTTATTTGTGTTATACTTAAAAAGCTCCGGTAAACACCGAAGCTTTTTACTTGAATTGTTGTAACAAATTATTTTATAAGACCCCAAATATCTCTTGCATAATCTTCAACAGCTCTGTCAGCAGAGAAAACACCTGCGCAAGCTATATTTTCTAGAGACATCTTCTGCCATCTGGTCTGGTCCTTGTAGCACTCTGAAGCAAAAGCCTGAGCTCTTTGATAATCTTCAAAGTCAGCCAGCACCATGTAAGGATCGCTGAATTTGAGAGAGTTTGCAATTTCTTCAAAAGTATTTCCGTTCACACCGCCGTAAAGCTTGTCGATAGAAGAGCGTATAATACTGTTTTCATTATAGAATTTTTCAGGGTGGTATGAAGATTTTCTAGCCGTTACCTCGTCTGAACTCATACCAAAAGTTATGATGTTTTCCTTTCCGACCTGTTCATATATCTCAACATTAGCGCCGTCCATCGTACCGAGAGTAACAGCGCCGTTAAGCATAAGCTTCATATTGCCTGTTCCCGAAGCCTCTGTTCCGGCAAGAGAGATCTGTTCTGATATCTCAGCGGCAGGCATAAGCATTTCCGAAAGTGTAACGCAATAGTCCTCTAAGAATATAACAGAAAGCTTTTCGTTTATCTGAGGGTTTTTCTTTAATTCCTCACCGATCGACCATATCAGCTTGATGATCTGCTTTGCCAGATAGTATCCGGGAGCTGCCTTTGCGGCAAAGATATAAGTTTTCGGAACAAAATCAGCATTTGGATTTTCAAGAAGATAATTATACTGAGAAATAATATTCAAGGCATTTAAGTGCTGTCTCTTGTATTCGTGCAGACGTTTTACTTGAACGTCGAATATTGAATCCGTGTTCAAGGTTATGCCGTACTTGCTTTTTACGTATTTTGCAAAGGTATCTTTGTTTTGCTTTTTAATTTTTGCCAGACTGTCTAAAACATCTTTATCGTCTTTAAAAACCTCAAGCTTTTTAAGCATAGCGCCGTTTTTAAGAAAATCGCTGCCTATTTTTTCACGAAGCAGATTTGTAAGACCGGGATTAGACTGATAAAGCCACCTTCTGTATGCGATACCGTTTGTAACGTTTTTAAACTTATTAGGGCAGTCGACATATTCATCGTGGAAAACTGTGTTTTTAACGATTTCAGAATGAATTTTAGAAACTCCGTTTACGCTGTGGCAAGCGTGAACACACAGATTTGCCATTTTAACTAGGTTATTACTGATAATTGACATACGAGAAACAAGTGCTTCGTCGTCGTATCTTTCCATAAGGTCTCTGCAATATCTTTCGTTTATTTCTACAATGATTGAGAAAATTCTCGGCGTGACCTGTTTTAGAAGGTTACAGTCCCATTTTTCCAAAGCCTCAGCCATTACAGTGTGATTTGTGTATGCAAATGTGTTGGTTACAATGTGCCAAGCCTTATTCCAAGAAAATCCGCAGTCGTCGAGCATAACTCTCATAAGCTCCGGAATCGCAAGGGTAGGGTGGGTATCGTTTATATGAATGGCAACCTTTTCGTGCAGATTGTCAAGGGTACCGTAGGTTCTCATATGCCTGTCGACAATGTCTGCAATAGAAGCTGCACACATAAAATACTGCTGTCTGAGTCTTAAAGATTTACCCTCTGCGTGGTTATCGTTAGGATAAAGTACCTTTGATATTGCCTGTGCAACTACGTTTTGACCCAGAGCCTTTTCATAATCGCCGCTGTTGAACATTCCCATATCAAACGACGGACACTCAGCTTTCCACAATCTGAGCCTCGACACAGATTCGCTGTCATATCCGGAAACGTATAAGTCATATGGAACGGCTAAAACTGTAGTGTAATTTTCGTGAATGACGCAGTGGTACTGATTGTCCCAGTATTCCTTTAAATCTCCGTCGAAATGTATCTCGACCTGTCTGTTGCTTCTTCTTACAAGCCAGCAGTTTCCGCCCGGAAGCCAGTTGTCAGGCAGTTCTGTCTGCCATCCGTCCTCAAGCTTTTGCTTGAAAATACCGTATTCATAGCATATAGAATATCCCGTTGCGGCATATCCCTGAGTTGCAAGTCCGTCAAGATAGCAGGCTGCAAGACGTCCTAATCCGCCGTTTCCAAGACCTGCGTCAGGCTCACAGTCAAAAAGACTATTTATATTAACGCCGAATTCTTTCATTACCTCTGTTGCTTCGTTGATAATATCAAGATTATAAAGAGAAGTTTTTAGAGATCTTCCCATCAAAAACTCCATTGACAAATAGTAAACCTGCTTTTTGCCGTCGGAGTTTACCTTGTTCATAAATTTTTTGTGCTTTTCCTGCATTAAATCTACAATAATCATAGAGAGAGTTTCATATAAAGCTTTGTCTGATACTTCATCAGGGGTTGTGTCAAACTCTTGATCCAGAATTTTCAGAATTCTCTCTTTTAATTCGTTCTTTGAAATAAGCTTATTGCCGTTTACCTTTTTTGTAGCTGCTGTCGTTTTTTTCTTTACGGCAGGTGCTTTAGTATTTAAGGAAGCCGTTTTGTTTTCTGACTTCTTAGTTGACGCCATAAATGTGACCGTCCTTTCTTTCTGAAATAAAAATACTTTATAGCTAATACTATTTTCATAGCCATTCTCAGCCAAATATAACCTGATTATACAGTAATATTGCCTAATTGTCAAGGTGGTTTTTTATACAAAATGCCAAAAAATATATGGTTTTAAAAAGTATACTATTAATTATTATTTCCGGTTAAATTGTTTTTAGTATGACATTTAAGTATGAATTTTGCTTTTTTCAGCGTAAATTTCAAATACAATAAAATATTTTTTAAAAAGTTGCATTAAAACGTGCAACTTTTTTGTTTTTTGCAGGATAAGTGAAAGGACAAATAGTTCTTTCATTTCTCAGGTCAGGAGAAAATCATATACGAAAGGAGAACGGATGTGAGAAAATTTTCGGACAGAAAAATCTGTTCAACTCCGGCAGTTGAGCTTGCAAAGCTTGCACTTGGCAGAATGCTTTTCTCTGATAAAAAAGAAGCTGTAAAACTTTCTTTGAGCGACGGTGAGAATGTGAACATAAAATCACTAAGCGCAGAAAGTCTGAATGCAGTTTCGGATATTAAGAGAAATAAAGACGGCGGTGTTGATATAAAGCTGTTTGATATGATAAAGGCGGCAGAGCTTATGTTTGAGATCGGCAAGGAGGAAAACAGCAATGAGGAAAGCGGAGCAGAATTTCTTGAAGGTTTTTTAAAGTCGGCAAGACAGCTTAGCTCATCACAAGAGACTGCAAAGGAAATTGCTGAACAATGTGAGCATTCCTGTTCTGATGGGGTGAGTGAAGCTTGATAAAAAACAAGGCTTACAAAAGGTACTCAAAAAAGCAGATGCAGGTTATGACCTGGTGGGCGGACGACCGCTATAAGGATAAAGATGTCATTATCTGCGACGGCGCTGTCAGAAGCGGTAAGACCACCTGTATGGCATTTTCGTTTGTTATGTGGGCTATGACTGAGTTTAACGGGCGGACATTCGGGTTATGCGGAAAAACAATCACCTCCCTCAAGCGTAATCTGGCAGAGCCGCTGAAAGAAATGCTCAGGCATACAGGACTGAAGCTAAAGGAAAATTCAACTAAGAACTACCTAGAAGTATCAAACGGAAAGTATAAAAACAGGTTTTACTATTTCGGCGGAAAGGACGAAAGCTCGGCGGCTCTTATTCAGGGAATAACTTTAGCAGGAGTTTTGCTCGATGAGGTTGCGCTTATGCCGAGATCTTTTGTTGAACAGGCGATCGCAAGATGTTCTGTTACCGACTCGAAGCTTTGGTTTAACTGCAATCCTGATAACCCTTATCACTGGTTTAAGAAAGAGTGGATCGATAAGATTGAGGACAAGAACGGATTGTATTTAAAGTTTACTTTAGACGATAATCCGTCGCTGAGCAAAAAGGTGATAAAACGATATCACAGTCTTTACTCAGGAGCTTTCTATGAGCGTTTTGTACTGGGAAACTGGTCTAGCGTTTACGGCTGTGTATATCCTATGTTCGATCCTGAGCTCCACACCTTTTCAGAGCCGCCCGAACACATTGAAAGGTATGCTGTGTCCTGCGATTACGGAACAGTAAATCCCTCATCATTCGGATTGTGGGGCTATTCAGACGGTGTGTGGTACCGCTTAAAGGAATACTATTATAACTCCAGAACTGAGGGCTTTCAGCGCACAGATGAGGAGCATTACAAAGGCTTAGAAGAGCTTTGTTCCGGCTGTGAAATAAAGCCGGAGGCAGTTGTGTGCGATCCGTCGGCGGCATCGTTTATCGAGTGTATAAGACGGCATGGGGTTTTCAATGTTATTCCAGCGAAAAATGATGTCATGAGCGGTATACGCAAGGTTAGCGACGCCATTACCGATGGAAAAATAAAAATTTCAAAATCCTGCACCGATACGCTACGGGAGTTTACTCTTTACCGCTGGGACGAAAAAAGCGGAACAGATTGTCCTGTTAAGGAAAACGACCACGCAATGGACGATATAAGGTATTTTGTTTCTGCTTTTGTATATACGTTGGGTGACGATTTTTTTGTGATGTCACTTGACAGAGAGTAAAGAGCCTTTAACCAATAAACGGTTGCTTACAAATCAAAAAAGGAACGATAAAAATGAAACTTAAATTCAAAGAAAAAGAACCAAAGGCAGTTAGGTTTGAGCCAATTGCCTCCTCGGCAGAAAGGGCAAACGGCAAAGAAATCTTTCGCTTAGCGCCGACAGCGTATACCTTTGAACAGGAATTTTACGAAACCTTGAGAAGTCAAGTACCGATATTAGACGCCTGCATCGCAAAGATTGTAAGGCTTACAGGCGGATTTAAGCTTGTATGCGAGGACGAGAGATATCAAACCGAGCTTGAAGAGTTTATGGACACTATCCCCGTAGGTATTTCGGGCTCGTCATTGAATACCTTTGTGGATATTCATCTCGATCAGCTTTTGACTTACGGAAAGGCGATAGGAGAAATTTTGATTGATCCGAAAACCAAGCAGGTGTGCGGTATATACAATGCCGACCCTACGCATTTTGAAGTCAAGGAGGGCGAGACCCCTTGCGACAGACGTATTTACGCAATAAGCGGCGCTAATGATCGGCTAATTGAATATCCCGAAAGGATACTTTATTCAGCACTTAACCCAAATCCTAAAAACACAAACGGTGTTTCAATATTTAGGGGACTTCCCAGCTTAGCGGGAATACTTATGAAGGTTTACGACTGCGTAGGTCAGAACTTCGACCGTATAGGTAACATAAGATATGCGGTAACCTATAAGCCGACAAATGAAAACGATAAGGCTTTTGCTAAGGAACGTGCAATGCAGATAGCAAAGGAATGGTCGGACGGGATGAACGCATCTCGAAACGGAATAGTTAAGGACTTCGTTGCGGTGGGCGATGTTGAAATAAAGGTTATCGGTGCGGATAATCAGATTATTGACACTGAGGTTCCGGTACGACAGCTTTTAGAACAAATGATTTCAAAGCTTGCAATTCCGCCGTTTCTGTTGGGGCTAAACTGGTCGACTACCGAGAGAATGAGCCAGCAGCAGTGCGATATTTTAACAAGCGAGCTTGAATATTTCCGCAGACTTCTAACACCGGTCATTCGCAAAATTTGCGAAACTTATCTTCATCTTTTGGGTGCGGACAGCAGAGTGTTTGTAGAGTGGGATAATATCAATCTTCAAGATGAAACTGAACTGGCTAAATCAAGACTTTATAACGCTCAGGCGGAGGCGCTTGAAATAGAGAACGAAAGGAGAAAAGCAAATGGCGGGGAAGTCAGCGAAACTGAGTAATTCGGACGGTTTTGAAATAAACGATGAGATTATGGCAAAAATCAACGTCTACACAAGAAAAGAACTTACATCAGACGAGGTTTATGCTTTTCCTATTATCCTTTGCGACAATGATGTCGACAGGGACTATGAGCGTTTTTCTGTTAAGTCTTTAGAGGCTTTGGCAGAACTGTTTATCGGTAAAACGGGTATTTTTGACCACAATCCCAAAGGCGAAAATCAGACAGCCAGAATCTTTGACGCCGAGGTTAAAATTGATAAGAGCAAAAAGACTGTAAACGGCGAGGATTATACTTATCTGCTTGCAAAGGCGTATATGCTTAAAAACCAAAAAACACAGGATTTAGTATCTGAAATTGAAGCCGGAATAAAAAAAGAGGTTTCAATAAGCTGTAAAATCGACAGCGAGATATGTTCTGTCTGCGGAGCGGATAAGCGTATAAAGCCGTGTGCACACATAAAGGGAAGAACCTACGGTAATAAGGTTTGTCATACGGTTCTGGAACGTCCGTCTGACGCTTATGAATGGTCATTTGTTGCAATTCCGGCACAGCCGAACGCCGGAGTTTCAAAAAGCTTTTCGGATTCTTTTGATGATGACTGTTTAGAAGTAAGAAAGAAAACTGTCTGTAAATCAAAGGATGTGCTGTTAAAGGAGCTTAAACAGAAGGACGATATGATCTCGATGCTTTATGACGAGTTAAGGCGTGATGTTATATCAATGAAGTATTTATGCGATCCATTAACGTCAAGAGAAGATTTTGAAAAAACAATTTCTGAGCTAGACTGCGAAAAGCTGTTGGATCTTAAGAAAACGCTTTTTGAAAAAACTCAGAACAGAAGTCTTTTTACGCCTCAGCTTTGGACGAAAAAAGACAGTTTATATTCACAAAGCAAACAAAAAAACAATCAATTTAAGCTAGGAAAATAGCTTTAGAAAAGGAGAAAAATTATGTATAAAGATATAAAATTAGAAAAGGGACTTTACAACATTACAGGAAAGAGCTTTACAAGAGCATTGACCGATTTAGACCCTGATGAAAACTATAAGGATACAGATCTGGCAGGACTAGACGCTTATGAGCGTCAGCTTAAGAGATTTGACATCAAGGTACACGGAGAAAACTGCGACCGTGTAGAGAAATTCTTCCTTTCAACCGAATCGGCAGTTTTGTTCCCTGAGTTCGTAAGAAGATGTATTAAAGAGGGTATGGATAAGGCTTCTATCTTATCTGAAGTCATAGCTGCAACCACTTTAACTGATGAGCTTACTTATCGAGGACTGACTATTACAAAGTCAGGAACGGACAATGCAGTTCCTGAGGGCGGTACATTGCCAAATACAACCGTAAGGCTTACAGCAGCCGGAATTAATCTTTCTAAATTTGCAAGGAAGCTTTCCTGCTCATATGAATCGATCAGAAAACACAGAATAGAAACCTTTGCTGTTATTCTGAGAGATCTGGGCGCTCAGATTTCAAGAGCAGTAAACAAGCAGGCAATAAGCGTTCTGAACGCTGGCGTTTCACCTTCTACACTTATCGGAGATACTCTTACATACGCTGATTTGGCTAAGTTCTGGGCGTCAATGGATTCATATGATATGACTACAATGCTTTGCTCACCGGCTGATATGGCTACGATTCTTGCATTTGATGAAATGAAATACTGCGTATCCGACTATATGACAAGCGGTATGGTTAAAACTCCTTACGGAGTAACAATTGTAAAATGTGCCGGCTTACAGGATGGTTTAGCTATCGGCGTCGATAAAAACTGCGCTCTTGAAATGATTTACGGAACAGATATTATTGTTGATTTCGATAAGCTTCTTTCAACGCAGTGTGATGAAGTTGCTTGCTCTATCACAGTAGGATTTTCAAAGATTGCCAGCGATGCAGTTAAGGCTTTGGAAACTGCTTAATGCAGCAGGCTTAACGGTTAAAATTTAAAAAACAGGAGTGTTTTAAATGGACCTCGAATCTATTACTGATATATTTCAGTCTATCTCTGAGCTTTCAAAAAGCGATGTACAAAATTACAGCGATACTATAGACGACGCAAAGGATTTTATCGAAAAAAAGCTTATTTCTGCTCCCACAGCGCCGGAAGATATAAAAAGATGCGAATATGCAGCGGCTTGCGTGGCTTATTATGATTACACTATTCTCTCTTTGATGAGGGAAAAAAGAGGAATTACACTTACAGGCTCTGCAACAGAATCTCTAAATCCTAATGAAAGGCTTGCAGGGGCAAGAGAGCTCAGAAACAATGCGCTATTACGCATTTCTGACTTGACGCAGGATATGGATTTTATCTTTACCTCTGTAAGGGGATAAAAATGTTTGAAGATTTAAAAGCAAGTATTAACCAAGTTTTATCTGCTGATGGGATTGATATGTATGATGAGTATTCGGATATAGATTTAATAAAGAGCTATAATCAAAATGTTGGTTTTTTGAGCGTTAAAAAAGTTGAAAAAATCAATGATTATAAGAATTTATTAAATGTAAAATCATGTGAGGTTTTTGTTACTCTTGAATGTAAGGTTATTGCTAAAAAGGGTATTTCAGCAGAAGCGTTCTCCCAGACAATGAATAATATTTATACGGATTTCTTGTTCAGTGATGATTTTATGCCGGTTTCACTGGATTTGGAGAATTTAAAAATTAACAGTCTTTACTCTCGCCTTGAAACAAATCTGACCTTTAAATTCAGGTATTTTTTAACCGATACAGTGTAAAAAGTGTGAACTAAAAAGGGGAAAAGAATATGACAGAAAAAAATTCAAAACATTTGATCGCAATGAATGTAGACACTTTTAAGTTCTATGTTAAGGATTATAAAATTTTCAGATCTGCAAAGACTTCAGAGATAACAACATTCTCAAAGCAAAGGGGAATTTGTTATTTAGGATTTGGTCCTAAAAGAATCAAGGCAACAGCTATTGCTGACAAGGAAAGACTGAATCAGTTAATTATGGTTCTTAATGACTTTATTGTCACAGATTCACACAGCGTTTCTGTTGAGGAATTAAGTTTAGGTAATTATAGATTGATTGACTATGAAATTTGCGGTTCTGATGAAGATTATATTTATGAGGTCAAGCTGAATTTGTGCAGCCTTGTTTAGAATACTTAAAACTATTACGAAATGACGGTGATATATATTAATAATGTAAGTGCAGAAATAAGAGTGATGGATTCAAACCAATCAGTGCATACGGTCACTTTGTATGAATGTATTTATTTTAGTGTTGATAAGGAAAGATATACTCCTTACACAACCTTTAGAGGGTCTTTTATTATACCGCAATATTATGAAGAGATAATTTCTATAAGATTTATTATCGACGGTGTTGATGTTCATTACGGTTCGGTTGATATGGCAAAAATGGTATTCAAGAACGGAAATTACAGATTGGATATAAATTCACGTTCATATACTCTTGCTTTGGGGCTTAATCAGCCGAAGCCTGAAATAAATTCAAACGTGACGCTCAGAAATATAATATTTTCAAATGTAGCCGTTAAAAATATCACTTATGAGGGCGGAACAAAAGCTATCAATTATATATACGTATTAGATAACTCTACCTTATGGGACGCTGTTGTAGCGTACTCAATAAAAGCATATGGAACTTATCCGTTTGTTTATAAAACAAATGAGGTAAGGGTAAATGCTCCTACCAGTGTTATATCACGTGATTATTATGACAATTCTCTGATAGAAGTATATAACGGTTCGACCTTGTCAAATTTGATTTCTGATATTCACATGAGGGATACTGAAGGTAATTACGAAACTTATAACTTATCCGACATTTATGCAAGTGCAAGAGATATCGTAAGGCATAAGCAGATACCGCTTGATAAGCAATGGCTTGACTATACAGATATAGCATTGACAAGCAGAATTGATTTTGCAAAAAGAGGTACAAAGTTCAACGGTATCAAGGTTTTAGGGTATTCAGGTGAAGAGTTGTTTGATGAGTTTTCATATTATCTAGAAGATACAAGTTATACAAACTGTGCAATTCATAAGCTGAATATAACCGGAAGCAATAATGTTATCTATACAACGATGTATCATTATACCGACGCATATTAATTTAAGAAATAAGCAAAAAGTTGCATTCTTTTGATTAACATTATAATTTTGTACAAACAAAAAGGAACAGATTTTCCAAAACGGAAAGCTGTTCCTTTTGCTTTTATAAAGTATATTAGCTATGCGTTATTTTGAGTTGTTTTTAGGAGCATTTGCAGCCTTTACTGCTGCTCTTGTGCTTTTTATATTATTTAGAGTAGAAGCTAACGACTCCTCAGTTGAAGCCAGCATACTGTCGATCTTTTCAGACATAGCATTTCGAATATCTCTATCCATAGCATAAGCCTGCGCGGTTATTTCGGCAGCCTGTTCCTTCGCCTGTTTTAAAATCTCCTCATTTGATACCAAAACCTTAGCCCTGTCCTCAGCCTTTTTGATAATAACCTCTGCTTTTTTATTGGCTTCAGTCATTATAATGGCCTTGTCATTCTGAAGCTCTTTTGCCTTCTTGATATCAGATGGTAGATTATACCTTATGCTGTCAATATACTCTCTCAGCTTTTCAGTATCAACAAGTGTTTTCTTGTTCGTGAATGGAACAGTAACCGCTTTGTCCAGTAACTCATCCATTAAGTCTAAAATCTCGTCAATCTTCATTTTTATCTCTCCTCACTTTTTTTAAGGCTTTTGCCCCGTTTCTTCATTTTGTTTGATTTATTTTAAGCATTTTACATAACACATAACACACAAATTATTAAGCAAAATGCTTCGAATCCGTTTTTATTTCGCAATCCTGTTGTTTATAATCTCTAGTACGTCCGACGGTACAAATTCGCTTATATCACCGCCGTAGCTTGCTATTTCTTTCACAACGCTTGAACTGAGATACATATTTTCTGCCCTTGTTGTAAGGAAAATAGTATCCGCTTTTTCATATAGCTTTTTGTTCGCAAGCGCCTGCTGAAATTCGTATTCAAAGTCTGTGACAGCTCTTAGTCCTTTTACAATGGCTACAGCGCCCTTATCTTTGCAGTATTCAGCTAAAAGCCCGTCGCATTTATCAACCGTTACATTAGGCAAATGCTTAGAAACAGACTTTATCATTTCCATACGCTCTTCTGCTGTGAAGCTGTATGCCTTTTGCGAATTGATAGAAACAGCGACGATAACTTCATCAAATAGCTCAGAAGCACGTTCGATTATATCAAGATGTCCTAAGGTCACAGGGTCAAAACTGCCAGGACATACCGCTATTTTTTTATTCATTTTAAGTCCAATCCTTAATTGAAAATTCTTTAGTTTTCATCGGAATTTACAGAAAAATAGGTAAGAGAAATTTTTCCATACCTCTTAGTTTTAGTTTTTTTAAGTCTGCCGTAGATGTCATCAAGAATAAGCTCATTTTCATGCTCGCATATAACCGTTGAATTATCAGACATTATCCTGTCTAACAGCGGAAGTGCCTTCGTTATCAATCCCTGACGATATGGTGGATCTAAAATTGCAATATCAATACCAGTTTTAGCAACAGATAGATATTCAATACTATCCATATTTAAAACCCTTGTCTGAGCGTTGAAGCCGCAGGTCTCAATATTCTTTTTTATTATATCAACAGAGTTTTTGCTTTTGTCAACAAAAACACAGTGTTTTGCACCACGACTTATAGCCTCAATACCAAGCTGCCCCGAGCCTGCAAAAAGATCAAGCACAGATGCTCCCGGCAAATCAAAATGTATGCTTGAGAAAATAGCTTCCTTGACCATTTCTGTAGTAGGTCTTACGTCAAGACCGTCAAGAGTGATTAGCTTTTTTCCTCTTGCAATACCTGTGATAACTCTCATTGTTAAACCTCTTGTTTCCTCACAAAAGCGGCAAAATAAGGTTGATTTATTATTTTGTCAGCTTTTGAATATTTTTATTATAATATAAATATTTCGTTTTGTCTATATAAATAATGCCCAAATTTGTCATAGTTTTGTTATTTATTCTATAAAATGAAATAAAAAAATATGTTTAGACAAAAGTTCAAAACACAATATATTGTGTTTGAAAAATGTTTTTGAAATGAAAATGAGGACGGTAAAGTGCTTTTCCGTCCCCATAAAGCTGAATTTTTAAAATTGTATTGTCATTTTGCACAAAAGAATTTGAAAATTATTCCTTTGTTTAAGCGGCTGTCAGAACTTAATGGCAGCCGTGACAGTCCTCGCACTCACCGATATCGCCTATAATAGGAGTAGGATCAACGCCCTGCTTTTTATAATAATCCGCAATTGCAGACTTCATCGCCTGTTCTGCAAGTACCGAGCAGTGTAGCTTTGCAGGAGGAAGTCCCTCAAGAGCCTCGACAACGGCTCTGTTCGTAAGCTTTAAAGCTTCGTCTATAGTTTTTCCCTTTATAAGCTCGGTTGCCATTGAAGACGTTGCTATTGCGGCTCCGCAGCCGAATGTCTTAAATTTAACGTCGCTGATAACTCCGTTATCAACCTTGATGTACATTTTCATTATGTCTCCGCATTTTGCGTTTCCTACCTCGCCTACACCGTCAGCGTCGGCGATCTCTCCTACGTTTCTTGGGTTGGTGAAGTGATCCATAACCTTTTCTGAATATATCATTATCAATTACTCCTTTCGCTAAATAGTACCTGTTATTCCTTCGTTTTTGCATATACGCTCCCATAATGGCGACATTGAACGCAGTCTGTCTACAACCTTAGGAATGGTTTCCAAAATATAGTCAATATCTTCGTCGGTAGTTTCTTCAGAAATTGAAAGACGAAGCGAGCCGTGAGCTGTTTCGTGAGGTAAACCTATTGACAGCAGAACGTGAGAAGGGTCAAGACTGCCAGATGTGCAGGCTGAACCGCTGGACGCTAAAATGCCGTACATATCAAGCATCAAAAGCAGGCTTTCGCCCTCAACGCCTCTTATTGAAATGTTAACGTTTCCGCAAAGACGTTTTTCTCTGTCACCGTTAAGTCTTGTTTCCTGTATCTTTAAAATTCCGTCGATAAGTCTGTCACGCCGTTTTGATACTTTCTCCTGTTTTTCCTTTATGTTCTGAACAGCGTCGGTGATAGCCTGTGCCAGCCCGACAATTGATGCAAGATTTTCAGTTCCTGCTCTTTTATTCTTCTCTTGAGCGCCTCCGTGAATAAGGTTGGGAAGCGATATACCTCCCCTTACATATAATGCTCCCACTCCCTTTGGAGCGTGAATTTTATGTCCCGATAAAGAAAGCATATCTATATTTAATGCTTTTACGTCTATTTCAACGTTTCCGACAGCTTGAACAGCGTCAGTATGGAAAGGAACTTTTTTCTCTTTGCAGATCTCTCCGATTTCTTTGATAGGCTGAATGGTTCCTATCTCGTTGTTTGCAAACATTATAGTAACTAAGCAGGTATCATCACGAATTGCATTTTTGACGTCGTCCGGGTTTACAAGACCCTTTTCGTCAACAGGGAGGTATGTTATCTCATACCCTTGCTTTTCTAAAAATTCGCAGGTATGAAGCACAGCGTGGTGTTCAAATACTGATGTTATTATATGCTTTTTTCCAGATTTTGAACCGTTTAAAGCCATACCCTTTATTGCCCAGTTGTCTGCCTCAGAACCGCCCGATGTAAAGAATATCTCATGCGTTTTTGCGCCTATTGCTTTTGCGACGGTTTCTCTTGCTTTTAAAAGAGCCTTTGCAGCGCTCTGTCCCAGCATATAAATGCTTGAAGCATTTCCGTATTCCTCAGTGAAATAGGGGAGCATAGCGTCTAAAACCTTTTTTGAAACCTTAGTTGTTGCGGCATTGTCGCAATAAATAAGTTTTTTATCCAATTTATATCAAGTCCTTTCAGCCTAAAAGAAATATCTTAGTAAAATAATTCATATAGAAATACTATATTTTATTTATATTATATAACACTATTAATGAACTTACAAGTGTTGATGTATTAACAAACTTTTAAAGTTAGCACAGAGTAACTAAAAATATTAATAAAATCATATCAGAATATATCAAAATTTTTGAGATTCCATAACTGCTAGCTTGTCGCAGCGTTCGTTTTCAGGATGTCCTGCGTGACCCTTTACCCAAATAAACTTAACCTTGTGCTTATCTAAAAGAGATAAAAGAGTTTCCCACAGATCGGGATTCAGAGCCTTTTTCCTGTCGGATTTTATCCAGTTGTTTGATTTCCACTTTTTTGCCCAGCCTTTTTCAACTGCGTCGACTATATATTTGCTGTCGGTGGTTATTGTTACCTCGCAAGTCTCTTTTAATGCAGATAAACCTGCAATTACAGCGGAAAGCTCCATTCTGTTATTTGTTGTATTGGGGTGTCCGCCTGAAAGCTCTTTTTCTATGCCCTTATATCTAAGTATAGTTCCGTAACCGCCGGGACCTGGATTGCCCGAGCAGGCTCCGTCTGTAAACATTTCAACCTTTTTCATAAAAACTCCGTTCTCAAATATAAAACAGCGAATGTAATGGTATTATACAATAAATTATATAAAAGTTCAAGCACGATCTGCCTGATTTTGTTGTAGACCGGAGGCAATTAAATTTATTTGCAGATGTTTAACACTTGCTTTATAATACATAATTTTTGGCAATTTGCACAAAATACATTTGGAAAATTAGAGAATTTATACGGTTGATTTAGGAAGTCAACTCGTTTATAATATTGTTAGGTTAAGTTTCGTTTGTTTTTGTTACGACTTAAAACCCAATATATTAAATAAGGAGGAGTTATACATTGAAAAATGCAAAAAGGATTGGTTCTGCTGTTCTAGCACTTTTAATGTGTATGGCTGTATCAGGCTGTTCTAACGGCGGTAATGAAGACAGCTCGCATACTGATAAGGTAAAAGTTGATTCAACTGCGGCTGCTAATGCTATTAAAGCTATCCCTGACGGCGCTCAGAAAGAGCTTATATGGATGGGAACTTATGATTTGAACCCTGAGGAGGACGCAGAAAAAACTGTAGAAATGACTTTGTTCAATGAAAAGGGCGGCTCGATTAAATGGACAAGAGTTACTGATGGTGAAAAATATGATAGGTTGGCTACAGCTATAACATCAGGAAAGGATGTTCCTGATATTTTTAAATATGAGTGGATATCATTCCCGTCTCAGGTAGTTACGGGAATGTATCAGTCGGTTGATGAGATCGTTGATTTTAATGCCGACATTTGGAAAGATGTTAAAGCAACTGCAGATCAGTTCTCACTAAAGGGCAAGCACTATGTTGCTCCTATAAGCTTTAGCGTAGGAACGCTTATGATGTATAATAGGGATGTTATTGAAAATGAAGGTTTAGATGATCCTTATGAGCTTTATACAAAAGGCGAGTGGAATTGGGACACATGGTATGAAATCATGTCTGCTTATAAGTCAAACGCTACCGGAGACGAAGAAAGATACGGTATTGCCGCTCGTTGGTTTGCACCTCAGCTTGTTCAGCAGACAGGTCAGACTATAGTTATCAATGATAATGGAGTATTTAAAAATAATCTAAACAACCCTGACCTTGAGAGAGCGGAAAATCTTCTTTATACTCTGGGTAAAGAGGGCTTGGTTGACCTGAATTATTACAACTCAGCAAAAAGCTGCTTTACAGCAGGAAAGACATTATTCTACAATATGGGAACTTGGGCACTGTCGGGTACTAACGGACCTTCAGCGGACGATAACTGGAAGGTAGTTCCTATTCCGCCTGATCCCCAAAGCGACGAAAAATATATGAGTTCTGATATGCTTGCATATATGTGGATCAAGGGCTCAACTGCTAAGGAGGCAGTTAAGTGCTGGTTTGAATGTGCGAGAGTAGCAAACTTTGATGAAGCTTATCAACAAACAACAAAAGAAAAGTTCTTAGCTGATAATCCGGGTTGGGATGAAGAAATGTATCAGGTCAAGGTGGACGCAAGTTCAAGCGAATACAAGCAGGTTTTTGACTTTGGATACGGAGTATCGTCTACGCTTGCAGAGGATGATTATAAAACCGGAGCAAACGCACCTATGTCAGCATTATATGAGGACATTTTCAAGCTTGATGAAAATGGTTCTCAGAGAACGTGGACAGCTATGAAAAATATGTACAACGGTACGATAAATTCAGAATTAAAAAAGATAAATGAAAAGATAAAGAATTTTAAATAATATTTTGTCAAAGAAACTAAGAGCAGTTCCTTCAGCAGGAACTGCTCTTTTTGTATTAAAAATAACTTATATCATCATATCAAACTGCAAAGCTCCTCAGCATATGCGGTTTCAATGGTCTTTTTATAAATAATTTCAACTCCGAGCTTTTGCAGCTTAACTGTCGAGGCGTATTGGTTCTCATTTTCAAGATAATTTACTGAGGCGAGCAGTATCTTTGGTGAACCATTTTCAAGCAGTCTGATAAGCTCTTTTTCATTTGTTGTACCGCCGTGATATGCCGTGATTATTACAGACGATACTTTGTGCAAATCAATAACCGACAGATCCATTCCGGTATAGCTGTTAAGCAGCAGAACTCCCCTTTTAAATTCTTTGAAGCTTTTAAGGCTTTTGTGTTTTGGGGGAAGGGAATCTAAAGAATAAAAATCGTTTGATAAAATTCCCGACTGGGTAATTTGATAACCCTTATGAACAGTCATTTTGCCGTCGCTGTTTCGGTAGGGAACAAACACTCCGTGCTTGTTTTTTCCGTTCACGATTTCCCTAACGGCACAGGCGAAGTTTTCAGTTCCGTTAGCTGAATTATCGCTCAGAACTTTATCGCTTGAAACTATATAAACAGGGGGCAGGTCATTCTCAAAAACTGAAAGCATATTTGCAAAAAATGCAAGGGTATCCGTTCCGTAGGCTATTATGATTCCGTTGTACTCATTACAGATATTTGATTTTAGGTAATTCAAAATCTTTTCCCAGTCGGTAAGCTCCATATTTTCAGACAGCTTATTCATCAAATAAGTACATTCAAATTGAACTTTTCCCTTCAAATCGCTGTGGCTTTTTTCAAAATTTCCGAGAAGCATTGGCTTCTCCTCTGAAAGGCTTGGAATAATACCGTTTTTAGTTGCAACTGAGGCTATTGTTCCGCCTGTGAATATAAGTTTTATTTTGGTCATTTTATTACTCCTTTATCTAGCTTTATTTTATATTTTTTAATGTGTAATGTCAAATTGGCGGTTTTTTGATATAGTCTGCTTAATTTGTTATAGTGTACAAGGAGAGACACGTGTTTTTGTATGCTTCAACAAAATAATTGGTTTGTATTTATTCACACTTTACATGCTATACTATTAATGTTATTATATATTTATAGAAATATTGTAGAATTAAAGGGGTGATTTTATGAAAAAACTAAAAAGACTATTTAGTTTAACAATGGCGTTAATTATGTTGGTAACTATATGTGTATCAAACGTCAGCACATATGCATCATATTCATCTGAAATTTATTTTTATGATGGTGATTTTTCTTACCGTATTTATAAGGGGGAAGCACTAATTCAAGATATAATATCTAACATTAAGGTAATAAACATTCCTGATGTAGTTACATATAACGGTGTAACATATCCTGTGACAGATTTATCTGTTGACATGGAAGGCTATTCTAATTATGACTTTGGCGGAACTGTAGAAACAATAAATGTAGGAAAAAATCTTAAAACTATGATGTTTGGTTATGCAGACGAATATCTTAGCAGTGATCATTATTATTTTACTTTGAAGACCATAAATATTCCTTCTGGATCAAAGCTTAATTTTCTCAGCTTTAATCTTGGTTGTCAGGAATTAGAAAATATAAATATTGCTCCTGATTCCGTACTAAAACATTTATATATTGAAGATTGTCCAAGATTAAGTGAATTAACTCTGCCTAAATCTCTAAAACATTGTAGCTTTGGCGATGTACCGTTTTTAACATTAAAAATTTCAAAAGACAGCAAGTATTTAAAAGTAAAGGACAATCAGATACTTTCAAAGGATGGGACAAAGCTAATTGATGCAGTTAATTGGAATTTTCATGTTAAGGTTTGTAACTCAGTAAAGGTAATTTGTGATAGTTTTGGTAACAGTTGCATAACAAAACTAACGTTAGGAAAAAATATATCTAAACTTAAAAGATATTCTTTAGATGAAAATTCATTTGCACATGATAGAAATATAAAAATAATACTAAAAAATAAAAAGAAAGCGCCCAAAATTCAGAACGATGCCTTTTATAATTCAAAGAAAATAAGATTTTATGTAAAAAATAAAAAGGTAGCAAAAGATTTAAAGAAAAAGCTAAAGGGCAGTGGTATCAAGAAAGCAAAAATCCTGATAGGCAAAAAGGTTGTTTATCAGAATATTAATGGGTAGAATTAAGCAGGCACAAGAGGTGTCTGCTTTTGTTATAAATAGTATTGAATTTAGTTACCGAATAATTAAATAAAAGCCTCTTTGAATGCGTTTTTTATCGAGTATGTACCGACAACTTGCATACTGTACTTTGAAGTGTCAATGCCTTTAAGCGAGCTTTTCGGAACAATGCATTTTTCAAAGCCGAGCCTTTCTATTTCTGAAAGACGCTGAGTAATGTGTGATATACTTCTAAGCTCTCCGCCAAGACCGATTTCACCCAGCGCTATCAGCTTATCGGGGATAACCTTGTCGGTAAGACTTGAATATAGCGCCAAAGCTATTGATAAGTCAGCGGCAGGCTCGTCTAACCTCAAGCCGCCTACTATATTCATAAAAACGTCGAGGTTGCCAAAGTAAAATCCCAGACGTTTCTCCAAAACCGCAATAATTATCGACATTCTGTTGTAATCAAAGCCTGTTGAGGTTCGTCTGGGTGAGGCGAATCCGCTTTTTGCAACAAGCGCCTGTACCTCCGCCATAATCGGTCGGGAACCTTCCATAACGCAGGCAACACAACAGCCTGACACGTCAACGGGACGCCCAGAAAGAAGCATCATAGACGGGTTGTCAACTTCCATTAGACCTTTGTCGGTCATCTCGAAAACACCTATCTCATTCGTTGAACCGTATCTGTTTTTTACCGCTCTCAAAATACGGTATGACATATTTCTCTGTCCCTCAAAATAAAGCACAGCGTCAACGATATGCTCCATAACCTTAGGCCCTGCGATAGCGCCGTCCTTGTTTACGTGACCTACAATAAAGAACGGTATCTCCTCAGATTTTGCCGTTCTCATAAACAGGTTTGTACACTCTCTTACTTGTGTTATACTTCCCTGAGAGGAGGATATAGCAGATATGTTCATAGTCTGAATGGAATCTATGATAACTATGTCCGGCTTTTCCTTTTTCACAGCCTCGCATACGGCTTCTGCATCGGTGTGAGCAAGCAGGTACAGATTGTTGCTCAAAACGCCAAGACGTTCCGCACGCATTTTTATCTGACGCATAGATTCCTCGCCCGAAACGTAAAGAACAGACTTATTTTGGCAAAGTGTTTTGCATATTTGCAGAAGTATAGTTGACTTTCCTATTCCCGGCTCACCGCCTAGAAGAACAAGTGAGCCCTTTACAAGTCCTCCTCCGAGAACTCTGTCAAGCTCAGAAAGTCCTGTGCTGTATCTTACTTCGTTAAAGCTGCCGTCGATCTCGTTTATCGACCTTATACCGCCTGTTATGTCGGCTGTTTTTTTTGTTGTGTTTCTGCCCGATTTTACAACAGCTGCTGTTGTTTCTTCAAAGGTGTTCCACTCGCCGCAGCTGGGGCATTTTCCGTTCCACTTTGAGCTTTCATACCCGCAGTTTGAGCAGACATAAACCTGTTTTAAGTTAGCCATAGTGACCTCCGATTTATCTATTTTTTATTTATCATACAATATGAATTGTACAAAAATATGTACTGAAAGATGCCAGATGCTAGAAGCAAGAGGCAAGAATAGAAGTTAGAAGCTGATAATTATAAATACATTATATTATTTTTATATAGCTATTGCAATATAGGCAGGAAAATAAATAGAATAAAATTGCATTTGTAAATTTTCTCGATATATGCTACAATGTGTGTAAGAAACAATAAAGGAAGTGTTATTATGTCTGCATTATTCGGACCTGCCGGAAACAGCGACAGTTTTTCAGCTAAATATAAAAGCTCTGTTGACGCTCCGAAGTTTATAAAAGAGCTTGGTATAGATGCTTATGAATATCAGTGCGGAAAGGGAGTTAGGGTATCTGATAATACAGCTTTTGCTCTTTGTGAAAATGCAGAGAAATTCGGAATCAAGTTATCACTTCACGCACCGTATTTTATATCTCTTTCGAGCGTTGAAAAGGAAAAGCGTGACAACAGCATAAATTACATACTTCAAAGCGCAGATGCTGCTAAGCGAATCGGCGCAGACAGAATTATAATCCACGCAGGCTCATGTGCAAAAATAACCCGTGAAGAGGCTTTAGAGCTTGCTAAAGATACGCTTACCCGTGCGAGGGCTGAGGTAGTATCAAAAGGGCTGGGCGATATACACTTTTGTCCTGAAACTATGGGTAAGGTAAATCAGCTTGGTGATCTGGAGGAGGTTCTAGAGCTTTGCGCTTTAGATGAAACCTTTATTCCGTGCATCGACTTTGGTCATCTCAATGCAAGAACATTTGGAGGCATAAAGGGAAAAGCAGAGTATGAGGATATTCTTGATAAAATTCAGAATAAACTAGGTAGTGACAGACTGAAAATATTTCACAGTCATTTTTCAAAGATAATGTATACAGAGCCGGGCGGAGAGAAAAAGCATCTTACATTTGAGGACGATATATACGGACCTAAATATGAACCGCTTATGGAGCTTGTTGCTAAGAAGAATTTGTCCCCGACATTTATCTGTGAGAGTTCTGGAACTCAAGCAGAGGACGCTTTGGCTATGAAAAAGTATTATCTTTCTTTATTGGATTAAATAGAAACGGTGATTTATATGAAAAAAGTATTAGTTATACACGGTCCTAATCTGAATCTTCTGGGAGAGAGAGAACCCGGAATTTACGGTACGGACAGTTATGAGAGTATTAATAACGAGATTATGCAAAATGCAAAAGAGAGAGGTTTTGACTGTAAGATATTCCAGTCTAACCACGAAGGAGCAATAATTGATAAGCTCCACGAGGCGAGAAAAGTGTTTGACGGAATTGTAATCAATGCAGGAGCATATACTCATTATAGCTATGCAATAAGAGACGCAATTTCCGCAATTAAAATACCTGTGGTCGAGGTGCATCTTAGCGATATTCATTCCCGTGAGGGATTCAGGTCGCAGTCTGTAATTAAAGACGTTTGCATAGCTCAGATTTTAGGGTATGGCAAGAAAAGCTACTTCTTGGGTCTTGAAGAGTTGAAAGCGTTTTTTGAAAAGGGAGATCAATTTGACTAATATTGAAAAACTACAGTCTAAAATCGGTGATTTCTGTGACTGCGCAATAATAACCTCAGATGTGAACAGACGTTATTTTACCGATTTGAAGTCTTCGGCAGGAACGGTTTTGGTTTTTCCGAATAGCGCATATTTGATAATAGACTTTCGGTACATAGAAAAGGCTAGGAGAAAGGTCACAACCTGCGAGGTTATAGAACAGCAGAGGCTTTTTCATCAGATAAATAATCTGTTAAAAAAACACGGAGCAAAAACTATTGCTATTGAAAGCGACTATTTAACGGTCAGTGGACTTATTGATTTTAAGGCAAATCTGAAGGGTAAAATAAAGGCTGATAAGGAGTTAAGCCGACTTATTGCAAGCCTTCGGACTGTTAAAAGCAATGATGAAATTATAAAAATTAAAAAGGCGCAGAGAATTGCCGAATCGGCTTTTGACGGTATTTTGAAATTTATAGAGGTCGGCAGAACCGAGCGAGAGATAGCATTAAGGCTTGACAGCCTTATGCTTGAACACGGTGCGGAGACGATGTCGTTTGAGACTATAGTGTTGTCTGGAAAGAACACTTCAATGCCACACGGAGTGCCAAGTGATAAAAGGGTTGAGTGCGGCGACTTTGTTTTAATGGATTTCGGGGCAGTCTATGACGGTTATCATAGCGATATGACAAGAACGGTCTGCGTGGGAGAACCGACCGATAAGCAGCGAAAGATTTACGATATAGTTTTAACTGCGCAGAAAGAAAGTATAAAGTGTGCAAAAGCAGGGTTAAGCGGAAGTCAGCTTGACAGCGTTGCCCGTGATATAATAACCAATGAGGGTTACGGTGATTGTTTCGGCCATTCGCTCGGTCACGGTGTGGGTCTTGAAATACACGAGTATCCGAATGCATCTCCTAATTCTGATTGCGGGCTTTTGGAAAACTCTGTTGTGACTATTGAACCGGGAATTTATATTGCAGGCGAGTTCGGAGTGAGAATTGAGGATTTTGTTGTGTTTAAAGAGGACGGCTGCATAAACCTTACAAAAGCGCCGAAAGAGCTTATTATACTGTAGATTATTTTAGGGGTTGCAATTATAATAAATATTTGGTATAATGTTATAGATTTGTAGATTCAAGTTATAATGTTGAGTCGCAGAATTTAAAAACGATAACAATTTGGAGGATAAATTTATGGTATCAGCAGGAGATTTCAGAAACGGAATGAC
The DNA here is from genome assembly GCA_947589215.1 of uncultured Clostridia bacterium. Lineage (GTDB taxonomy): Bacteria > Bacillota > Clostridia > Oscillospirales > Ruminococcaceae > UMGS1601. The sequence continues at coordinate 25,196 of CANQCL010000018.1, forward strand.
TTTTGAAGAAGACGGCAACGTAATGCAGATAGTTGAGTTCCAGCACGTTAAGCCGGGAAAGGGCGCTGCATTTGTAAGAGCAAAGGTGAGAAACATCATCACAGGCTCGGTCGTTGAGAAAACCTACAACCCAACAGCTAAGTTCCCGACGGCTTATGTTGAGAGAAAGGATATGGAATATTCTTATACAGACGGTGATTTGTACTACTTTATGGATCCCGAGACATATGAGCAGCTTCCTATAGATGCGTCTGAGCTTGGGGATAACTTTAAGTTTGTTAAGGAGCAGATGATTTGCAAGGTTCTTTCATATAAGGGTAATGTATTCGGCGTTGAGCCTCCTAACTTTGTTGAGCTTGAGGTTACCGCAACAGATCCGGGCTTTAAGGGCGACACTGCAACTAACGCCACTAAGCCTGCGACTTTGGAAACAGGTGCTGAGATAAAGGTTCCGCTGTTTATTGAAATCGGCGATAAGATAAGAATTGACACAAGAACAGGCGAGTATATGGAAAGAGCTTAGCGTAAAAAAGCTACGTCTATACGTCTATTTGAAATAAAAATAAAATATTAAGTTTCAGGGGGTGGTGAAATTCCACACCGGTGGTTAAAGTCCACGAACAGAGATAACCTCTGCCGATTTGGTGAAATTCCAAAACCGACGGTCAAAGTCCGGATGGAAGAAACGACAGCATTTTGTGTTTATGCAAAAATAAACCTCTGAGCATTATGTTCAGAGGTTTTTTCTGGTGTTTCTCCCGAATGATTTTTTGGAGAATTGCCTGAGATTTAACTTAGGCAAGAATATATTTTATAATCAGAAAGGATGACTTAGATATGTCAAACACAAGAAACAATAATTTAAAAAAGCTCTCGGTATTGGGCTTATTTATTGCATTGGGGTACATATGTCTTTTTGTGTTCCGCTTTAGAGTACAGTTCTTGACGCTTGATTTTAAAGACGTGTTTATCACGCTTGCAGGCTTTATTTACGGACCTGTTGCAGCGGTCACAGTCGCATTTATAGAGGCTCTGCTTGAGCTCATTACTGTTTCAAGCACAGGCTTTTGGGGTGCTATTATGAATTTTGCCGGCAGTGCAGCATTTGCGGTAACCGCTTCTCTAATTTATAAATACAATAAAAGCTTTAAAGGTGCAATAGCTGCTCTTGTTTCTGCGGTATTTTCAACAACAGCCGTAATGATGCTGGCAAACCTGATAATTACCCCTATTTATACTCATACTGATATTAAAACGGTTGCAAATATGATTTTGCCGTTATTGCTGCCTTTTAATCTTATTAAAAGTGTGCTTAACGCAGTATTTACATTTGTACTTTACAAACCTGTTACTCAGGCTCTGCGGTCAATGAATATTCTTCCTAAATCAGAAAACGTATTTGCTCTTAATAAACGCACTGTATGCGGAATTATTACAGCTTGTGTTATTTTGATTATTTCAGTTGCGGTAATGATAGTATTGCTTGGCGGGGATTTTGAGTTTGTAAAGCATAGCTGACCAGCATATCAATATTATTAATATATTTGTATAATTCACGTTCTGTATTTTTCGGAGCGTGTTTTTTTGACAGAAATAAAATTAAATGTTATAATTTTTTATAGTATATTGTTTTGAAAGAAGGTTTTAAAATGAAAAGAATTCTTTTGTTGGCTTTAATGGCAATGTTATTTTTGTGTGGTTGTACAAATAATAAGAAAAGTGAGGAAAATTCATCCACCGGTTCAGATGCGAACAGTCAAGAAGAATATTCTATGCAAATAACCGAAAACGATATAAAAATCGAGGAAAAATCTACATCTAGTCAAGATGCAAGTAATCAAGAAGAACATGATGAGAAAATCGCAAAAAAGGTTATGAAAAGCGACGGAGTTCTAGAAAAAATGAGTTTTGGCGAATTAACTAAAAAACTATCTAAATTGAATATGAAAACGACTATGACAGATTTGATAGATATTTTTGGCAAAGCACCTCATATGGTTATTGAAGCAGACAGCAATCTTTATAATTATTTCTGCGGTGATGTACAAATATGTTTATGGGGAGTTGATCTATATGGAGGTGGTACCTTATTTCAAGTAATTGTAGATAATAATGATTCTAGTTTCTCAATAGATTTACCAAAAGAAAAAGCGGAATAGAATTTAAGGCAGCCGATAAAAAGGCTGCCTTAAATTTTATATTTATATTTTACATAATTCAAATTTAATTTGGTACAACCCCGACGTTTATTAAAATATTTTTTTAATCAACTTTATTCAAAGTCGGAGTGGATGCAGTGTCACCGTTGCCTGCTTCGTTAACCTCATCTGTATTCGGAATATCAAGGGCGTAAAGTTCTTCGATGGTAAGAGGCTTTTTTCTTTGGTTTGTTTTATAAAGGTGTTCTATATCGTTTTTATAATAGTTTGTGGAGACGGGCAGCTTTTTCCTTTTTAGCTTCTTTTCAATAGAATCTCTTGAAAGGCTGTAAATTACAGCAAACGTAGGAACGGACAAGAGCATTCCGACAAATCCGAACAGCCCTCCGCCGACTAAAAGTGAAATCAATACCCATATTGCCGGAATACCTGTTGAATCACCCAAAATTCTCGGACCTAAGAAGTTTCCGTCGAACTGCTGAAGCAAAATTACAAAAATGACAAACGGAATAAACTTTCCGGGATCGACAAGAAGAACTAAAAGTCCGGTAGGTATTGCGCCGATAAACGGACCGAAGAACGGTATTACATTAGTTATGCCTATTATAACGGCTATCATTACAGCGTATGGGATTTTTAGTATAAGAAGAAACGGTGTTGCTATCAATCCGATAATTAGCGAGTCTAATACTTTACCTGTGATAAAACTTCCGAAAACGTTGTGGCACTTTTTAGATACTTCAAAAATCTTTGCACATTTTTTTCTCGAAAAGGTCGCAAGAAGTATTTTCTTTATTTGTGCAAGGAGATTATCTTTGCTGCAAAGAAAATATATTGAAACTATAACACCGAGTACGAAGTCTCTTAAAAATCCCAAGAAGCCCCAAGCACCGGATACAAGATTATTGAGCATAGGCTCTGCCCGCTCGACTAGGTTTTCAGCATTTGTTGAATACTCGCTTATTTTGTCTGAAATAAAAGAGTAGATTTTAGGGTGGTCGGAAAAAAGCGATTTTGCATATTCCTGAAGCTTGCTGAACAAAGACGATATGTTAGAGAAAATTTCCGAAACGCTGTTTAATAAAGCAGGTATGATTATCGACATTACGCCCAGTATAAATGCAATAAATAAAAGCTCAACAATAGTAACAGAAATGGCTACAGAGAGTTTTGGCATTTGCTTTTTTTTGAAAAACCTTTTATTCAAGAGATTATTTATTCCCATAGAAATAGGATTTAGTATATATGCAATGGCAAAGCCCCAGATTACAGGCATTAGAATATCCGCAATCGTACCGAGTATTTTTAATATAGTAGAGAATTTAAACACAGCTACTACCATTACGAACCCGATTGCCAGAACAATAAGTACATATGCCGCTATAGTGTTGTATTTTTTGTTTGAATAAAGCTTCAATGCAATTCCTCCGTGATACTAATAAAAACAAATACGTCAATTAAATTATACAACAACGGTTATGAAAAATCTATAGTTTTGAAGAATTATTTTCTTAATTTAGATTTAAAAACCTTTAAAATTACTTTAATGTGTGTTATAATAGCGTTATATTGCATTATAAATTTGTTTTTGTATATAATTTTAGGAGGTTAAAAAGCTCAATGAGCAATGAGAATTACATAGATTTAAAAAGAAAAGCTTTAGAAAAATATTTTGAGAAGATGAATCCCGAGCAGAGGAAGGCGATTTTCAAAATAAGAGGACCTGTTTTGATTTTAGCCGGAGCAGGAAGCGGCAAGACTACTGTTTTAGTAAACCGAATAGCAAATATGATATATTTCGGCAACGCATATAACAGCAGTGAAACCTTGTTTACAGATGAAGACGCAGAGTTTTTAAAGCGTTATGCAGACGGTTTGGAAACTGACAGTCAAAGGCTAAAGAAAATAGTATCGGTAAATACAATAAAGCCATGGAATATTCTTGCCATTACTTTTACAAACAAGGCGGCAGGAGAATTAAAAGAACGTATAACTAATATGCTCGGCGAGGCAGGAGACGGTCTTACTGCGGCTACGTTTCACTCGGCGTGCGTTAGAATTTTAAGACGTGAGTGTGAGAAAATAGGTTTTACAAGTGAATTTACGATATACGACAGCGACGATTCCCAAAGGGTTATGAAGTCCTGCCTTCAGGAGATGGATATTTCTGATAAAATGTTTCCGCCGAGGGCTGTTTTATCGGAGATATCACGGCAAAAGGATATGATGATAACACCTTTAGAATATGAAAATCAGAATCAGGCGGATTACAGAAAGTCGACTATTGCTAAACTGTATAAGCTGTATCAGCACAAGCTGTTATCGTCAAACGCAATGGATTTTGACGACATCATCTGCCATACGGTAAGGCTGTTTGAAGAAAACCCTGATGTTTTAGACCATTATCAGAATTTGTATAAATACATACTTGTAGACGAGTATCAGGACACAAATATGGTTCAGTACCGTCTTGTATCAATGCTTTCTTCTAAGTATAAAAATCTTTGTGTTGTCGGAGACGACGACCAGAGTATTTATAAATTCAGAGGGGCGACTATTGAGAACATTCTTTCCTTTGAGCACCAGTTTGATGATTGTACGGTTATCAGACTTGAACAGAATTACCGTTCTACGCAGAATATTCTTACCTGCGCAAATGAGCTTATAAAAAACAACAAGGGCAGAAAGGGCAAAAATCTCTGGACTGCAATGGGTGACGGTGACAAGGTCAACGTATATAACGCAAACAGCGAAAGAAATGAAGCAAGATTTGTTGCCGATACTATTCTGTCGGGAATAAAAGAGGGCAGAAAGTATAACGAATACGCTGTTCTTTACAGAATGAACGCACAATCCAATGCTGTTGAGCAGGCTTTTGTACAAAGCGGAATTTCTTATAAGATAATCGGAGGCAAGAAGTTCTTTGACCGCAAGGAAATAAAGGATATTCTTTCTTATTTGGCAGTTGTAAATAACCACAATGATATACTTAGATTAAGGAGAATTATCAACGAGCCTAAGCGTTCTATCGGAAATGCAACGGTTAACGCTTTAGAGCAGATAACCTCAGATCTTGGGATTTCACCCATTGAAGTTATGAAAGAAAGTGAAAGCTTAGTTCCGCTTTCAAGAAAGGCAAGTGTTTTAGTGCCTTTAGCTCAGATGTTTGAGCATCTCACTGATATTTCTGAAATAGTTTCTTTAGAGGAACTTTTAGACGAGCTTATGGAAGTATCGGGGTACAGGGCTTTCTTGAAATCTCAAGGCGATGAGGGCGAAATGCGTCTTGAAAATATTGAGGAGTTAAAGTCTACAATGATAAAATACTCTGAGGAAGCGGAAGAACCCAGCTTATCAGGGTTTTTGGAGGAAATCTCGCTCTTTACCGATGTTGACGACTTAGAGCAAGACGGTGACTATGTTGTTATGATGACTATACATTCGTCAAAGGGTCTTGAATTCCCAACGGTTTTTGTTGTGGGAATGGAGGAAAATATTTTTCCGTCACAGAGAAGTATGGAGAGCGAAGCTGAGGTTGAGGAGGAACGTCGTTTAGCTTATGTTGCGATAACAAGGGCAAAAAGAGAGCTTTATCTTACACACAGCAATGAAAGAATACTTTTCGGCGTTACAAACAGAAACAGAAAGTCCCGTTTTCTTGAGGAACTTCCCGATGATCTTCTAAATGAGGAAAGCGAGGGCTTGATTCAGCCATCGGGTATGGAACGTGAGTATAGAGAAGTAAAATCTGATTCAAATATGCTAAATATGCAGATGGCGTTTAAGAGAAGGTCTGAGACTAGGACGGCATCGGATCAGAACTTCGAGGTAGGGAACAGAGTATCACATAACATTTTCGGTGAGGGTACGGTTCTTACTGCTAAAAGAATGGCTAACGATACGATGCTTGAGATTGCTTTTGATACAAAGGGAACAAAGAAGATAATGGCTAATTTCGCAAGGATAAAAAAGCTATAGCCGGCGAGCCGCCGGAGGCATTGCCCGATTAGAAGCTAGAGATTAGAAGCAAGAGGCAAGACCGGCGAGCCGCCGGAGGTACTGGCTTTTGAAAGTTACTATAATTTATTTTAGAATAAAAGAGGAAATACAATTATGAAAAAGTTTTATGTTGAGCTTAAAAAGGTTGTTGATGATTCATACTATATAGAAATCGGACACAAACTCATAGACACACTTATAAGAGATATAAAAAACGGACTTGTGCCTAGTGCTAAAAGGTATGCAATCATTACTGACAGCAATGTAAAAGGTCTTTATGCAGATGATGTTTTGGCGAGACTTAATGATGCAGGATTGAAAGCGGATTTATTTGTATTTCCTGCGGGAGAGAAATCCAAAACCCGTGAGATTAAAGCAAAAATCGAGGACGAGATGCTGAGTTTAGGTTACCGCAGAGACTGCTGTATAATAGCGGTCGGAGGAGGGGTCGTTACCGACCTTGCAGGCTTTATCGCAGGCACTTTCGGCAGGGGAGTACCTTTTATAAACTACGCTACAACTCTCTTGTCTGCGGCAGACGCATCTGTTGGCGGTAAGACTGCTGTTGACACTCCTCTTGCGACAAATCTTATCGGACTTTTCAACCAGCCTGAGAGAATCTACATAGATATAGACGCTTGGAAAACGCTTCCTAAAAGAGAGATTTCAAGCGGTCTGGCTGAAACGATTAAACACGCTATATTAGCGGATAATGAATTCTTCTGTTATTTAGAAAAGAATATTGAAAAGGTATTTGACTGCAACACTGAAGTCTGCGAGCATATTGCAGAGAAAAATTGTGAAATCAAGTATCAAGTAGTTATGAAAGACGAGCGTGAAACAGGTCTAAGAGAAATTCTCAATCTGGGGCATACGGTCGGACGGGCTATCGAAACGGTAAGCGATTACAGACTTCTTCACGGAGAGGCGGTAGCTATCGGTCTGGTTGCTGAAGTGAAGCTCGCAAAATTTCTAGGGCTTGCAAGCGATGATGACGAAAGCAGGGTTGTCAGTCTGCTTGAGCGTGCAGAACTGCCAATAACTATTCCTAATTACATTGACAGAGACAAGCTTGTTAAAAAGCTCTACACAGATAAAAAGGTAAGAGACGGCAAGCTGAGGTTTGTTATACAGGACGGGATAGGAAAGATAACAGAGTTCAGCGATGGTAATTTTGCTAAGGAAATTGCCGAAGAAGATATAGCAAAAATTATTTATAGTATGTGATCTACAACTAAAAGGGGAATTACAATGGACGTAAAAATCACACCGTCAATTTTAAAGGGTAATGTAAGAATACCTCCGTCAAAGAGCGTTGCACACAGGCTTATAATTGCAGCGGGTCTTGCTGACGGAGAAAGCATTATATCTAATATTTATATGTCAAAGGATATTATAGCAACTATCGAGGCTATGAAAGCTTTGGGAGCAGAGATAACCTCATTAAAGGACGGAAACGGTTTAAATACAATAACTGTCAAAGGCATTACAAAGCCTGTTGAAAATGCCGTGATAGACTGTAACGAGTCGGGCTCTACGTTGAGGTTTCTAATACCTGTTGCGTCTGCTCTTGGTGTTAATGCAACATTTTTGGGCAGGGGAAGGCTTCCGCAGAGACCTATTACGCCTTACCTTACCGAGATGACTAAAAACGGAGTGAAGTTTGACTATAATAACACAATGCCGTTTTCTGTTTCGGGAAAGCTAAGGGCAGGAGAATACAAAATTGCAGGAGATATATCCTCGCAGTTTATAACAGGGCTTTTGCTGGCTTTGTCTGTTGCAGAGGGCGAGAGCAAAATAATTTTAACATCACATCTTGAATCAAGACCTTACGTTGATATAACAATTGACTGTTTAAATAAATTCGGCGCACAGATAGAGGAAATTCAAGACGGCTTTACAGTCAAGGGCGTGAAGGCTCTTAAACCTCATAATGAAGCGGTCGAGGGAGACTATTCACAGGCGGCATTTTTCTGTGTTGCGAACAGTCTGGGCTGTGACATAAATATCGAGGAATTATTTGATAATAGCTTTCAAGGCGACAAAAAGATTATTGAAATATGCAATGAAATAGTGTATAATTCAGATGAAAATGAACTCAAGCCTTTTGACGTAGACTGTTCGGACATACCCGACCTTGTACCTGTTCTGACGGTTTTAGGCAGTTTTTGCAAAGGCGTGTCGTACATAAGAAACGCCGCAAGGCTGAGAATTAAAGAAAGCGACCGCTTGTCGGCTATATCAAATGCTTTAAACGCAGTCGGCGGAAAGGTCAAAGAATTAAAAGACGGGCTTGAAATCACAGGAGTTGATTATTTGACGGGCGGTGAGATCGACTCTTGCAACGACCACAGAATACCAATGGCTATGACTGTAGCGTCGGTTAAATGCAAAGGCGGCCTTATAATAAAAGGTGCTGAGTGCGTTAAAAAATCTTATCCCGACTTTTTCGAGGTTATTAAATCTCTCGGAGGTAATGTCGAGGCAATAGACTAGAATGTGTAAGAATTAAGGAGGACAAAAAATGGCTTCAGTATGGAATCACAACATCAATTTATCTATTTTCGGGGAGAGTCACGGACCGGCTATCGGCGTTGTGCTTGATAATCTGCCGTCTGGCGAGCATATTGATATGAACGCTCTTATGTCGTTTATGGCAAGGCGAGCTCCGAAGAAAAACAAAACATCTACTCAAAGACGTGAGAAGGATATGCCTCAGATTATGTCGGGGCTTTATAATGATAAAACAACGGGAACACCTCTCTGCGCCTTAATTCAGAACACAGACCAGCACTCGAATGATTATTCCAACCTGTCTAAGCTTGCACGTCCCGGACACGCTGACTATACAGGCGCTGTTCGCTACAGCGGATTTAACGACGGACGAGGCGGCGGACATTTTTCGGGCAGGCTGACAGCACCTCTGTGCTTTGCAGGCGCAGTTGCAGGTCAGATACTGGAGCGCAGAGGGATTTATACGGGTGCGCACATTTTAGAAATTCACGGAATTAAGGATAAATCATTCGATCCTGTTAAGACATCAAGAGATGAAATAAAACAAATAAGAGAAAAGGAATTCCCAACGCTTGATGATAAGCAGGGCAGGCTTATGATAAAAGACATCGAAAAAGCAGGGAAGTGCTTAGATTCTGTCGGGGGAATTGTGGAATGTATTTCTATAAATGTTCCGGCAGGAATTGGCTCGCCTATTTTTGAAGGTCTTGAAAACAGTATAGCGTCTTTAGTTTTTGGTATTCCCGCTGTTAAAGGTATCGAGTTCGGAGTAGGGTTCAACTGTGCTAAGATGCTCGGAAGTGAAAATAATGATGAGTTTTATGTTGATGAGCACGGTCACGTTGTTACAAGAAGCAACAATCACGGAGGTATTCTCGGCGGTATTTCTTCGGGCATGCCGGTGACGCTGAGGGTGGCGTTCAAGCCTACGCCTTCAATTGCACAGCCGCAGAAAACGGTGGATTACAGTTCTCTGACAAACGAGACTATAAAAATCAAAGGCAGGCATGACCCGTGCGTTGTACCTCGTGCTGTTCCGTGTGTTGAGGCAGCAGTTAATATTGCACTGCTTTCGCATATGCTCGACTATCCTAACTTTTAGTCTATGAAAGGTATGCCTTTTTAAAGAAAGGGCATGGTGATTATAATGGATAAGAATTTTGAAAAATATCTTCAGCCTAATATGATGAACTTGCAGGACAAGTATGCAATAAAGATTCTGATTTGTTATTTCTTACGTCAGATAAACAGACCAATCACGCCTAATCAGCTTGCCGAGATAGCGACTTCTGATGGTATAGTAAATTATTTTACCTATGCCGAGACGGTCGAGGAAATGCTTAGAGATAATATGATGCGGATTGAGGCGGTTGATGAAATCAACTACTACATTTTGTCGCAGGAGGCTTATGAGGCGGCGAACGAGTTTAAGGGGATAGTTCCAAAGAGCTTTAGAGACAAGATAATTTCGTCGGGACTGAAGTTTTTTGCAAAATTAAAGGACAGCAATATTATTGCAGAAGTCAAAGAGGTTGAAAAGGGTGCAGAGGTGCATTTTCTCTGTCAGGACAGCGGAGCGAACCTAATGGATTTGACTTTATTTGCTCCCGACCTTACTCAGGCTGAGTATATAAAAAAGAAGGTAATGCTTAATCCGAGCGCTTTTTATGGTAAGATTTTAGATTTTGTTATAGAAAATGAGGAGTATACCCCTGATTTGACAGGCTACTAGGCAACGGTGACGTTGCATCCAGTCTGCCTTTGGGTAGTTTGTATAATGTACATAGTATGCACAACGGCAGGATTTACTTTGATGAAATAAAAACTATAATGATTAGTGAGCCGCCGCAGGCTCTGCTGCCTTTGGGCAGTTTGTATAATGTGAATAATATGCATAACGGCAGGATTTACTTTGATGAAATAAAAACTATAATGTTTTATCATAGAGCAGTTACAAAATTAATTATTTTTTATTTCCAAAAATTTTTTGAAAAAAATTTTAAAAAAACGCTTGACAAAGATTTTTTAATGTGATATTATTTAAAAGTTGCCGCACGAGAAATCGAGTAGGCGACATTAGCATCTTGAAAATTGAACAATGGAACACGAAGACAAAGAGAAGTACCTGTAATTCTTGAGAGAGAAACTCAAGGGAGTGGGAAGCAGAGACCACTTTGGAAAAAATAAATAACTGCAAGTCAGTGAAAGAGAAAATGAGTTGAGGTTTTAAGTGTCTCAAAAGAGACAGTTAAGATACAAACAAATTAAGAGTTTGATCCTGGCTCAGGACGAACGCTGGCGGCACGCTTAACACATGCAAGTC
>CANQCL010000019.1 GCA_947589215.1 uncultured Clostridia bacterium
CCTGCTCTTTCTGATTTTTTGTTCAATTATGAGGCTTCGTTTTTTATTTGACCTCCCAAATTCAATGGCTGCACATCCCAGCGTATTAGTGTCTTTGGAAAGAATACATACAAGGTCATTATTATGCTGTAACCTATTAATACGACTAAACCTACCATCGCGATTGCTATCTTTGTTTCCATTTTTTCAACTCCTTAACTTGTCTTTCTACGTGGTACACTGAAATACTTAATAACTGCACTTATCTCAGCCATTTTCTCTTTGCCAAAATCACAGCTAGGGAAGTCTGGTCTGTTATATAGATTCTGAACAGTGTTAAGACTCCAGCCTGTTAATTCTGCCATTTCACGTATGCTGATAAACCTAAGAACCTTAGTGTTCTCAGAGAGTTGCTTTTGCAAGGTCAATAGTTCTTTAAACTTTTCAAGCTCTTTGTCTAGATCGTAATCTGGCTCAAATCCTATTCTCATTTTTTTCACCTCCCCTACTCTCTCTTTCCCTCTGCTTTATGAGGCTTCTGTGATTCCATATAATTCATTTGGTGTTGCCTTTAATGCTTTTGCGATTTTCAGAACATCATCAGTCTCAATATTCTTTCTACCACACAAAATATTACTAAATTGCTGTTCAGTATATCCTGCCCTTTTCGCTACAACTTTTTGTTTCAAACCTTGCTCATTTAAAATCTTACGAATGTTTTGGGCAACTATACACATATCACCACCTCCTTTTATCTGTCTCAAGTTTCTTGGCTGTGTTTATATAATATCACAAGTAATTTGTGATGTCAATACTTTTTTTCAAAAAATTTGAGATTTTTTTATTGACATTCTAATATATCTGTGATAATATGTTTTAAAAGGTCGGTGAAAATATGAGTATTGGAAGTAGAATAAAGGAACGAAGAGAAGAGTTAGGATACACACAACCCCAACTTGCACAACTAGTAGGTGTTTCAAAAGGAACTATTGGTAATTATGAAAGCAATATAAGTTCACCTAACGAAAACATACTCTTTAAGCTGTTTGATGTTTTGAAGTGTGATGCTAATTTTCTATATCAAGATGATATTGATTTAGAACATTTTGATAAATTTTCATCTTCTGAAAGACAAATAATAAAAAAATACCGCACTCTTGATGAGCACGGTAAAAAAATTGTTAATTTTACTTTAAATGAAGAATACGAGCGTTGTATATATATTGAAAAACCACCGGTAATAGAATTACCATTTTCTCTTTTAAAGGCTTCAGCTGGTTCAGGAGATTGGCTTGATGATGAACAATTTGATACTATTTCGGTACAAGATAAACCAGAGGCTAGAAAAGCCGATATTGTCATTGAAGTCGACGGAGATAGTATGTTACCTGAATATGCAAATGGTGATAAGGTTTTTGTAAGACTTCAGCCAAGCATATTTGAAAACGAAATAGGTATATTCATTGTCAATGGTTCAGGCTTTATTAAGAAAATGGGTAAGGGTGAATTAATCTCCACAAATCCTGAATTTGATAATATACCTATATACGATTATACCGAGTTAAGATGTGTGGGCAAGGTTATTGGAAAGGTATAAATAAAAATATCCCCATCAGTACCGTAAATACTGATAGGGATACAGGCAAAATATAGATATTTCTTCTATACTTCGACAAAAATATTATACGACATTTTCAAGATAATGTCAATAGGAGGTAAAATTATGGTTTGTCCAAAATGTGGAAGTGAAAATATTCAAGTCGTTTCACAGCAAAAAGTTACTGGTAAGGTAACAGATACTAGGAAAAATAAAGGATTTGGTTGGTGTAAAGGTTGTATTATGACTTGCGTAATTGGACCATTTGGCTGGCTTTGTGGACTTTGCGGAATGGGAAAAACCAAAGGAAAGTTTGAAGATAACCGAACAACAACTAACGAAATCTTATACTGCTGCATGAATTGCGGTAATCAGTTTAAAAAATGAAAAAGAACAAGTATTACTATCTAAGACTTATTTGGATTAAATCTATGCATATCGGAGAACAACTTGGATGTCATCAATTACCTGAACGCAGTTTCTTTTTTAGACAATACCAATTTCCTGTTTGTGCAAGATGTTGCGGTGTTCTAATTGGTGAAATATCTGCTATCATTATGCTTATATTAGGATTTAAAACACCAATATACATAGATATAATTTTTATGTCACTTATGTTTATTGATTGGTTTATTCAATTTATTGGATTGATTGAATCAAATAATGTTCGTCGACTGCTTACAGGAATATTAGGTGGATATGGATGTTGGTCTATCTTCTTTAAAGTGATTATATTTATTATTAACACTAAACTTAACTAAATAAAAACGCCCCTGCTGAGTTGCAGCTCAACAGAGGCTAACGAATTAATCCCGATCGCTAAAAAGGGCTAATTCTGCCCTTTTATTTTAGCATAACATTTTTTGTATGTCAAGATAGGAGGAAAAATAATGGGAAGAACTAAAAGCAGGGCTAATGGAGACGGCACTTTCTTTTATAATGAAACTAAAAAACTTTGGGTAGGACAGATAACTTTAGGCGTTCAGGATAACGGCAAGCCAAAGAGAGTAACTAAGTATGGAAAAACAAGAAAAGAAGTGAAAGCCAAGATTGAGGAATACAAGTCAGAGCTTGGCGGTAGGGAAGTACCGAACAAGAACAGCATTACACTAGTTGAGTTAATGGAGCAGCTTGCCCAACAGAGCTATGATTTAAACGAAATAACAGAATCAACATATTACCGAAAGAAAGAGACGATTAAAATATATAAAAAGCATAACATTTCAAATATACCTATTCAACATATTACTGAACAAGATGTGCTTGAGTTTTATAAATCAATTACAAACTATTCAAATTCAGTAATAGGGAAGCTATGCGGTATTTTGAAGTCTACACTAAAAGAGGCTATACGATTGCGAATTATCAACGTAAATGTTGCAGAATATGTAAAGCTGCCTAAGTCAGATAAACCTGACAAAAAGGTAGAAGCATTTACAATAGAGGAGCAGAAAGAACTGATCAAGGCATTAAATAAAGGAAATGTTTTATACAAAAATCAGTTGTTACTCAGTATGTACACAGGAATGAGAATGGGCGAGATAAATGCCTTAACCATTGATTGTATTGATTTAGATAACAACAAAATAGAAGTTAAGCGCACCATAGCGCGAGGTGAGAAAGGAAAGCCAATGCTAGGTAAGACGGCTAAGACCAAAGCCGGACAAAGAACAATAATGCTAAATGACATAGCTAAAAGAATTATAAAAGCGGCTCTATCTGAAGCAAAAGACAATGAAAATCACTTGATTTTTTTAGATAAACGTGGTAAACTAATAGCAACATCACAAGTAAATAGTGAATTGAAAAGACTTTGTCAAAAACATAATATCGGTAAGGGTTGGAACGTCAATCAACATATGTTAAGGCACACTTATGCAACTAGGTGTATAGAAAGCGGAATGCCTGCAACTGTGTTGCAAAAGATACTAGGACACACCGATATAAGTACCACATTAAACACTTATTGCGATGTGTTTGCAGAGTATGAAAGACAGAATGTAGATCAGAGTTATGACTACTTTGTAAAGTCTGGTCTTGTGTTGCAGTAGGTACTGCAATTATGATTATTTTTCTTAAAGTTTGTGCATTTTTTAAATTATTTTGAACTTAAAATTTACGGTTTTACCGAGTGTAAACGTCCATATGTCCTATCACCTTGAACTAAAATATTGTATTTTCTTTTCTCTCCGCCAACGGCGAGTCGCCACAGACGGTTCACGTACTAATTTGTACGTGAACTTTTTTATTTGCACTTACATTTAATTTTATACTCCTATACGATTATGTTGTACACGACTACCGTTTTGCTTTTGCAGAACGTGGTTTTTGTTTAATGTATAATTATTACTGAAAAAATAAAAACCGCCCTAGCTAGGACGGTTTTTTTAGCGAGGATAAGATTAATTGCATCCTGGGCCGTTTTGTCTTTTGCTGTTGTCAGAATTATTATTCTGGTTTGAGTTAGACCACTGATTATTTTCAGAATTTCTATTTTTGTTTTGATTTTGGTTTTTGTTCTGACTCTGATTTTGGTTTTTGTTTTGATTTTGATTTTTTTCAGACATTTTTATCCCTCCTTTGCTGTTACTAGTTTTTGCAATAACAAAAAAAATATTCATAAAATTTTCAGCTGTTAAGAACAGCAAAAGAATATTTATCATACGATAAAAGGGAAGTTAAAATCAAAATCGCATTTTAAAAGGTGAAAGGAGGATTGCTCTAAGACAGAGCAAACTGCTAATGGGAATAAAGTACAACAAATCTTTAGGTAAAAGGCTAGCCGATTTCAGCAGCAAATACTATAATCCGCCGTTAAATACAGCGTCCAAAGGTCAGTGCGTATGGTATACTCAGGGGCGTGCAAATGAAAAAATTGGTGTATATGTAGGTGCAAGGGGAAACGGCAGAGATGTTTATGAGAGCTGTAAAAAAGACGGCTTTCAGGTATCAAAGTATCCTAAGACAAATTCAATAGCCTGCTATAACGGCGGCACATACGGTCACGTAAGATATGTTGAGTATGTAATAGCCGACAATGTATATTATACAGAATCAAATGAAAATTCTGACAATGTTCTTAATGCAAGCGACGGAATACTAAAGAAGATGTCTCTTACAAACTGGATGAACCAGCCTAATCTTCAGGGACACGTAGTTTTGAAGAAAGAGAAGCTGATAAACTTCAAGATAACGACAGCAAGTAAGAAGATAGGGTTATATAAGTCGAGCAATACCAAAAAGAAGAGCAGAGTTAAATTAGTTAAAACAGGAACGGTAAAGGTAGTAGCTGGAAGCGGAAGGATAAAAAACGGCAGGGATATAGTAAAGGTATTATACGACAACCGCTATTACTGGGCGATAAGAACGACAAAAGCAAAGATAAAGCAATTAAAAAGAGTGAAATAGACTTGATAATTCAACACCGCAGATAATTTTTCTGCGGTAATTTTTTTGTTATAAAATTTCTCTTGACAAAAGCTTTATTATAGTGTAATATAACAATTGATATATAACAAATGTTATATAAAGAGGTGATAAAATGCCGCCTAAGGTCAAGGTTACTAAAGAGGATATTATTTCGGCGTCTGTTGATATTATACGGAAGTACGGAGCAGAAGGACTGAATGCAAGGTCTATAGCAGATAAACTGGGTTGTTCCACCCAGCCGATTTACAGTAATTATTCCACTATGGAAAAGTTGAAAGCAGATGTTATAAAATATGCAGGTGTGATTTATCAAGAGTACAATAAACGTGCAGTAAAAGACGCTGATTATCCTGCTTATAAAGCAATAGGAATGTATTATATCCGCTTTGCAAAAGAGGAGAGGGAATTGTTTAAACTTCTTTTTATGCGTGATCGTTCAAAGGAAAAAATGCAAAATGATAAAGAGGAGTTTGCAGATATAATTGATCTTGTATCTCAAAGCATAGGGATAAGCAAGGACGAGGCTTATCTTTTTCATACAGAGATGTGGATATACGTTCACGGAATAGCAGTAATGATTGTAACTTCATATTTAGATTGGGATACTGAAACTATAAGTCAAATGCTAACAGATATATATCAAGGATTGAAAATAACATATCAGAATAGGAGGACGAATAAATGAACGTTATTGAAATAAATGGGTTGACCAAAAAATTCAAAGACGTTACAGCGGTCAAGGATTTGAGTTTCAAAGTTAAAGAGGGGGAACTTTTTGCGTTTTTGGGATTAAACGGAGCAGGCAAGAGTACGACTATCTCAATAATGTGCGGTCAGCTTGAAAAGGATAAGGGCAAGGTTATTATCGACGGAGCTGACCTTGACAGCAACGTTGACAGGATTAAAAGTGAGTTGGGAGTTGTTTTTCAGAACTCGGTTTTGGATAAGGCTTTGACGGTAAAAGATAATTTGCAGAGCCGTGCGGCTCTTTACGGAATAACTGGTAAAAGGTTTAAGCAAAAACTAAGAGAGCTTTCTGAACTTTTGGAATTTGAGGACTTGCTCAAACGTACAGTCAGCAAGCTGTCGGGCGGTCAGCGGAGGAGGATTGATATAGCAAGGGCATTGCTTCACAGCCCGAAAATTCTTATTCTTGACGAGCCTACCACAGGTCTTGATCCGCAGACGAGAAAAACCCTTTGGAATGTTGTTTCACAGCTTAGAAAAGAAAATCAAATGACAGTATTTCTTACAACCCATTATATGGAGGAGGCTTCCGACGCAGATTACGTTGTGATTTTAGACAACGGAGTAATTGCCGCAGAGGGTACGCCTTTGCAGTTAAAGAATACATATACGGGAGATTTTATCACGCTTTATAATTTAACAAAAGAGCAGGCGGATATGTTAGGAATGAAATATGAAACGATTCGTGACGGCTTTCGCATAGCTGTGCCGAATACAGAGGCGGCTACTGAATTGATAGTCAAATATCCTAAGGTATTTAAAGACTATGAAATATTAAAGGGTAAAATGGACGATGTGTTCCTTGCTGTAACGGGCAAAAAACTAACAGAAGCGGAAAACACTTCAAAGGAGGAATATAAATGAAATCGCTTATTATGCTAGTTAGGCGGAATACCAAGCTGTTTTTCAAGGACAAAGGAATGTTTTTCACTTCTCTGATAACGCCGATCATATTACTTGTACTTTATGTTACCTTCTTAGGCAATGTTTTTCGTGATACCTTTTCTATGTCATTGCCGAAGGATTTTAATGCACCCGAAAAGCTGATAAACGGTTGTGTAGGTGGTCAGCTTTTTTCATCACTTCTTGCTGTTTGCTGTATAACGGTTGCGTTTTGTTCTAATATGCTGATGGTTCAGGATAAGGTGACCGGTGCCAGATGCGATTTGACCATTACACCTGTTAAAAAATTTACTTTGGCTTTCGGCTATTATATTTCGACTGCTTTGACTACTTTAATTATTTGCTTGATTGCTGCAGCAGCATCATTTATTTACCTTGCAAATGTCGGATGGTATATGTCGGCGGCAGATATTATGCTGATTATATTAGACGTTTTTCTGCTTGTAATGTTTGGTACTGCACTGTCGTCTATAATTAATTTCTTTCTCACATCACAGGGACAGATGTCTGCCGTTGGAACTATCATAAGTGCAGGCTATGGCTTTATCTGCGGTGCTTATATGCCGATTTCTCAGTTCGGCGGAGGTCTTCAAAAGGTGTTGTCTTTTCTGCCCGGTACTTACGGTACGTCTCTAATCCGCAATCACGCTATGAGGGGCGTGTTTAATGAAATGGTCTCACAGCATTTTCCGTCTCAAGTTATTGAGGGCATTAAAGATTCTATTGACTCCAATCTGTACTTTTTCGGAGATAGGGTAAGTATAGGCGCAATGTATGCTATTTTAGCGGGAGCTGTTGCTGTTTTGATATTGGTATATATTTTAATAACTGCTCTGAAAATCAGGAAATAGGAATGAGATAATACTGAACAATATTAGTTAAAAATAATACTTGACAGTCTTGACATTTTCGCATAATAATTGTAAAATAAATTATCGCAATAAAAATAGGAGATGTTAATTTGAAACGTATTAAATTTATTTTATCAGCAGTTTTAATGCTGACAATGTGTTTTGGCTTTGCAGGATGTAGTGGTAAAGAGAGCAGTTCTGAATCTTCTGAAAAAGAAATGCAGACGGAAAGCTTTGTTATTCAGCTTTTCCCTGAGTATGCTCCGAAAACTGTCGAGAACTTTAAAAATCTTGTTGAATCAGGCTTTTATGACGGTCTTACTTTCCACAGAGTAATCGACGGCTTTATGGCTCAGGGCGGAGACCCTAACGGCGATGGTTCAGGTGGTTCTGACCAAAACATTGAAGGTGAGTTTGCCGAGAATGGATTTGAACAAAACACGCTATCCCACACAAGAGGAGTTGTATCAATGGCAAGAAGTGCAGATTATAATACTGCATCAAGTCAATTCTTTATTTGCTATGGCGACTGTACATTTCTTGACGGAAGCTATGCGGCATTCGGAAAGGTAAACGACGAGGGTATGAAGGTTGTCGATAAGTTCCTTACAGTTGAGAGAAAAACCAATGCCGGCGGTGAGGAAAATGCACAGCCTGTTACTCCTATCACAATAAAATCGGCTCAAATGATAAACGAAACATCAGATGGTCACGAGCAGATTGAGTTTACAGTAGAATTTTAATTTTAGGGCTTAGCCAGCAGGGGTGACGTTGTATCCAGTTCGCCTATAAAAAAAGCTTGAAAATTATTAGGGCTTGTACATCGGCGGATCGTATATAGCTGTTAAAACAAGAGCGTTCGGAAAAATTCCGAACGCTTTTGTTATCACTTTGTCTTTATCTTAACAACCTTGCTCCACTTACCGTAATATGTATTGCCGTTTACAGTCTTATATGCTCTTACCTTAACAAAATACTTTTTCTTTGATTTCAACCTTTTAAGAGTTATCTTGTTTTTCTTTACCTTAACCGTTTTCTTGCCTTTGAATTTATTATTTTTAGCATACATTACCTCATAGCCTATTGCTCCGCTTACCTTTTTCCATTTTACATTCAGTTTCTTTTTCTTTGCGGTCAGCTTAACTGATTTTACTTTGGCGGGTTTGGGAACGGTAACTTTTGTTGTGCTTGGGGTTGTTTTTTTGTTATTTATTGGAGTGATGGTTGGTGTGGTTGTTTTATTTGGTTTGTTTGAGTTGTTGTTTGGGTTGTTGCTTTGATTATTGTTTGTATTATCACTTGGTTTTTCAGGTAACCCCATTGACGCATTACTGCCTATTTTGGCATAGGTTGCTTTTGCCCAATCACCGTCATTGTCTTCATAATATGTCATATTTCCATTTGAATCATAGGTATACTTTCTCCAATAACCATCACTGTCTTTTTCTAGTTCAGTTTGAACCTTTCCATTGCTGTAATATGTATATGTTGTAGTACATGACTCGCCGTAACTGTTTTCATAAGATATTTCATTTCCATTTAAATCATAGGTATACTTGTCCCAATTACCGTTAATGTCTTCACGATATGTCATATTTCCATTTGAATCATAAGTATACTTTATCCAATAACCGCTACTGTCTTCCACGTATATTTCATTTCCATTTGAATCATAGGTATGCTTTACCCAACCACTCATCATATTACCGCCATATTCAAGATATATACAATTTCCGTTTGAATCATAAGTATACTTTTCCCAATAACCGTCATCATTTTCAAGATATGTCATATTTCCATTTAAATCATAGGTATACTTTTCCCAATCACCGTAACTGTCTTCATAATATGTTTCATTGCCGTTTATATCATATTCATATTTTTCCCAAGAACCATTACTATCGCAATTTTCATACTTCGTTTTTACTTTCCCGTTATTATAATAAGTATATGTATAAGTATATAACATATCATCATCGTACAATCGAGAAACTATATTTCCGTTTTTATCATATGTATCCTTATACTGCGTACCTTCGCTGTTTTCAAAATACGTGCAAACATAACCTTCTATCGGCTCACCTACACTCGCACTCGCCGTTACCGCCGGCAATACACCTGCCAAACTAACTGCCATAACCAATGCTGTCAATAGATTTAAAATTCTTTTTGTCATAATAACTCTCCTATTCATTGATAATTATTTTTTGTATAACTTAAAATCAAATACTACTCTGACAATTCTCTTATGCGCTTTTCTTTTTCTTCGTTAGTTATCAGTCCCATTTCTGCTTGTTGCTCAATTTTGCGTATCTCTATGTAATTGTCAACTTTCTTCTTTGCGACGGCAAGTTTCACGTTATAATCTTCCTGCGAAATAATGTCCATCGCAAGTGCCTTATCCAACTTTTCTTTTTCAGCAAGAAACTCCTCTTCTGCCCTTTGTTTCTCACGCAGAACATTTTTTTCTTTGATTTCTTTTTCAAGCCGGATAATTTCCTTTTCCAATTCCTGCTTTCTTTCCATTTTTGGATCTATAAGCTTTAAAGTATCTGAAACGTCAATACCAGGCATTTCTCCTGTTTCAAGAACATAATCGACAAACTTTCTTCCAATCTGCACATATGACGAATCAAGTTCCTGATTGATTACATTTATCTGCGCCTTTAATGACACAAGTTCTGTTTGTTCCTGAGCGGTTACCGACACATTGGAACCTACCTTTACCGCTGAATTTTTTACACTGTTTCCAATATTAGAAGCTGTTTTTGTTACCTTGTCAAATAAACTCATTTTTAATTCCTCCGAATAATATTTAAAATTAGATATTTATTTTTACTAAACCAACAAATTTTACATCATTAAGACTCCTTTACAAATTCTTTAATTTTACCGCTAACCCATCTTTCTGTATAGGAATACTTCTTAGCTAATTGCTTAATATTTGTTCCGTCATATTCCTCAATTACCTTGCGTTCGACATAAACCCTTGAATACAGACGCTTAGGGAACGATAGCTGTTGACCGTTATAATGGCTGTAAACCTTTAATGTGTTTTCAAGACCGATAAGTTCCATTAAATCTCTGTATACTTCATTGTACATATCTATATCGGCACACATCTCACAGTTACACTCCATTTCCTTAAAATTCAACATTTTCATTATATTTTAGCTAATTTGAAAATACAAATGAAAAATTCCTTGTAAATTTCCAAATAGAGCCAAACCTCCTTTTTTACTTAATTTTCAAGTAAATACTTGTCAACATCTAAATATTTTTCAAAAAGATGTTCCTTGCCAATTATAACAATCCCATATCCGTCAGAAAAAATAAAACAGCTTTCAAGATAACTTATATCCTGAAAGCCGTCATTGATATGTATTCTTTTTATATATTCTGGTATGTAAAGTGAATGATTATTATTTAAAATAAATCACTTCTATTACATCGCCTTTTCGTCGCCTTTTTAGTATTTATGTCATATTTTATTTACGTTTTTATGACACAGAAAAACCTCGCAAACGCGTTTGTTTACGAGGTTTTATTGAAATAATTGGTATATAGATTTTGTTTTAATCACGAGCATAAAAGAAAAACCACGCACTAACTAATGCGTGATCTGGATGCAACGTCACCGTTGCTGGCGGAGATGGAGGGATTCGAAAATTCGAATAATAAGCTTCCAATCCCAATTATACAATACCTTTATAAATTCGTGTCATATTTTGTGTCATATATAAGTAAAAAAGTCCTCCAAGTCGGATGTATTATATTTAGAGGACTTAGTTATGTCTTACAATATTCTACAACAAAAAAGACACCTCAGATGAGATGTCTTTACATTAATCTTAAATGTTTAAAAAATATATTTTATACAAATCATGCCCCATGATTATACGCACTATAATTAAAATCAAATCCTATAATGTTATATGTAGAGCAACCATTTTCCTTAACCCCAATAATACGATAATCTTTTTTACAATTAATAGCTTTAAATCTAAAAACATATACTTTTTCTTCTGGGGAAAAGGTGTACTCATTAGGACTAAAATTTAATACTGCACTGTCTAATGTCTCTGCTCCAATCTCCTTTGGCATATTCAATAAATCTCTCCATTGTTTGCATGTAATTTCTTGTATTCGATCTAATACCGCTATTTTAGTGTTTTTACATTGTTGTTTTTCTTTGCCAAAAAATTCAAAATTATAATCTTTGTTTTTAGTTAAATACTCAAAAGAAATACTAGGACATTTAGACTTGCAACAAATGGATTGACTATATTCAGAGCTAATCTTCGTATTTATATTTGGTTGCTTTAATTTTTTTGATTTACTCATTTTATTCAATATAATTTTCCTTAAAAAATAATTTTATTAAATCTTTGTCAATCACACGTCCTTGAACTGTATTTTTCCAAGGTGTTTCTTCATGTGTCATATTTCTTAATTTCCATGCCGAAAACTGACCAAATGTTTGATATACACTCTCTAAAATATCAGATATCTTTGTACAAATAGACTTGAAATCAAAAGGTTCATTAAATTCAATACCGTTACTACCAAAAGACTTATAATTATGATACACTGATTCAACAACTGGTCCATGTTTCCACGCATAAATATCATCATTAAATAGAGGTTCGTCAGTAATTGCCAATGTACAACCTTGTGCATAATATAAAAGTTTTTGAAGTTTCAAATTTGAGATCATATCAGCTCCTTCACTTTCTTCTTCTTTGTTTCTTGCAAGAAACCAGTTTGCTATTACTGATGCAGTATAAGCCATTTTCTGATCCCCCTTTTTTATATATTTATTTTTTTTATATACATTCGCAATTATATAATACCACATATGTTTAATCTTTTCAATAAATTTTTGAAAAATTTTTTTATTATTTGAATATATAATCATTATTTTGTTATTTTTCACAAATAAATGAACACCCCTTTTTAAAATATATTAACAAGTTATTTTATTATATGTTAAAATCACTTTTTAATGTGAAACACCCTCATTAACACCTCAAAACAGCACCAAAGTTGCACGTTTTAATGCAACTAAATAAAAAATCCCCCAGTCAGACAAAATCCAACTGGAGGATCAATTAATATTTACTGCTAATTAAAAATAAATCCTTTTCCCTTCTAATGTCATATCATCATAAAATGATAACCACAGTGCCTCTTTTTCGCTTTTGCTGATATTCATACGCTTTATTCTGTTATATATCTTTTCATTAGTTCCCTCTCCGCTTATTCCGCTTAATTGCTCACGAGAGATTATGAAATCAGCATAACTCATTCCCTTTTCGTTAGCTTGAATTGCACTCCTAATCCAACCATCTGGCTCATAATCACTTACTCCTTGCTTAGCTATTGCATTTGAAAGCTCATATGATTTAGTAATTAAGGTTGCCTTGTCACTACTGTCAGCAGACGTAAATTCAGAATTTTTTGAAAAATCACTCAAAATACTATGTGCAATTTGTCCTCTTACTGTAGCATAAGTAGTATAATCATCAGAATTTAAATTAATTGTCTTTCCTCCTAAGCTAAAATACTTTTTGGATTTAGTCGGAAGGACCGCAGGATCTCCACTGTTCTTATATGTGTCGTCAAGCATTTTCTCAGCTTCATCAACCTCAATTTTTGAAACATAACCTGGAGAAATAAAGTTTTCAAAAATTCTCATTCCTATATTATTTTCCTTTTCCTGTTCTCCCCACTCATTCACATAAGGCTCTAATAAATATGTTGCACCGGGTATTTTCTTAATGATTCTATTTACAAATTGTTGCTGTGAACTTGTAAGTAATTTTGATATGAAAGTATCTTTTGACTTATCAATATAAGAGTTTCTCCTTGTTCCGTCAACAGTGCTTGCTATCTTTCCGCCAATAGTAGGTACAGCCTGTCCTAAATATGAAGATACTATATTCGACATGCCAGCTATTATGGGGCTTTCACTATACTTGATATTGTTAATTAAATTTTCAATTCCACTAAGTACAGACATTTCAAACATAGGATCAAACATTGTACCTGCTAAATTCAGATAATCTGAAATTGCTAAACCATTGTTATCTCCTTCTAGTATTTCATGTGTCTTTGCCCCTGCAAATAAAGGTATAGCAGCAGGACACGCCCAATCAAAAGTATAAGAATATCCGAATATTTCAACAGAAAGTTCCTGGTGTCCTTTTAACTTTTCAAAATCCTTTTCTTTTTTATCATCACCTAAACCTACTTTTAACAGTCCAAGCGAACCTAACCAAAGTCCTAAAGTGTATATTCCTGCTCCTGTTAATCCTGCTGAAATCCTGTCTATATATTCACTGGCAGTGATTTTTCCAGTTTTCAAATTATAAATGTCTTTAGTTACATTTTTTATAAGTCCAAGCGGACTATATTCAAATGCACGCTTTGCTATGTTGACTGGTGTCTTTTTAAATGGAATAATACCCTCCATCACTATTTCGGTTGCCCAATTAGAT
The DNA here is from genome assembly GCA_947589215.1 of uncultured Clostridia bacterium. GTDB lineage: Bacteria > Bacillota > Clostridia > Oscillospirales > Ruminococcaceae > UMGS1601. Next base: position 14,007 of record CANQCL010000019.1, read on the forward strand.
TTTGCAATTCGGCTCAAAGCATCTGCAATCTTAGATGCGTCTCTGTATGTAGCCTTTTGTGCTTCTGTAATTGCTCTTACTCTGCCTCTATCAATAGCTGCTTGTCGCTCATTTTCAGCTTTTGTATCTGATAATTCATTAAGTGAGATGTTATTTGCCTGCAAATACATACCTAATGCACGTTCGTAATGATGTTTTAAAAATATTCCGTCCTCTGCTTCTAATAGATTAATATTTAAATTTCTTAATCCCTCAAATTTTTTGTTATTAAAAATAACCTTATTTGCCTTTATTGCATCGGTAGACTCATATTTTCCGTTGCCTGTTAATTCAGCCTTAACATAGTCGAAATCTTGTTTTGCAAATTCTTTATAAGCAGCTTTAACCTTTAAAGCCTTTGACTTTTCTATGTCACCCTTTAGAAATGCTTTCTCTAAACCATAAGCAATCCCATTTTTCATACTAACAGCAGGCATAAATATCGTGTTTCCTACCACATTTCTGATATGCGTGGTTGAATTAAACAGCATAGACATATATCGCCAAGCATTCCATTTGTCAATCCAAGTAGCAGGTACTTGCTTACCTATATCCTTGTTCAACTCAATTTCCGCTTCTTCAATTTCTGTTTGTGTTTTTGCTTGCGCTAATTTTAATGCCAAATCCTCGTCTATTTTAATTTGCGGAATTTCCTTGCCCTTTGCTAATTTGTTTGAATACTTTGCTTGATAATCGGCATTCATTCTCCGTACGGTTTGTTCAATATAATATAACTTTCCTATACCAGAGGATTTCTTTAACAACCTCATAGCTTGTACTGTCTGTCCTGCTGTGGTTGCCATTTCAGCAAGTTCACCTGTAAGCTGTATAACTTTCTTGGTCTCATTGTTTTGTGCGGCATACCGTAACAAAAGCTCACCTTTAGCAACGTCTATAGCAGACACCTTATGATTTCTGTTTTTCATAATTTCCCAGTCGTTCCATTGCTTCTCGGTAACGCCCTTACCCTTATTATCAAGCCACTCTTTAGCTATTGTAAGAGCTTTTTCATTGCTCAAAGGCATATAAGACGCAGCGCCTTTGACTATTTGCTTATCGACTTCATTAACCATTTCATCAGTCAGCACACCGCTTTCCAAAATGGTCTTTACAAATTCTCTTACACGCTTGTCTTTGCTTGACCTTTCAGGTACATCAATATCCCTTACAGGATTTTCACCTTTTTTCTTTGTGCCGTATTGCTCGTTAAGAGTTTTCATTTGGCTTTCTACATCAGGGTCTAATGAGTATTGTGTATCATTCTTAGACTTTTTTCGTATATTACTATTGACAATATCATCATTTTGTGATATATTGTTATTGGCAGATAAAGTTATTGACTTGAACGCACTTCGGTCCGTTCTCGAAACTTTATCTGCTATTTTAATTTTATGAATATAAAATCTATTACCTTGACGTACTTTTTTAATGTCCATATTCACAATATATTTTTTTCCATCTATTGTGATTGGAGAAGTTAAATATGCATATGTAGATTGACTATTTGGATTATAATTATTAGGTTGTTCTTTTGCTCTGACCTCACCGTATTTAATTAATTTCGCAAGGTTAGTCATAGTTGCTAATTTTGCTTTTTTCATATTCGAGGGAATATTCCTATACGCTGAATGATTTCCAAAGGTCTCGTAAATACCACTTTTCCATATTTCAATTTTCATTCCTGTGTCAATATTAATTATTGGTTTAGATTGAGCTTCAGTTGATACATAATTATTTAAAAGTTTATTATATACTTTTTCTTGCACTTCACTTAAATCATTAATATTTTTAATATCAAATTTATCGGCAATACCTTCAGTTGTAACCCTAACATCAGGATTATAACCGCCTAGCTTTTTGCTGTATTTGACTTCATTTGAATATGTTCCGTTTTTCCTAACATCATTAAATGCCTTTGTATAAAGCTCCTTAATGTGTATAAGGTCTTTCTGTGCCGCTGTAATCTCCGTAGAATTTCTAACAAATCTTTTGAGATTATCAATCATTTTGTGAATAAAATCTACTACCTTTGCAAACAGCTTTTTGTCCTTATACGCAAGTTCCCTTATACATTCTTCATTGGTTAGTAATTCATCTGCAATAAAGTCAGCTATAAGCTCTCGCTCCGCTTCCTCTTTTGTCAACTCCTTGCCGTTCTTTTCATATAATTCCTGACGTTTTGATATTTCTGCCTTGTGTGTTGTATCATTAGAAGTAAGATAATCGTCATAAACTCGGCTGTTCAGTATAAATGTTTTAAGCTGGTCATAGTAATTCGATTGCTCAAGGGTATGCGTAAGCTCATGCGCAAGAATAAAATTGAACTCAGAAGCGCTGTTTGCTTTGCTATTCACATAACTCTCATTAATAAATACTTCGCCGTTTTGTTCATATCCTCTTACAGACGTATCACTGTTATAAACATTGATTTTTACACCCAGAGCAGTTGACAGGCTCTTAGCTGACTGCCTTATATTAATTCTACTAGTTTCACTTTTAGCATTAATATTAACTTTTTTATTCTGTGAAGTACGTTGATTACTAACATCAGTTTTTCTAACACCGCTTGTAACTTTATTTTTGTTGTCTACAAAAGTTCCGTTAGCAGTATTACGCCCTGCATTTATAGCGGCATTAAATGTTTTTTCTCCCAGTATGGCTCTAGCTCCTCTAGTTTGTGAAGCTATTGTATCCATACTCAAACCTTTTTCAGCCATTCTATAAACTGAATTAAAAGCAACAGAATAATTTTCCGCTGTATTTTTACTGCTATCATAATTTAATATGAATGTATTAGCGGTACTGCTATTATACTTTCCTGCATTTGATAAAATGATTTCAGCATTTTTATTATCAGAAAAGTCAATAGTATCAGCAGGCACAACTTCGCCATTTGTCATCAACAATTGAGCAACGCCATTTTCAACAGACTCTACCTTTCTTATATTGGTTGAGCCTGTTTTTTCGCTTGAAATACCAAGCTTTATAATTTTATTTGAATTGTTCACGACCCTCTTGAATGTACTTTTAAAGTTATCTAAAACATTGTCACTATATGTATTGTTATTTGGATCTTCTGTTTCATCATCTGCTGTTAAATTTTCGGGTATAGCTTCGCTGACCTCATCTATTTGTGAAGTCATATTAGGCTCTGTAGCGTTCTGTAATGCCATTTGATTAGTATTAGTCAAATTACCCTCATCAGCATTTAAAACCTCATCTGAGCCATTCTCGTTTGAATTTTCGACTAAATTCTGATTGCTTTGCATATTACTTCTTATATTATTCAGAATTGTAGCTGTATCAATATTCTTTTTTCCGTTCTGAGCTTGATTTATTACTTCCCGAACAGTTTCGTTATCAAAATCAGAAGTTATCTTTCCTTCCTTTAAGCCTGCCATTTGACCAAGCATATCAGCAGCGGTCTTATTGTACTTTAGTTCAACGATCTCACTATCTGCGATTTTTTCGCCTCTATCAATTTTATTGATAGTTTTCGTTAGTCTTTTTGCTTTTTCTTGACTAGCTTCTGTTTCAGAAAAAACGGCTTCAACGGTTGGAGGTTCAATATTATCTGTTTGATTTTCATTTTGCTTTTCGGCAAGTAATTGTTCTTGATATGCGTTATATATATTTTTAGCTTTTGAAAGTTTTTTATCTGAAATTTTGTTGGCGACAGCATTTACTGTTCCTGTTGCTACAGCACCTGCTGTATTAGTCATTCCTGCTGAAGCTAAACCTAAAAGACCAGAATACAAAGCGTCCTCCACATTTTGGAGCGTTTGCTTATTATTTTCGCCAAAAGTAACATTTCGAATATAAGGCTCTAATAACTGTTGAATTGCCTCTTCATTAAATTCTCCTGCACTATTAATTAAGATATTTCCTGCTTGGTATGCATATGTTCTAAAGGTTTCATTTTTAACAAGTCTTGGCATAACGTTGTTAAGAGCTTTTGTTCCGAACTTTTCTAAAGCTCCGTTCATTCCAAATTGTCCGCCAAGTATTTTTTGCGTTGCAAACTCCATAAGACCTTGAATACCGCCATATGTAAGCGCTTCCGAATTATTTTTACCCTCTAATAATGCCTGATTATATGCTTGTCCAGCTGCACTGACACTTTGTGAGATCATTCCTAATCCCGGCATTCCAGTAGCAAATGATATACCTATACTTGGTAGCATATTAGCCGTTGTATTAACAGCATTAAGAGCAAAACGCTTTACAACTCCTGATTGGTTTGCATCAGATTGAAAAGCTACTTCAGATGCAGAAGCAATTTTGTCATAATCAGACGGTTTTACACTGTTGCTACCTACACCCCCAAACCAACCATTTATAGCTTGCAATGCGCCTTTCCCTGCACCGATTAATCCACTTTTTCCAGCATTAATAAATTCCTCTAATGTGCCATTTTCCTGCGCCTCTTTTAAGCCATCAATTGTATTTTGTTGCTGAACAGCATAAAGTACATATTTACTAGCTTCTTCCTTACCATACTTACCGCGTAAGTAATAATATCTTATTTTGTCATCCTCACTCGTTAAACGTGAAAAGTCTTCATCGTTTTCTTTAGTATCGTATGCGCCTAATTTTATGGCATTAATACTATCTTGGCTATTGTTAATACCTTCAGATGCTAATTTCATTCCTTCTTTTAATTTTCTTTGAAATAAGGTTCCATTATCATTATCCTTTGAAAGTAAAAGTGCTTCCTTGTCTGTTTCTGATTTTTCATCTAAAGTCTTTAGCCATTCTTCGTAGTCATGAGCAGCTAAATGTTCTTTATCATTTTCCTCATATTTTTTTATAATTTTATCTACTTTTGTATCTACACTATTTTTTTCATCGTTTTCTAGTTTTTTCATTAACGCTTCTCTCTGTTGCATTAATTGAGGATTTTTCTCAACTTCTGCTTTAAGCAGCCTAATATCTTGTCCAGAAACATATTTTTTTATATTTTCATCAATTATTCCATTATTTGCATAAACCGAATTTAATGACTCATTAAATAAATCATCCTGATAATTATTGGTGATATATTTAATTTTCTTATCAATATCATCTATTTGAGAGTTTAAAGCTTTATTCTTAGAATAATTTCCATTAGTTAGTGTGACTAATCCAAGTTTATTTTTTAAAACCTCTTTGCGCTTTTTGAGAGAACTAATCGTATCATTATACTCATCCTCTTTTGCTTGCTTATATGACTTCAAATATATATCATTAACTATACTATCAGATTTTGCCTGATTACGTTCTTTTGTGAAAATTTTAATATTTTCATCGTTTCTATTGCGTTGTGATACATAATTATCTGCTGCATTTTTTATAGTGTTGTAATTATTCAAGGCATTATCTGCAATAGAAATATTAGAATTTGTCCTTTTTTGAGTTTCTTTTTTTAAATTAGCTTTAATATACTCGTTTTTCTCCCTCTGTTGTATTTTATAAAAATTCTCATCAGCTTGTTGCTGAAGTTTTCTATAATTCTCGGTTCTTTTAGCGTTAGTCTTCTCTATATGCTTTAAACGTTTTTCAAGCTCTGTCATAAAAATACCTCACTTTACATATTGCTATCTATATATTTTATTAAGCGATTATACTCGCTTTTAGTGATTTTACCTTGCAAATATCGGGTTTCTATTTCATTGACCGCATACTGTCTTCCATTTCCCCCACTAAAACCAAATTGTCCACCGATTTGATGTAGATAAACTGCCTTCTTGGAAATCAAGTCATCAACATAAGCTTTTGCGTCTTTGTATCCTGGCGTTAAATTATTACTAGATTTTTTTTTTGATGTATTACTACTCGACCTATTTTTCAATGCAATAGCTTGATTTAAACTGCTTAACAAGCCTTTTTTCTCAGATGCTGTAATTTTACCGTTCTTATATGCTTTATTGACCTTAGATTTAAAATCATCAATTTTTCCGTTACCAACAGAAGAAGTAATTTTAGAAGCCAATTCTAAATATCTAGCTGACGCCTTTTTGCCTGATGAATTATTACTAGAAGAATTGCTGTTCCTTGATGATGAACTGCTTGAAGTGCTTCTTGATGACGAGCTTCTTGTTGAACCGCCTGTATTATTAAGAGAAGCATATATTGCTGCGGTTTCGGCTTTTGTATTAGCTGTATTTGCTTTTATATTAGCTGTGCTAGCCTTTGTGTTAGCAACACCAGCGTCGCTTTCTGCCTTTTTTAATGCGTATTCCATTCCAAACTGTTTGGCGTCCTGATCCATTTGTGCCTGGAATTGTTCAAGTGACATTACATTTGAGAAATTAGTGTTTGCTTGTGTCAAGAGATTGTATAACTTTTCTTGTTCAAGCTGATACATAGTAACATCATTGTTATATGACCACTGGAACATATCTTTATAATAATCCCTGTTATCTGCATATTTGTTGTAATCTGATGCATCAAGGTCACGCAATGCAGTAAGGTAGTTGTACTGATTTTGCTGCCATCTGTCAGCAAGCTCTGGAACCTTGTCATTTAAAGCCTGCATATAATTGTAATATGCCTGTGCCGCTTGTCTGCGCCCCATAGAGCTGTCAGCACCGCCGTTAAGTGAAGCTACCTGTCCGATAATATCACGAGAAGCGTTTAATCCCTCTCTTGTATACTGCTCCTTATACTGCTGATATAGCTTGTCCGAGTTCATATCATAACCTTTTTCAATATTAGACAGCGTATTGTCGATTTTATTGCTGTATTTAGATTGATATTCTCCTAAAGCATTTAAGCGGCTTTTATAATTGTTGGTGTCTCCTGAAACTGTGAACTGTGAATTATTATAGCTGTTAGCTGCCTGATTTACCTTTTTTTGAGCGCTTTTAATTTGCGCATCTTGAAGTATTGACTTTGAATTTGTACCCATAATGACCTTCCTTTCTCTTATATACCTATTGCTATCCATGAAACAGTTGTAGGCGTAGTGTCGTTTCTGCAAAAGACTAATTTAAACTCATTTGCTTTTCTCTCTGTATAACTGCAAAAAACATTTTGCGGAACTAATGTATAAGGTGTAACCAATATAGACGGAGGATTATTAAAAGACTTATTAAAAACTATTGTTTTTGAAACTGAAACGCCTGCACTTGTCGGAGTTAAAAGTACATCGCCCCATTGAATTTTAAGATTGCTACTAAGTTCAACAAGATTATTTGTTCCTGTCTTGACCTCACCTTTCAGCGAACTGATAGCTGTTGAACTAAAATTCTTTAAAGTCAGATTTCCTAACAAATATACAAGTTCGTCTGTAAAAAGCTGAAGAAACGACTCTATTGATGAAACTCTAACATCAAGCGGCGAGTTTTTATTTGTATTATTAAATCTTTGTAATAACTGTGCCATTATATCTCACTTGCCTCCTCAATTGTTTCTGTTATTGAAAATATTTTCGCATTGCCCTTTCCGTAAAATCTTAAAGCCAAATGGTCACACCGTCTCGGAATAATAGGGAAAACAACACTAGCTTTGTCTGTTGCTGTAATATCATCTCCGACCTTTTCCCATTCATCGTTATCGTATTTAATATCAATGCCTAACTTTGAATTTTTATCTACCCAAAGCCTTAATTGAAGTTTTGTAAAATACTTATTATCTGACAAATCAGTAAGAAGATCGCCTGTTGTTGCACTCCATAAAAAATCATTTTCTTCACGGTTTTTATCTAATACACACCCTGCAATACTTATTGTCTTTATAAAATCTATATCTCCGTTTTTCTCCGCCTCAAGTGCTACTATGCCTTTTGCCGTTGAATACATTGATATAAATTCTTTATCGGAATTATTTTCTTCTATGTGCCAAAGCCCTTTTCCTATGTCGTAAACATACATTGTATAAACAGTTTCATCATTTTTTGTTGTTTTGCAAAAAGCATAATACTTCTCTTTAAAACCAGCGGCAAAACAACATTCAAAAGAAGACATATCAAGCGTGCTGCCAAGTTTTTCACTTATATTTTTAGTATAAGAACCGTCATACATATAAAAGGCGTCTGTTCCTTTATATATGATATAATTGTCATATGTAACGATTGAGTTTTCAGCACCTTCCTGAACACCGTTTATATGATACTCAACTAACTGCCAATCTTCCGAGTATGTACCGTATAGCTTATGTACGCATTTTTCTTTAAAGAAATATACATTGTGATTAAAAGAAACAATACCCGTAAAATTCCCCTCAGATAGAACACCTATATCATCAGCGGACATTGTTCCGTTTTCTTCATTCACAAAATCATGTATACGACCAATAGCAGAAATAAAAACTCTGTCGCCTTCCTGATTGCAGGCAAATAATCTGTTGTCGCTTGCACAAGCAAATTTTATATTAAAGGGAAGCTCGTCCATCTCAGCGTCAACAACATAGCCTATAGTAGAATCATATGATGGAGTATATCCTAGAAAGCTTTCTGAAACAGTGCGTACTGTAGTTTCTGTTTGCTCATTTGACCCAATAATTTCGGTTCCCTCGACTTCCGTATCTAAGTATGAAGATTGAGTAAAATATTGACGCAGGTTATAATCAAATTCGTCTACATAATCCATTGGTTTTTCAGGTAATACACTAATATAGTCAAAAATTCCTAAATGCATTTCAAAAGTTATTTTATTGGCAGCTATCTCAGTTATATTAATATCGGCGTACTTTCCAAGCCGCCCAGCATCCCAATAGTGATATTTATAAGGAAGTGGTTCTACACCATTAGAAGTATAAAAAAATATAAATGGACCATAAATATACTCGTTTAACTCGTAACCTTTTTTTATGGTCTTACCAGTCTTTTTATCAACAATGGTACGCTTCCAGAAGTTTGCTGATTTTGCTGTATTTACAGTAAATCTCCAAGTCACTGCGCCATCATCTTCGACTATACGCATTATTCTAATATTATTTGAATTACCATTATCAAGGCAAAATTCCGCCTTATCAGACATTCGTTCTTCTGTTAAATACTTGGTATCATAAGTGTACATTGACGGAATAGATATGATTTTATTACCTCCGACTATTAAATCCGTATCTCCGTCACACTCTTCGGTTAAAGTTCCGATTACAGCATTGCTTATCTGATTATTTGTTTCGATAGATAAAGTATATTCATGTCCCATAAATAAGTATTGAAACAAAAAAACAATTTCACCTTCTAAAACATCAATACATTCAACTATCCTGTTTCCATCAACCGTAAATTTAAGTTTTTCTCCTGCATTCTCGCACGCATCAAATAAATTTTTAATTTTGTCTGAATAAACAATATCTATTTTTAAACGTGAAATTCCTGATCTCGGATCATGAAAAGTACAGACAGCTTTAATATTGCTTAAATACAGGCTATAGTTTATGCATCCATCCTTTAGCCAGTAAAAGCAATTATTAACATATGTAACTCTTGTAGCACTGGTCTGCATTCCAGCCTCGTCGATGTAAGGAATGAGCAAATAGTTCTCATTATCGTCTTTTATATATAAGTTATATATTTTTTTAAGCGGATTATTTTCAAAATACGAAACAGCATCCTTATTATCAAACTGTATGACCACAATTCCGGTTGAGTCTCCGTAATTAGCGGCCGTCAAATCCATTTTATTAATTAAATAATAATTGTCTCCCAGTTTTATATACTTCTTTCTGTAATTTGTAATAACAAATTGAATTGTATTGTTATCCATACAGATATCGTTTATAACCTTTGTGTAACAAACTACCGTCATATTATTGGATGAGTCTACATCAAAGCAAGATAAGTAAAGATCGGTTTTTAAATCCTCTACTTCTGAAATGTTATGAATCGAATACCAGTTAAAATCGCTCTCATATCTCTTTTTTCTCGGAGCAATGCAAGGATAACTGTCACTTGACATATTCATCATATCTATAAATTCATTACCTTGACAATCTTCTTTCTTATTTACGCCGCCAAAAGTATTTATTGTCGCTCTCGACTGTGCTATATTTGAAAGTTCAGGAAGATACATTTTAAGCCTCCTCTTTTTTTAATAATTATTGATAATGATTTTAGAAATTGGCTTATGCTTGCGATTATACCACGCCTCAAACTCTGCTAATGCATTGTTGAACATTACCATTGCATTAGAGTACCTAGCCATTTCATTATTGTTGTAATATATTTGTGCAGATAGATAATGTTCATAAACTTCTGTATAAGGCTCTGGGATTAAAAGCTCTCTTGACATATCGTCTCTTGTATATTTTTCAAAGCTTTTTAATTCATTATCCTCATGCGTTAAATATACATTCTCAAACACTTTGCCATCTATATCGGACAGCCACCTTATTTTTTGCGGAGTTTTATATTGGTTAGGTCTGAGTTTATCTAATTTTTCAATCGCTTCGTTTACTGTCATACCTTTTCTCCTTATAAACAAAAAGGGATAGGGATTTAACCCTACCCCCTAAATGGGTTTATTGATTTGCTAACTCTTTTGAATTTGCTTCAGAAGTAAGCTGTTTTACAGCTTCGTCAGCCTCATTAGCCGTTTTTTGACTTCTTTGAATGACCTCTGCAAACTTTTTGTGAACTGAAACATATTCGCCCTTCTTTATCCTGCAATTTTCACCGTTCACCGCAACATAAAGATAATCGTCATTCTTATTCAAAGGGTCTTTAGGAATGAATACTGTTACCTTATCATCATTAGGTTTTGCTTTTGTTGGATCAGCAATATTTCCTTCTGGCTTTGCTTTTGTACTTGCCATATATATGTCCTCCTCTTTTAATGAGATTTACTTCGCTCTTGTCAACGAGCAGCAAGAGCGAATACTCATTTATTCCTAGTTAGCTTTTGCGATGTTTGAATTGGTTGACTTTGAATATATGTCTAAAATATACTCAGGCGAAAGAACTATACCTGTCTTTGCACCCTTCCAACCAATTGTACCTCTCTGATTTAACGGGTCTGCCGTACCGCCTGAACCAAGTGCTTTGATTATTGTCTGCAATCCCATACCCTCAAGGTCGATTGTTCCATATGCATTTGCACCTAGTAAGAGTGTTCCGTATACGCCGCCATCGAAAATTTTCGCCATAGTGCTTTCTACGAAACGAACTCTTCCTATTTTTCCGATTTCTCCTTCAAAAATCTGCTGTGAACCTGCATACAGCGAAGCCTCAATCCATTCCTTATCACTCATAATGTCATAAGCAATATCCGGGTGAATAATGCATACAAAATACTTATCCACAGGCTTTGCATTCATTCTTGTAAGAATATTTACTCCCCTCTTAATCAGGTCAACTGTTACCTTACAAGTATCATCAAGTTCCTCTTTGCTTGTTACCTCTGTTCCGTCTGACTTCGGAGCATAAAGCACATTGGTTGTTGAATGCATAATATCACGGTCAACAATATCCATTGTTTGTCCGCCTTGAGTTGCCAATAACTCTTGCATTTCCAAAATTGTATTATCAACTGTAGTTGTTGAAATAATATCCGAATACTCTGCAAATGCGCCATATTGTTCAATGGTTGCAGTTTTATTCGTTACTTTGATTTTCTGTCCCTTAGGAGTTACGCCTTCTTCTAATGGCGTTTTGATAGGCGGCAGGCTTTCAAATTTTCTAAAATCCACCGTTTTGCCTCCGTGTTTTGGAAGCGGTCTCTTTTGTGCGAACTGACTATGTACTAACTGAGGTTTAAATTCCTTGATTAAGTTCTTATTGTAAAACTTAATCATCTCAGGTGACATTCCCTCATCAGATGTTCTGTTAGTGTCGTTTTCAGCAAACATTCTCAAATTTAATTTGCTTAGAATTGCTTTTGTCATTTTAAATCTCTCCTTCATTTCTTGAAGAGTTAAAACTTTATCTTATCTCCGTTTCTAACTCTTCGCTTAATTTCTTCGAAATCCTTGTCATCAAGTTTATCGACGCTGTTTTTGATGTTTGCAGGAGAATTGCTTGTGATGCCATTTTCATTAGGTCTAAGTCCTTTAGCTCTTATCGACTGAACTGTCTTTGCTTTAGCTTGTTCAACTGCTTTTGGAACTACCTTGTTGATAATATCCTTTGCATGAACAGCTTCGTAAGCGTCTTTCAGCGACCAACCATATGTTATGAGACTGTTAAACTTCTCATTTTGAAGTTCCTCATCAAAGTCGAAGTCAGGAATTTGTTGTTTAAGCTCGTTAGCTTCTTTTTCCCATTGATTTATGTATTCCTGCTGCTGCTTTTCAGCTTTCAAATCTTCAAGCTCTTTAACGACCTTATTCATTTTCTCTTCCTGTCTAAGGTGTTCACGATAATCATTAACTGACATACCGCTTTCAAAGGCTCTCTGCTCATAAAAGCTGTCATCATCTTGGATAGCGCTCATCAGTTTGTCAAAGTCATCGGCTTTTAGACCATACTTTGCTGATATCACTTCTGCCATTTGCTTATAATTTTCAAGTTGAGCTTCGATTTGTTTGGTTTCCTTAAACCGTTCATTAATTATGCCTTGTACTTTGGAATGAAACTCAGACTTATACTTATCTTTAATAAGCTCATCAAATGACGTCTCCTGCTTGTTATCGTCTGTTTCAGGGATTTCAGACGTGTTTTCTGCTGTTGTATCATCGTCTTGTATTCCGTATACAACCTCTTGTGATGATTGGGTGCTATCATCTGTGCCGGTGGTTTCGCCCGTAAGTGCAGCTTCGCTATTCCCTGCGACGTCTCCGTTTGACGTGTCAGCTGATTCATCGCCAAAAACAGTCAAGTCGATAGCCACTGCTCGATCAATAATTGCTTTCATTAGGTTTGCTCCTTTTCTTAATCCTCGTCTTTCCGATGTGTCAGCTCATATCCGAGCCTGTAATTTAAGTATATAAATATAAATTATATTTTTCTAGGTGGACAATTTGACAATAATTTTTATAAGCAGAATTATCCCTATTCTTTTATTACTGAATAAAAATTATTTTGCTTTTTATTTATGCAAACATTATCTATACTGTCTATTCCCATTACCTGAACATTCTTGGGATATTTGCATTCAAGCATTTCATAGCCTTTTATAATACCCCTTAGTACATTAAGAGATGTATTAACGTCAATAAATTCAGCTTCTATGTTCATATATCCCTCAGATTTTGAAGATTTGACGTTCTTTAAAAGATTTTCTTCTTCAAAATCGGCTATCGCCTGCCAAGCAGTAAAGGTAAGCATACTACACGCTGAACAAACTATATCATTTTCTTTGTTATACCCTGCATGACCGTATACCCTTAATATAAATTGTTTTGTTTTTTCGTTATAAAAACATTCAACTGTTGTCATAATTCCCTCTTAATCCACTCTTGTAGTGTTTTGAACTTTATTTTTTGCATTTTCCTGCGCCGTTTGAGCTTTTGGATTACGCGATGCCAAAGAATTAGATTGCAGCTTAGTCAGTTCCCCTTCGTTCATATTGCCTGTTGGGTTTTCCTGTTCATTAATTTGCGTCCCTTGAACTGTCTGCTCTCCAATGTTCCCACCTGTCTGAGCATCCAACATTGCCGAAACTTGTGCAAGCTGTTGCTGCATTTGTAATATTTGTTGGTACATAGTGGCGTTTTTACCTATTTTAGCCTTAATGGTGTTTTTATTCTCAAAGTCCATACCTTCAATAAGAACTAAAGCTTGATCTGCCATTTGCGGATTGAAAACACCTAGTTGATAAAGCTGTATCATCAACTCATTTTGTGAGAGCTTGTTAAATGGATTTGACTTTTGTGCTGTTACTTTTATATCAAATATAGGCAATCTCTCGCCCATATCAAAACCAAATTCGTCACCTTGCTGTTGAGGTTTAATATTAGAATTATCAAGGGTTCTGAACTCTTCGTCTCCATGTTCCCCGATAATTCTAAAACATCTCGGTTCATCATAGAACTGTCTGATATTTTCAATAACAAAATTGCAGATTTTCACAAATGCTCTATAGCTTGCCTTTATCTGGTCTCTTGAAAGTTTACTGCCTGCTTCCATCAACGAAGCTATTGCTGTACCTGATGTAACGCCGCTTGAAGTAGAACCTTGAGAAAAATCTCTGTTTCCTGATGTTTCTTTAAGTTCTTCTACTTTATTGTTAAGCAAAGTCACATATATTGACGGTAACGGATTAACATTGAGTTGCCTTACACTGTCCTCTCCTATATCAGTTCCTGATACGTCAATAAAGTCGTTATCCCAATTTGCAAACTGCTCTTTATTTATTTTTGCACCGTATTTTATAAAAAATCTAGGCTTACACGCAAGTTTTGCATTTTTTAATACAACATCATTAAGCTCGTCTATGTATGCCTGAGGCGATTTCATAATATCAACAAATCCAAAACCGGTAGGAGAACCTTCGTCTTGAAACATCACATCAAACACAAACGGATATTCACCGTGATCATATAAGCCTTTTTCCTTATACTGTTCATCATTTTCGGTAGCGTATAAAACTGTTGAATTTACAAACTTGACATAGTGAAGTTTGTTATCTTTTTTATAATACCAGTCAATTACGGCGGATTTATTCGTTGTATCTATATTATCATCATAGGCATACTTCGCAATTTCAAAAGTGTTGCCTCCGAGTGTTCCTTTAAGTTCCTCATATTGATTTTCAAGAACATCATTATCAATAAGCATTACATAAAATACGTTTTTGCTTTCTTGAATGTTAGTTATGCCGGGTTCCCAAAAGAGATTTAATAAATCAACCTTTTTTATTTCTATATCTCCTAGACCGTTATTTGCATTAGAGTTCCAAAAAACTCCCGTTACTGAAGTTCCAACCTTTAGCTTGTACCACCATGTATCTGAATACGTTTGCTCATAGTTGTTTTGCTCAAAGACAACCGGAAGAACCTCCGAAAGCACCTTAGCTGTATCCTTATCGCTTTCTTCTCTGGGCAAAACATTAGGCTCTGGATAATTATCCATTGCGTCTGCGTGCTTATTGAGAAGAGAATTAAACAACCAAGCAGATGTAGCAGGCGTATGCGGACCGCTAGGCTTTGAATGCATTACCTCCCAATGCCTCAACTTAAACCATTTATTGTTTTCTATTATTCTTCTTTCAAGGTCAGATTTGCTTTCTTTGTATTTTTCTAAAATCGACCTTGCCTTTAAAACTTCATTTTCACCTATAGCAGATTTGTTCTTTGTTTTCTTCTTACCAAACATTTTTGCACTTCCTTTATCAAACTTTGCTGTTTAACTGATTTAAAGGATCGCCCGGCATAATTCTGCAAGGCTTCATCAAATTCTGTCTTGGACTAATAGGATTAGTCATTAGGACATAGCGGCATTCGTCATATATATGGTCTTCCATTTCTGTATCAATGTCCTCAACTTTATGCTCGTCGTATATAAGAAGGGGTATTGTCCTGATAAAATGCTTGCAAGTATTAAATACCTGAAACATAGGCTCGCCATCACTATCAAATGCAAACCTATAATGAAACTGCATCTTTCCGGCAATTCTTGTATTATCTCCCTTGCTCCACGTAACATAATAAGGGTGGCTTGCCATCATATCGGCAACGCTTTCACCTCTGCTTCTGTCAAAAATAGATGGGTCTGCAACGCCGATTATATTCTTTCCTTTCAGATTTTCGTCTGTATCTTCAATCTCTTTAATATTTTTAGCTATTTCCTGAGGAGTGATTTTAAGACCCTCATTAGCATTACTTGTACAACCGTAATACTCACGAATACGATAAATCTTTCCCTCTGTATCGACCGCATACCAGCCAACAGAAAACGGTTTTGCATATCCAAAATCAAAGCCCCTGTAAATAAGCCAATGCGGCGGCACTTTAAACGGTTCGATAACATGAGTATATTTACCGTCTTTATAGTGCTTTGGATCGTTTGTCCACTCAGTAAACACCTGACCGTCAAAGCTATCCCAGTCTCCATACAGCAACGCATTACGTTCTTTTTCCGGCAGCATAGCAAGACGAGCCAAATATGTAGGATCATTTTTCAGAAGTTCTTTATTATCAAACACGTTAGACGGAATGAATATCCGGCTAGTTGTCATCGTTATCAATTCGCCCTTATCATCAACGACAGAAACATTTTCAGTTATACGAGTCATTGGCGGTGCAGGAGTTAAAAATCTTTGTTTTACCCATCCATGTCCTATTCCGCCTGGATTGGCAGTTGCTCTCACATAACATCTAGTATTCGGTCCGTTAGGACGATTACGTGAAAGCATATAAATATATTGCTCTTCTAAAAACTGAGTTAATTCATCAAATGCAATATATTCATAATCCTGACCTTGATAATTATATTTATCACTTTCTCTGTTCATATTTGCAAGATAAATTTTAGCTCCAGACGGAAACACCCAAGTATGAGTGCCGGAGTTATACTTTGCTTGTGGGAATGCCCTTGTATAAATCTGATAACTTCTATCTATCAGCTTTTTTAACTGCGGATATGTCCGTCTGAAAATAATCCCACGATAAGTGGGAATATTCACTTGTCTTGTGGCTTCTGCAAGTAAAGCGTCGCTTTTACCTCCTCCTGCACTTCCTCCGTACAGACATTCATTTTCACTCCTGCTCATAAATAGAGCCTGCTTTGGCTGAGGTTTCCATACAGCATTATTCATCAGATGTCACCTCTGGAAGAACAATAACTCCTGTATTGAGACTGTCATTTTCGTTTATATTTGCCTTATCATCGAAAAGATCACGCAAGGCGGAGGTGAGATTTTTAATGATCTTTGAATTTAATTCCCCTTTAATCACTGTTTTCTCTTGAAGTTTTGACTTTGTTTTATTTCCGTCATTGTCTGTACTTATCAACTCTTTTTCTATATCTACCTTTTGATTTTCCAAACCGTCAATTGCTTTATCAATTTTCAAAAGCAGCTTTTGCCGTACCTGCATTAACTTTTCTTGATAATCCATTTGCAGATTAATAGATTGTTCCGACAAACGCTCCTGTGCTTTTTTTATGTACTTAGCGCGCTTACCTACCCAATTTTCTTTTTTTGCTCGTTTACTTAATGTGCCTCTGCTTACATTGTATTTTTTAGCAAGTCTTTCATATGATGTGGGTGTATTTATATATTCGTTACGTATTTTAACCCAGTCTATATTTCCTCTGTTTGCCAAAACTGCACATTCCTTTATTATGTATTACAACATCTTATCCGCTTTAATAGCCTTATCGGTAAAGCTGTTGTTTTTCCACCACGCGATAAGCGACGCTATAACCGTCCATGCTGTTGATATAAGATTTGTTACAGTGTCATCATCTATCGGTATAGGTGATTTTCCGAATACTGCAAGTATTTGATTTGCAAGTGCAAAAACAAGTAATATTGTTCTTACAAACGTTCCTTTTGTTATTTTCTTTTTCATAATATTTACTCCTTATTTTATTTATAAATTTCTATACTTTTTATGTTACCGCCCGACAACACTGCCGAGCGGGTTAATTAAGTAGTCTCCTTATATCCCATAATTTCATATATGTAATAACCAATGTTACCCATTGGTTGCCAGTAATAAGTTTTACCTTTAGATATTTGAGCTATAGAACCATTCACCAGCTTATTTCCTCTCCAAGTAGTAGTTGCATTCGTGTAACTAGAGCTATTGTATGAAGCTGGAGGGGTAAGAATTGTACACAATTGAGGGGTTGCACCAGAGCCGGAAGCCGAACTTGTACCTGTATAATAAACTTTTATTATACTAGGAACAAAATTAATAACTCGATATGAATTTTCTGTATCATAGCCTCCGTCAGAAGTAAAATGCAATTTACCGTAAGCGTATTGAGTAATGGTTGATTTACCCGCTGCCACTGCATTATCCGCTGCCGTTTTTGCCGCATCTGCAATTGCCTTTACACTTTTAACTGCCGCCGGTGTAGCGGCAACGCCACTTGATACTCCGCTTGTGCTTGTTGTACTGTCAGACAATTTTAAATGTCCATAATTAGAACTGTTGCCTACACCATAAGTAGCACTTGGAGACGCATGACTTGTCGGCGTCATGCTTGTAGGAAAATTATCCTTTTTAAAAAATTGTCCATCTGCTTCTTCTTTAGTTAAAAATTTTGCTAGGATTTTTTCAACAAAACGCTGTAATCCTGATGTTTTTAAACTTGCCATTATTATTTACCCCCACACTTCATTACATATTCTTTCTACTTCTTCTGCGGTAATTTCTTCTTCCTCAAATTCAAAACTACCGCCTAAATCATCCCAGTCTGAGCCTGTCCACGCATAGTTTTTACCCGTATCCTCTACATTGTAAACATCTCCGCTGTTTAAGTCTTCGCCAGGCAAATTATTATATGTATCAACACTGCCCTTATAACGATACACATTCACGATATCAGACTTTTTAGCATACACATCGGGAAGCTCATTTATTGCTTTCTTGTCGGCGGCACTCATCAGTCCTTTTGCGGAAGCTGTTGCCTCTGACGATGGAAGAGTATATTTCGTGATCTTCCCTCCTGTTACGTGTCCGTTTGTGTCTTTAGTCACTTCTGAATACGCCGTTACCTGACCGCCCCAGCTTAATGTTAAGTCGTTGCTTGTTGGAGAGCTTGTCTCTACACTCGGATGTGCTGTCAAATAATTGCTGTGCGTATGATCCTTATCTGCTTTTCCTGTGAGCTTATTACCGATAATTTGTAATATTGCTTTTAATCCTATCGGTCCTAGTTTCGCCATTGTAATCTACTCCCTTTCTGTTTCATCTTTTAATCCGTCAATCTCTGATACCATTTGTTCAATTTCAGAGACTGAAATTTCTTCTTCGTCAACAGTGCCGCTAATTTCTGATTTCAAGACAACAAAAGTGATAACATCGTTAATCGAACCAAGTTCAAAATTGGTAAGCTGAACATTATCATTTTCAATAATATAATCTTCATTCTCAACAGCAAGTAATCCGTTAATATAGACGTATACAGCCGTACTGTCATAATTCTGTATAATTGTTCTAGGTATTAATGGAATATTAGCGCGACTAAACTTATTTGCTTCTGTTTCATACACTTCAAATACGATATCCTTGATATCATTCCCATCAGCTGTTTTATGTGCAACAAAAGCTACCTCATCATTACCTGACATAAATTCAGAATTTACTATTTGAATACCGGTGTTGTCATTGACAATTGAGTAATCCTTTTCTTTTTCAGCATATACACCATTAACAAATACCTGAAATGTTTTATCATCATAAGAAAACGGTAAAAGTGAATAACCATCTTGATTTGTTGTTGTTTCATATATTTCCGATGAAATGTTTATAGGTTTGCTTCTACCTGTTTTACCATCAATAACAGATTTATAAATGACAAAAGTAACTATATCATTACCTGATATAAATTCTGAGCTTGTTAATTCTATACGGTTATCAGCAAATTTATAATCCTTTCCCTCAACTGCAAAAAGCCCATTAATAAACACATAATTTGCTTGTTTATCTTCCAATTCAACAGGCAAATCAGCTTGCCCTGTTTCATCAGTTGTCACTTCATATGTTCCTATTGTCATATATGAGCTTGTAGATACATATAAACTGGCCAACCAATCTACTAAATCATTGAACTCAAATTCTAATCCTTCTATTTCACTGTTTACATATTCCTTTATTGCCTCGCCTGACATAGGCTTATCAGCGTCAAGCTGAGTACCAAAATCAAGGTTAATAGTAGGAACTCCGTCAATGTTTTCCACTTTCAAAGCAGGTTTAAAGCTAACTTCAATTACATCATTACCTGTTTCTGCTGCTTTTTTGAATACTCCATTAGTGCTCTTTATAAGCAACTTGCTAAAAGCATTATGTTCTATTGGAATTAAACTTAAAACGCCTTCTTCATCAATGTCTAAGCCTTCTCCAACTTTTATAACACCAAGTCTTTTCTTTGTAGCTATCGGTAAGGTATAGCCGTCTCCGACTAATCTGCCGTTTAATTCTACAATCACTTTATTATCAGCCATTTTAACACCCCCATTCCGTACTCATTACATCACCAAAATGTATAATTTAAAACCATTATGTTATGACCAGTTTTCCGCTTATAACAGTATGTATTAAAGTATCACGAATTAAATCTACTTCATAATGATAGTGATCTCTTGCGATATTAGTGTCATTGGCTGTAAGTATAAACTCTTGACAAGTATCTTTTGCGACTAAATCCGCAGATTTTGTAATTATATCTTTCGCACTGTTTTTGGTACTTTTAAGCCTGAAAGTCATTTTATCTCCAGCCTCAAAAATATAATCTGCACCGTTACTATAGCTAATCTTAAAACGAAGTGTTATTGTATTATGTTTAGGGCAATATACGTCCGAACCTTTAATCTCAATCACAATATCACATCCTTGTAAAAATTATATCAACTAGCTATTTTAAAAACTAGGTGGACAATTTGACAATAATTTTTTAGGCAGCAAGATTTTTAAAATCCTACTGCCTACTTACATAATATATCCGTAATTTTAAAGCCAACGAGCATTTTTATATTATCCAATTATGCATACATTGCTTATAATTAAAACTCTCACAAAAGCAATTCCTGTGTTTATCTTTAAGCTCTTTACTTTTGAATTTATGTACAGCACATTTTTCATTTACATTTACACTTTCACAAGTAATCTGCATAGCAGTTTCATTGATAAAATATGGGCAAATAATATCATTTGAACTTTTACTTTGATTTTTCCCACGCCAGTCTCTCTTGTACTGTTTGCGTTGTTCTTTATGTTCCTGCTCCCACTTTTTATGATACTGCTTTTGTTGCTCTCTATGATCCTGCATCCATTTCTTATGATAATCACTGGAATTGCTCATTTTGTTTCTCCCTTCTCGTAATTAAATTTCCTGCTATCTCAAGTCAGACAAGCGACCGAAATATCTTATTTCGTCCCAGTTAATGAATGAACTTCCGTCATTTTTAATAACTTTCAAAGCAATTTGGTGTTGAAAATGTTCTAAACCTTTTGTACGGTATGTAGAGTGGTAACAACACTTTACATCCTTAACAATCAACTCCGAGCCGTCCTTAAAGACAACCAATAAATCATAAGTATCCATAACTAATCTCCATTCTCTTTCTCATTCTCTAAAGCCTTTAAAACCTCAATAAACGCTTGGAACATTTAGGTCACCTCCGCAACAGTTCGTTTTTTACAGCCAGCAAACATT
>CANQCL010000020.1 GCA_947589215.1 uncultured Clostridia bacterium
GGAGTTCCAAGCGTTAGAATTGTAGATATAGAAGAAGAAATAGAAAACGCTCAAGCAGAACTAAACAAAGCGGTAACTGAAGCAGAAAAATACTCAGAAGATGATTATACACCAGAAAGTTATGGTGTATTAAAGGCATTAGTCGAGAAGGCAGGTAAATACGGAGAAGATCCTAGCATAATGTCAATGGAGGACACGACAGAGGGGATATATTCAGCCATTGATGGGCTTGTAGATAAGTCAGATGAGCCATCGTCATCAGAGCCTTCATCATCAGATCCATCAGATTCATCAAATCCGACAGACAACTCGTCAGATCCGTCAAACTCATCAGACAATAACAACCAGTCACAGTCACCAAACACTCCGGCTACACCGCCTACATCTGTACCTACAACAGCAACTCCTAAACCTACAACACCGCCTACAGTTACAACAACGGCAAAACCAGCGAAGGTTAAAAATGTAAAGGTTAAAGCAAAGAAAAAGAAGCTTAACGTCTCTTGGAAAAAGGTAAGCGGAGCAACAGGGTATGAGGTTCTATATGCTACGAATAATAAATTCACAAAGAATAAGAAGAGTGTAACGGTAAAGAAAAACAAAGTCACACTTAAAAATCTCAAACCAAAGAAGAAATACTTTGTGAAGGTAAGGGCGTACAAGCTTGCAAACGGTAGGAAGTATTTTGGAAAGTGGAGCAAGGTTGTTAAGAAAAAGACTAAATAGCGGCGAGCCGCCGCAGGTACAGCCGCCTTTGGGTAGTTTAATAAATGTTGTAACTTGATAAACGGCGGGTCGTACATAGCTGTTAAAACAAAGGCGTTCGGAAATATTCCGAACGCTTTTAGCTTGCTTCAGACCATTATCCATTATACATTGTCAATTATCAATTGATAAGTCTGCCGTTTCACCAACTTTAACATTTGTCAAATTTATAATAGGCAGCAGAGCCTCCGCCGGCTCGGCGGTCGGGCGGTTTTGTCTTGCTTCTTGCATCTAGTAAATTGACCTTCTAGCTCGGTTGTGGTACAATATTAATGTGAGTTATTAAGCTTTTTAAGATTGTAGATAAGGTGAGATAAATGTTAAGAATTGTTACCGGTGGAATGGGGAGCAGTAAAACAGAAATAATGACAGATGAAATCAAAAAATCTGTGCTTGCCAATGAAAATGTAATAGTCATAGTTCCGGATCAGTATTCGTTTGAGTATGATAAACAGCTTTATAACGAGCTAGGAGCAAAGAGCTTTAACAGTCTCAAAACTTTGGGTTTTAACCGTTTTGCAGAAATTATTTTAAAAGAGTACGGTACAAAGTCTGGCGTTTTGGCAGACAAAAACGCAAAGCTTATTTCTATGTTTAAGGCGGTAAAAGCTTTTAAGAAATCAAGTCTCGGAAAGAAAAGCTTTTATTCGCGTTCGTTAGACAAGCCTCAGTTTGTTTCTGATACGATTTCGCTTATTGACGATTTTAAGAGATCTGATATTGACTGCAATACTCTTGAAAGCGCTTTGGCTCAAACTGACGGCAGTCTATTTGAAAAGCTGGAATCAATATCTAGTCTTTATAAGCTGTATCAGGGGGAGCTTTATGCATTAGGTCTTATAGATGAAGCTACCGCTATATCAGAAGCGGCTAAAATTGCGCAGGATAACAGCTATTTTAAAAATACAGTCGTTTTCATACACGAGTTTTCAAGCTTTACAGAAGACGAGTATGAGGTTATAAAGGTAATTTTAAGAGATGCGAAAAGTCTAACTGTTTCACTTATTATCGGCGGCGGAAATAACCTGACATCAAATATGTCGCCGTTTTCAATGTGTATTAAAACTAGATCTAAGCTTGTTGATTTAGCAGGCGGTGCGGGTAAGGTCGAAAATATAAGCGCTGATGAGTGTACGGCTTATAAATCTAAGGCTTTAGAGCATCTTGAATCAAATATATTCTGCCTTGTAAATAATCCGTGTGCAGACAATGAAGGAATAAAACTCGTATGTGCAAGAAATTTGTATGATGAGATAGATTATGTAGCTGCGAGCATAAAAAAGCTGATAAGAGAGCAGGGGTATTCTTATAAAGATATTGCTGTTATCTCACGCTCGCTTGACGATTATTCAAGCTTGATAGACGGTGCGTTTAATAGGTATGAGATTCCGTTTTTTATGGATAAGAGAAAGAGCGTTTTGCGTTCTTCTCTCGTTATTTATGTTTTATCGCTGTTTGACTGCGTTTTGACAAAGAAGTATAAAACTGAAAATATACTAAGATACATAAAATCGCCGCTTTCAAGCATTGAGGATTTTAAAGCGTCAGCTATTGAGGAATATTGCTATAAATGGGGAGTAGAGGGGGATATGTGGCTTTCTGATTTTACTCCGTTTGATAGCAGAAAGGGAGGAAACTCTAAGGAATTTCTCACGCTAATAAACGATATAAGAAAGAGCATTATCTGCCCTCTTGAAGATTTTAAGGATAAGACAAAGAATACAACTGCCGGAGACATTTGTCTGGCATTAAACGAGCTTATGGGAAGAATAGAGCTTTCTGAGAAAACCTTTTCGCTTATAAGCAGGTCTGTTGAGTCTGATGACGCGTCTGTAGTTGAAATAGCAAGGGATTTCAAGCAGCTTTGGTCGCTATTTCTGGGGTCAATAAATTCTATTTACAAGAATATGGGCGATGAGAAAATTTCTCTGCGTCAGTTTTATAATTTGTTAAAGCTTATGCTTTCTGAAATGACGATTTCGTCTCCTCCGCAGAAACTGGACGCTGTTACTGTTGCAAGGGCGGAGCACTCAAGACTGGGCAATATGAAAGCGGTTTTTGTAATAGGGTTAAATGACGGTCTGTTTCCGAGAAATGTTCAAAACTCAGGACTTTTGACCGAGCGTGAAAAGTTAAAGCTAAATAATATAGGATTCAGTATAAGCAGTAACACTCAGACATTTTTAGATAATGAACGTTTGATTTCGTATATTGCTCTTGCTTCGGCAAGCGATAGGCTTATTGCATCATATCCTGAATCATCGGTGAAAAACGAAGCTTTAAGACCGTCTTTATTGGCTCGTGATATAGAAAAGATATTCGGGAAAAGTGTTAAGGTGAATGTATCTGACCTTTCTTTGGACTATTTCTGCGAAAACGACAACAGCGCTTATTACAGCTTTGCCACAAACTATCACAATGATTCCAAAGAGCAGGAAAGTTTAAGAGAGGCTTTGTATTCTGATGATGAATACAAAAGAAAAATTAAGTTCCTCGATGATTTATCAGACAATGAAAAGCACTCTGAATATAAGCTTTCAAAGAATATTGCAAAAGCGGTATTTTTTCCGCACGATATTAATATGTCTGCAACAAGGGCGGACGACTTTTATAAATGTCCGTTTAACTATTTCTGCAAAAATGGATTGAAGGTTTACCCTATTGAGAGGGTTGATATTTCACCTATGACTAAGGGAAGCCTTATACATTTTATTTTGCAGAACATTTTAAGTACGGTTGACGAAAACGGAAACATATGCTTTAACGATAATTACGAAAGTCTTAGCGATGATGAAATTAAAAGGCTTATTAGCGGCTATTGCAAGGAGTATGTGAATAATGAACTGGGAGGAAATTTTGGTAAGACGAGCAGGTTTTCTTACAATTTAAAAAACCTTGAACTGACAGCGTTTTATGTTGTTAAAAATCTTATTCAGGAGCTTGAGGGCTGTTTCTTCAAGCCGGTTGCGTTTGAGTATGATTTGACCGATGAAAACGGCGAAAGCATTTTAAAAATCAAGGTCGATAAGGACGTCAACATCTGTATGCGGGGAAGTATAGACAGGGTAGATATATATAAGGACGAGAGCGGCAAGCGTTATGTTCGCATTGTTGACTATAAAACGGGCGGTAAGGATTTTGATTTAGCGTCGCTGTATCACGGTCTTAATATGCAGATGCTTATTTATCTTCTCGCTCTTGTAGATACCGATAACGAGTTCAACCGTGACGGAGAGCTTTCTCCTGCCGGAGTTATGTATATGCCCGCAAAGTATGTGGAGAATTACTTGCCAAGAGAGAAGCTTAGAGAAAGTTCTGATGAGGAACGTGAGAAAAAATTAAAGAACGAACGCAATAAGAAATTCAAACGAAACGGTCTTTTTGTATACAACGATTTGACCCTTAAAGCAATGGATGAGCGTGCGTCGGGATTATTTGCGCCTTTAAAGAAAACCTCAAGAGGAGAAAATGTAGACGAGAAACAGGTAGTAGACGCCGATATTTTCGAGGCTATTGAAAGATTCTCTAAGGACAAAATAATAGAAATGGGTAGATCTCTTGCAGACGGCGAGATAGCCGCAATGCCTGTGATGAAGTCGGGTAATATAGACACAATAAGCTGTAGATACTGCAATTATTGGTCGGTTTGCGGAAAATACAACCGCCGTGACGCTGAACAGATATTAAATGAAGATAAGGAAAAATTGCTTGAGGAAATAAAAGAACAAGAAAGGAAGTAGTTGTAATGCCTGTTTGGACAGAGGATCAGTTAAGCGCAATAAACGAAACAGAAAAGGGCGTTGTTGTATCTGCTGCGGCAGGAAGCGGAAAAACTGCCGTTTTAATTGAGCGCACGATAAGGCTGCTTTCAGATGAAGAAAGAAAAATAGAGGCAGACAGACTTTTAGCCGTAACTTTCACAAGGGCTGCTGCTGAACAGATTCGTGAAAAGCTTTCTCAGGCAATAATTAAGGCGCTTGACAATAATCCGCAAAGTGCATGGCTTGTAAATCAGCAAAAAAGGCTGCAGATGGCAAAGATAACTACTATCAATGCGTTCTGTCTCGAATTTGTAAAGGAAAATATACAGAGCTTTGATTTTGAAAGCAATCTGAGAATTTTAGAAGATAATGAAAAAGTGGTTTTGCTTAATCAAGCTATCGACGATACGCTAGAGTATTATTATGAGCAAAAGCCTGAAAGAATTTCAGTAATACTGGAGGCTATCGGCGGTGAAAATGACAACGGACTTGTCAATATTATTACCGATATGCACAAGTTTTTTGAAAGTATTCCGTTTCGTGATGAATGGATAAAGAATACACTAAAACTATTTGACAGCCAAGATTATATAAATCAACTGCTTTTGTATAGCTGTGATAAAATAAAAAACAAGGCTCGGTCGGCAGAGCTTTTGTATAAGGACCTTATTGAAAAAAGCAATGGTCTGAGAATTTTAACTTCTTTAACTCAGCTTTTGGAGAATGACTGCGCTATTGCTTTGAAGCTGCAAAGTATAAATGCAGAATGTTGGGACGATATCTATAAAGAATGCTGTCAATTTAGTTTTGACAGGTTCAATTCGACTATCACTAAAAAAGCAAGAGAGGGTTTCAGCGATAAGGAAGTAGAAGCAGAGAAAAAACTTATAGGTGAAATAAAAAACGATAGAGATAAGTTAAAGTCAGAGCTTACTAAGATAATGTCTTTTGTATCTTCCCCTGTGAAAGAAATTAAAAGCGATTTAGCCGTTATAAAGGATTTGTTTGAGATAGTCTGTGAAATGACTGTGTATGCTGAGGACGTTTTGCACGATTTGATGGTTTCAAAAAACGCAGTTGATTTTTCAAGCGTTGAGCATATGACGACAGAGCTTTTAGCGGTGTGTGAAAACGGGGTCGTTTCAAGAACTCCGCTTTGTGAGGAGATAGTAAAAAACAAAGAATACAAAATCATTCTGATTGATGAATTTCAGGACGTCAATAACCTTCAGGATTTGATTTTTAAGTGCCTGTCGGATACCGAAGACATAAATGTAATAGGCAGGAATGTTTTTGTAGTTGGCGATGTAAAGCAGTCAATATACAGATTCCGTCAGACTAATCCCAAGCTGTTTATCGACGCAAGAAAAAAAGCCAATGACAAAGCATACAAAGGTACAAAAGAAATTACTTTAAAAAAGAATTTCAGAAGCCGTAGGGAAGTTATAAGTATTGTAAACTTTCTGTTTTCTCAGCTTATGAACAAGACTACAGGAGAAATAGATTATACTGATGATGAAAGGCTTGTGTTGGGACTTGATGTTCCCAATAACGGCGATTATTCAACAGAGCTTATGCTGATAGATGACAGGGGAGATTTTTCAAAGTACCTTCAGTATAATGTTGAGCATTATGAGATCGCAAAGAGAATAAACGAGATTTTAAAAAGCAAAACG
Organism: uncultured Clostridia bacterium; assembly: GCA_947589215.1. Classification (GTDB taxonomy): domain Bacteria; phylum Bacillota; class Clostridia; order Oscillospirales; family Ruminococcaceae; genus UMGS1601. The sequence goes on from CANQCL010000020.1 coordinate 6,203, forward strand.
GAAGTTTATGATTTAAGCGTCGGCGAAAACGGCGGTTTTCGTCCTTGCAGACCGTCTGATATTTGCGTTTTATCACGAAACAATGAGGACGGGCGATGCGTTTCAAAGGCGCTTGAGAGCTTTGGAATAAAGACAAACTCTGAAATGACAAGCGGTTATCTGCGTTCAAGGGAGATATCGGTAATTATAAATCTTCTTAGAGTGCTTGATAATCCTATGCAGGATATTCCGCTTTTGTCGGTGCTAATGTCGCCTGTGTTTATGTTTTCGCCTGATGATGCTGCAAGGGTAAGGCTGACTAAAGTAAAAAGCACAAAGCCTAAGCTGTATCAGCAGCTTTTGCACTTTGAGGATAATGCGTCAAAGGAAAATTCTGAACTGGTATTGATGTGCAAAAAAGCAGTTGAGAAAATCAAGGAGCTTCGCTTTTATGCGGCAAGCCTAAATCTTGTTGATTTGATAAGAAAGATTTATGATACCTTCGATTATTATGGCATTGCCTCCGTTTATGAGGACGGTCACCAAAAGCGTGCAAATTTGAATTTGCTTTTGGAGTATGCAAATGAATATGATAAATCAAACGGCGGAGGACTTACGGGGTTTATTCGGTACATTGATAATATTATAGAAAATAAAAAAGATTTCTCTCAGGCTGTTGTCAGCTTTGACGAAGGGGAAGCCGTCAATATAATGACAATGCACGGTTCAAAGGGTCTTGAGTTCCCGTTTGTGTTTATCTGCAATATTTTTAAGCGGTTTAACGATCAGGATAATAAAAAGAAAATGATAATAAATCAGGAACTCGGAGTTTCTATGAAATTTAATATTGCAGAAGAAAATATGTCAGTTACGCCGTTTTCATATAATGTTTTAAAGAGTATTGCTGACAGCGAAATGAAAAGCGAGGAGCTGAGACTTCTGTATGTTGCCCTTACCCGTGCAAAGGATAAGCTTTTTATTCCTGTTGTTTTTAATGAAAAGACTGCTAAGCTTATGAAAGGTATTTATTCAAATCTTGCTGTTTTGGGTCGTGTTTCTGACGATATGGTATCAGATGCAGGCTCTTTTGGGGAATGGCTTGTTGGATGTTTTCTTTTGCATCCCGACGCAGATTTATTAAGACGTCATATATTTGAATTTCTTGATTCAGAATATAATGATGAATTGGCTTCTGTAAAAACTGATTCAACTCTCGTTGTTTCAAAGTGTGCTGAAACAGAGAAAAGTGAGGAACGTGTTCTGAAACAGAAAAAATCAGTTTCTGACCCGGAGCTTGTTAGAGACCTTTTAAAGAGATTTGATTTTCAATACGACGTTAAAGATTCTAAAACTCCGTCAAAACTTTCTGTTTCAGATATTGCAAAGGACGAAAAGAAAGCGTATTATTATCCTCAGATACCGAAATTCTCTGAGGAGATAGGAAAGCTGACAGCTTCAGAAAAGGGTACTATTACCCACAGATTTATGGAGCTTTGCAGCTTTGAAAAGGCAAAGAATAACTTAGATGAGGAAATAAGCCGTCTTGTTTCCATTGGTAAACTTACAGCATATCAGTCGGAGGGAATTGACAGAGAAACTATAAAAGCATTTTTTGAAAGCGATGTGTATAAGCGTATTCAAAAGAGCAAATCAGTTATGAGGGAAAAGCAGTTTTTAGTTAAATTCTCAGATTTGGATATAAGCGAAGAAATAGGGGAGTATAAAGGCTCTGGAGGAATGTTGCAGGGTATTGCCGACTGCATTTTTGAAGAGAGCGACGGATATGTGCTTTTAGATTACAAAACCGACAGAAATACGACCGCAGAGCAATTAAGAGATAATTATACTGTTCAGCTTAGGCTTTATAAAGCGGCGTTTGATTTGCTTTTGGATAAGCCTGTTAAAACGGGTTATATCTATTCGTTCAGTCTGAAAGAGGGAATAGAGGTTAGCTTTTAAACGATTTTGTAAATACTACAAGATTTAGAAGGTTGGTGTTGAATATGAATTATTATCAGGAAAAAATCGAAACAAACTCTTTGATACCGGCTAAAATATATTTTGGGTACGGAAGCGATGATACATCGCATTATCCTCTTCATTGGCACAGCAATCTTGAATTTGATTTAGTAATAGAGGGTAAGATAAACGGTATTATAAACGGAAAACCTGTTGAGGTCTGTTCGGGAGATTTCTTTTTTGTAAACAGCGGAGAGCTACACGAAACCCGCTCTGATGATATCAGCACGTTAAATACTGTTACTATTTTATTGTCATACGATTTGTTAAGAGAGTATTGCAAAGATATTGATTCTTACTACTTTGATTTTACAGACAAAGAAAAAGCAAAGCAAAAGGTCAAGAAACTCATTATAGAGTGCGCTTATCTGTTTGAGCAGAAAGAGGAGTTTTACGAGCTTGAGATTTCAATTATTCTTAGGGAAATTTGCAGAGTGCTTTTAAAAGAATGTAAAAAGGAAAAGCAGGAAAAAGGGTATGACAGATACGAGCAAAAGAGTATGATCAATATAAAAAAAGCAATTAGCTTTATGGAAGAGAATTTTTCAACCGGCTTTTCGCTTTCTGATATTGCGTCAGAGATTGGTATGTCGCCGACGTATTTTTCAAAGTTTTTTAAGAAAAATACCGGAGAGACATTTTATTCTTATTTGAATAAGATAAGGCTTTACCATGCGTACAGAGAGCTTTTAAACAGCGACCGTTCTATTACTGAGATTGCTTATAACAACGGCTTTGCAAATGTAAAATCGTTTATCGAGACTTTTAAAAGCGTGTATAATACCACGCCGTCGAGGTATAAAAGAAGTATCGGGAATTAATTGCTAAATTTTTTTCTAAAAATGCTTGACAAAGTGATAATTGAAGTGTATAATAACGTGGTAAGTGAAGCAGAACTCCGTTCTCACCTTAAGCGATTAAGCGAAAAGGTCAATACAGTTAAGTACAGCTATGCTGTTTAATGTATGAGTGCGGATGTTTTATCTGCACTCATATTTTATTTAGAAATACTTTTAGTAAATTTACGGAGGTGTTTGATCATTAGCAACAGAATTGATACTCAAATCAACGAAGCAATCAACGATAAGGAAGTCAGACTTATCGGCGAGGACGGAAGCCAGCTTGGTATAGTGTCAGGCAAGGAAGCACAGAGGGTCGCATATGAAAAGGACTTGGACCTTGTTAAAATTGCGCCTATGGCAAAGCCGCCTGTGTGTAAGATAATGGATTACGGTAAGTATTGCTTTGAACAGGCTAAGAAGGAAAAGGAAGCAAGAAAGAACCAGAAGGTCGTTGAGGTCAAGGAAGTTAGAATGTCCTCTACTATCGACACGCATGATTTTGAAACTAAAGCTAATCAGGCTAGAAAGTTTTTGAAATCAGGCGATAAGCTGAAGGTTTCGGTTCGTTTCAGAAAACGTGCCGTTGCTCATCCGCAGCTTGGCGTAGAGTTGCTAGAGAGATTTAAAGAAGCTGTATCCGAGTGCGGAACAGTCGACAAGAAGCCTAAAATGGAAGGACGAAGTCTTGTTATGTTCGTCAATCCAAAAACGAATAAGTAACAAATTTGCTAAAGTATTTTTATTAAGGAGGAAAAATTATGCCTAAGATGAAAACACACTCAGGCGCTAAAAAGCGTTTTAAGGTAACGGGCTCGGGAAAAGTTAAGTATATGCGTACAAACAAGAGCCACAGACTAATTCAAAAAGGTCACAAAAAAGCTAGACAAACTCGTAATTCTGCATATGCTTCAGCAGCAGATCAGAAGAACTTGAGAGAGCTTATCCCTTACAAATAAACGAGTATAGGGAACCGAAGAAATCAATTAAATTAGGAGGAATTTACTATGGCTCGTGTAAAGGGAGCAATGATGACTCGAAAGAGAAGAAATAAGACCCTCAAACTTGCAAAAGGTTACTGGGGAGCAAAGAGCAAGCACTTCAAGATGGCTAAGGAAGCCGTAATGAAGTCGGGACAATATGCTTATATCGGAAGAAAGCAGAAGAAAAGAGAGTTCAGAAAACTGTGGATCACAAGAATTTCTGCTGCCTGCAAGATGAACGGTATTAACTATTCGCAGTTTATGAACGGAGTTAAGAAAGCCGGAATCACATTAAACAGAAAGATGCTTTCAGAAATCGCAATAAGCGATCCGGAGGGCTTTAAATCAATAGTTGAGCAGGCAAAGACTGCTCTTAACTAAACAAATCAACACGCTGAGTGAAATGCTCTGGCGTGTTTTGTTCTTTATATGAAATGTTAAATGCTGTATTTAATAAGGGGATATTATGCTTATTACGAGTAATGAAAATATAAATGTAAAGCAGTATGTAAGGCTTTCGACAAGTAAAAAAGCTCGTGATGAGCATAATCAGTTCACCCTTGAGGGAAGCAGACTTTTAAAAGACGCAATTTCGGAAAAATCGGAAATTCAAACGATTTTTGCAACAGAAACGGCGTTTGAAAGAGACAGAGATTTCTTGAGTGAGTATTCTGATAAGATCACACTTGTCAGCGAAGGTGTTGCTAAAAGGCTAAGCAATACAAAGTCGGATCAAGGGATATTTGCAATAGTGAATAAGCCAAAGAACAAAATGTTAAGTAATTGCACGCTTAGCGGAAAGCTTGTGGTTTTGAATAATATTCAGGATCCGGGAAATCTGGGAACAATTCTCAGAACCGCAGACGCCGTCGGGATATCGGGTGTTATTCTTTGCGAAAACTGCTGTGATCTATATAATCCTAAGGTCGTGCGTTCAACTATGGGCAGCCTTTTCAGGCTTAAAATATATATTGAAGACGATTTTGAAGGTGTTTTAAGTAGATTGAGGCTTGAGGGCGTGAAAACCTATGCGGCTGTTGTTTCAAAGCAGGCTAGTGAGATACGCTCTGTAAAGTTTCCTTTAAATTCCGCTATAGTTATCGGAAACGAGGGCAACGGCTTAAAGAGCGAACATTCGGCTCTTTGTGACGAGCAGGTCACAATAGAAATGAGCGGAAATATTGATTCGCTTAATGCAAGCGTAGCGGCAGCGATATTGATGTGGGAAATGATAAAGACATAAAAGTTTTGACGTAAAATAAAGAGGCGATGACTTTGACAGAGAACAGAAGCGAAAATTTAAAATACTGGGTATGGCTTACCATTGCTTTCGGACCTGCTAATCCGAGAAAGTGGGAGGTTTTAGAAGGGTATGACAGTATTGTAGATTTTTATGATGATGCGTCGAAGGATAAGTTTCCTCGCGGTCTTTTGACTAAGGAAATAAGTTCCATTAGGTCAGCTTCAATGTTTACGGCTGAGCAGACTATTGCATATTGTGAGCAAAAAGGCATAAATATATATTGCTATGAGGACGATGATTTCCCTCAGATGTTAAGAGAAATTTCAAATCCTCCGTCTGTATTATTCACTTATGGAGATTTGAGTTTTATCAATAAAAGGGTTATAATAGCAGTTGTCGGAGCAAGAGACTCTTCAGCATACAGCCTTAATGCTGAAAAGACTTTGTTGTCTTCAATGCTGAGAAAAGGAATACGCTTTGTTAGCGGTTTTGCGGTAGGAGCAGATTCGCTGGCTAATGAGATTTCGATCGGCGCAAATGAAAAGTCGGCTGCGGTGTTAGCCTGCGGACTGGAGTATGATTATCCTGCGGGTACAACGTCGTTAAAAAAGTCGATAGGGAAATGCGGTGCGGTCATTTCTGAATACTTTCCAAATCACAAGCCAAGATCTAAGGATTTTGTTGCAAGAAACAGGCTGCTTGCGGGGTTGAGTATGGGTGTATTTGTAATAGAGGCAAGCGAGAGAAGCGGAGCGTTAAGCTCGGCTTCAATGGCGCTTAATCAGGGAAAAGACATATTTACGATCGTTCCGCACGATATTTTTGACAAGCGTTATTTCGGTCAGAGAAATCTGCTTAAAGACGGTGCGATTCCCGTATTTTCTGCCGAGGATGTTGCCAATGAATATATAAACAATTTTTCGCACAAATTAAACTTTATTCCGAACAATTCGGAGCTTATTTCAATAGAGCGCAAGTTTGATAACGCTATAAGCAGAGCAAACTCAAACAAATCAGTAAAACAGCACAGGGTTTCAAAGCCTGTAAGGGAAATGGACAGCGAGCTTAATCAGCTATCTGCCGAAGATGACGGAAAGACCTTGAGCATAACAGCAACCTATGTTGATACTTCCGATTTAAGCGAAATACAAAAGCGTATTTATGACGAGCTTTCGGGCGGTGTTATGCACGTTGATAGGCTTTGCGAAAAGCTGTCTTTGGATATATCAGTATTGTTGGTTGAGCTTACCGAGCTTGAGCTTTTGGGAATTGTGAAATCACTTTCGGGTAAGAGATATATGCTTTCATAATAAGCTTAAAGCAAAGAAATAATTAAAGGGTATGGTGATTAGTATGTCTAATCTTATAATAGTTGAGTCGCCTAAAAAGGTTGAAACAATAAAGAGATACTTAAAGGGCGATTATGAGGTTATCGCATCTATGGGGCATCTCAGAGATTTGCCAAAGTCTAAAATCGGCGTTGATATCGAACACGATTTTAAGCCTGAGTATTGCGACATCAAGGGAAAAGAAAAAACTATTTCTGAAATAAAGAAAAAGGCAAAAAAGGCTGATAACGTTTATCTTGCCGCCGACCCCGATAGGGAGGGTGAAGCAATATCATGGCATTTAGCTAACATTCTTAATCTTGATTTGAATGATAACAACCGAGTTACCTTTAATGAAATAACTAAGTCGGGCATAGAGGCAGGAATAAAAGCACCGCGTACTATTGACATAAACAAGGTAAACGCACAGCAGGCTAGAAGGATACTTGACAGAATAGTGGGATACAAGCTGTCGCCGTTTTTGTGGAAAAAGGTAAGGCGTGGTCTTTCGGCAGGGCGTGTGCAATCGGCGGCTGTAAGAATGATCGTTGACCGTGAGAACGAAATTAAGAACTTTGTATCACAGGAATACTGGTCTATTGACGCTAAGCTTTGCCCAGAGGGTTCAAGAAAAGCGTTTGACGCAACACTTTCAACAGTTGATGGCAAGAAATTTGAGGCGGATAATCATATACCGGTCGACGAGCTTGTTGAAAGACTTAGCTCCGCTGAGTTTGTTGTTGCAAATATAAAAAAGAGCGTTAGAAAGAAAACTCCTCAGGCGCCGTTTACAACCTCAACGCTCCAGCAGGACGCTTCAAGGAGACTGGGCTTTCAGACAACAAGGACAATGAGAACCGCTCAGGAGCTTTATGAGGGAGTCGATATAAAAGGACAGGGGCTTGTCGGTCTAATAACATATATGAGAACAGACAGCTTGAGGATATCTGATGAAGCTAGAGAAAACGCCCATAAGTTTATAGAAGAAAAATTCGGCAAGGATTATATTCCTAAGCAGCCTAAGAAATTTAAAACAAAGAGTAATGCACAGGACGCTCACGAGGCTATTAGACCTACTATCCCGTCGCTTACTCCTGAAGAAGTTAAGGAGAGCGGTGTTACAAATGACCAGTATAAGCTTTATAAGCTTATTTGGGAGCGTTTTATTGCAAGTCAGATGGAAAACTGTCTTTTGAATACCGTCGCTGTTGATATTGAAGCTGACGGATGTATTTTCAAGGCTTCGGGACATACTGTGAAGTTTGACGGTTTTACTGTTATTTACGATGATACGTCAAAGGAAGACGCAAAAAAGATTCTTCCGGAGCTTAAAAACGGAGATAAGCTTAAAGTAAAGTCATTAGAGGGCAATCAGCATTTTACCCAGCCTCCTGCTAGGTATACAGAGGGTACGCTGGTTAAAGCATTTGAAGAAAACGGAATAGGTCGTCCTTCAACATACGCATCTACGATAAAAACCATTTTTGACAGAAACTATGTTGAGCGTGAGGGTAAACAAATCAAGCCGACCGTTTTAGGCGAGGTAATAACAACTCTTATGCTTGAGCATTTTAACAGAATAGTAGATTTAAAGTTCACAGCGAGAATGGAAAACGACCTTGATGAAGTTGAAGAGGGTAAAAAGGAATGGACAAAAACTCTTGGTTCGTTTTACAAGGATTTTGACAAGCTTTTAACAGACGCAGAAGTGACAATGGAGGGTAAAAGGGTTAAGATACCCGACGAGCAGACTGACCAGGTGTGCGAAGTATGCGGAAAGCCTATGGTTATAAAAATCGGAAAGTTCGGAAAGTTCTTAGCTTGCTCAGGCTTTCCTGAGTGTACCAATACAAAAAAGATAGTTATAGAAACAGACGGAATATGTCCTTATTGCGGTAAAAAGGTTTTGGAGAAAAAGTCAAAGAGGGGTAAGAAATATTTCGGCTGTGAGGATAACCCTAACTGCGAGTTTATGACGTGGGACGTTCCGACAGCTGAGAAATGCCCGGACTGCGGTTCAACGCTGTTCCAAAAGGGTGGAAAGAAAGGAAAACTTATCTGTCATAAGCCCGACTGCGGTTATGAAAAGGACTTGTCAAATGAATAATGAGGTAATCGTAATTGGGGCAGGACTTGCAGGTGTTGAGGCTGCGTTTACTCTGGCAAAGGGCGGGGCTTTGGTAAAGCTTTATGAAATGAAGCCTAAGAAATTCTCCCCTGCGCATAAGTATAACGGCTTTGCCGAGCTTGTATGCTCAAATTCACTTAAAGCAGACAGGTTAGAATCTGCCGCAGGAATGTTAAAAGAGGAAATGAGAATACTAGGTTCGCTCACTATGGAGTCTGCAAATGAGAACAGGGTTTCAGCAGGGGGAGCGTTAGCTGTTGACAGAGGGGGATTTTCAGACTTTATAACCCAAAAGATAAAGTCGCATCCGAATATTGAAGTAATAAACGAAGAGGTTTGCGAAATACCGATTGATAAAAATGTTATCATAGCTACAGGTCCGCTGACCTCAGACAGTCTTGCGGAATCAATAAAAAAGCTCTGCGGAGATTGCTTGTATTTTCACGATGCGGCGGCGCCTATAGTTACCTATGAAAGTCTTGATAAGGAAAAGGTGTTTTTTGCCTCACGTTACGGAAGGGGCGAGGCGGATTATATAAATTGTCCGATGGATAGGGACGAGTATATGAAGTTTTACACTGAGTTAATTCACGCTGAGTCTGTAGAACTAAAGGACTTTGAAAAGGCAAGCAGTGAAAAGCCAAATTCAAAGGATAGATTTAAGGTTTATGAAGGCTGTATGCCAGTTGAGGTTTTGGCAGGCAGAGGTGAGGATACAATGCGTTTCGGTCCTTTGAAGCCTGTTGGGCTTGTTGATCCTCACACAGGAAAGCGTCCATATGCTGTTGTTCAGTTAAGAGCTGAAAACCGTAACGGCACTCTTTATAATATGGTAGGATTTCAGACAAACTTGAAATTCGGAGAGCAGAAAAGGGTCTTCTCGCTTATACCGGGACTTGAAAACGCTGAATTTATGAGATACGGGGTTATGCACAGAAACACTTTTATAAATTCGCCTAAGTTGCTTACAGAGCATTTTAATATGCGTGAACACAGTAATATATTCTTTGCTGGTCAGATAACAGGTGTGGAAGGTTATATTGAATCTGCGGCAAGTGGGATATTAGCAGGGAAAAATATGCTGAGATTTATTGAGGGAAAGGATATGCTGTCCTTACCCGGAGAGTGTATGCTCGGAGCTTTATCCAAATACATAAGCGACGAATCGGTTGTTGACTTTCAGCCTATGGGAGCAAATATGGGTATACTTCCGCCGCTTAATGTGAGAATTAAAGATAAGAAAGAAAGATATAAGCAGATCGCAGTCAAGGGACTGGAAAAACTGCGTGAAATCATATGACATTCGTAGTTTTTAACATCGAGAGGAGGAAATGCTCAAAAGGGGCATAAATGATTTATGAAAATTATTATTGATGCTTTCGGGGGTGACAATGCTCCTTTGGAGGTCATTAAAGGAAGCATAAAAGCTAGATATGACTTTAATGCCGAAATATGCTTGGTTGGTGATGAGGAGAGAATAAGAAAGTGTGCAAATGAAAACTCGCTTGATATTTCGGCTCTTGAAATCAGACACGCACCAAGCGTTATAGATATATGTGAGGAGCCGACAGAAATTATAAAATCAAGGTCCGACTGTTCTATGGCTGTGGGAATGAAAATGCTTGCAAACGGCGAGGGAGACGCTTTTGTTTCTGCCGGTTCAACAGGGGCTCTTGTTGTAGGAGCAACATTTATCGTAAAGAGAATAAAGGGAATAAAAAGGGCGGCGCTTGCAACAGTATTGCCGACAAGGACAAAGCCTCTTATGCTTTTAGACGCAGGCGCTAATTCCGATTGCCGTCCTGAGATGCTTGTTCAGTTTGCTGTTATGGGTAGCATTTATATGAACAAAATAATGTCTGTTGATAAGCCTGAGGTTATGCTTGCAAACATTGGTGAGGAAGCCTCAAAGGGAAGAGAGCTTGAGATTGAAACATATAAGCTCCTTGAAACTGCGCCTTTGAATTTCTGCGGAAATGTTGAGGCAAGAGAGCTCCCTAACGGAGTGTGTGATGTTGTTGTTACAGACGGTTATACGGGTAATGTAATGTTAAAACTTTATGAGGGCTTGGGAAAGTTCTTTTCATCAGAACTTAAGGAAATGCTTTTAGATAACTTTAAATCAAAAATTGCTGCATTGCTGCTCCTAAAAAAGGTGAAACATTTTAGAAAGAAAATGGATTATACCGAGTACGGCGGAGCACCGCTGTTGGGAACGGCAAAGCCTGTTATCAAGGCTCACGGAAGCTCAAACGCAAAGGCTTTTTATAATGCTATAAGACAGGCTTGTAAGTTTACCGAGACTAATGTAATAGGAGAGGTCAGTGAAAGTCTCTTAAAAATGAAAGAGAATAGGAATTAGGATTAGTAAAAGTTAAAAGGAATATTAATGCGAGAAGGGAAAAATATGAAGAGTGGTTCTGAAAATATTGAAAGCAGGCTTTGTGAGTTTGAAGAAATAATAGGGTATAAGTTTAAAAATCAAAAGCTTCTGTATGAAGCGCTTACACATTCTTCTTATGCAAATGAGATCAATATAGGGCACAATAAAAGCAACGAGCGTTTAGAGTTTTTAGGTGATTCTGTTTTGTCGATAGTAGTTTCTGATCATCTATACAGACACTTTAAGCATCTTCCCGAAGGAGAGCTTACCAGAGTACGTGCCTCACTTGTATGTGAAAAAGCGCTGTTTGAATTTTCAAATCAGATAAGATTAAGCGAATTTATTTTGCTTGGAAAAGGCGAAAAGGTCAGTCATGGAAATAAACGACCGTCCATTCTTTCCGATGCTTTTGAAGCGTTGATCGCTGCTATTTATTTAGACGGTGGGTTAAAAGCTGCCAAAAAACATATTATGAAATTTATGCCGGATTACATTATTGATGAGAAAAAAGACAGCAATGACGATTACAAATCAGTTTTGCAGGAGATTATACAGCGCAATCCTGAGGAAAGTGTGGAATATCGTCTGGTGGGCGAAAGCGGTCCCGCTCATGACAAGAATTTCACTGTCAGGGTTATGCTTAACTCAAATGTAATAGGCGAAGGAACGGGAAAAAGCAAAAAAATTGCCGAACAAACAGCGGCAAAAGAAGCTTTGGAGCTTATGGGATATGGCAAAAAATAATATATCTTTTTTCATTCCTCATGTAGGTTGTCCGCACAAATGCAGTTTCTGCAATCAAAACTCGATAACAGGGCAGTCGAATATTCCCCATGCGGAGGATATCAAAATCACTCTTACAAAAGCTATGAATGAGATCGACAAGTCTGACAGAGATAATACTGAAATTGCATTTTTCGGGGGAAGCTTTACTGCAATAAACCGTGAGTATATGCAAGAGCTTTTATCGTCGGCTCAGCCTTTTATCGGAGAAGGGAAATTTGCAGGTATAAGGGTTTCTACAAGACCTGATTATATTGATAAAGAAATTCTCAAACTTTTAAAAGACAATCACGTTACGACTATAGAGCTTGGCTGTCAGTCTATGAACGATACGGTGCTGTCAGCTAACGAGCGGGGACACACAAGGCAGGACGTTATAAATGCGTCGAGACTAATAAAAGAATTTGGCTTCAGGCTTGGTTTACAGATGATGGTGGGGCTTTATAAATCAACTTATGATATTGATATGTATACGGCAAATGAGATCGTAAAGCTTTCACCTAATGAAGCTAGAATTTATCCTGTGGTGATTATAGAAAACACCCGTCTCGGCGATTTGTTTAAAAGCGGTGAGTATGTTCCCTTTAGCTTTGAATGTGCAGTAGAGCTTTCGGCACGAATTTTGTCTTTGTTTGAGAAAAACGGTATATCTGTTATAAAGCTTGGGCTTCACGCAAGCGAAGTCGTAGAAAAGGAATGTATAGGCGGATTTTATCACCCGGCTTTTAGGGAATTATGTGAAAGCGAAATTTATAAAAAAGAGATTTGCCAAATGCTTGAAGGCTATGGCAGGAAGGTTAAAAAAGCGGTAATAAGCGTAAAGCCGGAGCTTTTGAGCAGAGTTATAGGTCAAAAAAGGTCTAATATAGAGTATTTTAAAAGTATAGGTACAGAAATTAGAGTTGTTCAGAATAACAGACAAAAAGAGAACGTCAGAATAATAGAGACTGAGTAAAATTTAAAAGAATCAGAAAGGCGTATTATATATGTATTTGAAATCACTTGAAATGCACGGATTTAAGTCTTTTCCGGATAAAATCGTGCTTGACTTCAATAAGGGCTTAACAGGAGTAGTAGGTCCTAACGGCAGCGGAAAGTCAAATATCGGCGACGCTGTCCGCTGGGTTCTTGGAGAGCAGTCCTCAAAGAGTCTTAGAGGCGGCAAGATGGAGGACGTTATATTTGCCGGAACACAGCTTAGAAAGTCGGTAGGGTTTGCGTCGGTTACTTTGAATATAGATAACTCTGACAGGTCGCTTGATATGGAAAACGATCTTGTTTCTGTTACAAGAAAGCTTTACCGCAACGGCGACAGCGAATACATAATAAACGGTAATCAGGTAAGGCTTAAAGATATTATAGAGCTTTTTATGGATACAGGTCTCGGCAGAGATGGATATTCAATTATCGGTCAGGGAAGAATAGCCGATATAGTTTCGGGTAAGTCAACAGAACGCCGTGAGATTTTTGAAGAAGCGGCTGGGATATCAAAGTTCAGATATAAAAAGGCAGAGGCTGAGAGGAAATTAGCGGCGTCTGAGGATAACATACTTAGGCTCACCGACATTTTAGGAGAGCTTGAAGGACGTGTTGGACCGTTAAAAATTCAGTCAGAAAAGGCAAAGAAATACCTTATTCTTAGAGACGAACGAAAGGCACTAGAGGTCTCTCTCTGGGTAGCAAAGCTTGATGAGATAAAAGCTACTCTGTTAGGGTTAGAGGAAAAAGTGCTTTCATGTACCGCTGAATATGAGGCTCTTACCCGTGAGCTTGATGAAATAGACGAAACTATTGATAAGAGCAATCTGGGCAGGGCAAAATGTAATGAGAGAATAGAGGAGCTTAGAGAGCTTATTCATAATACCGAGCTTGAAAGCAGCGAGGCTAATTCTAAAATTGCCGTACTGGAAAATGACATTGAGCATATAAATGAAGCCATAAAGGGAATAGAGGAGCAGATATTAAAAACTCAGAGCAGTGACAGTGAATTTAAAGAGCAAATCAATCAAAAGGAGGCTGAACTTACAAAGCTAGCGGAATTAAAATCATCTGCTCAAAGGGATATAGAAGCAACAGAGTCCGAGCTTTCGGGGCTTACTGTCAAATCAGATGAATTTGATAAAAGCATCAGCGATAAGGGAAGTGAGATAAACAGTCTTTATATAAAGAAATCAGAGCTTACGTTTACTGTCGAGAGCAGTTTGTCAAATATTGACGACAATAAAAAGCTTATTGAAGAGGGTAAAGCTTATATAGAAAATGCTGAAAAGCTAATCGCTGAGAATAACGAAGAAAAGCGGGAAATTCAAAAGGCGATTAGTGAGGCTGAGGATAAAATCACGGAGTTTAACAACAGAATAGCAGGCATTACTAAGCTAAATGAGTCAAAAACAAAGGCGCTGAATGAGGCTAGAGAAAGCTATACCAAAAAGGAAATAAGGCTTAGAGAACTGAGGGGCAAGGTTAATCTTTTAAATGACCTTGAGAATTCTATGGAGGGCTTTGCAAACTCGGTCAAGCAGATTATGAAGGCTAAAAAGCACGGTCAGATTAAGGGCGTTTTCGGATCTGTAGCACAGCTTATAACGGTTGAGGGGAGATACTCGACCGCTATTGAAACGGCTCTAGGCGGTGCGATGCAGTATATAATAGTTGATAATGAGGATACGGCAAAGCGTTCTATAAGGCACTTGAAAGAAACCCGTTCGGGAAGAGCGACTTTTTTGCCGATAACATCAGTTAAGTCTAGGGAATTTAAAGAAAGCGGATTTGAAAGCTGCGAGGGATTTGTTGCCATTGCAAGTGAGCTTGTTTCCGCTGACGACAAATTTTCTAATATCATAAAATCTTTGCTCGGCAGAATAGTAATTGCAGAGGATATCGACCTTGCTACTTTGATAGCTAAAAAGTACGGCTATAGGTTTAAGATTTGCACCTTAGACGGACAGGTTATCAATGCGGGCGGTTCGTTTACAGGAGGAAGCGTTTCACGCTCGACAGGTATTTTGACAAGAAAAAATGAGATCGAGGAAATCAAGCTTGAAATAGCTGATTTGGAATCTGTAACTGTTGAGCTTTCTCATACATTTGAAAGCTTAAAGCAGGAGGTAAATAAGCTTTCTTTGGACATAGAGGGCGAAAGGGAGCTTTTATCGGAGCACACTACAGATAAGGTGCGCTTTGAGGGCGAGCTAAACCGCTTAAAAGATTTAGGCATTGGCTACGAAGATAAGCTGAATGACGCTGAAAATCAGATTGAGATACTTACCTCTAAAATAACGTCTGCACAGGAAAGCTATGAAAATGCACGAAAAGAACTGGAGAAGCTTGATGTTCAAATAGCTGAAAAGGAAAAGAATTTTGACGAGACCCAGTCGAAGATTCAAAGCTTTAAGGAGGGCAGACAAGCTCTTTCTGAAAAGCTGTCTGAGCAGAAAATCAAGTTTATCGAGTTTGAACGCGACGAGCAGGCGGTTATGCTTTCTATTGAACAGTTAAAAGAGGCGGCAAGAAATGCAAGCGACGCAAAGACGCGGCTTGATTTACAGATACTTGAAAACAGAGCTCAAATTGAAGAAAAGCAAAAGGCAATCGACAATATCAGAAACGGTATTACTGACTCTAAGGGTATAATAGAAATATACAATGAAGATATAAGGAAAGAGCAGACTTCTTATCAAGATTATGAAGCTAAAATTGCAAAGCAAAGAGCATATCAGAAAATCAAGATAGACGAGCGTGAAAACATATCACGTGAGCTTGAGAGAGATTCGGAGAAGAAAAACACTTTTCAAGCCGAGTTTGATAAAATCATTTCAGAGCTTTACGAGGTATACGAGCTTACAAGAAGCGAGGCTATCGCTGAAGCTAAACCTGTTGAGGATAAAGCTGAAGCCAATAAGGAGCTTAATTCTATTAAGAATAAGATGAAAGCTTTAGGTTCGGTAAATCTTGAAGCCATAGATGAGTATACAGAGGTTTCAAAGCGGTATGAGTTTATGAAGGCTCAGCTTGGAGACGTTGTGAAATCTAAAAACGAGCTTGAAAAGCTTATCGACGAGCTGACCGAAAATATGAAGGTTATATTCTCTGACAGCTTTAATAAAATAAATGATAATTTCAAGAAGATTTTTGTGGAGCTTTTTGGAGGCGGTTCGGCAGAGCTTGTACTGTCTGATCCTGAGAATATACTTGAATCGGGCATTGAGATAAAGGTAGCCCCTCCGGGAAAGGTTATAAAAAATCTTATGAGCTTGTCGGGCGGAGAGCAGGCGTTTGTTGCGATTGCAATTTACTTCTCTATTCTGAAAATAAAGCCATCGCCGTTTTGTATTCTTGACGAGATCGAAGCGGCTCTTGATGATGTTAATGTCACCAAATACGCTCAGTATCTGAGAAACTTTACAGATAAAACTCAATTTATACTTATCACTCACAGGCGTGGAACAATGGAGGAATGTGATATTCTTTACGGCGTTACAATGCAGGAGAAGGGTGTATCAAAGCTTCTTAAAATGGAAGTAGGACAGCAGATAGAAATAGAATAATATTATAAACAGGTGAATTTACTATGGGCTTATTTAAAAAACTGAAATCAGGATTATCAAAAACTAACAATGCGTTTTTAGGTAAAATCAACGCAATGCTCGGAGTGTTTACGAAAATTGATGAGGAGCTTTTTGAGGAGCTTGAGGAAACTCTTATTATGTGCGATATAGGTGTAAATACTTCAATGCGAATATGCGATGAGCTTAGAGAACGCGTTAAAACGCAGGGTATAACAGATCCCACTATGATAAAGGATCTGCTTAAAGATGTTATTTCTGATATTCTAGGTGAGGAAAAGGGACTTGACCTTTCTACAAAGCCGTCTGTAATTCTGGTTATCGGAGTAAACGGAGTTGGTAAGACAACAACTATAGGAAAACTTGCGAATCAGCTTAAAAACGACGGCAAAAAGGTTCTTGTTGCCGCCGCCGACACATTTCGTGCCGCTGCTATTGAGCAGCTTGAGGTGTGGACGCAGAGAGCAGGAGTTCCTATAATCAAGCAAAAGGAGGGTTCTGACCCTGCCGCTGTGGTTTTCGACGCTTTGACTGCCGCAAAGGCACGTTCAGTTGACGTGGTTATATGTGATACCGCCGGAAGGCTTCACAATAAGAAAAATCTTATGGATGAGCTTAAAAAGATATCAAAAATAGTTCACGAGCAGGCGCAGGGGTGTTCTCTTGAAATTCTTTTAGCGCTTGACGCTACTACCGGACAAAATGCAGTTAATCAGGCAAAGCAGTTTAACGAGGTCGCTGATATTACGGGAATTATCCTTACAAAGCTCGACGGTACGGCAAAGGGCGGAATAATCATTTCTATAACTGAGGATTTGAAAATACCCGTAAAGCTGGTAACTGTCGGCGAGGGAATTGACGATATAGAGCCGTTTAATACCCGTGATTTTGTAGATGCTTTGTTTGAGTAAAGGAGAATTAATATGAGCTTATTATTTATAGAATATCCTAAATGTACAACCTGTAAAAGGGCAAAGGCTTTTTTAGATGCTAAGGGTGCAGAATATACAGACCGTCATATCAAAGAAGAAAACCCGACCTTTGATGAGCTTAAGGAATGGACTGATAAATCAGGTCTTGATATAAAAAGGTTTTTCAATACAAGCGGAATTCTTTATCGTGAATTGGGTTTAAAGGATAAACTTGATGAGATGTCAGATGATGAAAAGCTTAAACTTCTTTCCAGTGACGGTATGCTTGTTAAACGACCGTTACTTATAGGCGACGATTTTGTGCTGGTAGGATTTAAAGAGAGCCAATGGGAAGGAAAGGTTAAGTAATGAAACTTACTCTAGCGACAAATAATAAGGGAAAGGTAAAAGAGTTTAAAGAGATTTTATCACCACTGGGGTTCGAGGTCGTTTCCCAATCGGAGGCAGGAATTGATATCGAGGTTGAAGAAACAGGTACTAGCTTTGAGGAGAATGCAGTTTTAAAAGCAAAGGCTGTTTATGAGATCTCAAAAACCTATGTCATAGCAGACGACAGCGGACTTGAGGTTGATGTGCTTGATAAAAAACCGGGAATATATTCTGCTCGTTATGAGGGGCTTAAAACTCCTCACGAGCGAAATATGAGAATACTTGAGCAGCTTGACGGTGTTGACGATTATAAGCGTACTGCAAGGTTTGTCTGCACGATTTGTTTTATCAGAGATAACGGCGAGATAGAAACTGTAAGAGGTACCTGCGAGGGTAAGATAGGTTATGAAGAAAAGGGAACAAACGGCTTCGGTTATGATCCTATATTTGTCTATGGAGACAGAACTCTTGCGCAGATGAGCGAGAGTGAAAAGAACAGTATTTCTCACAGAGGAAATGCAATAAAAGAGCTGTTAAAGATTATATAAAGTTGATTATAAGAAAGGCGATGTTTATATAAATGCTTACTTCAAAGCAACGGGCATATTTAAAAAGTATATCTAATAAGCTTGATCCTGTATTTCAGATTGGCAAAAGCGGAGTTTCAGCTAAACAGATAAGTCAAATAGACGATTATTTAAGAGTTCACGAGATTATGAAAATACGGGTGCTTGACAATTCGCTTTACACTGCAAAGGAGGCGGCTGCTGAAATTGCACAGGCAATTGAAGCGGATGTCGTTCAGGTCATAGGTTCGATAGGAATTTTGTATAAGAAAAACGAAAAAGAGCCTGTGATTAATCTTCCGTAATAAGGAATGAAATTATATGAAAAATATTGCTGTTTTCGGAGGAACATTCAACCCGTTTCATAAAGGGCATAAAAGACTTATAACTGAAGCATCTTATGCTATTGATTTTGATAGAATTATAATAATTCCGTCAAAAGTGCCTCCTCATAAAAAGGCTGAGTGTTTAGCAAGTGCACAAGACAGAATAAGAATGATCGAGATTTCAATGCAGGATAATAGTATTAAATGTGATAATGTTTGTGTAAGCGATATTGAACTTAAAAGAGATGGTAAAAGCTACTCTTATAATACGCTAATTGAGCTAAAAAAGTTTTATACTGATACTGAATATAAGCTTCATTTTGTAATAGGCAGCGATATGCTTATACATTTTAACGAGTGGTATAAGTATGAGGAAATACTAAAGCTTTGTACATTGGTTTGTCTAAGCCGTCGCGATGAGGATACGAGCCGTCTTGAGACATATGCAGACAAGCTTACTGATCTGGGCGGAGAGGTTATAATTGTGCCAGTAAAACCGCTTGAGATATCGTCTTCTGAATTAAGGAATGTGGTAAGAAGTAAGGATTTTGAAAAACTTACTTGCTATTTGGACGAAAAGGTTGTAAAATACATTTTGGAGAGGAATTTATATATTGACAGATTTTGAAGATTTAGCCTCTTTAAATTATGAGGATAAAATAAAATATTATAAAAGCTGTTTGAAGAAAAGGCTAAGCAAGGAGCGTTATCATCATTCTATTTGCGTTGCAAGCGAGGCAAAGGCTCTTGCTAAAGAGAATGATTTTGATGAGAAAAAAGCATACCTTGCAGGTCTTGTACACGATGTTTGCAAAGAGGACAGTACAAAAAAACAGCTAGAGCTTATGTCGAGATGCAAAACTTATATCGACGATGCCGAAATGACTGCAAAGGCTTTGTACCATGCTATTGCAGGTTCTGTGTATATCGAGGAGAATTTTAAAATAACCGATAATGATATTCAGAATGCTGTCAGATATCATACTGTTGCAAGAGAGGGTATGTCAACGCTTGAAAAGATAGTATATCTTGCAGATTTGGTGTCTGTTGACAGGACATACAGCGATGTTAAGAAGTACAGAAAGCTTGCGCACAAGAGTTTGGATATAGGAATGCTAGAAGCGTTAAAATATTCTATAAAAAGCACAGTAAATAAAGAGTGTGAAATAGTAAAATCAACTCTTTTGGCGTATAATGAATATGTAGCTAAGTTAAAAAGTAAGAAGTAAAAAAGGAGAAATGTAAATGACTCTTGATGAGAAGTTAGAGCTTATTATAAAAACATTGGATTCTAAAAAGGCTGAGGATATACAGGCAATAAAAATCAGCGATTTGACTATAATTGCCGATTATTTTGTTATAGCAAACGGTAATTCAACAACGCAGACAAGAGCATTGGCAGACGAGGTTGAATTCAAAATGAAGCAGCAGGGAGCAGAGCCTTTGAGAATCGAGGGAGAGCGAAACGCCAGCTGGATTATTATCGATTACGGAGATGTTGTTGTTCATGTGTTTTATAAAGAAACAAGAGAGCATTATAACCTTGAGCGTCTTTGGGCTGACGGAGAGCGTATTGACGTTTCAAAGCTTGTGACTTAAATTGAAGACAACAGAAGCTATTGATTTTAGACAGATAAATTATAAAAAGGATTGAAGTAAGAATGGATTACAATTTTAAAGACATTGAAAAGAAGTGGCAGGATATATGGGACAAAAACAAGACGTTTGCGGCGTCAGATGATTATTCTAAGCCGAAATATTATGCGCTTGTTGAGTTTCCGTATCCGTCAGGACAGGGATTACATATAGGTCATCCCCGTCCGTATACAGCTATGGATATTGTTTCAAGAAAGAAAAGACTGCAAGGATATAACGTACTGTTCCCAATGGGCTGGGACGCTTTCGGACTGCCTACTGAAAACTTTGCAATTAAGAATAAGGTACACCCGGCATTAGTAACAGAGAAGAATATAGAGAGATTTAAGGGTCAGCTTAAAATGCTCGGTCTTTCTTTTGACTGGGACAGAGAGGTCAACACGACCGACCCTGACTACTTTAAATGGACACAGTGGATTTTTATTCAGATGTTCAAGAAAGGTCTTGCGTATAAGAGCGAAATGGCGGTAAACTGGTGTACCTCTTGTAAGGTCGTTTTGGCAAATGAAGAGGTTGTCGGAGGAGTTTGCGAGCGCTGCGGAGGAGAGGTCGTTCACAAGGTCAAGAGCCAGTGGATGCTGAAAATTACCGAGTATGCTCAAAGGCTTATTGACGATTTATCAGAGGTCAATTACCTTGATAAAATAAAGACTACCCAGAAAAATTGGATAGGACGTTCAGAGGGCGCAGAGGTCGACTTTACGACGTCTGAGGGAGATATTCTCACTGTTTATACAACACGTCCCGATACGCTTTTCGGTGCAACGTATATGGTTATTTCGCCTGAGCACCCTATTTTGAAAAAGTGGGAGCCAAAGCTCAAAAACAACGACGCTATTTTTGAGTATCAGGAGAAATCGGCGAGAAAATCTGATTTTGAAAGAACAGAAATGGCAAAAGAAAAGACAGGAGTTAAGCTTGACGGAGTTTATGCTATAAACCCTGTAAACAACAGAGAAATCCCTATATTTATTTCCGATTATGTTTTAATGGGCTACGGTACTGGAGCTATTATGGCTGTTCCGGCACACGACACCCGTGACTATGACTTCGCTAAGGTTTTTGATCTTCCTATAATTGAGGTCGTTAAGGGCGGAGACGTGACAAAGGAGGCATTTACCGACTGTGCAACCGGAATAATGACAAACTCCGGATTTTTGGACGGGCTGTCTGTTGAAGACGCAAAGGTTAAAATCAAAGACTGGCTTGAGGAAACTGGTAAGGGTAAGAAAAAGGTAAATTACAAACTGCGTGACTGGGTGTTCTCACGCCAAAGATACTGGGGAGAGCCTATTCCTATAGTTCACTGTGACAAGTGCGGTTATGTGCCTATTCCCGAAAGCGAGTTGCCTTTAACCCTTCCTGAGGTTGAAAGCTATATGCCTACAGACAACGGCGAATCACCTCTTTCAACGCTTGACAGCTTTATAAATACTACCTGCCCTAAATGCGGTGGTCCCGCTAAGAGAGAAACAGATACTATGCCTCAGTGGGCAGGCTCATCGTGGTACTTCTTGAGGTACTGCGACCCTCACAACGATAAGGAGCTTGCGTCAAAAGAAGCACTCAATTACTGGATGCCTGTAGATTGGTACAACGGCGGAATGGAGCATACTACCCTTCACCTGTTATATTCACGTTTTTGGCACAAGTTCTTATACGATTTGGGCGCAGTTACTACCAAAGAGCCTTATATGAGAAGAACCTCTCACGGTATGATTTTAGGTGAGGACGGACAGAAGATGTCTAAATCAAGAGGGAATGTAATAAACCCCGATGACGTTGTAAACGAGTATGGTGCAGATTCTCTGCGTTTGTATGAGATGTTTGTGGGCGACTTTGAAAAGACTGCTCCGTGGAGTACGAAATCAATCAAGGGTTGCAAGAGGTTTTTAGACAGAGTTTGGGCGCTTCAGGATATGCTTATTGATGGAGACGATTATCGTGAGGAGTTAAAGGCTTCGTTCCACAAGACGGTTAAAAAGGTTTCGGATGATATTGAAAATCTGAAATTTAACACTGCTATTGCGGCTCTTATGTCTCTTATCAATGAGATATACGCATCAAAGCAGATAAACAAGGCTGAGCTTAAAACCTTTATTACTCTGCTCAATCCGTTTGCACCTCATATAACTGAGGAAATATATGAAAACGTTGGATTCGGCGGAATGTTAAATGAGCAGAAGTGGCCTGAGTATGACGAGGCGCTTTGCATTGACGATACTATTGAAATTGTAGCTCAGATAAACGGCAAGGTTAAGGCGAAGCTTGTTGTCAGCGTTGATGAAAGTAAAGACGATGTTATCGCAAAGGTCAAATCAGAGCCTAAAATTCAAGAGGCAATAAAAGGTAAGAATATTGTTAAAGAAATATATGTTTCGGGAAAACTTGTGAATATTGTTGTTAAATAAGATAAACACTTGACTTTTTAGAAAAGTTATTGTATAATCTATTTTGTTAAGTTGATGAATTAGTGAATTTGACAGATAAAACAGGGGTATGAGCTTGTAGGAAAGCTCTAAAGGGTTAGAAATCCTTCATTATCACTATCTGTTAAATTCTTTGCGTCAGCATTAATACCTCTGTTATCGGTGACAAAGGGAGGGAGTTAACCATGGCAGAAATCCGTGTTGGCAAAAACGAATCGTTGGATACTGCTCTTAAGCGTTTTAAGAGAAGCTGTGCTAAGGACGGCGTTATCGCTGAGGTTCGTAAAAGAGAACACTATGAAAAGCCTTCTGTAAAAAGGAAAAAGAAATCAGAAGCTGCTCGTAAAAGAAAATATTAAGCAACGGTGATATTGGCGGTGAGCCTATCGTCGTTGTCGGGCGCTGATTTTGGGAGCTTGTAAAGTGAGATTAATTTCGCAACGGCAGGCTGGTAGTAAGAAACAAGAAACTAGATGTAAGATGTAAAAAAACTGACATTGTTATAGGCTTCTAATTTGATAATTAAAGCAGGTATTTTTATGTCTGCTTTTTTATTTGTAATACCAAAAGTCAAGGTGAAAAATTTTGTTTTCTTCCCTTTGTCTTTTGCAGTCTGCCTTGAAAGAAAAATTTATTTGCTTTAAACAAAATATTATCAAAAAAAGAGAGCCCTTGCGGACTCTCTTTTTTTCTATAACCTTAAATTGTTCTCTTTTATTTCTTTTATAAATGAACCGAAATTGCTATATACCTTTCTCTCAAGAGGGGCTGAAAGAAATTTGTTGCGTTTATATAATGTTTCCATACGCTCTGCACGAAATTCTGCGGCTGAGTGTGAAATATCGCATACTGATGATATTTCATTCGCAGTTTTTAATCCCAGCGCCCATATTACACATGCCGGAGCTAAAAGTCTCGATGCGAATATGTTAGCCTCCTGCTCGGCAAAGGATTCCGAATCCCTTATTGTTTGCGTAAGGTTACCTCTCTTTTTAAGCTCGTGACCTAGAAAAATATGCCCAAGTTCGTGCGCAACTGTAAAACGGCATCTTTGTCTCGAGTTGCTGTCATCGTATACTATAAACCATTTATTACTAATTACAATACTTATGCCGCTTTCACTGGGCAAAAGCCATTTTACCATGCTGTTCTTTATAACTCTTATTCCTGCCGACTTTGCAATGTCTAATACCGAAACAGGCATTGAGGTCACATTGTAATCAATTAGACATTGCCATGCGGCATTTCTTGCATCTTTATATTTTCCGTAAATCATTTTGTGATTATTTATTATACTCCCTAAGGAGTCTCTTTGTTTTTGACGGCTGTTATTAAAAATTCGTATAAAATTATAAACTTTCTACCTTATTAAGTATTTTACCCTTAATGAGGTTTTTTTATTTATCTTGTATCTAAAAATTTATCTAAAAATCATCATCGGTATCAGGTGCGCTCATTAATCTGTCAAGCTGTTCTTGAGTTACTTCAATATATCCGTCCTCTTCTCCGTCGCTGCTGCGGGCTGCTTTGTATACAGTGATTTTCTTTTCCTTGCCTACACCAAGAAGTCTATCTACTGCCGGCTGCATTTTAATATTGCTGCGATATGCTATTACCATCTCTTTCTCGTGTGCTGATACGGCAAATACATCTCTGTCACATTCGCGAAATTCTGCTAATATATCCTTTACATTATATGCGTCACATAAGCTTATCAGCATATCTGCATCAGGTTGACCTCTGTTGTTTTCCCATGCATTGACTGTTTTTCCGCTTTTTCCTATAAGAGCACCTACTTCATTAGCTGTTAATCCGCTTTGTTTTCTTAACCTTCTAAGCGCCTTTGCTATCGCTTCGCGTGACATTTTATCCACCACCTATTTCGTTTTTTCTTTATTATATCTTTATTGTTAGTATTTGTCAACAAAAAAACTTGCGTTTTTTTAAAAAAATTTAAAAAAACCCTTGACAAACTAATTTTTATAGATTATAATGTCATTACAGTCTAAAAAACAAAGAAATGTGGGAACTTGCAATGACTATAGCCGAGAAACTAAACGAGTATGTTAACAAAAACGGAATTAACCAAATCTATATCGCTAAAAAAACCGGGTTGACTGAGGATACTGTTTTACAAATGCTTAACGGTAATCGACGTATTCTTGCTGATGAGTTCCTGATGATTTGTGTCGCACTAAATATTGATCCTAATATTTTCAGAAATAAATCTGCATTAAAATAGTAACCGCTTTTAGATTAGTCAGAATTTAGATTCAATGCTGTTTACTAGTTTATAATTCTTATTCGCAAAGAGGGTGGTTTGTAAAGGCAATGATCTTAACGTCAGAGTTCGCAGGCGCTTTGTTCGGAAATATCATTTGCTAATGTGTAGTGAAAATTTTGTTTCTTCTAATAGCCTGCATTATTTTTAAATTTTATATGGAAGGAAGATTATTTTATGGAGTTTATGAATTCTAAACAAAAAAGAAGGGAAGGCAGAAGGACACGAATGCTTAAAAAAATTCTTTCTATTACTACAGCTTTAATTTCACTATTTTCTAGTATTTATCTAACAAGTTATGCAACCAACGACGATGAATATTTTACTTATTCATATAGTACAGCACGGGTTTCTACTGGAGCGTACGGTGCAACTCTTAAAAGTGATGCAAATATATCCAGTCTAAGTGAATTAGAAGTACCGGATACATTTTCAGGTGATAAAGGTGTGTTGCCAGTTATTATTGATAATATATCACCAAGTTCCGCAAATAGTACAATTACAAAAGTGAAGACTAAGTCTTCATATGGTAGTACATTGGGTAATGCATTCCAAAACTTAAATGCATTAGAAGAAGTTGAGTATACTAATTCTGATAGTTTAACGTTTTATCATCAGACTTTTGCAGGTTGTTCTAGCACTTTAAAAAAAGTGACTATCCATGCTGCTGAAGTACGTTTTGATATATTTAGATTTGCAAAAAATGCATTTACAGGTTTTATTAGTAATGCTGATGCTAAAATCTATGTAGCAAGTGATAATGTTAAACAGCAGATAATTAATGGAACATCTAGTGGAACAGCAAAGGTTACCGAAGATAAAATTGTAGTTGATACCAGTCTAGCTAGCGCTTTGCCTAAGCCCGAAATAGAATTAACCTGCGACAATATCAAATATAAAACCGAAGGCGGATTTAAGCCAAAGGCAACTGTTAAGTTAAATGGAGTTGCTATGGATCCTCAGCCAACGGTTACATATGAGTTGTATGCTGATGCTGGGTGTACTCAAAAGTGGGGAACACCATATAATTCATCTAATTTAAATCCAGGTACATATTATTTGAGAGCAAGTGTAGCAGGAACTGAAGAATATCAGTCAAATTTTGCTGTTAAAGAGGTAAAGGTAGAAGGCGTAGACATGTCAAGTCTGCAAGCTGCAATA
>CANQCL010000021.1 GCA_947589215.1 uncultured Clostridia bacterium
GACCTCTCGAAAGTCTGCAAACCCGCATAAATACTGGGTTTTTACGACTTCTCAACTTATTCCCACTCAATAGTAGCAGGCGGCTTTGTGGTTATATCATATACAACTCGGTTTATGTTGCCAACTTCATTAACTATCCTGCTTGCGCAGGTCTCCAGAACCTCGTACGGTATCTTTGCAAAATCAGCAGTCATAAAGTCGGTCGTGGTAACCCCCCTCAATGCAAGTGTGTAATCATATGTCCTGCCGTCACCCATTACGCCCACAGAGCGCATTGATGTAAGCACAGCAAAATATTGGTGAATTCCCCTGTCAAGACCCGCTTTCGCAATCTCCTCTCTGAAAATCCAGTCAGCGTCTTGAAGTATCGTCAGCTTCTCATCTGTTATTTCACCAATTATTCTTATAGCAAGTCCGGGTCCCGGAAACGGCTGACGCCATACTAAAGTGTCTGACAGCTCAAGCTCCTGACCTAGTTTCCTGACTTCGTCTTTGAATAACAAGCGTAACGGCTCTATAATCTCTTTAAAGTCAACATAGTCGGGAAGCCCACCCACATTGTGATGGGATTTTATTACTGCGGCATCGCCCGTTCCCGACTCGATAATGTCAGGGTAAATCGTTCCCTGTACAAGATAGTCAACCGTGCCGATTTTCTTAGCCTCCGCCTCGAAACAGCGAATAAACTCCTCGCCTATGATCTTTCTCTTGGTTTCAGGGTCGGATACACCGTTCAGCTTTGACATAAACTGATTTTTTGCGTTTACTCGGATAAAGTTTATATCCCAGTCTTTGAAGGCTTCTTCAACCTCGTCACCCTCGTTTTTTCTCATAAAACCATGGTCGACAAAGATACAAGTAAGCTGGCTTCCAACAGCTTTTGACAAAAGTGCCGCCGCAACCGATGAATCCACTCCGCCCGAAAGCCCCAAAAGAACCTTTCCGCTACCTACTCTTTCTCTTATTTCCTTTATCTGAGTTTCAGCGAAGTTTTCCATAGTCCAGTCGCCAACACAACCGCAGACATTGTATAAAAAATTGTGAAGAATTTTACTTCCGTTTTGCGTGTGATTGACCTCTGGGTGAAGCTGTATTCCATACAGCTTTCTCTCTGCATTTTCAAATGCTGCATTTGGACAGTTTTCTGTGCGTGCGGTATTTTTAAACCCCTGAGGTATCTCGCTTACATAATCAGTATGACTCATCCAGGAAACAGCCTTTTCATCAATACCCCTGAACAGCAGCGAGCTTGTATCGTACTCAGTCTCAGTCTTTCCGTATTCGCTTGTAACGCAAGTCTCAACCTTTCCGCCGAGAGTATGCGCCATAAGCTGACATCCGTAGCAAATGCCTAAAACGGGTATACTAAGCTCAAAAATCTCACTTGAAATGCTAGGTGCACCGTCTCCGTAAACACTTTGAGGACCACCTGTGAAAATAATGCCGACAGGGTCAAGTTGTTTAATATCCTCAACCGACATTTTATTGTAAGGCTTGACCTCGCAATAAACTCCGCATTCACGAACTCGTCTTGCGATAAGCTGATTATACTGACCTCCGAAATCGAGGATCAACACATATTGATGAGTCATAAAATTTCTCCTTAAATTTTGATACAAATATTTTATCATATACGACATTCTTTTGCAAGATAAATTTAAGATACATCTAATTAGAAAGCAAAAACCACCGAAATGGTGTTATCCATAACGGCGGTATATTTTATGCTCTTTTTCCCTCTAACAAATCAATCATTTCGCTCCATTCACGGATATGCAGATGTTCACATTTAGGGCTCTGTATGTTGGAACGATCTTTGTAATTTTTGTCGGTATCGTTATCATACCAAACTGGGTAAATGCCGGCCTGTGCCGCTCCTTCAATATCTGCTTGAGGATTGTCGCCGCAATACCATACGTCTTCTGCACACAGGTTAGCTTTTTTCAACGCAATATCAAATAAAATCCTATTTGGTTTTCTAACCAGATAATCACTTGAGGTCATAACATATTCAAATCGGTTTCTCGGTAACAATCGGTTTAGCCGTTCGGTTAAGGCATCTCCTGACCATAGAAGATTGCTTATAACGGCACTTCTTATGCCTTTTTCATTTATGTAATCTAGCATTTTATCGGCATCAGGCATTATTGCACCCGAAGAAGCACCGTTCCAAAACACGATTTCCATTTCAAGAGGTGTCAGCGAAAATTCAATTCCAAGATATTCGTATAATACTTTATCACCAACTTGACCGCAAACATCATAACCAATTTCCCTAATACTTTCGATGTGCTTATCAAAAATCAACTCTGCTCCCTTTCTTACATCCTCAAGAGTGCAGTTGTTAGGATTCTTTACGGCATACTTCATCAATTCAGCGTTGCCCTTAACAGTATCCCAACCGGGTTCATACAAAAGAGTATGTCCATTATCAAATAAAATCATTTTAGGGTACTTCATTTGAATTCTCCTTTCACTAATCAAACATATGTTATAATCTCTGCCAGCCGCACTCTACTATAGTTTGTTATAAGATTGTGCTTTCCTTATTCTTATCAGACACAAGGGCAAGGTAGCTATTTTACCATCATCTGTGCAGCAAAGACTGCAAGTACGCCCAAGATAATACTTACAGCAATGTAACAAAAAGCAACAGCTAAACTGCCGTTTTTTATCAAATCTACAGACTCGTATGCAAAGGTAGAAAATGTAGTAAATCCGCCGCAGACCCCAACTTTGAGCATCAACACAATTTGCGGATTGATTGATTTGCTCTTTGCCGCTGCTGCGGTAATAAGTCCCAGCAGAAACGCCCCTACAAAATTTATAGCCAAAGTTTTTATCGGAAAACCATTTTCCGGTTTTAATGGCAAAAGTCCGACTAGGTATCTGCAAACTGTTCCAATAAAACCGCCTATTCCAACGATAATACAATTTAACACTACAATTCACCTCCGTATTTATCTTGGTATCAGACATATAATTAGATTACCATTTACTATTCAAAAACACAACAAAATATGTTATAATATAATTATAATTGATTGCATACTAAAAATCAATTACTAATATTCTGCTTAATGTAAATAAAAAACGGAGGAGAAAATGATTTACACAGTCACCTTTAACCCTGCATGGGATTATATAATAAATGTTGACAATCTAAAAGCAGGTAAAGTAAACAGAACAAGCTCAGAAGAATTACAGCTAGGCGGAAAGGGAATAAACGTATCTATTGTATTAAAAAATCTAGGAATTGAAAACACGGCACTCGGGTTTATTGCAGGCTTTACAGGAAAAGCCCTTGAGCAAAGTCTGAAAGAAAGAGGTATCAACACTGACTTTATAGGACTTGACAAGGGAATGACCAGAATAAACATAAAGCTGAAAACGGACGTTGAGACT
This sequence comes from uncultured Clostridia bacterium, assembly GCA_947589215.1. Taxonomy (GTDB): domain Bacteria; phylum Bacillota; class Clostridia; order Oscillospirales; family Ruminococcaceae; genus UMGS1601. The sequence continues at coordinate 3,406 of CANQCL010000021.1, forward strand.
GAAATAAACAGCAGAGGACCAGAAATCACAGACAGCGCAAAGGACAAGCTATTTGATAAGCTAGATAATATTCAAGACGAAGATATTCTAGTGCTTGCAGGAAGTATTCCGAACACGCTTTCAAGCGATATATATGAAAGAATTATGGAAAGGCTTCAAAACAGGGATATAAAAATTGTTGTTGACGCAACAGAGGACTTGCTTTCAAATGTACTGAAATACAGACCTTTTCTGATAAAGCCCAATCATTATGAGCTGGGCGAGCTTTTCTCGAAGACATTAGAAACAGATGATGATATAATCAACTGTGCAAAAGAGCTTCAGAAAAAGGGAGCATTAAATGTTCTGGTTTCTATGGGCGGCAACGGTGCAATACTAATTACTGAAAATGGTAAGATTTATAAAACGGGCACTCTGGCAGGGAAAGTGATAAGTGCTGTCGGTGCGGGAGATTCAATGGTTGCAGGCTTTATAGCAGGCTATATAGAGTCAAACGACTATAATTATGCACTCAAATTGGGTACTGCCGCCGCAAACGCAACTGCACTATCAAAAGGTCTTACCGAGAAGGAAAAGGTTGATGAGATTTTAAAACTTCTTTGAGCAGGGTAAAGCCTATTAAATTAACATAACAAACGGCGAACCTTTATAGATCCGCCGTTCTTTTCGTATTTCTATTATCAAGCTTTTAATCTCTTGCTCCAGCTTTAAGATGCCAGATGCTAGATGCTAGACTTTACAAATTAGAAATTTGTAAAAAAATAATTTCTTGCTTCTAGTTTCTTGCCTCTTGCTTCTTATAGCCCAAAGGCAGAGAGCCTGCGGTGGTTCGCCACTCTTGCTTCTAGTTGGGTATAATTATCTGCTCACCGCCAGACAGACCGCTTACTATCTCAGTCTCAGTATCGTCCTGAATACCTATCTCAACATCAGTCTGAATTTTCATACCGTCAACAAGAACATCCACATAGTTTGTTTCATTAACGGTTTTAATTGCCTCAGTTGGCACTATAACCACATTCGGCTTTGAATAAACGTCAATGGACGCATTTATCGTATCTCCGTAGCTTACAAGCTCGGATTTTTTCTTATCAGGCGTAATTACATAATAGTATGCGTCGTAATCTCCTCCGCCCTCTTGAAATACTATATCGGTTATCTTACCGCTCTCGGTAGTTTTGCCCTGAGTTAGAGTGCAGTTCATACCGAAGCTCACATCTTCAAACTGCTCGTTAGCGTATACCATTATACACAGTCTATCGCCGTTTAAATCGCCCATTGTGCAAAGCGATTGCCCCGCTGATACAAAAGAACCCTTTTTGACCTCTTTGCCTTCTTCGTACTGAACGTTCACCTCTCCCTTATGAGGAGCCTTGACTATGTACTTTTCCCGCTCAAATACAAGACTGTCATATGCGTTCTGCTCGATCAATACGTCGTATTCAGCAGATTTTATCTCGTTTTTATCTGACTTCTTATTTTTATTCAGTTTGGATAAAGTCTTTTTGGCAGAATTTAGTCTCAGCTTTTGTTCATCTATTCTTTTGTCTATCTCATCAGTGTTAAGGCTCGCCAGAACCTCTCCCTTTTTTACCTTTTGACCGTCCTTGACATCTATTGAAGAAACCACACCGTCCGTCTCAAATGAAACAGTTTCAATATACGGATTATCATAGACGGCTTCGTGATAATACTTCTGATTTATCGTTCCTATCTTTGCCTCGACGATATTATTTTCCTCACTTTCAGAGCTGACCTGCGGAGTGTATATCTCTTTAGCAACATCTGCCGTTTCGCTTTGCCGCCCACAGCTTGCACTGCAAAGGCTAATACACAAAATTATCAGCATTAAAAAAATCTTTAAAGACTTTTTCATAATTACACCCCTTTATTATAAATTGATGGCTAATTCAACAGTCTCGAAATCACTGCGTTTGAAACCAGAAAACCCCTCTCGCTAAGCGAAATATGCTTTCCGTCCTCTGAAATATTGATAAGCTTTTCATAAGACAGCCTGTTTATCTCCATAGCATTTGAAACAATATTGCTGTATCTTCCTTCCTTATCCAGCCTTGCTAGCCTGTCAGTGTCTAACCCCTCCGCAAGCCTTAAAGAAAGCATAATATATTCCTCCGCCTTATCAACGTCAGTATCGGTATAAGTTATCTTCGGCTCGCCGTTACGATCGATAAATTGCGTAACGCCGCAGTCCTCAAAGTATCTCTTGCTGTCAAAGTATGAGTGAGCGTGCGGTCCGAAGCCTAAATACTCCTCGCATCTCCAGTATTTTAAATTGTGTCTGCTTTCAAAGCCCGGCTTTGCAAAGTTAGAAATCTCATACTGCAAAAAGCCCTTTTCCTTTAGAAGCCTGTTCATAAGCAGATATCTCTCTGCCAGCTCGTCATCATCTGCGATTCTTGCTATTTTACTTCTGTCCCTTTTTATCATCTCATCAAGCGGAGTATTCTCCTCGACCTTGAGCAAATATGCAGATATGTGACTTACAGGGAGCGAGGTTATCCTTTCTATTGAATCAATAAGGCTTTCCCTTGTCTGATCAATAATACCTATCATAATATCGGCAGATATATTTGTAAATCCTGCCCTTTCAGCATTCAACACAGCCTCTTCCGCCTGCTTGTAATTGTGCAGTCTCGACAGCGCAGACAACTCTCTGTCAACAGCCGATTGAATACCGAATGATATTCGGTTAAATCCGCCGTTAAAGAGCTCGCTCAAGCTTTCTCTTGTTACAGTACACGGGTTTGCCTCAACAGTAATCTCGGCATTTGAAGAAACATCAAAGCTGTGCTTAACAGCGTTTAGAATTGAAGTCAGCTGACTGCTTTTTAAAACTGTGGGCGTACCTCCGCCGAAATAGACAGTATCTGCTTTAATTCTCTTATCGGCACGGTTTTTTATTGAATTATTTAAAGCTGAAACAAAACCGCTGTACAGCTTATCACTGCCGCACACCGAATAAAAATCGCAATATATACATTTCCTTTTGCAAAACGGAATGTGAATATAAATACCGCACATTATTGATTATCCTCATTAGAATCAACGTCGTCGAAAGCATTGTCTATATAATCTTTGACTGACGTTTGATTGTCTCTGAATTTTCTAAAAAGACTTTTAAACCCGAATATGATCAGACAAACTACATAACCCGACAGCAAAATAAACACCGCAGAAGCGTAATATCTGAAATGCCCTGTCACTCCGAGATAAAAGTATTTAGAGTTACTCTCTAAAAAGTCAACGACCCTTTCGTGAATAAACAGATAAAGGCAAGCCCCCAAAACAGAAGATACGGCAAGCGTTACCGTAATTCCCAGCATAGCCTCCTTAAAGCTGAACTGTGACAGTCTGACAGTCATAGTCAATACAAGTAATGCCAGAACCAAAAGCGAAAAGGTTTTTCCGATATTTGCGTAGCTTTCGTGGATAAGCGGCAGTAACACCGCACCTATAAAACCGTAGATAAGCGAATATTTCATTGCCTTTTGAATATTAGTCATTTAATTGCGGATATCCTTTCAATAGTGTATATGTTTACTACTCATCAAGCTTCAGTACGCTCATAAACGCCTCCTGAGGAACTTCCACCGAGCCTAGCTGACGCATTTTCTTTTTACCTTCCTTTTGCTTTTCTAAAAGCTTTTTCTTTCTGGTAATATCGCCGCCGTAGCACTTTGCTAAGACATCCTTTCTCATAGCCTTGACGGTTTCTCTGGCGATTATCTTTCCGCCTATCGCCGCCTGAATCGGCACTTCAAAAAGCTGACGGGGAATAGTTTCCTTTAGCTTTTCGCAGATACGTCTTCCTCTTGCATAAGCCTTATCGGTATGAACGATAAACGAAAGTGCGTCTACGACCTCGCCGTTTAAGAGAATATCAAGCTTGACAAGCTTACTTACCTGATAGCCCTTCATCTCATAATCAAACGACGCATATCCTCTCGTACGGGATTTCAAAGCGTCAAAGAAGTCATAAACTATCTCATTGAGCGGAAGCTCATAGTGAAGCTCGACTCTTGTCTCGTCTAAATACTTCATATCCTTGAACGTACCCCGCCTGTCCTGACAAAGCTCCATAATATTTCCCACAAACTCGCTCGGAGCAAGAATATTTGCGCTTACAACAGGCTCCTCAGCAGACGCAATAAGTGCGGGGTTGGGGTAATTTGTAGGATTGTCTATATAAAGAACATCTCCGTTTGTCATAGTAACCTTATAAATAACCGACGGCGCAGTAGTTATCAAGTCGAGGTTATACTCTCGCTCAAGACGCTCTGCAATTATCTCCATATGCAAAAGACCCAAAAATCCGCATCTGAAGCCAAAGCCCAAAGCGATCGAGGTTTCAGGCTCAAACGACAAGGAAGCGTCATTAAGTCTAAGCTTTTCGAGAGCGTCGCGCAGATCGGGGTATTTAGCGCCGTCTGTGGGGTAAATGCCCGAATAAACCATTGGGTTTACCTTTTTATATCCCTCCAGCGGTTCTGAGCATGGATGCTCGACAGACGTTACTGTATCACCCACACGGGTATCGCCGATATCCTTGATAGAAGCCGCAATATAGCCTACCTCGCCCGATTTAAGCTCGCCCGACGGCACTAAGCTGGTCGCACCCATATAGCCTATCTCAACGGTCTGGAACTGCGCTCCTGTTGCAAGCATCTTTATAGTCTCGCCGACCTTGAGCGTACCCTCCTTGACCCTTACGAATATGATTACGCCCTTGTACTGGTCGTAGTAGCTGTCGAATATAAGAGCCTTTAATGGGGCGTTGTCATCGCCCTTAGGCGCAGGTATATCGGTAATTACCCTTTCTAAAACTTCCTCTATATTCGTTCCCATTTTAGCAGATATTCTCGGCGCATCAAGAGCGGGGATCCCTATTACGTTTTCTATCTCCTCGCAGGCATTCTGAGGGTCGGCACTGGGGAGGTCTATCTTGTTCACCACAGGCAGAACTTCAAGGTCGTGCTCGATGGCAAGATAGGTGTTCGCAAGTGTCTGAGCCTCTATTCCCTGAGAGGCGTCAACGACCAAAATCGCTCCCTCGCACGCTGCGAGAGAACGTGAGACCTCGTAGTTAAAGTCAACGTGACCGGGCGTGTCTATCAAATTGAACACATACGTCTCACCGTTTTTAGCCTTGTAGTTAAGCCTTACCGCCCTTGCCTTTATGGTTATGCCACGCTCACGCTCGATATCCATATTGTCAAGAAGCTGTTCCTCCATATCCCTAAGTTCAACTGAGGAGGTAAGCTCTAAGATCCTATCCGCAAGAGTTGACTTGCCGTGATCTATATGTGCGATTATGCAAAAATTTCTTATTTGTTCTTTTTTCATATAATTCATCCAATCATAATATATATACTAAATTATTTTACCATAAACGCAATAAAAATTCAACCAGCGTAACGCCGATCTTGCTTCTAAAATTCTTTCCTCTAAATGCTTGACATTTGAAAAATGTGTGTTATAATACAATTTTATTTTGTCAAGCGTTTAAAATCAAGAAGTTTAGATGAAAGACCGGCGGTCCCCTGCATTATACTTTAATGTAAAATATAAAAATCAATTAAAACTTGACGAAATATCTATAAATATGATAATATAATTATGTGTTATATTTGTTTTAAATCACATAAGAAACTATATAGCTATTCGCATTGTTAAAACCTGTACAGATAAGTATATTTGTTTGTAAATTAGGAGTTGTATGATTTATGAAAGGTAAAGTTAAAGTTAAAGAAAAAAGCCTTACCGCGACGATAATAATGATCGTTGTTTTATCAGTGCTTTTTGTTACCGCATATTTTCAAAGCAGTTCGATCATACGGCAGAGAAGTCTTAGCCGTATGGAGGAAGGCGTTAATACAGTTATTGAGGAGATTACGGGTAAGCTAGGCAGAGACAGTAAAATTTTGAATTCCGCTGCTAACATTCTTTCTACCGCTGATAACTTTGATACCGAAACTATGAAGGAAGCAATGACTGCGTTTTCACCTCTTATGGAAACAATGAAAATGAACATTCTTATGCCTGATAATACGGTTATTTCGCCAAGCGGCAATACATTTGACGGCAGTAATTCATTATCCTTTGAGAAAGAAGCGCCGCTAGGAGAACACGTTTCCAATCGTATGACCAGCATTATTGACGGTAACATTCTCGTTCTGAGACATTTTGTTCCTATAATCAAAAACGGAGAAACTGTCGCTCTGCTCTATGGTACGACAAGACTGTCTGAACTGCCGAAGGTTATGAATATAGATAATATCTACAACGCCAGTGCAAGCGTTTTTATTATCGACACTGAAAACGGCGATTTCATTATGGACACATGGCATGAGTCGCTTGGAAATATTAAAGACTTTAAAACAAGAAAAACACGCGGGCAAGGCAGCTGGGATAACAATTTGCAAAAGCTGATGAACAGAGAAACCGGATATATTGAATACAAGTCCCAAAAGGCTAACGAGTGGACCTACCTTTACTATTCTCCTGCAAATATAAACCAATGGACAATTGCTGTTTCTGTACCGGAAAGAGAAGCCTTCCAAAGCGTGTACGCTATCAGACGTGTTTGGCTGATAATTGCAAGTCTTGCGGTAATAGCTGTTGCCATTTATTATCTCTGGGTTCGCAAAAATGCCAAACTAGCCGTCAGCAAAGCTGTTGAACAGGCAGTCTTAGAGGAAAAGCTCCAAAAAGCCGAAGCCGCAGAACGTGCAAAGACAATGTTTTTATCAAATATGTCTCACGATATCCGTACACCTATGAATGCTATTATCGGCTTTACAACTTTAGCCGAGACCAATATAGATAACAAAGAACGGGTTCAAGATTATCTTTCTAAAATTTTATCATCAAGCAATCACCTGCTTAGTCTTATAAACGATATTCTCGATATGAGCCGTATTGAAAGCGGTCGGCTCAACATCGAAGAAAAAGAATGCAGTATCTCTGACATTTTCAAGGATATGCGTAATATTATTCAGACGCAAATGCAGCAAAAACAGCTTGATTTCTTTATGGATACTATTGACGTTATTGACGAGGATATTTATTGCGATAAGCTGCACGTCAACCAGGTTCTGCTGAACCTTTTGAGCAACGCTATTAAATTTACTCCGGCAGGCGGTTCTGTTTCTCTCACCATAAAACAAAAGCAAGGCGCTCCAAAGGGCTACGGAGCTTACGAAATACGTGTTAAAGATACCGGAATAGGTATGAGCAAGGAGTTTGTAAAGCACGTCTTTTCGCCTTTTGAGCGTGAGAGAACATCTACTGTCAGCGGTATTCAAGGAACAGGTCTGGGAATGCCTATTACAAAAAGTATTGTTGAAACAATGGGCGGTACTATAGAAGTTGAGACCGAACAAGGCAAAGGTACTGAATTTATTATCAACCTTGAGTTCCGTCTGCAATCCGAATCAAAACAAATTCACCCAATAAGAGAGCTTCAAGGATTGAGAGCGCTTGTAGTCGACGATAATTTTGATACCTGCGACAGCGTTACTAAAATGCTTATGCAGATTGGTATGCGCTCTGAATGGACATTGCACGGTAAAGAAGCGGTTTTACGTGCAAAACAGGCTATAGAAATCGGCGACGAATATTATGCTTACATAATTGACTGGGCGCTTCCGGATTTGGGCGGTATTGAGGTAGCAAGGCAGATACGCTCTCTTGTCGGTGAAAATATTCCTATTATCATTCTCACAGCTTACGATTGGAGCGCTATTGAGGACGAGGCAAGAGAGGCTGGAGTTACCGCATTCTGCAATAAGCCTATCTTTATGTCTGAACTTAGAGATACGCTTGCGTCTGTTATAAGTAATGCCAATTTACCTCAAAAGGAACCGATACTGCCCGATACGTTGGAAGAACTTAAAGGAAAGCGTTTACTTCTTGTTGAGGACAACGACCTTAACCTCGAAATTGCTCAAGAGATATTAACCGAAAGCGGATTTTTAGTCGAAACCGCAGAGGACGGTACAGTTGCCGTTGAAAAGGTGAAAAATTCAAAGCCGGGTTACTATGACTTGATACTTATGGACGTTCAGATGCCTATTATGAACGGTTATGAAGCTACAAAGGCAATTCGCGAGCTTGATAACAAAGAACTAGCTGACATTCCTATTATCGCTATGACCGCTAATGCCTTTGATGAAGACGTAAAGCTGTCAATGGAGGCGAAAATGAACGGACATTTGGCTAAACCTATTGATGTTAAAAAGCTTATGGAAACTCTGCAAGAGATTTTACTAAAATAGATTTTGTACGTTTATGTGAAAAGAAATTACCTCCCAATGATTTGGGAGGTTTATTTTTTAACCGACTTATTTGTTTATATAACAAAACAGCGGATAAACTTAAGTCTATCCGCCGCTTTGTGTTTTTGTGTGTAATGTAAGTCTCATGAACCGTTTAACTGCGCGTTATCCCTTTCTGCGCTTTCTACGCAGATATGAATCTGCTATAATTCCTGCTGAGGTAAACAACATTATCATTGCCCAGTAAGGAATACCGCCGTTTTTACCGGTATTTGGATGCTGTGAATAAGGTGATTTTGATTTGCCGCTGCCATCGGGATTAAAACCTAAACTCGGCTTCGGCTTGCTGCTTTTACCCTTATTCGATTTGCCGTCTGATTTTTTACCGTCGTTTTTGTCTGTACCGCTTACGTTATTATTAACGCCGTTAATTTCGACGTCTGAGGAATCGCTGCTGTTGGAACTCTCAAATGAGAGCGAGATTAAACAATCCTCTGGAGTGACCGTAAACACTACAGAATCGTCCGAAAGCGTCTCTATCAACACTCCGCTTGCCGTTACCTTTAGCCTTTTACCTTTAGGCAGCGAGTTCATTTTGATTTCAACTAAACTGCCATTAGTAAGCGCTGTTAAATCTCCTGTATACGGCTTTCCGTTGACCGTAACTGTATATCCGGCGGCTTCAACATCCTTGTCCGCCACGACGCTGACTTGACAAAGCACTATGGATACTAACGTGCTTCCCACAGTGTTTGTCTCGTTCAGCTCGCTTGCCTGCACCGCTATAGCTGAAATAGGGAACAGACAGCATATAAGTAAAATAGAGAATAAACTCTTAAATACTAGCCGCAAGGCTGCTCCCTCCCTTTTTTATCCGTTTATTAACGGATTATTTTTCAGCTATTAAGCACTTTTAGGTGCTACTGCAACAGTAAATGTCAATACATCAGTATAGTCACCTGCACACTTAGCATTGCTCAGATCTAAAGAATCTATAGTGAGTTCTTTAGTATCAGTAGTTGTAACATCGTTGCAAGTAATTAATGTGCCATTATTATTTACTTTAGTTCCATTAGACTTAAGCTCATAACTTATTTGGTGAGTGTCACTTGGTGATGCGCAATTAAGATTAAATTCATTCTGAGAAGCAACAGAAACTGTCAACTCATTACCGTGATCAAGTAAAGTAGCAGTTGCTGTAAGATTGCCAACAGTTGTAGTACCTTCCTTATCTTCTATTGTTACATCACTAGGAATTTCTACAGTGTAGTTAGCAGGTCCCATACTTGTTTTAAGATTTACATTATTTGTGCCTGGCTCACTTACAGTAGCAGCTGAAGCTGACATTGCAGCGCATGCAGCAATTGACAATGCCATTACACATGATAAAATCTTTTTCATGTTTGTTTCCTCCTTTCCTTAAAAATTTATATCTTTAATACGCCTTTTGGGGCGTAGATATAGCGAAATATAATCGTCCGCCTTTACGGCGGAATATATATGATAGCGGCTGTAATTACTTTACAACCAACTTTGTTTTCATATCTGCATTATTGGTAGGGGTTTTGTCCTCGTCCATACGATACGGCTGAACGTGAACAACTGCATCATATTCCCCCTTGTCAAGACCGTGAGAAAGTGTTATACTTTGAATGTGCTTACTGGGCTCAACAAGACCCGATTTATAAAGCACCTCATAACCCTGCTTGCTGTCGTCAGGCAGTCTAAGCTCAAATGTAAGGTAATAAAGACCCTCGTTTTCTTTGGGGTTATAGAAATCAACAGCTATTTCAGTATGATTTTCCGGAATATTTATCGTGGGCCAGCCGGGAATTTTAACTCCTCTTTTAGTGGTCGCCGCAGTTGTTGGCTGTGTATAATCTTTGGCGTTCGGGTCAAAATACAAACCTACGCCGCCCTGCGCAGGTTGAACCTCGCTTTTTGCAAGACGAGAATAAATGAAAATTCCTGCGGCTACGAGAAATATTATAAGAAGTATAAGAAGAATTATTTTAATCGCTTTGCGCTTTTTACTTATGGTATCTTGAACAATCTCAACTTGCTCATTATCCATACTGTCGAAATTATTTTCATCAAAGCTGTTATCGCTCAAACAAACCCGTCCTTTCTTAAACTGTTTGATGCATAAAAATGCATCAAACAGAAGAAAATAAATTGTGATAATTTTTTTTCGCAGAGTTAATTACTCTGAGAATAATTAAAAGACTCGCCGAAAAAAACTGCCGTCAAAAACATTTGACGGCTTTTTTGACGGCGGTAACTAATAGCCGATAAGAGAAAGCTTATTCATATTATTTCTTTTAAGCTCCAGTGAAGAGTGGACATATCTCTGCATAGTGATGGTAGGGTTTGAGTGTCCGAGAATTTCGCTTAATGATTTCAATTCAAATCCGACCTCAACGCATCTTGTGGCGAAAGAATGGCGAAGCGTATGGAAGTGAACGCCCTCCAGACCGCACTCTTTGGTATACTTACCAAGTCTGTATTGAAGTGCTCTTGGCTCAACAAATTTATTATCACGACCGCTTAGGACGAACTCCGAGCGGTTTTCTTTATCAAGCAGTTTAAAAAGACTGGAAGTAAATTCAGTTAGCGGAATAATTCTAGCTGAATTATCGCTTTTAGGCTCGCTTATAACTATTTTTGTTTTTGCATTGCTGTTTTCATCGAAGTTTTTAAGTCTTTGCATAGTTTGCGAAACTTTAATCGTCATATTCTCAAAAGAAACGTCTTTCCATTTAAGCGCGCAGATTTCGCCTATTCTCAGACCTGTAGTCAGAGCAATCAATATACCTATTTTATAGACGTCGGGGTTTTGGAGCAAATAATTTGTAAATTTTCTTTGCTCTTTGGACGACAAAACACGCATTTCCTTTTTTTGTTCTTTAGGGTAGCTGATTTCGATTATTGGCATACCGAAGTAATTTTTAGATGTATAATTCAGTATAGACTGAAGCACAACAAGAATATCCTTAACGGTTTTAGAAGACAGTCCTTTTACATCTGACAATTCTCTGCTGAACTTCTCGACGGCGACAGAAGAAAGCTCGTCAAGTGGGAGCTTACCCAGCAGAGGAACAATATGATTATTAACAGCGGTAACATATTTCACATAGGTAGACTCTTTGACCTTGTGATTTATCAAAAACAGCCATTCCCAGCAATAGCGTGAAAATTTTTCAGAGCCTTTATTGATATCGGAAGGGGCGTCTAAGATCGACAAAGCTTTTTTCACAGAAACCTTTTCCTTAACTTCCTTATAGCTTTTCCCATAGCAATAGCCGTAATGTATAGTGCCGTCAAGCGATCTTTCACGAACAAATCTTGCTTCCCATCTACCGTCTTTTCTCTTATAAATATTTTCTCCTTTTCTTGACACGATTGAACCTCCTTTTAAGGAATATGTAATATTATAAGGCTTGACGGCTGATTTGACGGCGTTTTTCTAAAAAAAAGAAGAAAAAACTGTAAAATTCTTTAAAAAAACCATCTAATTATGAACAAATTGTAAATGTTTGTGCAGATTTGAAAAAAACGCTTGACAATGCAAATATCTTTGTGCTAGAATAGCAAGCACAGAGTAATTAACTCTGCGAAAAATAATAGAAAACAAACAGCGAGGAAGAGAACATCGTCCCCGCTGTTTTTATTCTCAGCAGCGAATATATAATAATTTTGAAAAAGAAAACGGTAGATGCATTTAAGCGTCTACCGATTATTTTATATGGAGTTGTAAATATGTATTTAAGTTAAAATTTAATAAAGCCCAAATAATTTAAGCAGCTTTTGCCAAAAATTAAGTTTTTCTTCCGTATTGGCTTTACCTGTTTCATTTTCTTTAACCTCAATTTTATCTGTCTTGATTACAAACTGAACAGAAGTTACATCTGTATTTTTATCAGATACAAACGAACAGGTTTCATTGTCAGACCCGCTGATAGACGAGATTATATCGTCGATCTTATCATTGATTTTCTGATCCATACCTGATGTTTTATTTTTTATTTTATCAGTTCCCTCATAAAGCTCTCCTGCTCCGTGTGATAACTCCGTTATACCGCTGCACAGACTTGCAATTCCCCCGTTAAAAGCTTCTGTTCCATCAACTAATGAATCGCTGCCTTTTGCAAGTTCAGACGCTCCGCCTTTTATTTTTGAATATCCCTTTACAATTTTTTTAACGCCTCCGGTGTATGATTTAATTCCGCCGTCCAGCGTTTTGTATTGGTTCACCAAAGTGTCAATTCCATCAGACAGCTTTGAAATGTTTACAAGCATTTCGCTTAGACTGTTTGCCAAAGCGTTTATTGATTTATCAAATTCATCGTAGTTCGTTTCTAGCTGTTCCAGCCCTGCATAAAGCTCACAAGCACCGCCGGATAAACTATTAAAATATTTTTCAGTACCCGAAATCATACCGTTACTTCCTGTGAGCAAGGTTACAATATCGGTAAGCTGTGATATCTGCGCTTGCAATTCTTTTGCCTGTTCTTTATACTTTTCATTTCCTTGAATATTTTTAAGATCTTCTTTTAACTGCGAAATCTGCCCTGTAAGACTTTGAATCGCTTGAGAATTTCCTAAAGAGAGTTTATCAATATCAAGTCCGTTTGCTGACATTGCAGCCTTGAATTTTGCATATTCAAGGTTGTCTTTCAGCTTAGACGCACCATTTTTTATATTAGTAACAGCAGTTTTAATTTGTCCTGAAGCTGACGTCAGTTTCTTTAGCTCGTCTGCGTCAGCGGAAACCGAATCAAGAGAAGTCTGAATTTTCTCCAATGCGTTTTTTACCTGAGCAGAACCGCTTGTGAGGTTTTCCGACTGTGAATCAAGTTCATCAAGACCGCTTTGAAGCGTTTTTATGCCCGATGACAGTTTATCAACTCCATTGTCTAGATTTTCAGCTCCGCTGTTTAAACTTGTTGAATTGTTTTTTAAGGTATTACCGCCGTCCTTCAACTCATTTGAACCATTGTAAACTTGCTTTGCACCGTCGTCAAGCTTGTCAATTCCGTCGCTAAGATCGCCTACCTTGTCTGTAATTTCACTGCTGTCGACATCTAAGTCTAGATTCATTTTTATACCGTTGATCGAAACCGCAGACATTTCAAAATTTTTAACCTTTGCAGTTATCTTAGTGTCAATGCCCTTATTGGGTAGAATTGTGTATGTAAGCTGTTTATTACTTCCTACATTTGCTATCGTTGCGTTATCAGCGGTAATATCTGAACATAGTTTGGCATCAAGTGTAAATGACGCTTGAAGTGCATAGCTTTCAAAAAAATCTGTTTTACAGTTTTTGTTCTTATCAACTGAAAATCTAATTTCGAGATCTCCGCTTTTACCCGCAATTTTATCAGCGGTCATTTCAACTCCGTTGAGAAAATACTTGATAGATATTACCCAAGGGATCTCAACATCTGTCAAATTACCCTGCATATATGCTTTATCGGAATTCGTCGAGAATGTTATTTTGTCACCGTCAACACTTATTTTATCACTTGTATTAAGCATTTTTACATTGTCATATTCTCCGTAGTCGGTAACATTTCCACTGTTAAAAATGTTGACTGCGTAAACTCCGTTGACCGAACCATTAGCGTTTGTCATAATATAAATTACTTCTTCTTTATCAGAAGACTCCGCCGATACCGGTAAGGCAATTGACGTCATAATCAATACTGATAGCACTAAAGAAATTATTTTATTAAAAAGCCTCATCACAATCACCTCATCAATTATTATAAAATTCAATATTTTTAGTTGTTCTTTTAATAACTCCGTCCAACAGGAAAAGCAGTCCGGGCAGAACAAACATTACTATTGCCAATGAGAACAGCGTTCCTCTGCCGATAAAAAATCCAAGCTGGGCGAGCAGTCCATGAGTTGAAAAATGCCCCAAAAGGAACCCTACAACTGTAAGTACACTTCCCGATGTGAGAACTGAAACAGTGCACGAAGATATAACACTGACAATGGCTTGCTTTTTCGACATCTTTTGACGAAATTCCATATATCTGTCTGTAAAAAGAATTGCATAGTCTACCGTTGCGCCCAACTGAATAGAACTGATTATCAAGTAGGCAATATAGAAAATCGTATTACCGTTAAAATAAGGAATTGATAAATTCAGCCATATAGCTGTTTCAATAGCTGTTACAAGAATTACAGGCAGAGTAATTGATTTTAATGTGAACACAAGAACTATGAAAACTGCTGCTATTGCAATCAAATTGACCTTCATCATATCACTTGTAACTGTATTCATCAAATCAAATGTGCTTACGCCGTTTCCAGCCAGATAATATTCTTCTTTGTAGAAACTCTCAGCAGTATTTCTGATTTTCTCAACGAGTTCAAATGTATCTTCGCCCTCATAATCTGTATCAAGACTTATGACCAAACGGCTGTAATTATCTGAAACAAGCTTTGACAGCGTATCATCATCAATATATTCTTCGGGGATTTCCTCGCCTACGGTATCAACATACGAAAGAATATCAGTTACCTGAGGCAGCTTTTTAAGCTCATCTGAAAGTTCTTTTATCTTTGCATTATCACCGTTTGGAACCATAAGTACATATGTATCGCTCATTCCGAAAACCTGCTCGATCAAGGCGGTATCCGAACCCAGTTTAGTTTTCTCATTAAAAATATGTGCAGAGCCATAGTAGTAATCATTTGAGTTAGAAGCCAGAAAAGAAGGTACAATTACAACAACAAATACGCAGACAAAAGGTATCATAACCTTACTTACAAATCTGCCGAACCTTTCAAACTTTGGAACAAAAGGTCGATGACGTGTTTTGTCGATAATTTTATATACCAGCAGAATAAAATTCGGCATAAATACAAACACACTTATAAGACTTATTGCCACGCCTTTTGCGAGCACCATTCCCAAATCAGGACCGATTCTAAACCTCATAAGACAAAGAGCGGCAAAACCTATAACAGTAGTAAGACCGCTGGAAAGTATTGAGCTTGTGGACTTGCTAAGAGCATCTACCATAGCGTCTCTTGGGTTTGAAAAATCCTTTCTGCTTTCTTCAAAGCGGTGCAGTAAAAAGACATAGTAATCTAGCGATACGGCAAGCTGTAAAATAGCTCCCGCCGCATTTGAAACAAATGAAATTTCACCGAAAATAACATTACTCCCCATATTAATTAAAATTGCAATTCCCAACCCTAAAAGAATTATAACCGGCTCAGCCCACGAAAGGGTGTTTAGTATCAGAACTGCAATTACGAAAATAACCGCAATTATTGCAATCTTGTATATTTCGCTGACTGTGCTTTCGGTAGCTACCGCAGTAGATACCGCCGAACCCTCCATAGCGTTGTCATTCCCGATTATATCTCGGATATTTGAAACTGCATCAAGGATATGCTCTTCTTCTATCGTAACAGAAAACAATGCGGTATTATCCTTGTAATAGGTTTCAACTACATCGGGATCCATAACTTCAAGCGGCTGGGTAATATCAACACTGTCATCAAGCCAAGTAACGCCGGATACGCCATTTATATCTGAGATTTTATCTTTATATTCCAACGCTTCAGCTACAGTTACATCTTTTATCATCACTCTTGCATTAGGGATTCCGCCGTCAAATTCCTTATTCATTACATCTATTGAAACTGTGGATTTGCTGTCGCTTGGAAGGTAGTCGTTTATATCGTAGTTTACGTCAACAAAGCCTCTTATCAAAGCACAGAAAACCGCAAGCATTATAAATATAATCATTACTAACTTAGGCTTTGCGGTTATTCCCCTATATAATTTTCTCAAGTATTATCGCCTACTTTCACAACTGATGTTCCTGTAACAATAAGATTTCGTCCCTCAGCATTGAGTGTAAAAGTAATTGAACTGTCGTCCAAATACCCCTCGCCGTTACATTTTATATTATTCGTAATGGTTTTTAAGTGTCCGCAAATTTTAAATTTGCCATAGGAATCAATAGCCCCGCTGAAATAATTTTCATTTTTCATAACTGCAATAACGCACTCTAAAGTATCGTCTGCGATTTTTGCAGACAGCGTTCCTATTTTATTTCCGATGGTAGTATTCAAAACTATATTATATTTCAGATGTTTTTGTTCATTCATTTAATGCACCTGCCTTTGAAGTATAATTATAAATATTAAATCTATAACTTCAATGGTTAAATCTATTCAAATGATGAAAATTCGGACAAAATAGTACATTTGACGGTCAAATTGAACAAATCGTCCATTGAAAAATTTATAGGACAAGTGTATAATAAATTTGGAGGGACAATAAATGAAACACGAGATCACAACTTTTAACACAAAGAAAACAATAGCTTCTTCTCTCAAAAAATTTATGGAGAAAAAGCCGCTTTCAAAAATAACTGTAAGTGAAATCGTTGCTGACTGCAAAATTAACCGCAAGACATTTTACTATCACTTTGAGAATATTCAGGAGTTACTCAAATGGATGCTGGAACAGGAGGCAATAGAAGTAGTAAAAAACTTCGACCTGCTTTTAGACTACGAGGACGCCATCAACTTTGTTTTGGACTATGTAGAGGAAAATAAGCATATTCTTAATTGCGCATATGACTCTATAGGTTCAAACGAATTAAATAGATTTTTTCACAATGATTTTAACAGCATTGTAATGACTATAATCAATCGTTATGAAGAAATTATGGGTATTGAAGTCGATAATAACTTCAGAATATTCATATGTGATTTCTATACTGAAGCTATTGTCGGAATGATTGTAAGGCTGTTAAAAAACAAGCATCCTTACGACAGACATAAATTGATTGAATATGTATCCTTAACGATAAAATCATCATTACCGACTGTACTAAAAGAGGCAGAGAAGGAAAGACACGAATTAAGGATGTTGTAAGTGCTTTAAAAGCGGTTAATGTTCCAGTAGTTGCAATTTGTGATTTTGACTTAATTAATTCGAGTCAAAACTTCAGGGCAATTGTCTCATCATTTGGTCTGAATTGGGACACCACATTATCTGCAGATATGAAAACCATTTATGATAGTATGAACGCAAAAAGTAGCACTGGAGTTGATGCATGGAACCAAATAAAGAAAACAGGGAAAGCTGGTTTTACGGACAGTGAACCTGCAGCATATGAAAGAGTAGAAGCAGTTTGTAAATCTGCTGGATTGTTTGTTGTTCCAGTTGGCAAAATGGAATGCTTTGATAAGACTAAAAATTATTAATGTTGTCTACACGATTAATTCTTATAACTGTAACGTTTTCGTTATCTGCATCAAGCAATCCTTGCAAAAAGTCCTCACTATGAGTGGATATTAGCAATTGTCTGTTTGGATTATTTTTTGCAAGCATTTTTCCTAATATTCTTGCTTGTGGTGGAAGCAAAAAAGCTTCTGATTCGTCAATTAAAGTTATAGAATATTAAGATGTGAATGTATCAAGTAGAATGCTCGCAAAACTACGCATACCATCACCCTGCTCTTGGAGCTTTGGAAGTGCGGCAACTTGATTATAGTAATCATCTTGACTACTAATTGTAAAAGCATTGTTGTCTGGAGCCTGTCCAGTATGTAATGGAATAGTTCGCATCTCATTGCGATTTACAATCAAATCAACACCAAATGCTTGACGAAAATAGTCCGACAACTTCTGTGCAAGTGACTCACTCTTATTTAATTTATAGATAGGGTGTTTTTCGGGTCGATTACTTCTATCTAATGCATTTGATGAAGTTAAGCGGATTTCTGTGCTGAGTCGCTTAATAAATAACTTATTAAGGTCTCTATATAATGTATGATTTTCCCAATGCTGCTGTAATGAGTCCTTTGTAAAATCATATACTGACTCATATAATTGATATTTTCCTTGTTAATTTACATAAAAAATACAACACGTAATTTTCCTTTATATATTTTCCTAGCGAAAACGCATACTCAAACAATTCAAGTTCCTCTACTCCTCGTTTTCGCTTAATATAAAAAGCAAATCTTTTTTCATTGATTCAAATTGTTCAATTATCGTATTAAGATTTTTTCAATATTCTTAACATGTATTTCTGATATACGTCCATATTTATATGCAATCATTTTTTTCGGCACAATTTGATACGACCAGCTTTCACTTCACCCACGATCACGTTCTTCATTGTGCACTGCAAAGCCAATTGGTAACAAATTATTTCTCATTCCTATTCCTACAGCCATTGGAGAAATTCCAAGATACTCTCCTGCTATTTTTAACGTGATTTTCGGCATGTTTCTAATTTCATCATCTGTATATTTTGACATTCTTAAAACATCTGCTTCATTTAAGTTTCTGAGCTTTATTTACCATAATAAATTATAATAATTTTACTACATTATTCCTAAGTTTTCAACGTTAAATAAAAGTATTACACTTTTTTCTTCATTTTTACAACGTAAACACGCTTACACCATGAACATCTGTTTATACTTTGTTCTTCACTCGCCATTTTTTATGATTCTCCTTAGTTTTAGTAACTTAATTTTATTATATCATATAAATTTTAAAGTTTTATTTGTGTTTTCAAAATTATCTACACCTTTAATAAATTATTCCATTAATTATTTAGCTTTAGATACGAAAAAGACACATAGATTTCTATTTCTATGTGCCTGATTTTTCAAATATTTAGTTGGTGATAGTTCAAGTCCAAACAGTTCCATAAATTCAGTAAAATGCATGTATAAAAAACTATTTATTTTATTGCTTTATTAACGCAAGAAAATCCCAAAAAATCGGGGCTTTTCATGGGCAATTAATTTTACTAACTTATCCTGGTGGAAGAGGGTGGATTCGAACCACCGAAGCGTAAAGCAACAGATTTACAGTCTGCCCCCTTTGGCCACTCGGGAACTCTTCCATAATTATATAAACATAAAATGGAGCTGGTGGACGGACTTGAACCCCCGACCTGCTGATTACAAATCAGCTGCTCTACCAACTGAGCTACACCAGCTTAAATAACGCAAGGTAAATTATATCATAGTATAAATAAGTTGTCAAGATAAAAATACAAAAAATCCTAATTTTTTTATAGATAGCAAATCAAATGCAACTGTATGCAACATCAACGCTGCTGGTCGGGATGACAGGACTTGAACCTGCGGCATCTTGGTCCCAAACCAAGCACTCTACCAAACTGAGTTACATCCCGATCTATGTAAAGTCAAACAGCGCAGTATAGCAAACCGTTTGACAGCTATATAATTATAAAGTATAAAAACGACTTTGTCAATACCTTTTTCAGAAAAAATTATAAAAAATTTTTTCACCAAACACTTGACAAATCATATTATATGTAATATACTATAAATACTTTCAATATTTTAAATGCTTTGACAGGAAAAAAGACTTTTACTTCTAAGCGCAGAGAGCTGACGGTTGGTGTAAGTCGGCGTTGGAGAAAGGTTATAACTCGTCCTTGAGCAGGTGCGGTGAATTTAATTAGCTTCACACGGGAACTCCCGTTACAGAGTAACACATTGATAGATGTGGCTGAGGTGTATAGTGTGAGCTGTACATAAATGAGAGTGGTAACACGGGTATTTCGCTCGTCTCTGGTTTTTCAGAGACGGGCGTTTTTGATTAACCGATGAAATTTCACAGACAGGAAAAACCTGCGAATATGATTAATAAGTAAAGGGAGGATCATTATGAAAAACGTACAAAAATATCAAAGAGGCTATTATATGCCCCCAAGTGAGTGTCTTAACTGGACTAAGAAAGAATACATAGACCACGCTCCTATGTGGTGCTCGGTTGACTTGAGAGACGGAAATCAGGCTCTTATCATTCCTATGAGCTTAGAGGAAAAGCTGGAGTTCTGGGACGTGCTTATCAAGGTCGGCTTTAAGGAAATTGAGATAGGCTTTCCCGCTGCATCTGAAACCGAATATGAGTTCTGCCGTACGCTAATAGAAAAAGATTTGATCCCCGACGACGTTACCATTCAGGTCTTAACGCAGTCAAGAGAGCATATTATAAAGAAAACCTTTGAGGCTCTTGAGGGCTGTAAAAACGCAGTAGTACATCTATATAATTCGACCTCTGTTGCTCAAAGAGAACAGGTTTTCCGCAAGAACAAGGAAGAGATCAAGGAAATTGCCGTAAGCGGAGCAAAAATCTGCGAGGAATACCGCCAGAAAACAAAGGGCAACTTTATATTTGAGTATTCCCCTGAAAGCTTTACAGGCACAGAACCTGAGTATGCACTGGAAGTTTGCAACGCTGTTCTTGACGTATGGAAGCCAACCCCTAAGAGAAAGGTCATCATCAATCTTCCTGTTACGGTAGAGATGTCTATGCCTCACGTTTATGCGTCTCAGATAGAGTATATGTGCAATAATATAAATTACCGTGAAAATGTTATTATTTCACTTCACCCTCATAACGACAGAGGCTGCGGAGTTGCCGATTCTGAATTAGGACTGCTTGCAGGTGCCGACAGAATAGAGGGTACATTGTTCGGAAACGGCGAGAGAACAGGTAATGTTGATATAGTGACTCTTGCTATGAATATGTATACGCACGGCGTTGACCCTAATCTCAACTTTGAAAACCTGCCTGAAATTATCGAGGTTTACGAGAGTGTTACAAGAATGAAGGTTTATGAACGTATGCCTTATTCAGGAGCACTGGTTTTTGCGGCATTTTCCGGCTCGCATCAAGACGCTATTGCAAAGGGTATGACTTGGCGTGAAACAAAGAACTTAAATCAGTGGTCTGTACCTTATCTGCCTATCGACCCTAAAGATATAGGCAGAGAGTATGAGGGAGACGTTATAAGAATAAATTCCCAGTCGGGAAAGGGCGGAATAGGATATCTTCTTCAGCAGCAATACGGATATGACCTGCCTAAAAAGATGAGAGAGGACTTCGGCTACACAGTCAAATCTGTTTCAGACCATAAGCACAAAGAGCTTATGCCAAACGAAGTTTACGATATTTTCTGCGAAAGGTATATGAACATAGACGCTCCTGTAAAGGTTATCGAGTCTCATTATATTCAGCAGCCGGACGGAAAGATAACCGCTTTTGTAACTGCGGACATCAAGGGCAGAGACAAGGTGGGAACATACAAAGCCGACGGGAACGGACGTCTTGACGCTGTTTCAAACGCATTAAAAGAGGCTCTGAACACAGATTTTACAATTGTGGACTACAATGAACATTCACTTGAAAAGACGTCAAAATCACAGGCGGTTTCATATGTGGGAATTGAACACAACGGAGAGACATTCTGGGGTGCAGGACGAGACACGGATATTATCAATTCATCTATACTTGCATTGGTTTCGGCTATTAATAAAATTATAGCTTAATTTTAAGGGTATGCCCTAAGAAAGGGCTGCCCTTAAAACTTTATAACGTATAAAAATAAGAATTTTGAATATAAATAGGAAGTGATACAATGAGAAAAAACAGAACAAAAACTCTTATTGTCACAGTTTTTACTTTGGGAGCAATAATTCTAATGACTGCCACTTCATACAGCAATGATTATACATTAATTTGCGGCTCAGTATCCGCAGAAACCTCAAAAGCATTTTTAACAAAGCCTGTTCTAACTGCCAAGCTTACAAAAAACAGCCTTCAGCTTTCTTGGTCGAAAGCCGAAGGCGCAGACGAATATAAAATATACCGTTCAAAGAAAAGAAACGGAAAGTACAAAAAGCTTGCTGAGGTAACAGCAGATACCCTTACCTTTTCAGACAAAGATTTCAAGGGCGAAAGAAAAAAGTACTGCTACAAAGTAAAGGCGGTTTCAATATCAGGCGAAAGTATTGAGCACATATATTCCAACACAATAAAAAAGACCGTGTACAAACGCAAATCAAAAGTACACGGAGTTACCTACATAGACGGTATTTTAATAGCAAATAAAACATACAAGCTTCCCAAAAACTATGACCCAGGAACAAATAAAAAAGCATATAAAGCCTTTAAAAGTATGCAGTCAGACGCACGCAAGGACGGGATAAATCTTTTTATAGCGTCAGGTTACAGGTCATACTCATACCAAAAAAGCCTTTATAACAGCTATAAAGCAAGAGACGGAAAAGAAAAAGCAGATACATATTCCGCACGGGCAGGACATTCAGAGCATCAGACGGGTCTGGCATTTGACATTAACGACCCAAGCAGTTCATTTGAAAACACAAAAGAGGCAAAATGGCTTGCAAGCAACTGCACAAAATACGGCTTTATAATCAGATATGAAAAGTCCAAAGAAAATGAAACGGGCTATAAATATGAGCCTTGGCATATCAGATATTTAGGCAAGTCCTTAGCAAAAAAGGTGAAAAAATCGGGCAAATGTTTGGAAGAGTATCTGGGCATTAAATCAGAGTACTCATAAATAAGCAAAAGACCAAAGACAAGAATCAAGATATTACTAATAATAAAGATATCTATTGGGACACCCTCCGTAAGGAAGATGCCCCAAGGTGGCTCTTGTATCTAAACTGAATAATTGATTTCATTAAGCGGTGTAGCCATTGGCTATGCTGTTTTTGCTTTGCGTTCCGCTATATGATTTTGGAACGCTTCTTCCATTTCTTTGGGAGTAAGTTCTCGGAGTATGCCAACGCCGTTGTAATAAATACCTATGACTTGAACTCGTTTGCCGTCAAGGTATCTCGGAGCGTGTACCACGATTTTATCAATAAACTCGTGTACCAACTCGGCGGTCAGTTCTTTGAGTTCCGTTATTCGCTTGACCTTATCAATAAACCTCTGTAAACTCTCGGTCTTGTCCGTTTCGGTTTCGAGATAGGTTTCCATATCGGGAAGTGCAGTTTTGAGTTTCTGCTGTTCTTCCTCATAGGACATTGACAAGGTGGCATAGCGTTCATCGGATATTTTACCGATAGCGTTATCCTCATAGAGTTTCTGTATAAGACCGTCAATCTCTGTGATACGCTTCTTTGCCTTGTTCAACTCTCGGCGTTTCTCCGCAAGTTCTCTTTTCTTATCCTCGCTATAACATTCCATCTGTTTACGGGCAAATTCCTTTTCAAAGGCTTGCACGTTTAGTAGGATGTGCCACATACTTTCCAACACATTTTCCATTACCACCTTTTCACGAATATAGTTGACGGAACATTCATCGGAGTTTTTGCGAAACGAGGAATAGAAGAAATATGCTTGCTCCCGTTTGTAGTTATTTGTCACGCTATAATACAATTTTTCTTCGCAATCTGCACAGTAGAGAAGTTCCGAAAACCAACTGACAATTCCGCTTTTGGTAGGTCTGCGGCAGTGTTGCCGAAGTTCCTGCACCAACTCAAACACCTCTCGGTCAATGATTGCCGGATGAATGTTCGGGAAGATTTTCCATTCTTCCTGTGGTCTTTCAATTTTGGCCTTATTCTTAAAGGACTTTGTTGTGCTTCGGAAATTGGCCGTATCACCACAGTATTCTTGTTTTGAAAGAATATTCGCAACGGTGTCCGAATACCAACCATACGGAACGGCGGGCGGCTTACTGCAATTTCTGCCGATGCTAATCCAATATTCCGTAGGTGTCAGCGCCTTTGCGGATTTGAGCCGTTTTGCGATCTGTGTCAGTCCAAGTCCTTCAACACATAGAGTAAAGATTTGTCTGACGGTCTTTGCCGCTTCTTCGTCAATAATCCATTCCTTTGTGTTATCGGGATTCTTCATATACCCGAAGGGCGGATTTGTTGTAAGCGGTACACCCGACATACCCTTGTTTTTGAAAACGTTGCGGACTTTTTGGCTTGTGTTTTTAGCGTGCCATTCGTTGAACAGGTCTTGCATCGGAACAAGGTCGCTGATACCTTTTGCGGTGTCGATATTATCCATAATAGCGATATATCTTACACCCAAACTGTCAAAGCCTTCTTCCAACAACTGACCGACAACCAAGCGGTTACGACCAAGACGGGAATGATCTTTTACGATAAGTGTACCAATCATTCCTTTTTCGGCAAGTTCCATTATCTCAGTGAAGGCAGGTCTTGCGAATAATGAGGTGTGATAGCGATAGCGGCAAAAAGCTAATAAAATCAATGGTTTTGCGGACAGCGGATAGACAGGGAATGTGTTAAAAACTGAATACGCACACAAACGGCGTTACCTTAACCCCTTTGGGGGAGAAAGTAACGCCGTTTTTTTATGCCCGCAGGAAAGGAGGTGCAGCCGGAATGTATTTCACAAAGGGCAAGCAGCGGGCGTTTGAATTGCTCATGCAGCAGAAGCCGGGATTTGACCGCTATCAATCCGGTTGTGCCGGAGATGATGAAGATTGCGGCACTTGCCGTTTCTACCGCCCCGGGTGGAAATATGAGTTTTGCGTTTTCAAAGAGTGTCCCTATTGCCCCGGCAAAAGGACGCGGAAAACGCACGCCAGCATGGACAAATAGACGGGCAAAAGCCCTTGTGCCATGCGGCTTTGCAGACGCGAAAACGGCAAAGGGCATATTGCAATACCAAAACAGCCGAAAACGGCTTTCTAATTGTCCACGCATACCAAGAGAGGAAGTGAGGAAATATGGCAGTTTTCAGAGTGGAGCGAAATACGGGATATACCGTTATGAGCAACCACCACTTGCGAAACAAGGAATTGTCCTTAAAAGCAAAAGGCTTGCTTTCGCAAATGCTGTCCTTGCCGGAGGATTGGGATTATACCCTTGCGGGCTTATCCCATATCAACCGGGAGAAGATCGACGCAATCCGCGAAGCGGTAAAGGAACTCGAAAAAGCCGGATATATCGTGCGCAGCCGGGAGCGCGACGAAAAGGGACGCTTGCGGGGCGCAGATTACGTCATATACGAGCAGCCGCAGCCGCGAGAGCCGGAAGCAGCTACCAGCGGCGGACAGCCGCCTATATTGGATTTACCTACATTGGAAAATCCAACATTGGATAATCCAACGTTGGAAAAACCTACGCAGGAAAAACCTACGTTGGAAAATCCAACGCAATTAAATAAAGATATATCAAGTAAAGAAAAATCAATTACTGATTTATCAAGTACCCATTCCTTTCCATTCCATTCCCTAAATCCCTTGCCCTTTGAGCAGGGCGAAGCGGCTTCGCCGCCGGAAAGGAAAAGAACGGAAGCGAAAAGCAATAGCGCAGTAGAGATTTACAGGGAGATTATCAAGGACAATATCGAGTATGACATTCTCATTCAAGACCCCAAAATGGACAAAGACCGCCTAAATGAGATTGTTGACCTCATGCTGGAAACCGTCTGCACAGCGCGAAAGACAATCCGTATTGCCGGGGACGACTACCCCGCCGAACTGGTGAAATCCAAATTTTTGAAGCTGAACAGCAGCCATATTGAGTTTGTTTTGGATTGCATGAGGGAGAACACAACCAAAGTGCGCAACATCAAGCAGTATCTAAAAGCGGTGCTGTTCAACGCGCCGAGTACCATTGACAGCTACTATACCGCCCTTGTCAATCACGACTTATACGGCGGCGAATGAGCATAGCCGCATTTTACCGGGAAAGGAGTTGATACCTTGCAGGAGGAAGTAACCCAAAAAACGATTGCCCTATACGTCAAAGTGGGAAAAGGCGCGGCGCGGCTTACCGAACAGGCGTTACAGAAAGCAATCCAAAAGTTTTTGGAGCAGAAAAGCAAACCCGCGCATGGGAAACAGACCATGCGGCAGCTTATGAAGCAGAACGCGGGTGTTTCCAACATCGAGATCACCGACAGCAATATTAAAGCCTTTGAGAGTACGGCGAAGAAATACAACATAGATTTTTCGCTGAAAAAGGTTAAGGGCGAGCAGACCCGCTACCTTGTGTTTTTCAAAGGCCGGGACGCAGACGTTATGACCGCAGCGTTTCAAGAGTTTTCCGCAAAGAAGCTGAACAGGGAGAAAAAGCCCTCTATCCGCAAAGCCCTTGCCGCTGCAAAGGACAAGGCAAAGCAGCTTAACGCCGCCCGCGACAAGGTAAAGAAAATGGACAGGGGGCGCGAGATATGAAGCAGATTAACTACAAAAAGCTAATACTTCCGAATATCCCCTATGTGTTCTTTGTCTATCTCTTTGATAAAGTCGGACAGGCGGTGCGGCTTGCCCCCGGCGCGGATATTTCCGCAAAGATACTGAATATCACGCAGGGATTTTCCGCAGCCTTTGAAAGTGCCTTGCCGAGCATTTACCCGCTGGATTTGCTTGTCGGCATTGTCGGCGCGGTGATTATCCGCTTGATTGTCTATGTCAAAGGGAAAAACGCGAAGAAATACCGCAAGGGCGCGGAGTACGGCTCTGCCCGATGGGGAAACGCCGAAGATATTAAGCCCTACATAGACCCGGAGTTTCAAAACAACATCATTTTGACACAGACGGAACGCCTTACCATGAACAGCCGCCCGAAGCAGCCGAAGTACGCAAGAAATAAGAACGTCGTCGTGATCGGCGGCAGCGGCAGCGGAAAAACAAGGTTTTTCGTCAAGCCGAATTTAATGCAGCTTCATTCCTCTTACGTCTTGACAGACCCGAAAGGTACGGTTTTGATTGAGTGCGGGAAGCTGCTGCAACGGGCGGGCTACCGCATTAAGGTACTGAATACGATTAACTTCAAAAAATCTATGCACTACAACCCCTTTGTGTATATCCGCAGCGAGAAAGATATTTTGAAGCTGGTAAACACGTTGATAGCGAATACCAAAGGCGAGGGAGAAAAAAGTGCGGAGGATTTTTGGGTAAAAGCGGAAAGGTTATTGTATTGCGCATTGGTTGGCTACATCTGGTATGAAGCCCCCGCCGAGGAAATGAACTTTATTACCCTGTTGGAACTTATCAACGCCAGCGAAGCCCGCGAGGACGACGAGGAATATCAAAGCCCCGTCGATTTGCTGTTTGCCGACTTGGAAGAACGCGACCCCGACCATTTCGCGGTGAAGCAGTACCGAAAATATAAATTGGCGGCGGGCAAAACAGCAAAATCAATCCTCATTTCTTGCGGTGCGAGGCTTGCGCCTTTTGATATTAAGGAATTGCGCGATCTCATGTCCTACGACGAATTAGAACTTGACACGTTAGGCGACAGAAAGAGCGCACTTTTCCTCATAATGAGCGATACGGACAGCACGTTTAATTTTGTTATCGCTATGCTGCAATCGCAGCTTTTCAATTTGCTTTGCGACAAAGCGGACGACGAATATAACGGCAAATTGCCTGTTCACGTCCGCTTTTTGCTTGACGAGTTTGCGAACATCGGACAGATACCCCGATTTGATAAACTGATTGCCACAATCCGCAGCCGGGAAATCTCGGCTTCTATCATTCTGCAATCGCAGAGCCAGCTAAAAGCCATTTAC
>CANQCL010000022.1 GCA_947589215.1 uncultured Clostridia bacterium
GTCTACTTAGAAAATCGGCTTCGGTTTTGTCGGGTGTACGATAACGTAACAGAGTATGCGGTCTTTTGGTGTTATAGTAGAAATTTCAGTTAATTTGTGTAAAAAAATGATTATGAATACACAGTATTAGTTAAATTTTTATTTATATCTAAAATATTGCATTTAATTTTTTTTGATGTATAATACTGTTGTGTAAAATTTTAGTAATATTTATTTCATTTAGAAAAGTTTATGTTTAATTGTAAATATAAAACTAAATTAGATGGAAAAGTAAAGGAGATTGAAACAAAACATTTATAACGCTTGAACCCATAGTATTGTATAGGGTATTTGGAATGTTTTTGAGAGATGATGGTAAGAAAACAAATAATGGTGCAAAGTTAAACGGAGCTTTTGCTTCAACAGAATTTGCAGAATCTATAATTTATGCAAAAGTAAGATTGGCATTAAATCCTTAGTGGATCAATACAAAATGTATGAAGCTAAAATTATCGTTCCAAAAAACATAATAATAAGTGTTGGTGTTGTTGCTCCTGTGGTGTTGAAGACTAAAACTGTTCTAGCTGGTGGAGCAGATCAGATTTTGCTGCCAAAAGATTGGTCTGAGGATTGGATTGTTGGATATAGGAGAATAACATCACGACAATTACAGTCCGAACCTGTTTTCGTTAATGATAAACCTCCAAAATATAATAAAAAAGATGAATTGTACAGTATGATATGTCCGTGTTGCAGAGGAACAAATATTGAGCAATTGGATGAATCTAATCGCATTACTGTTTACGGAAAAAGGGGTGGAGTATGTAAAATGAAATGCCACTGTTTAAATGCTAAGTGTGATTATTATTGGTAAAACGACTTTGCAATATCATAAGTCATAGTTCAAGTAATAACTCAGGGGATCAAAAATGCTACCTTTTTTCAGCAGGGGGTGACTCCAAAACTTATTGTTGCCTTTGGTAAATTCGCACAAATAACACAAAACTTTGATATTTTTTGAGTGTTTGTAATATATTGTTTCTAGTGAAATTTACTCTGTAGATTTTTTAAAGGAACTTTATACTTATAATTTATTTATATTTAGTATTGTGTTTGATTATATAATGATTGAAAATAAAAATTTAGTTAGTAGAATAGTGATAGGTAGTTTTGTATATTAAATTAAGTAATATATTGAAAGGAATTAATAAAATGAGTATTAATGCTAGCTTTTGCTTTAATAGTGTTGGACAAGGACTATTTTATACAGGAATTATTATACACACTGATTATGTACCGATATATGATTTGTATTGATTATATTCTACATATACATGATAAAATAAAGTGAGTTAATTTAGTTCCGACATAGACAATAATGAATACCTCCGAAAAATAATTTTGATGCTGTATAGTATCCACAGAAAACTTTACGTCTTGTACCTGTTCTAAATAAACCGTTTGACGGTATCTAAATAATTTGGATGTATTAGAGACTATAGTTTATGTTGGAATTTTTATTATTAAGGTTTTATATGTAATATATATAAAGAATTTGACAAATTAAAGATTATATGATAAAATTAATAAAGATACACAATAGTACCATTTTTGTTTAATTTAAAAAGTATAAAATCAAGGGTGTGTCTTTAAAATGGTTAATATAATTAAGGAGGAGAAAATATGAAAAATTTTTATCATTATACAAATTTAGAAGGTTTTGAAGGAATAATTAATAATAAATCTATCAGGATGACAGAATCTGATTTTCTAAATGATCCTGACGATTGCCAACTTTTTGTTGAATTGGTTAATAGTTATTTAGAAACTCATCAAAAATTAATTTCTGATTCAATCTCAAAGATAAATAGCAATAAAGAAAAAGTATATAATATTTATAATAAATGTAATTTGATAGATTATATAAAATTTATTCATAAAAATATAAATCTATATGTTTTTTCTATGACTGAAATTGACGATTATATGAGTTTTTGGAATAATTATGGGTATGGTGGGATGGAATTGGAATTTTCTATAGGTAGCCTTATCAATTCAATAAAAAGAACATTCACATCAGAGAAAGAGTTTTTGACATATTCACACGTTATTTATGCTAATAAAGAATTAGATGTAAACAAAATAAAAGTCCCAAATTTTTCGAAGTTTAAATTAATTAATAAGATATCAAAAAATTTATTTAAAGAGCATCAATCTTTTATTGATAATAATTCAGATTGTAACAATTCTCAGTTGTATTCGACGTCCAGTCTAGATACATTTATAGATACTTACTTAAACAGTTTTTTACATAGTTTAAAATATTTATTAAATAATAAAAAAATTGATGAAGATATGGATTCAGATGAAATTTTTAAAGAAGTATTTAAAAATGATTGGGAGTGTAATGATAAGCTTTTTTGGAAACGTGATCTTACACTTTATATGATAGTTTTATCTGTTTTGATAAAGTGTGATACTTATAAGTATGAAAATGAGCATCGAATTGTTTATTTTGAATATAATATTAATTCAGATAATAGTGCTAAAAGTGAAGAATACGCTATAAAGCATATTTTCTCTGGTGAATTTATATATCCATATATAACTTTTGAAAATTTAGAAATGCTTAGAAATTCTTTAAAGAGCATTACAATTTCACCTATCTCTAGTAACTTGCCATTTAATAAAGACGTATATAAATCAATGCTTAAAAAGTATCTTTCAAAGAATGGGTTTGATAGTTCTGTGGATGTGAAATTTTCAAAACATAATATAAGATGGTGATATAATATACAGATTAAGAAATAATGTATAACGATTTATTAGAATTTTAAAATAAAAAATATAATTATGCTCCCATTTGTGATTATCACAAATGGGAGCATTTCTATATCAAATATTTTCTATGACTTTTATTATAGTTATTGAACCTTTATATTCAAATTTTGGTTCTGTTTTAAATCTCACTTCGGTTTTCAAGTGCCTTGAATAGTGTAACCTCATCGGCATATTCTAAAATTCCGCCGATTGGAAGCCCAAAAGCAAGACGTGTAACCTTTATGCCGAGTGGTTTTAAAAGCTTAGAGATATACATGGCAGTTGCTTCACCTTCAACGGTGGGGTTGGTTGCCATTATTACCTCCAAAATTTCATCATTCTTAACTCTCTCTAAAAGCTCTTTAATCTTTATATCGTCAGGGCTGACGTTGTTGATAGGGGAGATAAGACCGTGCAAAACGTGATATACGCCCTTGTATTCTCTAGTACGCTCAAAAGCTGTAATATCTTTTGGGCTTTCAACTACACAGATAGTTGACTTGTCACGCTCAGTATCGTCGCATATGGGGCAGACTTCTTTGTCAGTTAGGTTCTGGCAGATTCTGCACATATGAACCGTACTGTGAGCACGAATTATTGCTTCGGAAAATTCTTTTGCTTCTTCTTTACTCATAGACATAACAAAGTATGCAAGCCTTTGTGCTGTTTTCATACCTATTCCCGGTAGCTTTGCAAACTGCTCTGCAAGCTCAATCAACGGAAGTGCATTAGTTTCAGCCATTAGAATAACCCGGGAAGAGAAACTCCGCCCGTTACTTTGGACATTTCCTCTTCGCTTTCCTTTTCTATATTGTTGACTGCCTCGTTAAAGGCACTCATAATCAAATCCTCAAGCATCTCTATATCGTCAGGGTCAACAACCTCAGGTTTGATTTTAAGCGACTGTACAGTTCTGTTTCCTAGAACTTCTATTTCAACAGCTCCGCCGCCGACTGAAGCCTTAAAGGTTTTTTCGTCAATCTCAGACTGTACCCTTTGAATGTCCTCCTGCATTTTTTGCGCTTGCTTTAGCATTTGATTCATGTTTTGCGGTCCGCCGCCCATACCGGCTGGTAATCTTGCTTTCATAGTGTTCCTCCAAATATAAATTATTTTATTTCTATATCAATGTTTTCATTCTTAGCTTTTTCTATTAATTTGTTCACAGCGCTTGAAGATTTAGTAACATTAGCTTCAATTCCGGTATTATTATTTTTGATTCCGCTGGTATCCTTAGCTTTTACAGATACTTTAAACTTTCTTCCGAAGAAATCAGTTATGATTCTGTTTACATCTGCCAGCTGAAGTTTAAACATCTTTAAGTCAAAGGCGTCTTTAACAATAATTAAAATCATATTTTCATAAATAAAAGCTTTAGAATCTGACAAAAATCCCACAGCAGACGGACATTCGCTTCTAAACCTTTCAACTACCTCATCCCAGCAGTCAAGGGGTACGAAATCCTTTGAAGTTACCTTTTTATTAGGTGTTTCAGCATTTTGCCCATTAATCTCAGACTGGGTAATTTCTTGAGTCTGTTCTTGAACAGTTGTTTTTTCACTGTTAGAAATTTGTTGCGGCTTGTCGTCAGTTTTATTTATGGTTTCTTTTATAAATTCTGCTATCTTATGATTGGTGTAATTTACAGGTGCGATTGTACTACTTGTACTATTTGAATAATTAGGAGCAGAGCTTCTAATTGAGCAAAGCTTGACCATACACATTTCAAACTCAATGCGTTTTGATGTTGCCTTAGCTAGATTTTCGTTGCATTCGCTTAGAATCTCAATTTTCTCGAGAATATTACCCATATCAATTTGATTGGCAATAGTCTCTAACCTTTTGTATTCGTCAGGAAGGCACATTACCGTATCGTTTCCCGGAACAGCCTTTATAAGCATAAGATTTCTCATTTGCTCTAAAAGTTCGTTACACAGCCTTGTCATATCCTTTGCCATATCGTAAAGTGACGCTATTGTCTCCATAACACTTGTTATGTTGTGTGAAAAAACACCTTCCAGAATGTTAAATAGATAATCTCGTCCTGCAATTCCTGCCGCATCTGATACAGTTTTTAAATCAACATTATCCGAATATGCAATGCATTGGTCAAGAAGGGATAATGCGTCTCTCATTCCGCCGTCTGATATTTTAGCTATCAGGGTTGCAGCATCATTGTCAAGACTTATGTTTTCCTGGCTGGCAATGTATTCCAGTCTTGAAACAATATCTTCAATTCTAATTCTTCTGAAATCAAAACGCTGACAGCGTGATATTATCGTTGCAGGTACTTTGTGCACCTCAGTTGTGGCAAGAATAAATATAACATGAGCAGGCGGCTCTTCCATAATTTTAAGCAGGGCATTGAAAGCATTGATCGATAGCATATGAACCTCGTCAATGATATAAACTTTATATCTGCACTGCTCTGGAAGAAACTCAGCGGATTCTTTCAATGCTCTTATATCATCAACGCCTGTGTTTGAAGCTGCGTCTATCTCTATTATATCAGTAAGCGACTCGTTATCGGCACATTTGCATGTTTCACATTTAAGACATGGGTTGCCGTCTTTTACATTAGCGCAGTTTACTGACTTCGCAAATATCCTTGCACAAGTCGTTTTGCCTGTACCCCTTGAACCTGTGAATAAATATGCGTGTGCTATCTTGTTGCTTTGTATCTGATTTTTAAGGGTGGTAGTTATATGCGGCTGGGATACTACATCGTCAAAGGTAAGGGGACGCCATTTTCTGTATAATGCGTGATACATATGCTTGCCTCCCTTTTTATTTAAAACAATCAATCCGACATATAGGCATACAGGCGAAACTGTGTCACATAAAACATACTGCTTAATGCTGCTCGGTTCCCCGCCTGACATGGTTCACAGCGTTTCATTGCACAGGACCTGCATACCTATATCTCGGATTGATTGAACCTAATTTTTTATAGTATACCACAGTTCGTTTTCTTTTTCAAGGGCTTGAGAATTTTTTTAGTGTGAAAAAATATTTGACAAAATCATTGAAAAATGTTACAATTGTTACATAAAATTGTATGTTTAGGAGGAATTTTACATGAAAACAAAAAAATTTCTGTCTTTGCTGGCATCAGCAGCAATGACGGTATTCGCTCTTACTAGCGTTATTAGTGCTTCAGCTTTGGAGGGCGAAGGTCAAACTTATGAGGGTAATGCCGATTTTATCGGCTCGTATCTCACTTCTCAATATTTCGGTAATACCGCTTTTGAAGTCACCTTTAGGTACGAATACTTTGACCCCGATGGTACTTATCAAGATGAGGAAACTGGTGAGCTGAAAACTATTGACTATAACGATACTTTCCAGTTCCTTGTGTTCGATCAGCTTTGGCAGGGTTGGGATAAGACTATCGCCGGACCCCAAGGCGTTGATGTTTCTCAACCTCCTCTTACTGCTGATGATCTCTCGCTCGGTATGTATTATACCGTTACTGTCGATATCGCTACTATCGAAAGTAAATTGTCTACAGGTTTTGACCCGTTTGGTATCAATCTCCAGTTGGGCGGAGTTGGCGATACTGTTGTGTATGTTGATACTATTCGTTATGCTCCAGGTGATGTCAAAGAAGGCGAAGAACTGCTTGTAGTAGGTAATTGGGAAAAAGGACAAGGCGGTACAATGGAAGTTGTAAACGGCAGCGCTTATTTACTTACTGACGTGAATACTATTTTTCTGACTAACTTCTCAACAAAAGGATTTGTTAATCCAACTGTAGACGTAACCGTAACTTATGAAAAAGCACCAAATAAAGGAGTACAGGCGGATATAGATACGCTGGATGGACAACGAGTATCACCGTACACTCCGGTGGTTGATGTTACTGGTACATACACATATACAAAAGAACTTCCACTCGATATTACCGGGTTTTCAGCTACCTTTGGAGATTGCATAGTACATGAAATTCATGTGTATGATAACCACGAAGGTAATGCTCCCCGTGTTTCTGGGAAGAAAGCTAGCACAATCAATAAAAATCTACAGCCAGGCTATACTCTCGGAAATGCATTAGATGCAGTAACTCAGTATGGTAATGGTATTGTAAGCGAAACTGCTTATGGTAATCCACAAGTAACAGAAAAAACATTCCAAGTAATAAAGTCAATGGGCTTTAAGAGCGTTAAAATCCCTATCACTTATCTGAATAAGGTCAACGAAAACGGCGATATCGATGACGATTACCTCGACAGGATTCAAAATGTCGTAGACAGAGCTCTAGATACGGGTCTTTATGTTGTTATAAATATACATAATGACGGCGGAGAAGGAGTAAGAGGAAAGTGGATCGATATTAGTCTACAAAACGGCAGTGCTAAGTTTAACGCTGTGGTTAATAAGTTCTCAAATATGTGGAGTGAAATTGCTACAAGATTTAAAGATTATAATCAGGCGCTTGTTTTTGAAGATATGAATGAGGTTATGATAAGTCGTGCATATGATAGAGAGGACTTAACTGATGCACAGTTTAATAATGCATATGCAAATATTACAGAATTAAATCAGTCGTTTGTGAACGCTGTTAGGGGAACTGGTGATGACGCAAACGACGACAGATGCTTGATAGTTCCAGGTTATAACGATAATATTGATATTACAGTAGACGGATTTGAAGATGGTGTATTTAATATGCCAAAAGACACATCAACAGACAGACAAATGCTTTCAGTCCATTACTATACTCCATCTAATTTCACTTTACCTGATCAATCCTCTGGTAATGAAACGGTGTGGGATATGTATGGAGAATACGGTATTGGACATATGGTTCAACAGATTGGTAAGATTGCAGAATATGGAATACCTCTATATCTAGGTGAATATAGTGCTGCATTTAAGGATAATATTCCTGAAGTTGTTAAGTATGTAGGTGCTTTAAATGCAGCAGCAAGATTTGCTGAAGAAATAACAGGCACTAGCGTTTCAACAGCATATTGGGATAACGGAGTAATCGGTGTTGATAGTAATGGCGGCACAGGTATTATTAACAGAATATTTAATATTGTTACTCCTAGTGGATCTACAATTGATGAAGCTATTTTAAATAACTTCAGCTAGAAGTATATTATCAATTATGCAATAACAGGTATAGTCGCAACAGTCGTTATAAACGACTGTTGCGACTATTTGCATAAATATAAAAAATATGATATACTATTTAATGAAAGGGCGTGATTTTATGTTTTTTAAAAAGATAATGACAACAGTCCTGGCGGCGGCTTTGGTAGTATCTGTATTAACTGGTGAGGCAGTATCTGCTGAAGATAGTGAGATAGTAACAGGCTATTGTGGTGAAAACGTAAAATGGAGCCTTGATCGTTCAATAGGAGTACTGACAATATCAGGCATGGGAGATATGTATTCATACAGTAAAGCTGAATCTTGGGGATATCACCGCTATAGGGATGAGATAAAAGATGTTGTTATTGAAGAAGGTATAACATCAATTGGTGGTAGAGCATTTTATCAAACTCCTTTAACTGGCGATTTAATTTTACCTAAATCATTAAAAAAAATAGGTACATATGCTTTTTTTTTGACTAATATTACATCGGTTAATTTACATGAAGAAATGTCTTTAGGCGGAAAATCGTTTAGTCAATGTAACTATATAAAAGAAGTAACAATTCCAAATGATTTAGATTTTTTAGATACGCCGACTTCTAACGCTCCCCGTGAGAATGCGGCTTTTTGTAATTGTGAATCATTAGAAAAGGTAATAATAAAAGGCGGGGGTACAGTTACAGCTGGTTATAATTACTATGTGGAAAATGGCATAGGAGATGATTTATTTGGTGGATGTACATCATTAAAAGAAATTATAATAGATTGTGAGAATATTGAATATGTAGCTCCAGTAGAATTTAATGCAGAAGGTGCACAGCAGGGAGGAACATTTTGGATAGAGAACCACCCGACATTTTACATATATAAAGACAGCACAACAGAAGAAACGCTGAAAAGAACGGGATATTTTAGAAATGCCAATATTCAATACATAGCTGAGTTCTCTGCACTGGAAACAGCTATTGAAAAGGCAGAGGGGATTGAAACAGATAAATACACCGATGAAAGTGTATCTGCTTTTAATGAAGTGTTAAAAAATGGAAAGGTGATTCTGGAGGATTTGACTTCAACGCAGGAAGAGGTTGACAGTGCTGTAAAGGCATTAAACAGTGCTATTAAGGCTCTTGAGGTAAAAAAGGACGAGCCTACATCTTCCGAGCCGACAGGTAATTCGAGCGAGCCGTCGACAGACAATTCGTCAAACTCATCAGGCAATAACAACCAGTCACAGTCACCAAACACTCCGGGTACGCCATCTACATCTGCACCTACAACAGCAACGCCTAAGGTAGTAACACCTGTTGTTACGACTGTAGTTAAGCCGGCAAAGGTTAAAGCAGTTAAGCTGACCGCTAAGAAAAAGAAGCTTAACGTCTCATGGAAAAAGGTTAGCGGAGCTACGGGCTATGAGGTAATGTCTGCGACGAATAACAAATTTACAAAGAATAAGAAAACAGTTACAGTAAAGAAAAACAAAGTCACACTTAAAAAGCTAAAACCAAAGAAGAAATACTTTGTGAAGGTAAGGGCTTATAAGCTTGCAAACGGCAGGAAGTATTTTGGAAAGTGGAGTAAGGTTGTTAAGAAAAAGACTAAATAGCGGCGAGCCGCCGCAGGTACAGCCGCCTTTGGGTAGTTTAATAAATGTTGTAACTTGATAAACGGCGGGTCGTACATAGCTGTTAAAACAAGAGCGTTCGGAAAAATTCCGAACGCTTTAGTTATATGTTGATGTTTCTACAAAAGGCAAGTTGTTTACAAAAAGTAAATATTATGTTATAATTATTAAGAAGGAGTGAAGTTTAATGCTTATTAAAAGAATACTAGCAATTGTTTCAGCATGTACTGTATTAGCATGCTCAATAATTATTGTTGATGCTGATAATGAGTATATAAAATCTGGAAAATGTGGTGAAAATGCAGTCTGGAGTTTTGATACCACTACAGGAATTATTACTATATCGGGAACAGGAGATATGTATAAAGACTATTATTCAGCTGACGATTGGGGATATTACCGTTATAGTAATGATATAAAAGAGGTTGTTATTGAAGAAGGCATAACATCTATTGGCTCAAAAGCATTTGCCGAAACTTCTTTATCTGGTGATTTAGTTTTACCGAAAACGTTAAATTATATTGCAAATGAGGCATTTATTTATACAAATATTACTTCGGTTAAATTAAACGAAGGAATGCATTTAGGCGGACAATCATTTGCTTACTGTAATTCACTTAAAGAAGTGACAATTCCAAAGGATTTAGATTTTTTAGCTACACCTGCTTCCAATGCCATGCGTGCGAATGCGGCTTTTTTATTTTGTGAATCATTAGAAAAGGTAATTATAAAAGGCGGGGGTTTGGTTGGTGCTTATGATAAGATAGAGAATGGTATAGGAGAAAATTTGTTTAACTATTGTACATCTTTAAAAGAAATTATAATAGATTGTGAGAATATTGAATATTTAGCTCCAGTAGTATGGCTTACAGAAGAACAACAGCAATCAGGAACATTTTGTGTAGAAAACCACCCGACATTTTACATATACAAGGACAGCACAACGGAAGAAACACTGAAAAGAACGGGATATTTTAGAAATGCCAATGTTCAATATATAGCTGATTTTGAAAATTTGAAAACTGCTATAGAAAAGGCAGAGGGGATAGAAACGAGCGCATATACTGATGAATCAGTTTCTTCTTTTAATAAGGTGTTAAAAAATGGCAGAGATGTTTTGGAGGATTTGACTTCCACTCAGGAAGAGGTTGACAATGCTGTAAAGGCAATAAACAGTGCTATTAAGGCTCTTGAGGTAAAAAAGGACGAGCCGACGTCAGACGACGTGCCGGATAATTCGAGCGAGCCATCGACAGATTCGTCAGATAATTCAAGCGAGCCGACAAAGCCGTCAAGTTCTTCTCCTACAGCGACGCC
Organism: uncultured Clostridia bacterium; assembly: GCA_947589215.1. GTDB lineage: Bacteria > Bacillota > Clostridia > Oscillospirales > Ruminococcaceae > UMGS1601. The sequence goes on from CANQCL010000022.1 coordinate 10,841, forward strand.
AACAACGGCAGTGCCTAAGGTAGTAACACCTGTTGTTACTACTGTAGCTAAGCCGGCAAAGGTAAAAGCAGTTAAGGTGAAAGCAAAGAAAAAGAAACTGAATGTAAGCTGGAAAAAGATTAGCGGAGCGACGGGGTATGAGGTAAAATACGCAAAGAATAACAAGTTTACTAAGGGTAAAAAGACGGTTACGGTAAAGAAAAACAAGGTAACACTTAAAAAGCTAAAACCAAAGAAGAAATACTTTGTAAAGGTAAGGGCGTACAAGCTTGCAAACGGCAGGAAGTATTTTGGAAAGTGGTCGAAGGTTGTTAAGAAGAAAACAAAGTGATAGCAAGAGCGTTCGGAAAAATTCCGAACGCTTTAGTTATATGTTGATGTTTCTACAAAAGGCAAGTTGTTTACAAAAAGTAAAAAATATGATATATTATTTAATGAAAGGGCGTGATTTTATGTTTTTTAAAAAGATAATGACAACAGTCCTGGCGGCGGCTTTGGTAGTATCTGTATTAACTGGTGAGGCAGTATCTGCTGAAGATAGTGAGATAGTAACAGGCTATTGTGGTGAAAACGTAAAATGGAGCCTTGATCGTTCAATAGGAGTACTGACAATATCAGGCATGGGAGATATGTATTCATACAGTAAAGCTGAATCTTGGGGATATCACCGCTATAGGGATGAGATAAAAGATGTTGTTATTGAAGAAGGTATAACATCAATTGGTGGTAGAGCATTTTATCAAACTCCTTTAACTGGCGATTTAATTTTACCTAAATCATTAAAAAAAATAGGTACATATGCTTTTTTTTTGACTAATATTACATCGGTTAATTTACATGAAGAAATGTCTTTAGGCGGAAAATCGTTTAGTCAATGTAACTATATAAAAGAAGTAACAATTCCAAATGATTTAGATTTTTTAGATACGCCGACTTCTAACGCTCCCCGTGAGAATGCGGCTTTTTGTAATTGTGAATCATTAGAAAAGGTAATAATAAAAGGCGGGGGTACAGTTACAGCTGGTTATAATTACTATGTGGAAAACGCTATTGCAGGTCATTTGTTTAGCTATTGCACATCATTAAAAGAAATTATAATAGATTGTGAGAATATTGAATATTTAGCTCCAGTAGTATGGCTTACAGATGAACAACAGGAATCAGGAACATTTTGGATAGAGAACCACCCGACATTTTACATATACAAGGACAGCACAACAGAAGAAACGCTGAAAAGAACGGGATATTTTAGAAATGCCAATATTCAATATATAGCTGATTTCTCTGCTCTTGAAACTGCTATAGAAAAGGCAGAGGGGATAGAGACGAGCGCATATACTGATGAATCAGTTTCTGCTTTTAATGAAGTGTTAAAAAATGGAAAGGTTGTTCTGGAGGATTTGACTTCCACTCAGGACGAGGTTGACAGTGCTGTAAAGGCATTAAACAGTGCTATTAAGGCTCTTGAGGTAAAAAAGGACGAGCCTACATCTTCCGAGCCGACAGGTAATTCGAGCGAGCCGACAAAGCCGTCAAGTTCTTCTTCTACAGCGAAGCCTACAACGGCAGTGCCAAAGGTAGTAACACCGAACCCGACGTTTACAAAGGTCGTTAAGCCGGCAAAGGTTAAAAAGGTAAAGGTTACAGCAAAGAAAAAGAAGCTTAAAGTCTCATGGAAAAAGGTTAGCGGAGCTACGGGGTATGAGGTTCAGTATGCTACGAATAATAAATTTACTAAGGGAAAAAAGACGGTTACGGTAAAGAAGAACAAAGTCACACTTAAAAAGCTAAAACCAAAGAAGAAATACTTTGTAAAGGTAAGGGCATATAAGCTTGCAAACGGCAGGAAGTATTTTGGAAAGTGGTCAAAAGTAGTCAAGAAAAAGGTAAAATAAGACGTCAAAAAGCGTTCAGGTCAATAAAACGACCTGAACGCTTTTAGCTTTCTTCTGACAATTATCCATTGTCCATTATCAAATGATAAGCCTGCCGTTGCACAAGGTAAACACATTTTGCATACTGCCCAAAGGCAGCAGGGCAGCCAGAGTCACGCTGGTCGGCGGTCGGGCGGTTTTGTGTTAAGCGGAGACTAGCCGCCAACGTGTGAACCTTTATTATTCTGAAAATTCAGCTATGTAGGGTAGATTTCGATAGTATTCTCCATAATCAAGACCATAGCCAACGACAAAAACATCAGGTATGGTAAAGAGAGAATAATCAACATCAAAATCAACAATTCGCCTGTCAGGCTTGTCAAGTAAGGTAATTACCTTAAAAGAGATTGGATTTCTTGATTTTATAAGCTTTGCCACATCATTGAGAGTTCTGCCGGTGTCAACAATATCCTCAACAATGATAACATGATATTTGCTTATATCCTGCTGAATATCCAAAGTTATATTCACTATTCCTGATGACTGAGTATCTTTATAGTAGCTTTTAGCAGCTATAAAACCTATCTCACAAGGTACGGTTATTTCTCTGCACAGGTCGGAGAGAAATATAAATGAGCCCTTTAGTATACTTATAAGAAGTATAGGCTTTCCGTCGTACAATGAATTAATAATCTCACCTGCTTTTTTTACAGCAGCTTTGATTTCATCTTTTGTAATTATAATGCGTTTTATTTTTCTTTGAAATTTATCTATTTTACAAAAGTCCATACTTAAAAATCCTAACGTAATAATTATTGTAATATGCACAGCAGAGTGATTTGACTACTGTGCATATTGTATTTTCGTTAAATATTCAATCAGAAATTTGAGCCATTCCAACCCCAATCGGGAGTCTGATTGTACTTTACATAAATTCTTGAAGGCTCTATTGATAGCTGTTCGTTGAGAATTGCTGAGATTTTGCCTGTCAGTGCATTCATAGACTCGGAATCCGTACTTCCGTAAATGCTTACCTCGACCATTGCCGCAGGTGAATTGTCGCCTTTGAAATAAAGAATATGCTCAGGCTCAATGCCAACCATAAGCCAGGCTTCTGATTTACCCGGAATTGCGCTGATAGCTTGACCGAGTGCAGATTTGATTGCTGTTTCCTTGTCATTAGGCACAGCAGTGTTTGTTTTTACGTTTATAAATGGCATAATATATTCCTCCGTTAATTTATTTTTTATATTATACTACTAAATTTACTAAATTTCAATTACTGCATATTTTTTAAATCGACAACGTTTTAACTCGATAAATCGGATTGTAGAAAGTCACTAAAGCTACGTGTATTGGTTTGTAGTGATTTACTAAAAAACTAGGGTCGTATTGTCATTATTTAAATAAATGTTATAATATTTATAGACGGGTGTTGTATTAAGGAAATGATTACTTATTGGTAGGTGATAAATAATGATATTAAAGTCCGCAATAAGACAGCTTAAGAAAAACAAATTTATGAATACTCTTATTGTAATTCAGTTTGCTGCTGTTATGACATTGCTTTGTGTTCTTGTCAGTATGGTTAAATCACGTATGGTATATTACAAACCGTTTGCAGACGAGATTAATTCACAAGGCTTTTTGTGTCAATTTGAAGACGCCGATATTGCAGGTGAAAAAGGAATACTTGAAAACTTAAAAGGCACTAAATGCGAATTTACGTATATGGAACAATTTCCCGTGAATATCAATAGTGATAATGTAACAATTGAAAATGAAAATATATATGTACCATATACCGATATTCTTTCCGATAAATGGATAAATGCTTATACTCCACGTATGCAAAGCGGTAGTTGGCTTAATGATTTGCCGGATGACGGATATATCCACGTTGTTGTAACACAGGATAATAAGCTTGGTTTGAAAACGGACGATATAATTACCTTGCATTACTATGACTTTGATAATGAAAAAGATATCGAAGAAAAGGCAAAGGTTATAGGAGTTATGGAAAATAAGCAGTACTTGGTGGGTTTTTCTTCTTTTCAACAGACAGATATAGCTAACCATGATAACTTTTTTGATATGTACTACACATATAATTCAGAAGTTGAAGCATGTTGGGGCTTATGTGTTCCTAAATCTGAATTAGAGCAAAGCCGACTTTATCAAGGCGATTTTGCAGTAGAGGGAATGGGAATTGTAATGTGTAACGGTATGAGTGACAGTGAGATGAAAGAAGTATATAATTTTCTTGCAACTAACGGTTCTAGTTATATAAGCTCACTTGAAAAAATAAGGGAAAACAGCTTTGCTTATATATATGAACAGCTTTATATACTTCTTCCGATAGCAATATGTATTTTCCTTTTAACGCTTATAACTACAATTTCCGTAATAAGCATTTCTATCAATAAACAGCTTAAAACCTATGCTACATTCTACATATGCGGAGCAAAATGGCGTGAATGCGCATTTATATCTTTCCTGTATTCGCTGATAGTGTGTATAATTTCGGGTGTGATAAGTCTTGCTGCGATTTTTATCATTAGTAAAAACTCACTTACGGTAATCAATCTAGGTATTTTTGAAGTGGCGGCTATGTTGGTAGCAGTAATTATATATCTGATTTTATCTGCTGTTATGCCGCTAGTTATAATTGGTAAAACCCAGCCTAAAGAGATACTTAACAAAGAAGAATAAGAAACATCTTCAAAGATTATGTATTGTATTAAATTGCCAAAATAATTAAATTATAACATGAGAGGATGCAGATTATGAACATATTTAAACTTTTATTACACGATTTCAAATCATACAGAATGATTTCAATACTTATATTGTTTAACATAATAATTTCTGCATTCATAATCTGCTTTTCTTATGGTATTTATCAGAATTATAATATTATAATAGATGAAGGAGAGAGTGCAAGTCGTCATTTAGTAATAAATCCGACGAAAGCGAAAGGTAAAACTGAAAGTTCTATTACAACAAAAATGGTTATTGACACTGTGAAAAGTCTTTCTAATGAGACAATAAACAATATAGAAAGATTATATTGTAATTCAATACTTCCTACCTCTGCTATAGAAAAAAATATATTTTCTTTCAATTTTACATACAAAGACGGCAGTTTTCATGGATTAGACGGATATTCTGTTTTTACGGATGACCAGTATAATTCTTATGATAAGATTATTGCTATAAACCCTTCATTAAGACAAGATTACGCATCTGGCGACATAGTTATTAATGATGAAGTTTATAAAGTTAAATATATAGGAGACGCAGATAGCATTGAGGTAAACGGAGAGAAATTTAAAATTATTGATACGCCATTTAATAATGGTTTTTTAGAAGCCCCAATAACTGCGTTTAACGATAATACACCGATAATAAACACCTTTGAAATAAGATTTAAAACTGATGTTTCACGCTCACAGTATGATGATATTGTGAACGCAGTAACATTAAATATGGGGGATAATGCTGAGGTCCCTGAAATGGATATTTCACCGGCGAGTGAGCTTTTTTATTACCGTACTATACTTATGAATTCGGTGCTTGTTTCTATTCTTGCCGCACTGAATTTTGCTGTACTTTACAGATTTATACTTGAAAAGAGGATTAAAACACTTACGATTTTCCGAATTTGCGGCTGTACAAAATTGAGAATGATTTTTACATATCTTTTAGAATGTGTCATAATAGGTCTGCCGATATTTGCGCTTACACAGCTCGCATTTGATAAGCTTGCTTTGCCAATGCTTTCAAATATATTCGAGTATATAGGTTATGCGTATAATCCTTTATTGTATCTTGTGATTTTCGGCATATATGCAGTATCTAGTTTTGTAATTTTGTTTGTTATGATAGCCCTATATATTTCAAGGCGTTCTATTAATGAATTAAAGACGGGTAAATAGATATTTATATAATATGAGCAGATAAAGTATTTTTTGTTGTTTTTTCTTTTCATTTAACATTATATAGCTTAACTTGACAAATATTATAATTTGTTACATAATAAATATACTGGCATATATGCATATGTAATAGTGGTAATATTAGAAAGGGTGTGTTCAAATTGAGAACAAAAAAACTTTTATCTATCTTATTAGCAGTTTTACTAATTGTTTCTACTTTTGCTGTAACAGTTATGAGTTATGACAAGCCATTTAAAAATGGTTACAGCTATAGTGCAAAGGACAGTAAAGGTTATGTAAAAATGGAATATCTACATAATACATCGGTTCATGTAGTTAATACTTTTGCAGATAATTTAATTAACAATCAAATTAAGGTTACCCTAGCTGCTTCAACAATAGGGAAAACACATAATAAAACTAAAGATGTGGGTGTTGACACAAGAATAATAAATAAAGGTTCTAAAACCGGAGTAGGCGCATCTGACTGGCGTAGTAAAAGCAAAAATGTTTATTATTCTCATACAATTGATGTTTATGGAAGTACAGGTACTTACTACGTTGTGTCTACAATTGGTAAAACAGTAGGATAAAGTTATTTCTTTATGGAGGTTGCCGATATGCTTAAGTATGTGTTCAAAAATGTTATAAGTTTGATTACTAAAGAAACCACTATTTTTGTAATAGTTATAATATGCCAGATCAGCAGTATATTGCTATCGCTTTTTTCATACGGTGTATTTCAAAATTATAAGGCTGAGACTAATCAGATAAATATTAATAATGACGTAATTGAGAATGAAGATGATTGGCCTGAATTTGGATATGATCTTGGAATAAGCAAAAAGAATCCTGTCGAATATAAAACAATACATGATTTATGCGAAGAAGTCGGCAACCTTCTTAAAGATAAGGTAGCTAATTTATATATAGAATGTAACAAAAGTGTAATGATGTCACTTGATTATGTAAACGGAGTATACAAACCTACTGAGGAATATTATAAAAATACAGCGGCGCGTGGAGAATGGGTAGATGGAGAATGGTTTACTGATGAGCAAATAGCAAGCAATGAAAAGGTTTGCGTTGCAAGTGAGGTTATGAAAGAGGATTATGTAAATCCTGATAAAGAATTGAATTTAAAAAAAATATCTAAAGCAGTAAAAAAAGGTGATGAATATTATATAAACATAAGTGGTGATGAGTATTTGGTAATTGGTTTTTTAAGCGACCAGTGTCCAGATATAGTAATGGTGCCGTGGGGAGTTTTGCCTGATAATTATCCCATACAAGACACGCCTTATTTTTACTTTAACAGGCAACTAACTCAAAGGGAATATGACAGCCTTATAGCAATATATGAAAAATATTTTCCTGACAGAATGGGAGTGCCTGCGCCTGAGTTAGAAATCTACGACCCCGAACAGGTTTATTATTATAAAACAAATATGGCAATATCATTGTTTATAGCAATAGTATCTGCAATAAATTTTGCATTGCTGTTTAACTATATATTTGATAAAAGAAAACACACACTGGCTGTATTGAGGCTTAACGGCTGTACTGCAAACAAGGCAAGGAGAATGTATCTTACAGAGATAATGATAATTATGATACCTCTATTGTTGGTATGCACACTGGTGTTTAATAGATTTATACTTCCGTGGATTGACGGACTGTTCCCGTACATAAATCAAGTATACAGTCTTGAGATTTACGGCATAATGGCTGGAATGTATGTGGCAGTATCTTATGTCATAATGAATATTATGATAATAATTCATCTTAGAGAAACGCCTGTTCTGATACTTAGAAACAGCAATTAAAGGGGGTCTCATTATGCGTAAATATGCACTGAAAGAGTTTATAAGAAATATAAAGTTTAATATATTTATTATTGTTCAGCTTGCTTTTGTATTTGCAATGATAGTTTTTGCAGTATCAAGTGTGTTACAGAACTTGAGATACTATATACCTCTTAGCGATTATTTAAGCGATGACGGAGCGTATATATTCGTGAACAAACCGATTGCTGAATTAGGTAAAGATAAAAAGGTTCTATCAAGTTATAGTGAATATTTTGATGAAGCTCTTTTTGCAGAACAGGTATATTTGGATAAAGAGTTGACAGATGATGAGCTTGCTCAGGCACAGTCGGGAAATTACCCCGGAGCAAAAAATCCTTATGATGCCAATGCTTATGCGTATTATAAAAATGTAACAGATTTATACACTCCCATTATGATTAACGGCGATTGGCTTTCTGAGGTTGATAAATATAGCAGTGATGATAATGTTCTGCATGCAGTAATAACACAAAACAGCTACGGACTTGACGTAGGAGATGTGTATACCCAGTCTATTCCTTTAACAGACAGTGGATTTAAAAATATCAAAATAAAGATAATTGGAGTTATGAAAAGCGGTACTAGAAGTTTTGGAATGATAACTCGTTACAGATCGGATATTGTCTTGGACGCAAAAGAGATGTTTAAAAGCTATGACGTCAATCAGGAGGGAGTACCGCTTGTATTGTTTTCGGCAGAGGAACTTGATAAGATTAATTGCAGTCGGTCAGTTTTGGGAGGAATGATGGTTAAGTTTAAAGACGGTCTGAGCGATGAAGAATATATAAATGCAGTTAATTCTACATATTCGCTTGGTACCTCTGTTGAGTTTAAAGAAATACGTGAAAATAGCTTAAAGGAAATAAAAAATCAAATGACGGTCCTTGCTCCGATAATAGGCGGAATAATTCTGCTTGTTATAGTAAGCGTATTAAGCATGTCGGCGGTAAATACGAACAAACAGTTGAGAAACTACGGTATTTATTATATGTGCGGTTGCAGATGGCGACAGTGTGCAATGATAAATACGTTGAGTATTTTTATATCTGAGGCTGTTGCAGCAATTTTGGCATATGTGGCATTGAGAGGTGCTAAAATTGCGGGTTTGCTTAGCAATACAGTTGTTACTTTTGGAAGCTGGCAGTTAATAGGCTGTTTATGCATAGCGGTTATAACATTAATCATTGCACTCATTATGCCTGTATTGATAATAGGGAAATCTACACCTCGTGAAATTATAAAGGCAAATAGGTAGGTATATAAATTATTTTAAATAAATAACAAAGGAGGAAAACGTCATGGTAAAACTAAACAACATTGTAAAGGTTTACAACCCTAAGAAGGCAAACGAGTTTGAGGCACTGCACGGAGTATCTTGCGAGATAAACGACGGCGAGATGGTAGCGGTTATAGGAAAATCAGGAGCAGGGAAGTCAACTCTTCTGCATATTTTAGCGTGTATAGATAACTATCAAGACGGAGAGTACACTATAGATGATACTCTTGTAAAAAAGCTGTCTGAGCGTCAGTATGCTAAGATACGCAACGAAAAGATAGGAATGGTAATGCAGGATTTTGCATTAGTAGAGGATTTCTCAGCGATAGAAAATGTAATGATACCGCTTTCGTTTAGTAAGAAAAAAATCAAGAACAAAAAGGTCAAAGCGTTAGAGGCACTCAAAGCGGTAGGCATTGAAGAGCTTGCAAAGAAGCCCTGCAATAAGCTATCGGGAGGACAGAAGCAGAGGGTAGCAATAGCCCGAGCAATAGTAAACGAGCCTAGTATGATACTTGCCGACGAGCCGACAGGAGCGCTTGACACAAAGACATCGGCAGAAATAATCGAGCTGTTCAAATCGCTTAATGAGCAGGGCAGAACAGTAATAATCGTAACACACGATCCTAAGGTAGCGGAGCAGTGCGATAGGATAATTGAGATTAGCGACGGTAATATAGTAGCGTAGCGGAATAGTTCTTTTGTAAATTGAGTAAGGTTAGTCAAATAACTTTAGATTTTGTAATAATTAGCCATTTGTTTGCATTTGATTGCCATTGACAATTTGTCTGTATGTTGATATAATAAATTATAAATAAATTACAATTTATTATTGGAGGTCATTTGATGAAAATAAAGAGCATATTAAAAAAGGCAACAGCTATTATACTTGCAGGTGTAATGAGCGTAGCTGTATTCACAGCCTGCGGAGAAAAGAATAAAAATGATGCTGAATCGCTTTCTGTTAAGGAAATGCTAGCAGATATATTTGACAATGCGTTAAATTCAAGTACATTTTCCGGAGTGTTTTCTGGCGAGGCTGATGCCGCATCAAAAACAAATGCAACGGTTGAGTTTGGAAAGGGTGTTACAGACGCTTTAGGGGCAGAGGTCAAGCCATTGTCGCTGACATCTGAGACAAAGATTAAGGGAACTAAGGCAGGAACTGATATATCTGTTACATATGACGGAAATAATTTTGCCTCATTAAACGGCGTGTATGATAATGATGCAAAAACTATGTACATAAAGGTTCCCGAGCTTTCAGATGCTTATTTAAGTGCTTCATCAGATGATTTTAATGACTTAAAAGATCAACTATTTTCAGCACAAGCAACCGATTTTGAGTCTATTACAGGGATTTCAGCATTATCTGCTCTATCATCAATAAAAAATCTATCGGATTTAAAGGTTGATGAATGTGAGGATATTTTTAACGATTATATAAAGGTGTTTGCTGACTCATTGCCAGAGGCGTCTAAAAAAGATGATGTTGACGGTAAAATTAAAGAAGTTGAATACGATTATAAGCAAAATGTATACACGATTAATACTGATAATTGTAAGGAAATAATAGAAGCCTTATTTGAAAAGCTAAAGATCGATGAAAAGGTTAAGGAGTTATCAGTAGACGTATTAGGCTCTGCGCTTGGTCTAACAGATGAGAATTATATATCCAAAGTAGATGAAGCAAAAAATGCATTGCTTGAAGATATAGATGAACAGGCAGGAACAGAAGGGCAAATAGGCTTGCTTTATGACGGCGATGATGTTGTTGGAATTGATATGGACGCATTAAAAATTGTGAGCGTTGATAGAAATGACGCTTATGCTTTTAGCGTTGAAAGCGAGGCTGCAAATTGCTTGTTTACTGCGGTAAAGGACGGTAAAAAGCTTGACCTTGATTACGAAGCTAATTTTACTGCTGATGATAAAGATACCAAAGACTTATCATTTGTAATGGATATAGATGATTTCGAGATCACTGATAAGGAAAACGGATTAGGAAACGAAGATGTTAATGTCACAGCTAAATTTGGTGACAACACAGCAAAAATAGACGCTGTTTATAGGGCAGAAGAAAGCAAACAGAACTCAGAGTTTAAGATTTCTGTAAACGATGCAGAGTATGCAAAAATCACTTTAGTAAGTGAGATAACAAACGCTTCTGATATTTCTATTCCGAGTGGTACTGTATATACAATGGACCAGATAGATAAATACCAGTCATCAATGAAGCTTGACAAATTTATGGCTAATATTCAGAAAGCGCTTGGAGATGAATTAACAGCGGCGTTATCATCATTAAGCGAAGGTCTTATTACAGATGAAACAGAAGCGTCAGGTGATGACGCAGATGCATCTGAGGAAGACGCAATAATGCTTGAGGATTATTATAAAGAAGACGGTTCTTTTGACTATGATAAGCTAAAAAAAGACTTAGGTGAAGAGGACTACAAAGCATTTATGTCTCAGATAGATTTAGATGATTTTGAAGTTGACGCAGATGACATTGAATTCTAGAGAAATTTAATTAATGAATAAAGCCTGTCGGAAATTAATACCGGCAGGCTTTTGTGTTGTATTATTTATGTCATTATTGCTTTTTGTCATTTTCTGAGTCAGTATCTATATTGTTTACTGCATAATCTAAACATTGTATAACTAGCTGATTAAGAGATAAATTATTTAATGCTGCTAGTTTTTCAAGTTTCTCCGTAAGTTCTTCAGGTAAGCGAAATGATTTATTTACTGAATTATATCCCTTTCTTATTTTCCACATGAGATTTTACCCTCCTTATACTTATATTATGCATTAAAGTTTGTGCAAAGTATACAATTAATTTGTACTATTTTTGTGATATTTTCCGATTGCATCATATTATATCTTATGCTATAATGTAGTAAAAGATACCAAAAAGCGACAAATAAATATGCAGGGCTAAAAGCAGGAAAAATGAAATAGGCGTTTTTTTAAAAAATTCGACATAATACGAAAGGTAAATTTACAATGGTTGAAGATAATAAAACGGAGCAAATAAAAATCAAAGTCAATTCAAAAATGTTTTACAAGCTAAAGTGTATATGCGATCGCAATGACAAGGTTTTAGAGGAACAGCTTGAGTGCATTATTGAAAAATTTATTTATGATTATGAATTACACAATGGTGTTATAAGTCTGTTGAATTACAGAATTCACCAGCCAGAATAGTTTATGGGATAATTGATATAGATAATAGCTTACGAATAAATAGGTATAAGGGATGTATACCTATTTAGTACTTTTTTCATTGCCGTTTTACTTAGGTTCCGTGTTATATGTTATATATGTTGTTTACTAAGAAAAGACGGCTTCTCATTGAACCTCCTTAGTTGGAGTATAAGCCCTCATATGAATAACATTCATTTGAGGGCTTATAATCTTTATTAAGGAAATATTGCAAAGATATACTACTGTTTCTTGTTTCATTAAAATAGGGGAAATAAGACAAAGTATATTTATAATATTAAAAGGTATAAAAAAATAAAAAAATTATAATTTTTTTTATTTTCCTATAGCTTTTTTCGATTTAATATGTTATAATATATTATATTTTGACAAATTTAACAAAATTTGAATATAATTTAAAGGAGAAATAGGGTAAAAACCGGTGATATTTATGAATAGTACAAAACTAGAAATTCTAAAAAACTTATTTACATCATCATTAAACAAGGTAGCGATAGTTGACGCACAATTAAAGGTATTATGGTCGACATGCATAGATTTGCCAGAAGCTTTAGATGCATTAGACTTTTCCGGTGTTGTAGACGATGATGAAAAATGCACTGCCAAGATTTCAATAAAAAATGAAACAGTTTTGAGATACGAGACGACGCAAATGTCATGCTCAGTCAATGTACTGCCTATATTTGAAGATGATAAAAGAGAGACAATAGAAGGGTATGTAATAACGTTTTTAAACTTTTTCGAGGATATAGAAAAGAATATAGAAACGCCGTTTTCGATAGTATTCAAAAAGTTTCTGAGAACGTTAAGAAATGCTGCTAATTCTATTGTTTTCAATACCGAACTGGTTGACCAGCGTCTTGAAGATCTTGAGGAATATGAACTGCTAAAGAAAAACTCGTGTATAAATGAAGCACTGAACAAAGCGCTTTCGTCGTGTGCAAATTTTGAAGAGGCATTCAATTACGGCTCTAAAGATTTCAACATAATGCTTGCGAATGCGTCTGAATTTGTAACAGATCTTATGCATTTTGTTGAGCACGCAGCAAGGAAAATAGGCGTCAAAGTAAACTATAGAATAGAAAACGACATATATTTAAAGCTTGACTACTCAAGATTTATAATAGCAATAATGAATCTTATATCGAATGGTATAAAGTACAATTTATCGGAGCAGAAAATGATTTTTGTTGAATTTTACAAGAAGGACAAATACGCTCGGTTTATTGTAACAGACAACGGAATGGGCATATCGAATGAAAAGGCGTATAAAATATTTGAGCCGTTTTCTAATGTAAACAATTCGGGTATGCGAGAATCTTTAGGTCTATCAATTGTAAAGAAATTTGCAGACAGTTTCGGAGGGGGAATATCATACAAGACAGATATCAGCGGAACCAGTTTTATGATAAAGCTTCCATATGTTGAAAAATTTGATGTAAACGAGGTAAACATACCAAATACAGACTGTTATAGCAGCACATATTCGCCGATTGATATATATATGTTAAAGGCATGTTGCGATGAAGATCTAGATTAATTTGGTAATTATGACATAAAAATCCTTGCTTTTCACGTTGTTTTCACATATTTAACATGATTGAAATTTATAATAAATATTGGTTTCACAGTAAAAAAAATAAAAGGAAACGGTTTTATGTATATATTATAAAAAAATACACATTATGTACATAAGAATGTTGAATGGAGGACTATTATGAAAAGAACAAAAGAAAAAAAATTAATTAATAAGATTTTAGCTGTTGTATTATCAGCAGTGTTTTTTTGCAGTGCGCTTACTACCGCAGTATTTGCTGTAAACGGAGATGATGACAGCAGTTCGGAAACTGATCCATCTACAAGTTCTTCTACAGTTGATGAAAGCGGTTCAACAACACCGTCCGGAGAATCTTCAGACGATTCATCAGACAGCTCGTCAGAGCCGACATCGGATAATTCGTCAAACAGCTCATCAAGCGATTCTTCAAGCAACACTTCAAACTCATCACAGAACTCTTCGGCTCCTACATCGCCGACTACACCGACTACGCCGACTACACCGACTACGCCGCAGGCTCCTACCAACTCACTGCCTGTAGGAACCAAATTTACTGTTGGTAATTATACCTATATGGTAAAAGGTCCTGACGCTGTAATACTCAAGGGTTTTGCTAGTAATGTTTCTTCGTCAACGGTTACAGTAAAGAACACTATAGCTTATAACGGAGTTACTTATAAGGTAGTTAAGATCGGAACAGGATCATTTACAGGTGAAAACTCAATTAAGAAAGTAATTCTTTCAAAAAATATTACAGAAGTAGGCGCACAATCATTCAAGAACTGCAAAAACCTTACAAAGGTAAGAATGAAATTAAATGTTACACTTATCCGCAAAGGAGCATTCAGAGATTGTCCGAAGCTGAATACAATAAATATAACTTCGACTGTTTTGAATGAAATAAAGGATAATGCGTTTAAGAACATTAAATCGGGAGCGGTTGTAAATGTAATGAACGACCCGGTAAGAAAGCTGGTAAAGGCTGTTGCGCCGTCTAATGTAACGGTCAATATGATGTAACTATATTCACTGCATTTAATTCATATTAAATTATGTTATATTAATATTTACTTTTACTGGAGACCTTGAAATTAAATAATTCTTGCTGAATCGTTCAAAAAGTCAGAGCGATTCAGTTTTTTTGTTTCAAATTAAAAATCTCTGTTTTTGGGAAATAGTATTCGAGGATTTCTTTATAGTTTTTACCGCTTTTTGCCAAAGAATTTGCGCCGTATTGACTCATTCCGACTAAGTGACCGAGACCTTTGGTAACAAAGCTGATGTTGCCGTTATTTATCTGCACTTCAAAATGCTGAGACGGTAGATCAAGCGCTGTTGAAAGCTCGCTTGCCTGTATTTTCTTACCGCCGAGTGAAATGGTAAGGGGAGTTCCGTTTTTTGTTTTGCTTAAAATTTTTATCCATTCTTCGCAGTTATCCGACAGCGTTATGGAAAATGTTTTCTCAGCATTCTCCTTGAACTCCTTTGAGGAAACTGTAGTAGTTTTTGAAAATCCCTCAGCTTTTTCATCAGATGCGCTGTCAACAGAAACAAGATAGGGTACGTCTTCATTCCAGATATCCTTTGAGCTTTCTGTTTTTCCGCACGATATCGTGTGGTAGGCTACAACTATTGGCTGATTGTCGTAAATACATATTTCGTTCAGAACCTCTTCTACTGCGGAGGTTACATTTTTCAGCGCAGTTTCATATTTGTCGCCATAATACTTCTTTGCCTCGTCTGATGTAAAGCTTTTCGGATAGAGAGTGTCGTCTGTGCTTAT
The DNA here is from genome assembly GCA_947589215.1 of uncultured Clostridia bacterium. GTDB lineage: Bacteria > Bacillota > Clostridia > Oscillospirales > Ruminococcaceae > UMGS1601. The sequence continues at coordinate 26,346 of CANQCL010000022.1, forward strand.
TATTGCCCCAAGAAGAGACTTTGTGGGGTTTTCTTTTTCGCTTATGTAACGGTTCATAATATATGTGTGTGATAGCACTGCCTGTGCCTTTAAAGCTTCTTTCTCGAAAGTACCCGGCATCTGAGCTATAACATTCCATATTAGATAGTCCTTTATATTCATAACTGCAATATCATTTGTTTCAGCGTTTAGTATTGACACCTCTTTGCAGTCGGAGGAAAGAAGCGTTTCTTTTGCGCTGTTTTCAAATAGTTTGGATAATCCCTTGTCGAGCAGAATAAATGAAGGAATAAGTATTAAGCACACCGCAAATATCAAAAGTGTTTGAAAGGTTTTGTTCATCGTTTTTCTCCTTAGCTTTTTAGTTGACGTCTTGTCCGTTTTCTAAATAATATGATTAAATTATTCTCTATATGATTGAGTTGAAAGAGTTTGTTTGAAAATTCTATATATTTTAGATTTTTATTAACAATAAATTAATAAATCAATTGTAAAATTAAATTAAAAAATTGCTGAAATATATACACAAAATTAATCAGATACCTTAATTTTAAACAAAATGTAAAAATTTTCAATTTGTCAATTTCCATTTTGCACAAAAAATACATATAACTTTTGATGAAGTATACAAAAAATAAGTGTTCGTACTAAAAACTATTGATATTTTAACAAATAAATGCTAAAATTAACTTGTAATTTAAAGTTACATATATTATTAATTTAAAGGAGGAATTAAAAATGAAGTTAAAGAGACTTCTATCCGGTGTGACAGCAGCAATTATGGCATTATCGTCTGTTGCTATTGCATCATTTACATCTGTATCGGCTTCTGAACTGGCAGATAATGCACCTTATCAGTGGACAGGTAAGTGGCTTAGAGGTGACGGAGGCATTACAGAGGATGACCCATCTGGTTTGATTGATGCCGGAACATCTAAAGGCGGTCTAAAAGTAGAGAACTGGGGTTCTGGCTGGCAGTTAAGAATTTCAGGCTTTAGTTTGGAAGGTATCAAAAACCCGACCATTGAAGTTGAGATCAGTGACGGCGGCATATTCCAAGTTTTCAATGAAGTACCAAGAAAAGAGGGAGAAGGTACAGAGCCTGATGTTAATTTCGGTGTAGGTAAGACAGGAGAATCTGTTCTTATTCCGGAGAATTACAGGAACGAAACTGCCTTTTTGCTGGCTACACAAGATGGTCTTGGCACTATAACAAAGATATCTATTTATGATGATCCAAATCCGCCGGTTCAGCCTATAGCATTTGAGTCTATTACTTATAACTTTACAGTAACATCAGGCGGTAACACAACAGTTACTTTTACTGATGGAACAGACAAAGCTTCTATAGACGTTAAGGACAGCGGCGATTATACCCTTAAGAGAGAGTTGTCAAAACCTCAATCATTAGTTTCACAACTTGGATTCATTGAAGTACCGGCAGGTGCTTCAGTAAAATTAACTGTTAAAACAATCGTTGTAAATGATAAGTATACATTTGAGGTTAACAAGGAACTTGAATCAGGTTCATATAGCAACGCACTTCCTCATATGTATGACGGTTCTTCACCAAAAACTCCGGTGATCTATCAATGTGCCGATGCTTATATTTCAGGAAGTTCTAAAGGAATTTCACTTATGCCTGGAACACCTCCTCAAGGTGGTAATACAGATTCATCATCATCACAGTCACCAAACAAACCTACAGGAACAACATATGATGGTTTTCTTGGATTTTCTAGTGGGCAATACGCTTATGATCACCGTGAACCTTCAAAGAAAAATGTAACTTACGGCGGTCCTATTGGAGAAAATGGCGGTACATATACTTTAGGTTTAAATCTTAAAGATATAGACATGTGGTCAGGAAATGCCGGAGATGCTAGTGGAATTGTTACCATGTATGTAGACATCTTGGGATATGCAGAAGCTATTGGCGCAAGCACAGTCCAAAAAGATGCACAAGGAAATGATGTTCAATTAACAGATGGCAGTGAAGCTGCAGCAATGGCATTAGCTAGAAAAGCCGGTCTTAATATCACTAATCTCTCTATTTTAGCTGACGGAGAAGTTTTCTACCAGTATAAAGATTCTGAAATTATGTTTGGAGATGTCGAGGGTAACGGTAATATGAGAATCGATATTTACAACGAATGGAACGAATCAGGTGATGGTGGTGCAGAAGGCTATGAAGCTCCTGATATCTTTAAGAGTAATAGATTGTTATTTAAAGCTTCTAATAAAGTAGAAGTAAAATTCACATTGACTTATAATGATCCAAATGCTAAAAAACCTACAGCAAAGCCTACAACAACACCTACAACAAATAAAGTTGATGCTGCTAAGAAGGCTGCTGAAGCTAAGGTAAAGAATGCAAAGATCAAAAACCTTACTGTTAAGAGCAAGGCTAAGAAGAAGATCTCTGTATCTTGGAAGAAGGTTAGCAAGGTTAACGGTTATCAAGTACAGGTAGCTAAGAAGAAGGACTTTAAGGGTAAGAATATTATCCTAAAGAAGTTTACTAAGAAGGCAAAACTTACAGTTAAGAGTTCAAAGATCAAGAGCAAGAAGGCTTACTTTGTAAGGGTAAGAGCGTATGCTACATACAAGAATGCTAAGAACAAAGCAACAAAGGTATATGGCAAGTTTAGCGCAAAGAAGAAAGTAAAGGTTAAATAATCTTATTAAATAATCATATTTGTTGTTTACAGACCGTCGAGAGATTAGCTCTCGGCGGTTTTTTATGTTGAAATGGTAAATTTGATTGGGTAAACACACTCAAACTTGACTAATGTTTGAAAATATAGTATAATAAAATAACTATTCTAAAAAATATATTTGAAAAAGAGATTTATTTAGGTACAAAAAGGAGTGAGATAAGTGCCAGAGAAAAATGTTAAAACACCTAAAGAAGCTTTAAAAAAACAGTTTGTAAAAAATAATGCGATAGATCCAAAGTATTATGATTTGTTCGGAGTTAAAAGAGGTCTTAGAAATCCTGACGGAACAGGCGTAATGGCTGGAGTAACAAATATTTGTAACGTACATGGATATGTAGTCAACGAGGGTGAAAAAGAGCCGGTTGACGGAAAGCTGTTTTTCAGAGGATACAGCATAAATGACATAGTAGATAACGCAATAAAAGAAGACAGATTCGGATACGAAGAAATTGTATTTCTGCTTTTATTCGGCTCTCTTCCAACGAAAAATGAGTTAAGTGCATTCTTAAAATTACTTGACGCTAATAAAGAGCTTCCAAATGCATTTTTTGAGGACATGATTTTAAAAGCTCCGTCAAAGAATATAATGAACAAAATGGCAAGGTCTATTCTTGCGCTTTATTCTTACGACGACGATCCTGAGGATATGTCGCCTAACCATGAGCTTTCAACTGCGGTTTCGATTATTTCTAAGCTGCCAAGTATAATGGTATCAGCGTACCAGGTTCAGCAGAGAAGTTTTTTTGGAAAAACTATGATTATGCACCCTCTTATTTACGGTCTTTCAACGTCTGAGACAATTCTTTCAACGCTTAGACCGGACAGAAAGTATACACACGAGGAGGCTATGCTCTTAGACCTTATGCTTATGATCCATGCAGAGCACGGAGGAGGTAACAACTCAACCTTTAGCTGTAGAGTTCTAACATCTTCGGGTACTGACCCTTATTCAGCGTATGCTGCGGCGATAGGTTCATTGAAAGGACCGAAACACGGTGGTGCAAACGCCAAAGTTCTTGAAATGCAGAAGTGTATTGAGGAGAATGTGTCTAATTGGAATGATGAAGGAGAGGTTGCAGATTTTCTAAGAAAGATAGTAAGAAAAGAAGCTAATGATAATTCAGGGCTTATATACGGTATGGGACACGCAGTTTATACAAAGAGCGATCCAAGAGCCGTTATACTTAAAGCCAATGCAAAAAAGCTGGCTCAAGGTACTGAATTTGAAAGCAAGTTCAATCTTTTGGAAACTATTGAACGTCTTGCGCCTGAAATTCTTCTTGAGACGGGACGCAGCAAGGATATTTGTGCAAATGTTGATATGTATTCCGGTCTCGTGTATCAGATGCTCGGCATACCGCAGGACTTATTTACACCGCTGTTTGCTGTTTCAAGAATGGCGGGTTGGTGCGCACACAGGTTTGAGGAGCTTGTTACAGGAAGACGTATTATAAGACCGGCTTATAAATCAGTATTAAAATCGAAGGAATATGTTCCGATAGCAGAAAGAAAGATAGGAAAGGATAAATAATTTTACATAGGAATAATAACATTAACAAATTGCCCAAAGGCAGAGTGCCTCCGCCGGCTCGGCGGTCTTGCCTCTTGCTTCTAGCTTCTTTATTCTATTTTTCAAAAATATTTTGAAAAATACTTGACACCCCTGTCGAAATTTGTTATAATGTAGATACTTTAACAAAGGAGTGATATTTATGTGTACGATAAACTCCCAATTTTTAACAGGGGGGGGGGGCGTTAAGCCTAACCTTTATTAGTTATGCACAAAATAATTCACTAATTATTTTTTTGAAATCTAGTAT
>CANQCL010000023.1 GCA_947589215.1 uncultured Clostridia bacterium
GTTCTTTTTTGTATGTGTAGGTATCAAAGTAATCACTTGGTTCAGCGTTTGTATTTAAATTATCAGGCGATGCCATTTCACCCTCACCGGAAATTGTCAGCTTACCTGTTGAGCTATCAAAACTCCATTTTACACCTTCTCCGCAATCGCCCGAATCAGTTTCAGCCGATACCGTCATTGCGCCCGTAACCGCTGTTACCATCATTGCCAATGACGCAAGCAATGATATAATTCTTTTAGTTTTCATTTTAGAAAACCATCCTTTCTTCTTAAATACTCCTTCGCAGACTGAGGATGTTACAAAAAGCAAAGCGCCTGCTGTTTTTGCTTTATATTTATTTTAACCTTTTACAAACATTTAGTCAAGAATAATCGTAAAAATATATATTATTCACAAAAATGACAATAAATTTTTAGTTAATATAGTAAAATTAAAGCGTTTAAAATTATTGCAGATAAACTTTACTAAATCTGAAAATCCATAAACGACAATGCAATTATTATAATTATCGCCAGAATAACCGCCGCAAGTATAGAGCCTGCTATTACCTTTACAATAGTAGATTCGCTCATTTCTCCTCTGTTGTTATGAGCGCTGTTTCTGTTAGCGGTTCTGTTTCCATTATTTCTTGCATTGTTCACCATCTGTCTTTTATAGACATTATGATTAATGTTCTGTGCTTTGTAAAACTGACCGTTTACAGTCCCCGTGTGAGCAGACGAGCCGTACAAATCTTTATTCGCAAAGCCTTGACTTCGTGATGCGTTTTTTATTCTGCTTGTGCTTCTCCCCTTTGGAATATCGGATTGATAATTTTGTCTGTTAGAACTCATTTTAACCACTCCTTGAATAAAGTAAACAGCTTTAGGAAAAACTATTTTTAAATTAATATGTAAAAAATTCTGAAAACCGTTATTACACCAATATCACGGATTTATAGCAAAGAAAGGAAGTTAAATATAAATGTCTCAAAAGCTGAGTAAATGTACCTATATATTAAATAATTGCCCAAATGTAAAAACTTATGCCTGCGTAGGCGGAAAAAAAGAGGGCGAAGGACCTATGGGAAAGTATTTTGACAAAATAAACAACGACCCGTATTTCACCACCGATACATTTGAAAAGGCAGAAAGCGAAATGCAAAAGCAGTCGATACTTATTGCACTGAGAAAAGGCGAACTGAAACCGACCGATATTGATTTTATGTTCGGCGGAGACTTGCTAAACCAATGCGTAGGCACAACATACGGCATAAGAGATATGAATATTCCTTTCTTAGGGATATACGGTGCCTGCTCTACAATGGCAGAGGGGCTTTTGCTCTCATCGGTGATGGTTGATAATAATGTAGGAGGTAATGTTCTTGCTGTTACATCTTCACACTTCTGCACCGCAGAAAGGCAATACCGCTTTCCTGTCGAATACGGCGGTCAAAGGACACCGACCTCACAATGGACTGCTACCGCAAGCGGTGCCGTTGTGGTTTCCGGCGAGGACGCCGCACCGTATGTACGAGGTGTTACTATCGGAACGGTTCAGGATATGGGAGTAACCGACGCTAACAATATGGGTGCGGCGATGGCACCAGCCGCTTATGAAACAATTAAACAGTTTCTAACCGATACAGGTAAGACAGCGTCTGACTTTGACAAAATAATCACAGGCGACTTAGGAAAGGTCGGAACAAGACTGCTTCTCCAGCTTCTCGGAGACGACGGCATCGACATATCAAAACAGCATAACGACTGCGGTCTTATGATATTTGACTGCGACGACCAGGACGTTCATGCAGGAGGAAGCGGCTGCGGATGCGCCGCAAGTATGCTCTGCGGATATTTTCTTCCCCAGCTCAAATCGGGCGAGCTTAGAAATATTTTATTTCTTGCAACAGGTGCGCTTATGTCGCCGACCCTCAGCCAGCAGGGCGAAAGTATACCTAGTATTGCACACGCGGTTTGGCTTTCTCACGATAAACAATAATTATAAAGGAGATCTATTATGGAATATTTAACAGCATTTTTAGTAGGCGGATTATTTTGTGCAATAGGTCAGGTTCTTATTGACTACACTAAGCTAACCCCCGCAAGAATACTTGTTGCTTATGTAGTTGCAGGGGTAATACTAGGCGGATTAAACGTATATAAGCGTTTGATAGATTTTGCTGGAGGCGGTGCAACCGTACCTCTGACAGGTTTCGGATACCTGCTAAGTAAGGGAGTTCGTGAGGACATTGACGAAAACGGGATACTAGGTATATTTACAGGAGGTCTTACCGCTGCCGCCGCAGGAATAAGTGCAGCATTGCTCTTTGGATTTATAACGGCGCTTATTTTTAAAAGCGCTCAAAAAAATGCAAGCTGACCCTCTTCTTAAATACTTTTCTTTACAAGATCCAAAAACGAGTTTACCGAGTCGCTTCTTGATTTTAGCTTTGGGTATGCAAGTCCTATAGTACGCTTATTCATAGGGGTTTCAAGCTTGAGCTCTGTTATACTGCCGTTTTTTAAATCATTTTCTACAAACTGCTTTATAACGCAGGAAATTCCCATTCCAATTTTGGCAAAATCAATGAGCAGATCCATACTTGTGACCTCTATAATTCCCTTTGCCTCAATTTTATGTTCTCTTAAATATTTATCAACAAAAACTCTGGACAGATTTTCCTCATCTAACAGCATAAGATTGCCCGATTTTAAAATCTCGTTAGTTGACAACTCTCGTTTTTCCCGGATCTTTAGATTGTCAATATAAGCTTTATTGGCAATAAAAATATCCTCAAATTCGCCAAGAGGCAAAAAATCTGACTTTATATTTTTTTCTTGATTTACAACAAGTGCCATATCAAGCCTGCCGTTTTCTAAAAGCCGCAGGCTTTTGGCTGACGACTGACATTCTATTACTATTTTTATATGAGGATTTTTCTCAATATATTTCTTTAAAAAAGGTATTAAAATAAACTTGCACAAACTTGATGACGCACCTATCTTTATTTTTCCAAGACCAAGATTTTTAATATTCTTTATCTTTTGTTCTCCTGCGTCAATAGCGCTGAACGCAGTCTCAAGCTGTTCATAGAGTATTTTTCCCTCATAGGTAAGTGATACTCCCCTCGATGAACGTTTTAAAAGAATCACATCAAGGCTTTCCTCAAGCTTTGACAATGCCATACTTATAGCAGGCTGAGATATAAATAGTTTTCTAGCCGCACCTGAAATATTGCCTTCAGAGGCAACCATATAAAAAATTTTTAACTGATTGAGATTATTATTCATTTTATCAAAACTCCACTGCAATAAGCCAGATGCATAAGACAAAATCACTATAGCATCCTCTGAAATAATTGTACATTATCAATTATCAATTGTTATTTGTATTTTACTCTATTTATGACAATATTACAAGTACATATCAAAAATGACAAAGAATAATTTATTATTCGTAAAAATGTATAACAAAATTTAATCACAAACCAACCTTCAAAATATTTACTTTTTACGAATAATTGAACATTTAATAAAAAGCCTTGAAAGGTAAAAAAATTATGGTATAATAACCTAAGGCATTTTACTAATCACAAGCAAAATATTTATGAGGTGATAATGTGACAATTAAAGAGTTATATAAATTATGGTGCGAAAAGGCAGTTGCCGACCCCGATTTAATTCCGGAGCTTAAAAGCATAGAGAACAATACACCAGAAATTGAGGACAGATTTGCAGTTTCTCTTAAATTCGGTACTGCCGGATTAAGAGGCGTTATCGGCGCAGGCACTAACAGAATGAATATTTATACAGTACGTCAGGCTACTCAAGGCTTAGCTGATTATGTCAATCAAGAGTTTGAAAACGGCTCGGTAGCAATTGCTTATGATTCTAGAATTAAGTCTGACGTTTTTGCAAAGGAAGCCGCAAGCGTTCTTGCAGCAAACGGAATTAAAGTATATATCTATCCCGAGCTAATGCCTACTCCTATGCTTTCATTCGCTGTAAGAGAACTTAAATGCGATTCGGGTATTGTTATTACGGCTTCTCACAATCCTGCTAAATACAACGGTTATAAGGTTTACGGCTCAGACGGCTGTCAGATGACACCGCAGGCGGCTGATATTGTCTTGGAAAAAATCTCTCACGTTGATGTTCTTGACGGGGCTAGTGTTATCGACTTTGAAGAAGGTCTGAACAGCGGCAAAATCGAATACATATCCCAGACAGTTATCGATAGGTATCTCGAAAATGTCAAGGCACAGAGCATTCACCCTGAAATTGTTGCAGAAAGCGGATTAAAGGTAGTTTACACGCCTCTTAACGGTACCGGAAACAAGCCTATAAGACAAATTCTGAAAAATATAGGAGTTCAAGACGTCGTTGTAGTTCCCGAGCAGGAGAAACCGGACGGTAACTTCCCTACCTGCCCTTTCCCGAACCCTGAGATAAAAGAGGCGCTTGAAAAAGGTCTGGAGCTTTCAAAGGAAGTTAAACCCGATTTGCTTTTGGCGTCCGACCCCGACGCAGACAGAATGGGAATTGCCGTTCCGGACGGAAACGGAGATTTTGTTTTATTCTCAGGCAACGAAGTAGGCGCACTTTTGCTTGAATACATCTGTCATGAAAGAACAGCTCTCGGTACAATGCCAAAAAATCCTATAACAATTAAGACGATAGTTTCAACAGATATTATTGAAAAAATTGCAAAAGAATATAATGTTCAAATGGTAGAGGTCTTAACAGGCTTTAAATTTATAGGAGAGCAGATAGGACTTCTTGAAGAAAAAGGAGAAGAAGACAGATACATCTTCGGTTTTGAAGAAAGCTACGGCTATCTTGCAGGCTCATATGTAAGAGATAAAGACGCTGTTGTAGCTTCGATGCTTGTATGTGAAATGACAGCTTTCTACCGCACTAAGGGTATCTCTCTTATTCAAGCAAGAGAAAATCTCTACGCTAAGTACGGCAATTTTGTCCACACTCAGAAAAGCTTTATCTGTGAAGGTCTTTCGGGTATGGAGAGAATGTCTGAAATAATGACAGATTTAAGGAAAAACCCGCCTTCTGAAATCGGAGGTTTAAAGGTTCTGGCAATTGCCGACTATAAAACAGGAATAAAGAAAGACTTGATCAACGTCAGTGAAGAAACTATTGAGCTTCCTAAATCAGATGTAATTTCATTTATTTTAGATAAAAACGCTAAAGTCATTATCCGCCCGTCGGGAACCGAACCTAAAATTAAGGCTTATTATACTACAACCGACACTGATAGACAAAAAGCAATAGAACTGGAAGAAGTTGTTTCAGCTGATTTTAAAAGAATAATAGGATTCTAATATTGTTTTTCTGTTTATCTTGTCTCTTGTCTATAGTTACTAGTCTGCCGTTGCACAAAATAAATAAATTTCAAACTTAAAAAAGCAGAGTGTTACTGCCAGTTTGGCGGTCTTGCCTCTTGCTTTGGTTTCTTGTCTCTAAAAGAACAGATTTTTTTCTGTTCTTTTTTATTAACCGTTTTTGTCAAAATGAATAAAATTTAGTATTGGATTTTAGCTAAATAACCAATGTTTTTTCCTAGATTTATTTGTTATAATTATTATGGCATTATATTTATTAGAAGTTTGTTATATGAAATTTTTCAATTTCACATCTTTTATAAATATAGTGATGATGTATTATTTAACTTTAATAGTACATAAAACAATTAAAAAAAGAAACGAGGTACAAAAATGAAATCGAAAAAAATTTTATCCATGCTGATATGTGCTGCAATGGCAATATCGGCTACGATAAGCACAATATCTGCAACAGTCAGCGCTGCTGTTGAAGCGGATAATGCTTTCAATGATCTGAATCAGACAGAGATCACAGAAGCAATGGGCGCAGGCTGGAACTTAGGAAACTCACTTGAAGCCAGCAATAGAGGTATTCCTAGTGAAACTGCATGGAACAACCCTACTGTTACAAGAGAAATAATTCATGCAGTAAAAGAAGCAGGCTTTAAAACAATTAGGATTCCTATTTCTTATCTTGGAAGGATAGGCGAAGCTCCGGATTATTTGATCAATTCATCTTGGCTTTCAAGAATCAAAACAGTTGTCGACTACGCTATTGATGAAGGACTTTATGTTGTAATTAATATGCACGGCGACGGTTATACTACTGTAACCGGAGGTTGGCTATTATGTAATGCTCCCGATGAGCAGCAGCCGGCAATCAAAGCAAAATACGGTGCTTGTTGGAAGCAGATATCCAATATGTTTAAAGACTATGATGAACATCTAATATTTGAAGCTATGAACGAAGAATTTAACGGTTCATTCACTTCTCCTGACCGTAAACAGTACGAAAACATAAATGCATATACCCAAATTTTTATTGACACCGTTCGTCAAACAGGCGGTAACAATGCCAAAAGATGGCTTTTAATCTGCGGATGGAACACTGATATTGATTATGCTGTAGGCGATTATGGTTTCGAGTTCCCAACAGATAATTACAGAGACCCTGATATTAAAGACAACAGACTTATGATGTCTGTTCACTACTACGCTCCTTGGGATTTCTGCGGAGATGGTACAGAGACTAAATATTCTCAATGGGGTATTAATGCAAATCCAAGCAAAAAAGTTACTTCCTATGACTGCGAAGAAAATTACATGGAAAATCAAATAAAAAAAGTTAATGAAAAGTTTGTTAAAGCAGGCTATCCTATAGTTTTCGGCGAGTACGGATGTATAAACAAATCTGAAGGCGATCCTACAAAAGGAATAGCAGGCGATCCTGCAAGCACAGCTTACAGAGCATATTATTGCAATACTTTCTGCAAACTTGCAAAAGAATACGGATGTATTCCTGTTTATTGGGATAACGGTGCGCCATCAAACAGCTTCGGACTCTTTAACAGATACACAAATGAAGTAGTACATCCTGAAATTGTCGACGCAATAATAGAAGCTTTTCTTACGCCAAAGGAGCAAATTAACAGATATGTAGATATAATTTCTTCTCTTGATGAAGACGCTTATACTTCTGAAACTTGGAGCGCTATGAATACTGAATTAAATTCTGCAAAAGAAATTGTTACTTCTGATACGGCTAAAGATGAAGAGCTTGAAGAAGCTTACAACAAACTTGTTAAAGCTTACTACAGCTTAAAACCTGATGAAACTTATCTGAAAGAGCAGATAGTTGCTACTAATCTAAAAGACTCAAATTCTATTTCAAATCCTTTAGCTATCATAGTTAAATCTAATACACTGGATATTCCGTCTTGTAAGAAAATGACTCTTAAATTCAAAGTTGTTTCTGGCGAACCAAAAGCAGATGATAACATATTTAATATAGAGCCGTACAGCGACGTTACATATACCGGTTTTAAGAGCAATTATGTTAAATTTTCAAGCTGTACAAAAGACGAAGCAACAGGTGAATATACATATGTGATTGATATAAATAATATACTTAACAGCGGAAATAATAGTGTAAATATATCCTACACCACTAAAGGGACTGACACAAACATTCAAATAACCTATTGTTCATTCACATATCCATTTACTCATACCCATCATCACTACGAAGTAACTGAGGAAACTTATACTTGTAAAGAAGCCGGTAATAAGGTGTACACATGTTCAGTTTGCGGTGACACTTATACAGAAAAAATGAATGCGGCGCACAAATGGGATAATGGAGAAATTATATCTGAATCAACGTGCTCAAAAGAAGGTTCTAAATTATATAAGTGTACTGTATGCGGTGAAACACAAACATATCAGCTGCCAAGAAAAGAACACACTTGGGAACCTTGGGTCGTAACTAAAGAAGCAACTTGTACAGAAAATGGAAGCCGAACACATAAATGCAGTGTATGCAATACAGAACGTGGCGGAATTATAAGTGCTACCGGACATAACTTTGTAAATGGCGTATGTACAGTATGTAATGAAACAGATCCAAACTATAAAAATCCTGATAATCCTACTGGATCTTCAAATCAGAATAAGCCAAATGCACCTACCACTGGAGCTCCAAAAACAGCAGCACCTTCAATAAATAACAACAAAGTAATTCAGGCAAAAGATAATGCTACTGCTGTAATGAATAAAGCTAAAATTAAAAAGCTTACTGTTAAGAGCAAGACTAAGAAAAAGATAACTGTAACTTGGAAGAAAGTCAGCAAAGCTAATGGATATCAGGTACAAGTATCTACAAATAAAAAGTTTAATAAAAATAAGATAGTCTTTACTAAAAATACAAAGAACAAAAAAATTACAATTAAGAAAAAGATAAAGAGTGGCAAAACTTATTATGTTAGAGTAAGAGCATACATTACATACAAGAATGCTCAAGGTAAGAGCGAAAAGGCATATAGTAAGTTCAGCAATAAGACAAAAGTTAAAGTTAAGTAATTGTATAATTGTGGTGTAAGCCACTTAAACCGCCTTTAAAATTCTTAAAGGCGGTTATTTTATACTTATTAATATTTAATAAACATTTGGATTTCTTGACTATGAACATTAATAATGATATAATTTATTTACCAAATTAAATAATTAATTTAGTAATTAAATAAATCATTGCGTACCTCGCAGAAACGGAGATTGTAATGAAAAATATAAGACAGGTGTTCCCTATTATATTTGTTGCCATTTTGGCAATTGGTTTGTTCTTTGTAGTGAGAGCAAACGATATGGAAACCAAAAAACTTGCAGAAAGTTCAAACTTAGCTTCACAGCAGGCTGAAACTGCAATCAATACTGAGGACACCACTCTTGCCGATACCGATAGCAACAGTACCAATTCCAAATCTAACGGAAAAGATGTAAAGTTCACGAAAAAGATTTTCAGTATTGAACCCAAAAATAACAACGTCGACTACCCTGTAACTGCTGTTATCACCGCTAAAAGAGTTGTTAAATTCTTCTTTGATGATTTAAAAAAGAATTTTGTAATCAGCGAAAAGATAAGTAATTATTACAAGCAAATAAATAACGACAAAACTTTTAAGAATAACACAATATTTCTAACGATCGTCGGTTTTGAAAACAGTAATTCTAAGACTGAGATAAGCGCCGTTAAATACAACGGAAACACTGTCTATATTGATATCACAGAAACTAAAGCTAAAAAGCCTGATAAGAAAAAGTGCAAGAAAATATTTGCTGTAAATGTAGCTGATAAAGACTGCAATGCTAAGGCAATACAAATGATCAATGTCAATGTAATAAAAAAATAGAAAAAACACTTGCATTTTAATTTTTAATGTGATATACTGTTAAACGCTGATGATTATTTCATAGAACTACTGTCTAAACTGAAATGATGGGCTTCTATGTAAGTCATATATTTGATGTTTTGAGAGGAGGATTTTTAATGAGAGATGGTATTCATCCTGAGTATCAAGAAACTACCATTACCTGCGCTTGCGGTAATGTAATCAATACTCGTTCTACAAAGAAGGATATCAAGGTTGAAATTTGTTCAAAATGCCACCCGTTTTACACAGGTAAGCAGAAGCTCACAGATACAGGCGGACGTGTTGACAGATTTAAAAAGCGTTTCAATCTTGACTAGTAATCAAAAAAATTTAGGGTGGATTATTAAATCCACTCTTTTTGTTTAAATACTAAGGGTTGGTTTTATGAATTATACGACTATTAGAGATTTCGCCAAAGACAGCTTTATCGAAAAAAAATCTGAATTTATAGGATATATCGCTCCGGTAAAAACCAATGAAGAAGCTGTTGATTTTATAAACAGAATAAAATCAGAAAACCGAAAGGCAAAACACAATGTATATGCTTATATTCTCAGAGACAATAATATCACCCGATACAGCGACGACGGCGAACCTCAGGGAACTGCCGGTATGCCTGTTCTTGACGTTCTGTTAAAAGAAGGTCTGACAGATGTATGCGTTGTTGTAACAAGATACTTTGGAGGTATTCTGCTGGGCGGAGGCGGACTTGTAAGAGCCTATTCTCATGCCTGCAAGCTGGCTGTTGACGCCGCCGTTAAAATGGAAATGTACGAGTGCTTTGAGGTAACACTAAAATTCGACTACTCTCTTTACGGCAAGATAGAGTATTCACTGCCCGAATTTGATATAAAAATGCTCTCTGATGAATTTTCGGACAGTGTGACACTTAATCTGCTTGTCAAAAGCGATTTCTACCAAAAGCTTGAAGACAAGCTTAATGATATCACAAACGGTAAAATATCAATTTCAAAATCTAAACTAAAATACGGAGATTTTGTCGATAATTAACTGTTTATGTAACTTTATAAAGTTATAATGTAAAAAAACTATTAACATTTCTATTATAAAAAGGTTTTCAATGCTTTTTTCAGTATATACTATACAATAATAGTAAATGTCGGGTGGTGATATTATTCTGCCAAGAGAACAAACAGAGCTGATTGAGGAACAGACCCTATGCAAACAAGCTTGTCTCTCAAAAAATACTAAAGGAAGATTGGAAAACATAAAAAAATGCGATTTGAGAACCGATTTTCAAAGAGACAGAGACAGAATCCTTCACTCTAACGCATTTAGGCGTCTCAAACATAAAGCGCAGGTTTTTCTGTTCCCTACCGGCGACCATTACAGAACAAGACTTACCCACACTCTTGAAGTCTCACAAATAGCCCGAACAATAGGCAGGGCTTTAAGGCTAAACGAGGACTTAATAGAGGCTATCGCACTCGGACATGATTTAGGTCACACTCCATTCGGTCACGAGGGCGAGCGGGTTCTGAACGAGCTTTCCCCTAACGGCTTTAAGCACTATGAACAAAGCCTGAGAGTTGTCGACCATATTGATAAGCTCAATCTTACATATGAGGTCAGAAACGGTATTGTAGCACATACAAACCAAATAGCAGATACTAAAGAGGGATATGTTGTAAGACTAGCAGACGTTATAGCTTATATTAACCACGACATTGACGATTCTATACGGGCAGGAGTTTTGTCTGAAGATGATATTCCTTCTGATATATCAAATGTCTTGGGACACTCAAAATCTGAGAGAATTACAACGCTTGTAAACTCAATAGTTGAAAACGGTGCAGAAAACATACATATGGACGACGATATAAAAGAGGCTCACGACAAGCTGCACAAATTCATGTTCAAAAGTGTTTATACAAACCCAAAATGCAAATCGGAGGAAGCTAAGGTTAAAGACCTTTTAGGCACTCTGTTTCATTATTTCTACGATAATTTTGACAGCGTTATGCCCGAACAATACAAGGAGTTGGCTTATAACTTCTCTAAGGAAACAGCAGTTTGTGATTATGTTGCCGGAATGACTGACAGTTATGCGATAAACACCTTTGAGGAAGTTTTTATTCCAAAGGGCTGGAATGTATAAAACTTATTGATTACTATTTTCAGAATGGAAGTGATGCAAATGCCTTTTTCTGCCGATTTTTTGGACAGACTCAAGGACGCTAACAGAATAGACGATGTTATGTCTAACTATGTTCAAATTAAAAGAGCGGGTTCTGTGTCAAAGTGCCTTTGTCCTTTTCATTCTGAAAAAACCGCTTCCTGCACGATTTATACTGATACACAGAGCTTTTACTGCTTTGGCTGCGGCGCAGGCGGAGACGTTATCACCTTTATTATGAAAATAGAAAATCTCGATTACTTAGAGGCAGTTAAAATGCTTGCCGAACGAAGCGGTATCCCCCTGCCTGAGGATTCTTCAAGAGGCGACGACACCGTTAGAAAAAAACAAAGACTTTATGAAATAAACCGAGAAGCGGCAAGGTTTTTCTTTAATAATCTACGTTCTCCGAATGGAAAGGTAGGTCTTAAGTATTTAATAGACAGAGGTCTGAAGCCCGAAACTATCCAGAAATACGGTCTTGGCTTTGCAGAAAACAAGTGGACAAGCCTTAAAGACCATATGCTTATGAAAGGTTATTATGAAAACGAGCTTGTCGAAGCAAGCTTGCTGGGGCGCTCTCAAAGCGGAAGAACCTACGACTTTTTCAAAAACAGAGTTATGTTCCCCTTTTTTGATTTAAGGGGTAATGTTATCGCTTTCGGCGGCAGGACTCTCGATCCGAATGATACAAGAAAATATCTTAATTCAAGAGAAACAATGGTATTTAAAAAAAACAAAACGCTCTTTTCTCTTAACTTTGCAAAGGAATCGGCTGTTAAGGAAAGACGGCTTCTCCTATGCGAGGGAAATATGGACGTCATTTCAATGAACCAAGCCGGTTTTGAAAATACAGTTGCAACCTGCGGTACCGCCATAACTTCGGAGCACGCAAGAATGATGTCACAATACTGCAAAGAGGTAATCATCTGCTACGATTCGGACGAAGCCGGACAAAAGGCTTCAAAAAAGGCTATCGACCTATTATCAGAGGTTGGGCTGAATACAAGAATAATAAAAATGGAGGGCGCTAAAGACCCTGACGAGTATATAAAGAAATTTGGAGCTACACGGTTTAAATTGCTTATTGACAAATCTGACAATGCCGTAGAATTTGAGCTTAACAAAGCTAAAAGCGGTCTTGATATTGAAAACAGCGATGTTGACCGTATTGAATATATCAAAAAATGCTATGATATATTTGCTCAGATTGAGAATGATATTGACCGAGAGGTTTTTGTCAAGAGCTTTGTTAAAAGAATGAATATTTCAGAAGAAACCGCCTTTCGTGAAGTTGAAAGCCGTATTAAAAAACGAAAAAGCTTTGACAGAAGAAAGCAGTGGCAGCAGCTTTATAAGAACACCGTAACCCCTGCTAAAGACTTAACACCGGCGGCATCGGCTTTTAACAAGCAGTTAAAATGCGAAGAGGGCATATTGTATTATCTTTATCAAAATCCAAATCAGGCAGATTTCATAAGCGGAGTTTTACCTGTTGAAAGCTTTGCAACAGACGTCAACAGACGCATATATTCAAGCCTTCTTTTTAAGATAAAAAACGACCTAGATTTTTCTATTTCGTCATTTAACAGTGAATTTTCCCCCGATGAAATGGGAAATGTAGCAAACATTTTCGGAAAACGTCGAGAAATTCCAGTTGACAAACAAGTATTAACAGATTATATAAACGTGCTAAATTCGCATAATAATATTAATCAGCAACCTGCTGATGAAATGTCGGACGATCAGCTGCTCAAGTTCACCGAACAGATGAGGAGCAAAAAATCATAGTGATTTCATATATTAAGGAAGTTCTTATTTAATAATTTTATGATTGGAGATTAGTGAAGGACAATGGATAAAAGATTTATTTTAGATAGCCTTATGGAAAAAGGTAAAACAACAGGAAAGCTCTCAACTAAGGACATCACCGATGCGTTGGAGAAGCTTGACTACGACGTTGACCAGATGGACGCTTTCTATGACAACTGCGCTGCATTGAATATTGAAATCATCGACGACATCTCTCCCGATGAAACTCTTGACATCACAGCAAGCAATGATGAAAGCTCTGAGGATAGTGTTGACATATCCATATCAACAGAGGGCATATCCATTGACGACCCGGTTAAAATTTATCTAAAGGAAATAGGAAGAGTTCCTCTGCTTACAGCAGAAGATGAAATTCAGCTTGCCGAACAAATGGGAAGCTCTGATGAAAATAAGGCGACCGAAGCAAGAAAAAAGCTTGCTGAGGCAAATCTACGTCTGGTCGTATCTATTGCAAAAAGATATGTAGGACGAGGTATGAGCTTTTTGGATCTCATTCAGGAAGGAAATCTGGGTCTTATAAAGGCAGTTGAAAAGTTCGACTATACAAAGGGCTTTAAGTTCTCAACCTATGCGACATGGTGGATAAGACAGGCTATAACAAGAGCGATTGCCGATCAAGCAAGAACTATAAGAATTCCTGTCCATATGGTTGAAACAATAACAAAAGTCAAGAAGGCGTCATCACAGCTTCTTCACAAGAACGGCCATGATCCAAGCTCTGAGGAAATAGCTCATGAGCTCAATATGCCTGTCGAAAGAGTAAGGGATATTATGAGAATAGCTCAGGACCCTGTATCTCTTGAAACGCCTATTGGCGAAGAGGAAGACTCTCATTTGGGAGATTTTATACCAGACGATGAAGCCCCTGCTCCGGCTGAAGCAGCTTCAAGAACACTTTTAAAAGAGCAGCTCAATCAGGTTCTGTCTACTCTTACCGACCGTGAGGAAAAGGTTTTAAGACTGCGTTTCGGTCTGGAAGACGGACGCTCAAGAACCTTAGAAGAGGTAGGTCAAAGGTTTAACGTTACTCGCGAACGTATAAGACAAATTGAGGCAAAAGCATTGAGAAAGCTCCGCCACCCGAACAGAAGCAATAAGGTTAGGGATTATTTAGATTAAAACAAGCTTACAGGCTTTTAAACTACATAACCCTTAAATTTACTACAGCAAAGAAAGGCTCGGGCTTATGAGATATACCGCAAATAATTCTAACAACTATTATTATAATGATTACGAGTCCGATTATTATGATGATTCGGACTACGGCTCTGACGAGGATGCCAAATCATACAAGAAAAGACGCAGAGTAAGAAAACGGCGGAGAATCGTACTATGGCTTATTACATTAGGTATTTTGGCTATTTTAATCGACCTTACTGTTCTTCTATATACGGGTAAAATCTGGTTCAACTCCCCTACCCGAAAAGAATATCCTGTTCAAGGAATAACTCTATCATCTCTTCAAGGAGCCATAAATTTCAATGCCCTTGAAATGGAGAATATATCATTCGCATATCTCAAGGCAAGCGAAGGCAAAAGCCTTAAAGATAAACAATTCAGCGCTTCATGGGAAGAATCTAAAGAGAGTACGGTTAAAACAGGAGCTTATCACAAGTTTTCGTTTTCCGATGACGGGCAAACGCAAGCTAAAAACTTCATTAACACAGTCGGAAAAATTTCAAATGACGGCTACAGACTTTATCCTGCTGTTGAAGTAACAAAAAGCGGACTTTCTTTGGCTTCTCCTCCTAAAAAAGAATCCGTTGTTAGTGCTCTTAAGGAATACTGTAAAACGATAAAGAACGAATACGCTGTAAACCCTATTATAATAACAGGTGATAAATTCTATAAGGAATACTTAAAAGATGACTTTTCAGGGTACAAGCTTTGGATAATAGATTTGTTATCAAAGCCTGAGTCAATTAACTGGAGCCTTTGGTGCTACAGTCCCAGAGGAAAGCTTAACGGTATTTCTGAAGTTAAAAACTTTATCAGTTTAAGCGCATTCAACGGTACTAGGGAGAATTTTTCAAAAATCCAATACTGATTTCTTAAAAATCTAGAAAAATATTTATTTATAAGCCCCTAAGAATTATCTTAGAGGCTTTTCTTATGGCATAACAAAGATTTGTCTGATAATATACCATATATGTTCTAAACAGCAAATAAAGCTAATAAAATAAAAGAGACAGCTTATAAGCTGTCTCCTTTAAATTATGATGTCATTACTATTTTGTCAATTCCTTTACGCAATCTGCGCATACAAATTTGCCCTTGAATTCTGCAACTCCATCTTTGTTGCCGCAGAAAGTACATGAACGTTGGAATTTCTTAAGGATGATCTTATCTCCGTCAACATAAATCTCCAATGCATCCTTAGGACCAATGTCATATGTCCTTCTAAGCTCGATTGGAATAACAATTCTTCCAAGCTCATCAAGTGGCCTTACAATTCCTGTTGATTTCATTTGTTCTTTCCTCCTAAAATTCATAAAATAATAACATCCAAAACTAACATTAATATTTTATTTCAATCTTATATTAATTTTACCATAATACAAATTTTTGTCAAGCGAGTTTACGAAATTGATTATAACTATTAACGAGGGGTACATTTTATGTCTACAATTGTGGCAATCATTACTAGTATATCCATAATCTTAGGATTATATAAGAATAATTTATATAATATAACAAATTCTGTTATGGATAATACTGATAAATCAATACAGTTTATACTAACAATTGCCGGAACAATGGCATTTTGGGGCGGACTCATGAATATTGTAAAAGAATCAAAGCTTGATGAAAAAATCTCATCGCTTCTAAAACCATTGTTACGACGGATATTTTCTAAAATAAACCTCAGCGGAGCAGCTTACAAAGCAATAACCCTGAATGTAACTGCAAATCTTCTCGGACTAGGAAACGCAGCTACACCTCTCGGAATCGACGCTATGAAAAAAATAAAACAAGAAGAAAATATAGAAAATTATCCTTCGCAAAATATGGCACTTTTTACTCTGCTCAATACCGCGTCAATACAGCTTATACCCTCAACCATCGCCGCAATTCGATATTCACACGGCTCAAAAAATCCTATGGATATACTCCCTGCGGTATTGATATCCTCTTTTGTAACTCTCTTTTGCGCCGTCATTTTTATAAAGGTAACATGGAAAAGCGAAAAGAGAAAAACCAATGTCTGAATTTTTATCGAATTACAAATTTTCAGATTTGATAATCCCGCTTATCATTACCTTTATACTGGTTTACGGTCACATAAAGAAAGTAAACATTATAGATTGCTTCATAAAAGGTGCAATAGACAATCTAAAGACAGCCGCAGAAATATTCCCCTCAATTCTTTTGCTGATGGTCTCTATAGGGATGTTCAGCGCATCTGGCGGTATAGACCTGTTAACCAAGCTTATATCTCCTATAACCTCATTTCTAGGCTTTCCGAAAGAATGTATACCTCTTGCAATACTGCGTCCTTTATCGGGAAGCGGAGCTTTGAGTATGTTTGACTCTATTCTTTCAGAAAACTCTCCCGACGGGTTTGCAGGACGTGTAGCAAGCGTATTGATGGGCTCAACAGAAACAACCTTCTACACCCTGTCTGTATACTATTCCGCCTGCAAAGTCAAGCCGACAAAGAGAATCATACTATATTGTCTATTTGCAGATTTAATCGGATTTATAATGAGTTCTCTCACTGTAAGTATTATATACCATTAATCAAAAAAATACAAGGAATTAAAAAATTTAACCGTAAAAAACAAAAGAATCAGCCTATTTATAATGTAATTTGTCAAAGGAGAATTTATTTGAAAAAACAGGGCTTTTTGATGGGTTCATTTATACTCGGAACAACCATGCTTATAACAAAGGCTTTGGGAATGATATATAAGATTCCCCTTACCAATATTTTGGGCGGAACAGGTATGGGATATTACTCGTCTGCGTTTACTGTTTTTATGCCGCTGTATGCCATTGCCGCAAGCGGAATACCTTCGGCTATGTCTATGGTAGTGGCTGAGAGCTATGCATTTGAACGCTATAAAAACATAAGACGAATAAAGCACGTTTCTCTTATAGGCTTTTCTTTCATTTCACTGCTTGCCACTCTGCTTATGATTTTGCTTGCCTACCCCATTTCCAAATACATATCGGGTGACAGCAAGTCGTACTTATGCGTTATTGCCATTGCACCGTCTATACTGGCAGGAAGCATTATGTCGGTTTACAGAGGTTATTATGAAGGTCTTAGGAATATGCTACCCACTGCAATTTCTGAAATAATAGAATCTATACTGAGAGTTGCCTTAGGTTTGGGAGGCGCATATCTTGCTATATTTATTGCAACCAGAGGCTTTGACAAGAATGGTACTGTTTTCGGTCAGACAGTAAGCAATCCAAATGATGTTTTAAACGCCGCTACTCCCTATATATCTGCCTTTTCACTATTCGGAGTAACTCTTTCAACTCTTGTTGCTACTGTTTACTGTGCGCTGCGCTCAAGAATTTCAGGCGACGGAATTACAAAACAAATGATAGCCAGCGACGTTGTAACGGACAGAATGAGAACAATATTCAAGTCGGTGTTTTTACTTGCCTTCCCTATTGCAATAAGCTCGGTAATAACAACAGTAATCTCAATGATTGACCTTGCAACCATTCCGCCGATCATAAAAAGTCTGTACGAAAAGAACAGCAATATCGGTCTTTTTAAAACTATAGGCAGCCAAATCGACGCAAAGGATATCCCGAACTTTGTATACGGTTCATTTGTTGGTATTGCTCTGACGATTTTTGGTCTTGTACCATCACTCACAAGCATATTCGGAAAAAGCTCTTTTGCAAACGTTGCAGCCAACTACTCAAAAAAAAATATTGCTGCGCTTGAAAAAAGTGCAAATGCGGCTTTATTTTCAACTAATTTTATTGCTATTCCCTGTTCTCTGGGGCTGATGATTTTATGTAAGCCTGCACTTTCTCTCTTTTTCGGCACAAGACCGCTGGAGGTTTCAATCTCTGTACAGCCTCTTATGTATCTTTGTATTGGTATGATATTTATATCAATAACTGTAACTACATTCTCTCTGCTTCAAGCTGTGGGAAATGTAAAAGCTCCACTGAAAATTCTTATGGCAGGATTGATAATAAAGCTTTTACTGAATATTACGCTTATGAACATAGAACATCTTAATATAAACGGCGCCGCCATATCAACAAGCGCAAGCTATATGTTCATAGGAATATGTGCGGTACAGTCATTTATGAAATACACAGACGTCAAAATTGACCTTATTACGACAACAATTAAACCGTTATTTGCGGGAATTTTATCTTCAATAGTAATACTGTTTAGCTTTGTTTTTATTAATGAAAGACAAAATCAGGTAATAGCTCTATTTTCTTCCATAATTTTTGGTGGCATTATGTACATTTTATTTATGTGTTTATTGTCTGTTTTCAACAAAAATACTATAAAAAGCCTATTTTCAAATACAAATATTTAAAAAGGTCTTGAAATTTAATTTTATTTGGAGTATTATTAATAAGTAATGTTAACCTTGCAATTGAGAGTTTTAATATGCGCTGCCTAATGCTGCCGGCAAGCTGGGCTGCGTTATAGTGTAAGTTTGCATTTTGCTTTCTTTACGAGCTCATTGACGACTGAATTGTCGTTACATTACAAGGTTATATAAAACTTATCCTTCTGGAGTTGTTTTAAAAATGGTCGATTTCAATTTTAAAGACAGGTACGGTATTGATGACTTGATTGAAATCGTAAGGCTGCTGAGAAGCGAGAACGGCTGTCCCTGGGATAAAGAGCAAACGCATAAGTCTATACGCATGGATTTTCTCGAAGAGGTTTATGAGGTTATCGAAGCTATTGATTTTGACAGCGAAGAAATGCTGAAGGAAGAACTTGGCGATGTTCTTTTACAGGTTGTTTTTCATTCTCAGATAGAAACCGAAAAAAATTCATTTGATTTTTCAGATGTAACAGATGATATTTGCAAAAAGTTGATTGTCCGCCATCCCCATGTTTTCGGAGAGGTTTCTGTTGAAAGCTCTGAAGATGTTTTAAAAAACTGGGATAGTATTAAGAAAGAGACAAAAGGACAAGAAACATTTACCGACACACTGAAAAGTGTTCCTCGTGTATTCCCTTCCCTTTTAAGGGCCAGCAAACTCGGAAAGAGAGCCTCAAGAGCTAATTTGGATTTTAAGGATGCTGACAGCGCATTTGAATCGCTTAAAAATGAGGTCGAAGAATTATCCGATGCTATGAAATCAGACGACTCTGCACAGATTTCCGAGGAAATAGGAGATGTTATTTTCTCGGCTGTTAATGTTGCAAGAAAGCTTAACCTTAATGCCGAAGAGCTTTTGACTCAGGCAAATGAAAAGTTTATATCACGTTTTGAAAAGGTTGAACAGATGGCTGTTGGAAACAACGAGAATATGCAGGATCTATCGTCGGACAAGCTGGACGAATATTGGAACAAAGTAAAGGCAGACAAATGATGATTCAGGCTAAAAGAAATTTTTTAAATTTCTTTGCAAAGCTTAACCGAAAATCATTTACAATCGGTAAGCAAATAAAAATATTTGGCTTTTTGCCAAAAATTTGGGAGGAAAATTAAAATGACAAAGACAGAACTTGTAAGCCTTATCGCTGATAAGGGAGATTATTCAAAAAAGGATGCTGAAAAAGCATTGGCAACAGTTATTGACGCAATCACCACATCTCTTAAGAAAGGTGAAAAGATTTCTCTCGTAGGTTTCGGTACTTTTGAAGTTCGTGACAGAGCTGCTAAGACCGCTATCAATCCTATGACAAAGGAGAAAATCAACGTACCTGCTAAGAAGGTTCCTGCTTTCAAAGCTGGTAAAGCTCTTAAAGACGCAGTTGCTAAGTAAGTTATATAACGTTGCCTGTCAGTTTTCTGGCAGGCTTTTAATTTTGATAGATATAAGCTTAATCAATACACTCAAACACCACAGTAAAGAAAGGGAATTAATATGAGATTAGACAAATATCTAAAAATAACAAGAATAATAAAAAGACGTACTGTAGCAAACGAGGCATGCGATGCAGGAAAGGTCATAGTAAATGATAAGACAGCACGTGCTTCGTATGATGTTAAAGTAGGCGACATAATAGAAATAAATATGGGGCAAAAACCGCTTAAAGTGAAGGTTATAAACATAAGCGATTATGTCAAAAAAGATGCAGCAGCCGACTATTATCAAGAAATCCCATAAATTGTGCTATACTTATATACAGTGGTATAATTACTAGCGTATGTAAATGGTCTAGCATTGCTACTGCTTCTATTATTTTTATGTTTTTTCATTATATAGATCTCTTAATATATCCGATACAGAGTGTCGGAAATCATATATCACACCCTGATTTACACGTAATCATGTTAAACTAATAATATATAGAAAAAGGCAATGAGTGTAAAATTCGCATTCATTGCCTTTTTGCTTGATTTCAGTTTGTCTTATAATATTCTTACTTTATAAATCGTAAAGCCGACTTCTTTGGCAAGACGAACAAATCTATTGAATTTAGCATACGTAATGCCTTTTGATGAAAAATTTTGAATTTCAATATTTTCCTTTACAGACGAATGCTTTTTTATTTGTTCTATAAGATTCTTCCTATATGTAATAACTTCGCTGAAACAATCGTTTTCAAAACGAAATATATACTGATTATTCAGTGAATCTTCTCTATCTGTACTCATTTTGATTTACCTCCTCCAAGATAACGTTTCTTTAACAATTTTGGTTTTAGTTACAAGTTCTTTATGATGACAGGATTCTCCATTTATAACTTCATATCTATCTTCATATTCCGTATAGGTCTCTTCTCCGGCGTATCCGCTGGACACCGTACAGTGATAAGTAATCGGGCCACCAAATACTGAGCACTCAACATATGCCGTCCGCACATGAAGTTTCACACCCATTCCTATCCACGAATAAACTTATCGATTACTTTCTGATTTGCCTGTGGGTTCAGCTTTAGAATCTGCTTCTTAATCAAAGCATAGCTTTCGATGGGATTGAGATGAGGTAAAGTAAATGCACGCGTATACCAAAAATTCTCTACTGTTGTAAATACAGTGCTATTCCATCCATAACCTTCGCCATATTTATTCTTTTTTTGTGCCCTACCACACATAGTGATAAACATACGCATTTGAAGCTCAACGAGCGCACGTTCAAACTTTGCATTGTCTTCCCGACTAAATCCACCTTTTTGCTTTATTTCATGAAGAGGGATTTCTCCGGCGGAAACAATGGCGTATATCCGTTTTGCCATTTCGCTTATCGTACCGCTTTCATAGGCTTCATCGAAGGTTTCGCCGTTTCTTCGTACAGCATAAAAGTACGGATACCAGTCCTTTGTGATATATCCGCTTGAACGAAAAAAAAGCTTTGAATAAGCAATATCATCCCGTTCTTCCAAAACTCGCATCCGCCATTCCCACGGATCTGTTTCAAAGTCTCCTGTGTGCCACTTTATAGGAGATAAGATGCTGTTCTGTTCCTGCCATCCGTAAGGAACTACAGCATAGATGCCTTTTGGGTTGCCTCCTCCCATAGAGAAACCGCATTTCATCAGTACATCGCAAAAATCCGAAAAATTATTTATCATACATTTGCCCACCTTTTACACTGTTCGATTCGTGCACCGTGAGGAGTATCCCCATGCTCAGAATCACAAGAATACTTCATCAGAAGCTCACAAGGGAAATCAGCACATTCGCCGCAATGTATGATACCTTTATTTTGGCAGCATATCGCAACAGGACATTCCCCATGGAAAGGATGCCCGTTTGTTTCGATACATCCCCCGCAACCGCACATCTCCTTATACTCACATCCAGTACAGTGAAGTCCACATCTTGAATCAACCATATGTATAAACTCCGTTTTTTTTCTTAAACTATATCATTTTAAACATGACAACTGTATGTCATGATTCGTATAAATATTTTATGGAGTCCAATGTGGATTTCATTGAAACCCACTCTTTTTTATTTTAATTTGTAAATCATATTATATCATCTTGAAATACTCCAGTGCCGCCCGAATCGCTGTCTCTTTTATCCTGCACCTATTCGTCTACATCCACATCTATGTTTACATGTACTACCGGTTTTCTCAGAACTAACTTGCATACCGTCTCAACGGTATTACCTCTTTCCCACAAACCCTTCCTTACTTTCTTGATTTTTACATTGATATATCCATATGGCTTTTTTGAAAAATCAGTACTCCTGTCTCGCCATAAGTATCAAAGCAAAACATATTCCCAAAAGCAAAAATAATGACCATTGTTTTTACATAATCAATACTATTTGTGTAATTGACTACTGCATAAATTAAATTTAATACAGCATAGGAGGTTTCCCTTTGTTCTCCACTACTTTTCTGACATACCCTTCCCATTTCTGAATTATTTGTTTCCATTCTTTAGACTTAAAATAGTCATCTAGATTGCAATTCAAATCAAACTCTGGCATATACACTCCAAGAACACCTTTTTCTAATACTCCTTCTGCAATAACCCCTTTCTCCCTGAGTATTAAAAGAGGCAGCCCTAATTGAAAAGCCATAGCTGGTTCAATTTGGCAATATGGACTTGTTAACCATTTATTGGATAAATCATATTCCTTTTCACCAATATCACTGACTGGTTTCCCCGTTCCTTGCTTAATTAAGCTTCTTCTAAACGCTATTGTTACTAATCCATTTGATTCTAACATCAACCTTCTTATCGCTGACAACGGAGCATCCGTATCATAATCTGTCACCCCTAACGTTCTTGGTTGTAATTCTCTTTCCTCTAAATAATGAATTACTCTTTTAATAAATTCTTCTTGTCTTTTTAAATATGGTTTCGAATAACTCAAAAAAATAGAACTACTCATTACATCTCCTCCGTAATTTTAAAATATTTTAAGCGTCCTTTATTACTTCAACCTTTTATGGTGTCGGATGCTTCCTCGACTGTTTCAATTCTTCTACTGCATTAGGAGCGTCATACATCGGCAAGCCCAAATCCCATTTTACCTCTGCGATATATGCGATATGTACTTTGAAACCGTATTTAGCTTATATGTACTTTTTAATCATCTTATAGGTGACTCGCTCTTTCGGCTTGTACGCTTTGGCTCTCTTGGCGATATTATATCAAGCGGCATTTTACCCTCACCCTCGCCAAACTCCACTTTTACATTGATTACGCTGTCAGGTTTTTTGTGGGAAAGCATTACTACCGTCTCCACATGGCTCGACACGTCCATTTTGATGTCAGGGCCTCCCGACGTTCACGGAAATAAATCCGCCGTTTTCATCTGAACTTATCCACTTTTCGCCTCGTCCGCTTCAAGTCCGCTCGTTAGCGGGAACATATCCAAGTTTTCGGATACCCGCATGAAATGGGACTTTTTCGGGAGTAGCGAATTCCATTGCCTCAACCCTTGACGGTTCCGCGAATGCATGGAAGATCATCGCCTCAACCCTAATTCTTCCCATGACAGAATTTGTATTTTTTCCCGCTTCCACATGGACACGGATCATTACGGCCTATTTTTTTCGGCCAGTTTGCTCTTTCCTGAACCATAAGTGGTATTTTGCCATCATACATAAGTGAGAGTTCTCTCAGGCGATACAGGTACTCTGAAACACCCAATAACGCCTGAAACATGTGCATCGCTTCATTTTCAAATTCGAGAAGGTATTCCGTTTTCTTTATGGTTCTGTCTTTCGGATTCGGAATGTAAGTAATGACCTGACTCACTGCGTCATATTCAACATCATTATGTCCAATCGCATTTCTTAGTTTTGCATTTACTACAACATCCAAGAAATCGGTGTAGACTTCTGTGTTCAAGCAGAAATGATACCTTGATGCCTTTGTGAGCTTTATAAAACCCTCCAACGAAGATACATTCTTTTCCAAAGGATTCATCAAATTCACGTCAGCCCTGTATTTTATGTTATTGAGAGCGACCGGGATAACAAGCAGATTCCCAAAGGCTTCATAAACATTCAAATAAAACTGCTTTACACTATCAAAGCTACTCGTTGTCGAGCCTTCAACTTCAAAATCAAAAGCATCCTCTTTGCAATACTGTATTGCAAGAGCCGGAATAAGGCGCTGGTATATTTTTACGAAATCATCGTATGCCTTATAAATTAAATCCTGTAGCTCATCAAAATGGTAGCCATCATGTGAATTTAAGAAGGTTACTAAGCTCTTCAGCTGAGTGGAGTCCAGTATCATAATTCCTGCGCTAAAAGAAAGATCGTCTAAAATATCTTTTTTGAGCGCAGAATAAAAACCATGAACCTCAATCATATGAACAGCTCTTAATACTTCAGACTCATCTCTGCACTGAAAGTATTGTCCGGAGAATTCCTTTTGAATCTCCTGAACAAGATATTCACTGTTGCTTTTGAATAGGTCAATGATTCTCTTGTAGTTCTTCCATTTCTTTTCTGTTGCATTAAGCTGTGATACCGCTTTTCCGAACTGCTCATATGAATCATCCGTCTTCATACGATTCATATAGCGGATAAACGGAGTAATGACGACTTCTTCCAACTCCGCTGCTTTGCCTTGTTTCACAGTCGGAAATTCACCAGAGCATTCAACCATGTAGTCAGCTTCGGCATCCGGGATTTCATCCGCATTGTCAAAAGAAAACTTCAACCCCGGACAGTCTTGTCCTATCTTAACGCTGCCAGATAAGGAAGTACCACATTTACCGCAAGCCAGAACAATAGGATGTTCTTCTTGCCATCCAACCTGTAATCGGATTCTGGTAATGCTTCCGCACACCTGACATTTTATGAAAGTATTATAAACCATGTATTATCCTCATTATTTTAATCAAGCTAAATCGTTTCATCATATACTCCATCATTCATCAGCCTGAAGACGGAATGATTGCTCCACGATCTCCATGATCTGATCGACGTCTGATGTATGCTCCATATACAATTCAACATCGCCGTTACCCCATCTGCCGAGGCCGGTTATGTCACGGCAGATACCATCCGGATCGATCACCTCCGAGAATTTCATATTCACAGAAATACGGAGTCGCTGTTTCTGGAAAACAATATCCACGAAATTGGTATCCAGCTTATAGGCTACATACAACTTTTTGAATTCGCGCTTCACATCTGGAGAGAGATTCCGGATTCGACGATCAAGAACTTCAAACAGCGTTTTCGTGAAAACGTTTGTATCATAAGTTGCGAGGCTGTAACGCTCTGCAGGTTTTTCCACCGTCTGATAAGGAGCCAGCTCTGCAGCGGTCATATCCGGATACGCCCAGATTCGTTTAGCCTTATCTGCCAGCAGCGAGGCGCGTTCTTTTATTCTTTGTTCATTCCATTCCGTGAGTTTAACAACATAGGCATTCAAGCGGAGTGCACTTTCCTTAAAGCCGCCCTCCATATCCATCTTGACCATAAACGGATGGTCGCTCATTTCTGAATTATACGCTGTAAGCGTCAGATTGCCGATGGTGTGCAGATAGGTCTTTTGTACTTCGCGCCAATTCGCTCCAAGCATCTGCTGCCACTCCTGGCTTAGACTGCTGTTCTGAGGCATAATATGCTCAATCGTATAATTCTCAATGATGATCGGAGCCTTGTTTCCATAGTTCTCCAGATGACCGAGGATAAAGTTACGGGAGCGCATGTTGTAAATATCTCTCGACACAAAGGCAGCTGTGAACTTATCATCGTTCGGGAACTCTTTATAATCGTCTCGCATTACAAAGAATGCCTTGATAGAATTGACGTAGTCATCCGGTCTGATTTCATTTCTCAGTGTAGCAAATGTCTTATTCAGAGAATTTGTCGGTATATCACAGATGCTGCGCCGGAAGATATAAGCAAAGCCGGATAATCAACTTCAAATCATCCTCGGAAATGATACCCTCGGCATAATCATTATGCACTTTAAGCAGGAAAGGATATGAGACTTCCCCATACGAAGGTCGTTGATGTCCTCATACAAGGATTTGAGTACGGGACTGCGGCTCCGTTTGAATACCATATCGGTATAATACTTAGCATAGGTCAGCAGGTCCTGACACAGCTCACGAATAGTGCCGAACTCGCAATTCAGATGATAAAGTTTGAACTCTTCGTACACGCGATCCTGCTTAGGAATGCGTGTAATCTTCATTGTCAGGTAATCGCGGAAAAATCTATCCATGACGGAATCCTGCGTCTCATAAACGAACAGCAATTCCATAGGCCGCCACAGGTGCTCGTAGACAAAGGTCTGCTCCGTAGGCTCCAGCCCCATAAGAACATAGTTCCGGATTAGGTCAGATTCAGACAACTCTTTACCGGTGGAATTCAGGCTCTCGAAAATAGCCTGTGCGTCATCAACTGAGCGGTCCAGTGTTATATTGACGATCTGCAGCTTGCCAATCGACTCGTACACCTCGGCAGGCTGTAATTCTTTATCTGCAATCTTACCCGCAAAGAATTTATAGTTGTCGAGCAGCCTTGATCGCGTATCGTCTGGGATGGGCTTTCCTTCTACAAGACGCATCAGGATATCTCGGTCAGTCTCTGTTAAAAGCAGCTTATAGCGTTCGTCGCCGCTTTCATACTCATTTTTCAGAAGCATATTATCAATGCGACGGGCATTGATGGTAGTATCGTCCGGATTCTTTATAGCATAATCACGCAAGGCAAGCAGGAGCAGCGACAGCGTAGTCATTCGTTGCTGGCCGTCTATAATCATATATTTCTGGACCCCAGTCGGCATTGCCTGCTCCGCAATATTCACGATGGAACCGACAAAATGGCCCACTTTTCCCTTCTTCTGCATCTCGACGATGTCATTCCAGAGGCGGGTACATTGTTCGATATCCCAGCTGTAATATCGCTGATAAACCGGAATCAGGAACTGCTTGTTCCCGTTTAAAATCTCATAGATGTTACCTTTACGTGCGTCCATATTCTACCTCCAAGAATTATTCTTTCTTTCCATATGGCGCAGGTTCTTCAGCAACCATACTCAAATTCTGCTCTGGCCGAAAGGAATAATTAACAACCTTGTGTTCGCGCTGTTCCATATCTGCATTGTCCGTCCACAATTCACACTGCGTCATTACGGTCTGAACAGCATCGTCCATACCTTCCGGTGGATAGCGATGTTTCTTAAGGAGCTTTTTGATCATCATCCGCATTTTTGCTCTGGCTGAGTCACGCTTCTGCCAGTCAATCGTGCGGTTCTTACGGAGGGTATCTGCCAACTCTTTTGTGATGGCTATCAGCTCCTCGTTTTCATAGAAGTCCTTAATTGCTTGTGGTTTTGTCAAGGCGTCATAGAATGCCAGCTCATCAGCTGTCAGGCCAAGCTGGTCTCCTTCCCTATGAGCTACCGCAATCTGTTTTGCCAAATTGAGGAGCTCTTGAATGACTTCTTCATTTGTAAGCATACCGTTCAGATAACGGTTCATGGCGCTTTGGATGATCTCGCTGAATTTCTCAGACTTGACTACATTGGTACGACGGTAAATCTGCACCTGCTCAGCAATCAGCTTCTTCAGTAATTCAACCGCGAGGTTTTTCTCCTTCATCTTGGAGATTTCCTCAAGGAATTTCGGATCAAACAGCGAGAACTCCTCCGATACGTCAGAAAACAGATTTATGACACCTTCGCTCTTCACGCTCTGGCTGAGGAGTGCATTTATTCTCGCATTCATTTCCGGCAGGGAGATTTTCTTTCCCTCGCCCTGATTCATAAGGCGCATAACAAGCACACGGACCGACTCAAAGAATGCAGCTTCGATTCGGAGGCTTTCCTCTACTAACGATGAGCAAAGCGATAGCGCCTGACGGAGCATAAGGGCTTCCTTTAGGAAATCTTCACGCTCACGCTCTTTATCAGCGGCAACAATAAAGTTAACCGCACCACTGATAGCCCTTGATCGCTCAAGGTCAGTCCCAGTAGTAAATTGGGAATAATCGTACCCGTGGAAAATATCGCGGCAGATGGAGAGTTTCTCCAAGAACTTTGGATAGGCCACCTTTGCAACGTCGGTGTCACCGTAGTTCTTCTTATCACGGGAGGTATAATCGTTCATCGCTTCTTTAAGCGCAGCTGCGATGCCGACATAATCTACAACCAGTCCGCCTTCTTTATCTCCAAATACACGGTTTACACGTGCAATCGCCTGCATAAGATTGTACCCCTGCATTGGCTTATAAACATACATCGTGGCCAGCGAAGGAACATCAAATCCCGTCAGCCACATGTCTACGACAATTGCAATCTTAAGCGGACTATCGTTGTCTTTAAACTTTTTCGCAAGCTCATCCTTGTGACGCTTGTTTCCGATAACGGCACGCCACTCCTCCGGGTCCTTATTGCTTTCCGTCATAACAACAGCGACCTTCTCTGTCCATGACGGTCTGAGCTGCATGATACGGTCATAGATCTTCATTGCAATGGCACGGGAATAGGCAACAATCATCGCCTTGCCGGTGAGCAGATTTGCACGATAGTTCTCGTAGTGATCGAGAATATCATCAACCAATGAAGCGATTGTCTGGTCATTACCGAGGATAGCTTCCATCTGGCCCAGCTCACGTTTGCTCTTGGCGATAACATCCGGATCGGCGTTATTAGCCATGATGTCATACTCGGTATCAATCAGGCGTAGTGTAGCCTCATCCAGCTTGAGTTTAATAACACGGCTCTCGTAATATACCGGACGGGTAGCGCCGTCCTCGACCGCCTGCGTCATATCATAGACGTCAATGTAATCTCCGAAGACTTCACGGGTGCTTCTATCTTTCATGGAAATAGGTGTACCAGTGAAACCTATGTATGTAGCATTCGGTAAGCTGTTACGGATGATTCGTGCTGTGCCGATCTTGATTTTACCGGTCTCAGCATCGACCTTTTCTTTTAAGCCATACTGCCCACGATGCGCTTCATCAGCCATGACAACAATGTTCCTACGCTCGGACAGAGGCTCATTGGATTCCTCGAATTTCTGCATTGTGGTGAAGATGATGCCGTTTGCCTGTCTTCCATCGAGCAGGGACCTCAAGTGTTCCCGGCTCTCAGCGTGCAACGGCTCCTGACGCAGAAAATCCTTACACTTTGCAAACTGGCCAAACAGCTGATCATCCAGATCGTTTCGATCCGTAAGTACCACGATTGTTGGGCTGTTCAGTGCTTCTTGCAGCAGATGAGCGTAGAAAACCATCGACAGGGATTTTCCGCTGCCCTGTGTATGCCAGAATACACCACCTTTTCCGTCTGTCTCGGTGGCGTGTCTCGTAGACTCAACCGCTTTATTGACCGCGAAATACTGATGGTATCCGGCCAGTATCTTAAACTGTTTTAAGCCTTCATTGGAGAAGCAGATAAAGTTTTTTATAATGTCCAGAAGGCGTTCACGGGCAAAGATACCCTCAAAGAAAGTATCAAACTGTGCGTACTGAGTGTTCTCATAACTTCCATCCTTGGTTTTCCACTCCATGAAGCGGTCTTCGCCAGAAGTAATCGTTCCTGCCTTTGAGGTTAGATGGTCGCTCATAACGCAGATGCAGTTATAAATGAACATCGACGGGATCTCCTGCATATAGTTTCTGATCTGCAAGTATGCTTCGGAAGCATCTGTCTCTTCCCGCGATGGGGACTTCAGCTCTATAAGTACAACCGGAAGGCCATTCAAGAAGAGGAGGACATCTGGACGCTTATTGCTGTTTTCAATAAAGGTCCACTGGTTTGCAACGATAAAAGAGTTATTGTCAGGATTCTTGTAGTCAACAAGGTATACGAGGCCGGAGCGCTCCTCGCCCTTGACAAAATAGCGCACTTCAACGCCATGCTGAATATAATCCATGAAGACAGCATTTTTCTGGACCAGTTCGGCATTCTCGAAATTTTTCAACTTGAACAGGGCATCGCTGATCGCATCCTCCGGCATAGAGGGATTCAGGCGATGCAGCGCGTCTGTCAGCTCATCCTCATATAGAGGGTTGTTAAAATCCCTCTCAATATCAGGGCCGTAAACATGACGGTATCCCATTCCTTGGAATAGTTCTATGATGGAATTCTCATAGTCAGCTTCCGTATAAAATCCTGACATATCAATCGCTCCTTGTATGTACTATCTATCATGATACCCCTTTCAGGGCAATTCGCTCATTACGTTTGTGTTGCTCCGGTTCAAACGATAATTTAGCGGCTTAGAGGTCAATGTTTGAGATATCTATCTCTCCAGACATTAGTTGTGGCAGCAAGGCAT
>CANQCL010000024.1 GCA_947589215.1 uncultured Clostridia bacterium
GTCTACTTAGAAAATCGGCTTCGGTTTTGTCGGGTGTACGATAACGTAACAGAGTATGCGGTCTTTTGGTGTTATAGAATTCTATATAGTTTTTGATTGATTGTTGTAGTTCTTTTTCGGATTTGTAATTTGTGCGGTATAGTTCTTCTCTTTTCATTCCACCGAAAAAAGATTCACACACTGAGTTATCATATGGCGTATGTGCTCGTGAGAACGATTGTTTTACACTTAGGTTTCTTAAGTAATCCATAAAGGTTTTTATGCTTTTGTCCAAGTCGTGCTACGTGAAATATCAGTATTTTTGATATTGAAGTTACTGTTTCTCCGCACAAAAACCTTTGACTACCATTTCTTTTTCTTTACTTGTGTAATTTCTTCTCATGAAATAACACCTACTATAAAATTTGAGATTATAGTGTAGCATAAATGATTTAATGTTTAAAGTAGGTAAGTAGTATCAATTAAAAATTTCTCTACAATGAATGAAACTTAATAATTAGTAGAAAAGTTTTTATTAAAGTATTAGTTAAAATATACAAAGGGTTTGGTTATAATCATACAATATTAGACAGAATTCTATTTATTATATAAAAATTCTAAAAAAGGTTATAATTTATTCCCAAATAATTTATAATGCTTATATATTACTAATTGCAATTTAAATGAATTAAAACATTACTTATGTAAGAAATAGAAAAACTATATTTGTTAAATAGAAAGGAAACATAACTATGGATAAAACAAATTCAACTTCGCTCTTAGCATCATTTACAACTATAAAAAGCTTATCTGATGCAAAGAAGTATCAAAATTCATATCAAATATTAGCAGAATTTATTCGGTACATTATTGTTACTGATTCTTTATATTCATTCCAAGCAAATGAAATGAAAAACAAACTTAACGAGCGTTTTGGATTTTCTATTCCAGAATCAGTTGTAAAAACAGCTTCTAAAGGAATTGATAATATTATTTTAGAAAAAGGTACTTTTAAAGTTTTAAAAACGGAAATAGATGCTGTATTCGAGGAAAAGAAAAATGAAGCAGATAGTATTAATGATAACATTATTAATTTACTCACAGAATATGTGCGGAGTAGATCAGACAATTTTAGCGTAGAAAAAGAAGATTTAACTAAGGCACTAATTAAATTTTTAGTAGAAGATCAGCATACGTCTGCAAATTATATTGAGCTTATTAGTGAGTTTATTCTTATAAATGAACAAAATGAGAAAATCCAAGAAGGATGGAATAGAATTAGGGAAGGAAGTATTCTTTATCTTGGCATAAACCATAATATAGCTGAAACTGGAAGCATTACTAAATCATTGACTCTCTATTTGGGAACAGAAATCTTATTTAGTCTTGCTGGATATAATGGTGAAATTTATAAGCAACTTGCAGATGATTTTTATAATATCGTACGTTCTGCAAATTTAAGTAGAAAAAAATGATTGTACTACGCTACTTTGCAGACACAAAGAACGAAATAGATGAATTTTTTTTAACTGCTGAGGGAATTGTTGAGGGGAAAACAAAGCAGTGGCTTGATAAACCAGCCATGACCGCGATTATAAATGGTTGTTCAACAGCTTATAATGGTAAAAAATCCGATTTATATAGTAATATGAAAACCAGTTATGGCATTGTGGAAGATCCTAATGACAACTATTATGGCGAAACATTATTCAGTAGCAATATTGAAAGTTTTGAATATGTTGACGATGAAGACAGAAAAAAGAAAAAAGAATATGGCATTAAACTTATTAGCCATATTAATAAATTGCGCAATGGAAAACGATATACAAATGATTTTGATTCTGAATATCTTTTAGTGACCAATGCAAAAGTAACTCTTCTCATCTCACAAGAACAAATTAATAAGATAAAGTCTGATGAAAAATTAGAATTTGTTGCAAATTATGCAGTTTCGCTTGATAGGATTCCAAGTTTATTATGGTATAAACTTGGAAATGGATTTGGGAAAAAAGATTATCCTGCAAATGTTAGTGCTGTACTTAGAGCAAGGGTGGTTCTTTCATCCAGCATAGCAAAGAATGCGGAAAAGGCGTTTTCTGACATAAAAAAACAATATGAGGATGGTATAATAACAGATGAACAGGTAGCTGCTCGAATAAGAACGCTCAAAAATAAGCCTACGCTACCCGAAGAATTGAAAGGAGATGATATTGAAGAGATTATGGATTTTTCTCCAGACTTATTAAGAAGATACGAAGAAAAGGTTAATTCAGATCGAAAATCTCTTATGGAAAAAGAAACGATCATAAAACAAATTAAAGATGAGTCAGCTGCAAAGGATAAAACTATTTTAAAAAAGAATGGCATTATAGAAGAAAAAGATAACGAACTAAATAATAGTAAAAAAACAATTTTAAAACAAAGTGACATAATAAAGAAGCAGTCCAATGAGCTTGAAAAGTATCGCTGTCAAGAGGCAGAAAAAATTCAAAAAAAAGAGCGACATAAAAACATTAGGAGATTTATTCGGTGCATACTATTGAAACTGTCGATTATAATGGTAATTTTCCTTATAATTGTTTTGTTATTAAATAAATTTTACTCTGATTTTCTAACTGTAGTTAGTGTTTCAATTGGGATACTTGGTATTGTTATAGCAATTATCCCTTTTGTAGTTAAAGACTACAAAAAATATTTTATTAATAAAAAATAGATTTTGGACTTAAATATCTACTACGTTTAGTAAGTGTTTTGATTATATTATTTTGACATAAAGGCAGTAAATCTGCTGGATAGTTGTTCCAGTTGACGAAATGGAATGCTTTATTATGACCATCAATAAGGAGAAGAAAGATTGGGTTTACTATGCGCTAGAACATTATAATTTAGCGATTGAGCAAAAACTTGATGATGTGAGAAAATTTGTAATGTCTGTAGTTAATAAACCTAATGCCATATAATTGATAGTAACTTATTAGTGTTAGTTCAAGTCCATATCGGAAAAATCTTTTTTGCTACCTATTTCCAGATTACAAAGCACGATAAACACATATCTATCGTGCTTTTGCTATTATATGTACTGCTATAATACTGCAATAAAGTATTAAAAGCAACTTTTAAGTGTTCTATTTTCAATATAATAAAAGCCCTCCACACTTCAAAAGTACAGAGGGCTTTTCCTTGTAAGCAAATGATTCCAACCACCGAATAAAGCCGATATTGTTCCGCAAACTATTAAAAAATACTCTTTCATTATCCTTTCCTCCTCAACTGCTGTTTTTTTGTTATGGTTTTTCTTATCGCCCAGTAATAGCGATTTTCATATAAAACCTTGACAAGCTCTCGACCGCCTTTAACCTTTCCGCTTCCTGCAACTACCTTTACGCTTTTTGCATTAATGGTCTTGATCTTGTTTTTCTTTTTGATACTGCTTGACTTATAAAGTCCGAGATTGCCTTTCTTTGTTACAATGTTAAAGGTTATAAGCTCCTCTTTCTTTACTACAACGTGACCTTGCAAATTAGATTGTTTCATCCAATTTTCAAGCGACATCTTTTTAAGTACGCCATCATCAGCCGAGATTGTATTATCAGCATTTGAATTAGCCTCAGTGAAATACACTGTATTTGCTATAACGTGTTCAATGTATTTAACGTGACCGTATGTACCGCCGTTGAAACAAGCTATAGAATTTGGCTTAGGGTACTTCGATACTTGAAAGTTGTCATTCTTACAGCTTTGATAAACATCTTTTGCGTTACCTCTTGCACCGATATAAACGCCTTTCTTTTCATAAGCTCGCCCTTGCGTATACCAAACGCACTGACCTCTTGAAGCGGTGTTTACAGGCGGTTTATAATACTTGCTGTTAAAATCAGCTAATCGCTTGCCTAATGATTTTTCATAATTTATTGACATATATCTATCCTCCTTTTTCTTTGCCAAATATCTATATATTTGAAAACTAAACTTAGTTTTCACTAATACCTTATAAAAAGAAAAAGTTGCACGTTGTCGTGCAACTTAAACTGCTTTCAAAAATGGTTTTATTTTTTATGTATGCAAATCAATTAAGAAAATTCCTCTACCTTCACAAAAAAGCTTCTCATTCTCGGACCGTCAAACTCGGTGAAATAAATACCTTGCCAAGTTCCCAATAGAAGCCGTCCGTTTCGCACGATTACAGTTACCGAGCTTCCCATAACGCTTGCTTTTAGATGTGCGGCACTGTTTCCCTCAGAGTGTCTGAATTCAGGACGGTCAGGGTAGGTTTTATTAAGTGCAAAAAGCAGGTCAGTAACAACATCAGGGTCACAGTTTTCGTTTATGGTCATACCCGCTGTTGTGTGAGGGTTAAAAACTACGCAAATGCCGTCTTTAATTCCGCTTTTTGAAACTGCCTCCTGTACCATTTTTGTGACGTTGTAAAAGTTTTCTTTTTCAGTTTTCAGTGTATATTCGTAAATCATATCTGTCATCTCCTTGTTATGTCCATAATAACACATAAGGAGATTTTTTTCAATATTGACGTTATTTTATTTAAATTGTATAATATTTATGGTAATTTAGATGTATCATACCTATTTACGTATAAAATAAAGGATGAAAATTTTATGGATTTGAATAAAAAAAGGAAAGCAGAAATAATTACGAATAACAATCAAAAAGGCAAATATCTGCTTGTGTTTTTTACGGCTGCTGTTATAATGCTGATTATAATGCTTCCGCTTATGATTTATAACGGCGGATACTTTCTTTATTACGGAGATTTTAATTCACAGCAGATACCCTTTTACAAACACGTTCACGACGCAGTAGCAAACGGCGGTTTATTAGGCTGGGATTGGGGAACTGATTTAGGCTCCCCTCTTCTTACTTCTTACTCCTTTTATAATATAACAAGTCCGTTTTTTTGGCTAACCCAACTTTTTCCTCAGACTTTGACAATAATGCTTATACCGGTTCTGCTTGCGGTTAAAACTGGCGTTGCCGCTCTTACTTCTTATGCCTACATCGGCAGGTTCATCTCAAACAAAAACGCTTGCTTTATAGGCGCTATGCTATATGCGTTTTCCGGGTTTCAGGCGTACAATGTTTTTTTCAACCACTTCCATGAGGCTACAGCGTTCTTTCCTCTGCTGCTTTTGTCTCTTGAAATGAGTGTTCAGGATGATAAAAAAGGCGTTTTCGGGTTGTGTACTGCAATTTGTGCGATAGTAAATTACTACTTCTTTATCGCAGAAGTAATATTTGTAATAATATATTTCATTGTCAGATGTACGGACAAGAGTTTTAAAATTACGCTGGTTAAGTTTTTTCGTCTGGGGTTTGAAGCCGTTGCCGGAACGCTTATAGCTTGTATTACGCTTGTTCCGTCGTATTATTCAATTTGCGACAATCCTCGTGTTGACGAGTATCTGACGGGAACGGATATGATAGTTTACTCCGATAAATTCAGAATACTCAGAATAATTCAGAGCTTTTTTATGATGCCCGATCCTCCTGCTAGGTCAAATCTGTTTAATTCTGAGACGGCACGTTGGGCGTCTATAGCAGGTTATCTTCCTATGTTCTCAATGGCGGGAGTTATCGCCTTTATTAGAGCTAAAAAGAAAAACTGGATGAAAACCTTGATAATTACTTTAATGGTGTTTGCGTTTGTTCCTGTACTCAATTCAGCGT
The DNA here is from genome assembly GCA_947589215.1 of uncultured Clostridia bacterium. Lineage (GTDB taxonomy): Bacteria > Bacillota > Clostridia > Oscillospirales > Ruminococcaceae > UMGS1601. The sequence goes on from CANQCL010000024.1 coordinate 5,662, forward strand.
TTCAGATATTCAAGGGAACTTACTATGCACGCTGGTTCTTTATGCCGATACTTATAATGTGCGTTATGACGGCATATGCTTTCGATGATGACAATTCTGTTTCGGAAGAGCCTGTGGATTTAAAAAAGGGAATACCCGCTGTTGGAATAGTTTTAGCGGCAAGCTTGGCAGTGTTCTTTTTGCCGACTGCAAATGAAAACGGAGATTATGAATTTTTCAAGATAGCTGAATATCCTGAACTGTTTTATATTCAGATAATAGTTTCAGCAGCTTTGTTTGCTGAGCTTGTTTTAATAGTTTATAATATAAACAAAAATAAAAATCATGTCAAAACTGTATCATATCTGACTTGTCTTGCTTGTGCTGTAAGTATGATGTCCACAGTTTATTACGGTGTGTCTCAGGGTCCTGAACCAGACAGCTACATTTCTATGGCTATCAAGGGCGGAGACAATATAGAGCTTCCGTCGTATGATGATGCGGGCTTTTACAGAATTGAAACAAGCGAAAATACCGATAACTATCCTATGCTTTGGGGTTACTCTACTATCCGTGCATTCAATAGTACAGTTTCAACTTCAATAATGAAATTCTATAATATGCTTGGAATAGAGCGAGATGTAGCTTCACGCCCCGATAAAAAATACTATGCTTTGAGAAGTCTGCTTTCTGTTAAATACTATTTTGACGAGAAAGACGAGAACAGCACTTCTTCATCTGAGTCAGAAAGCGGTCTGTTTGGTATAAGCAGGTTCTCAAGCGCAGATGAAAACAGTAACAGCACAGAGAATAAAACTTTGGAAATGCAGGGATTCAATTATATAGACACGCAGAATGGCTTTGATGTTTATGAAAATAAGTATTTTATTCCTATGGGATTTGCGTACAACACATATCAAAACTATGATGAATTTGCTGTACTTTCTGATGAGAATAAAGTTAAAAATTTAGTCTCAACACTTGTGTTGACTGATGAACAGATAGAAAAGTATGGCGGAATACTAAAGCATTATGATACAAACGAGTATAACAGCGACATCACTTATACTGAGGCTTGCAGCGACAAAAAACTGAGAGCCTGCTCAGAATTTAAACCTGATAATAACGGATTTTCTGCTAAGATAAATCTTTCAAAAAGCGCACTTGTGTTTTTCAGCGTGCCGTATGACAGGGGCTTTACAGCCTATGTAAACGGTAAAAAAACCGATATTGAGGAAGTAGACGGAGGACTTACGGCGATAATGTGCGGTGAGGGCGAAAACGAGATACGCTTTGATTACGAGCTTTTCGGCTTGAGACAAGGAATCGCTTCGTCGCTTTCGGGAATAGTTTTGCTTGCAGGTTATGTTTTGGTATACAGAAGGCTTTCAAGTCTCAGACGGGTAAAGGAAAAGGTAAAGTCGATTGATTGTTATGAATAATTAGGTTTCACACAAAGGACGGTGGTTTTATGCATTTAGAGGAAAAGACTATATCGGTTGATAAGATTTACGACGGAAAGATTATTGATGTTACACGTGAAAAGGTTTTGCTTGAAAATGAGTCAGAAGCATACAGAGAGGTCGTTCATCATTCGGGTGGAGTTTGTATTCTGCCGATAAACAGCAAAGGCGAGGTTTTATTTGTCAGACAGTTTCGCTATCCGTTTAAAGAGGTTTTATTAGAGATCCCGGCAGGTAAGCGTGAACAGGGCGAGGATCCTAAAGAGTGCGGAATTAGAGAGCTTAGAGAAGAGGTTGGAGCAACATCTGACAATATAACCTTTTTAGGTAAGCTTTATCCGACTGTAGCTTACGACACAGAGGTAATTTATATGTATATGGCTCGATCTCTCAGCTTTGGAGAACAAAATTTAGACGACGATGAGTTTCTTGACGTTGTAAAAATTCCGCTGGATAAGGCTTATGAAATGGTTTTAAATGATGATATCCCCGATGCTAAAACGCAGATAGCTATACTCAAAGCGTGGGCGATGCTTAAAAACAATTTATAAAAAAGAGCGATAAGATTTTTCTTATCGCTTTTAATTATTTTAATTAATAGGTTTATCCAAAACCGCAACAGATTGCTGATAAACCCTTCTGCTGAAAACAATACAAAGCAAAAGCGACATAGTTTCGGCAATCGGGAAAGCAGTCCAAACGGCACTAAGTCCAAACAGCTTCGACGTTATTATCGCTACAGGAATTAAAACTCCTAACTGACGTGCTATTGAAATTATAAGGCTGTATACTCCGTGTCCCAGAGCCTGAAATGCACTGATTATAATAATACAGAATCCGGCAGGTATAAAGCTTAGAGAAATTATTCTCAATGCTGGTATTCCTATTCTGAGCATTTCGTCGGAGGCACTGAAGAAGCTGAACAGCAGCTGAGGTACTGTCTGAAAAATTGTTACACCCAGTACCATATATGATACGGAAATTATTATTGCAAGCTTTAAAACTGAAATAATTCTGCTTTTATGTCTTGCGCCGTAGTTGTATGCGACAATTGGTACAAGACCGTTGGTAAGTCCGAATATAGGCATATAGATAAAGCTCTGGAGCTTAAAGTAAATGCCGACGACTGAAACGGCAGTAGGTGTAAAGCTGATGCAAATTTTGTTCAGCAGATATGTCATAACAGAGGTTATAGATTGCATAATGATAGACGGAAAACCTACTGCATAAATCTTTTTGATTATTCGTGCCGAAGGTCTAAAGCCTATTAGACTTACATTTATTTCTTTGTTCTTTAATGTATTAAACACAATGCCTAAAGTCATAGCAACGATTTGACCGATAACTGTTGCAGCTGCGGCGCCTGCCACTCCCATTTTCGGAAATCCTAATAAGCCGAAAATCAAAATCGGGTCGAGTATAATGTTTATTATAGCTCCTGTGCCCTGCATAAACATACTGTATATCGTTTTACCGGTAGACTGCAAAAGACGCTCAAAGGTTATTTGCATAAATACTCCCAGCGATACGACTGTTACAATTCTCAGATAGCTTACTCCATAGGATATAATTTCCTTGTCGTCAGTCATAGCCTTGAAAAAAAGCTCAGAAAAGAAGAAACCTAAAATTGCAAAAACAACCCACGTACAAAACGCAAGAAATATTCCGTTTCTGGCTGAATCGCTTGCTTGCTTAAATTTCTTTTCACCCAGAGATTTGGATAAAAACGAGTTTATTCCTACACCTGTTCCTGCTCCAAAGGCTATCATAAGACTTTGTATAGGAAACGCCATTGATACCGCTGTCAGTGCGTTTTCCGATATCTTCGCAACAAATATACTGTCTACTATATTATATAAAGCCTGAACAAGCATTGAAATTACCATCGGTAATGACATTGTTATAAGCAGCTTGTTTATAGGCATTGTTCCCATTTTATTTTCCTGAACGGGAATATCGTCTGTTTGTAATACTGTGTCTTTTTCAGACATTTATATTTTCATTCCTTTCTTTATGTACCTTAGCTTGTACGGTTTTATACACACATTAAAACATTATAACACTTGCAATTGTTTATTGCAATGATTAATTTGTTAATAAATTTATTCTATAATAAGAAAAACACTGTTTTTCTTACAGTGTTTTTTGTTTATTCAACCCTCCACTTATTTCCGAAAGCAGGACAATACATATCTTTTTTCAGCGCTCTAAGCTCGACATAGCACCCGCATAAAGCGCACATTGCATTAGTAAGATTTTCACACTTTGTACAGATGTCAAGCCGTCTGATATACTCGCTCTCACTGCACCGCTTCTCCTGAGGATAGACAGATATATAGTCTTTTAGACTGCGGATATATTCGTCCTCATCAAGCTCATCGAGTAGGCATTTTTTACAGAATGGTTTGCTCATAGCTTGAATTTAAACGCAGTTACCGAATGTGCAGGCAGGGTAACTCTCAGCTTGTCTTCCTTAATCTCAAAGCCGTTATAATCGGAAATGCTTACGGGCGTGTTGTTGTCAAAGCCGTTGTAAGAGTGAATTTCTGCATTTACAATTTGCGCTGTTACGTTATTTATTTCGCCTTGCTCTGGGTCTATGAGCATTGTGCAGTCCTCGTCAAGAGAGCAGTTTGAGGCAGTCAAGAAAAACTCTCCGTTTTTCTTGGAAAGCGAATATGTAATCATAGGAATAGTTTTATCTGCTTTTTCTAAGTCCGGTGCGGCAAAGCTGGTCTTTACCAACTCTGCGTCGTGGTGAGGAAGATACATTTTAAATATCTGCCAAGTAGGAGTTTTTACAAGACGCTCACCGTCGCTGAGCAGAACCGACTGAAGTACGTTCATCACCTGTGCGAGGTTAGCCATAATGACTTTGTCTGAGTGGTTGTTGAATATATTAAGATTAATTGCGGCGACGATAGCGTCACGCATAGTGTTCTGCTGATAAAGAAAGCCCGGATTTGTGCCCTCCTCAACATCGTACCAACAGCCCCATTCATCGACAATAAGCTTTATCTTACCCTCTGGATCGTACTTGTTCATTATTTCTCCGTGCTTGGTTATGATCTCGTCCATATACATTGTTGAAGAGATAGTTTTATAATACTCGTTGTCGTCAAATGTCAAAGCAGAGCCTTTTTTAGACCAGTCACCTGTAGGCAAGGTATAGTAGTGAAGAGAGATAGCCCCTGTATGCCACGACTTTAAGTTTTGCATAATGGTTTCCGTCCAGTTGTAGTCGTCGGCGTTAGGACCGCAGGCTATTTTGACCATATCGGGAGTGCTGTAGTTTTTCGCAAAGGTTTCATATCTGCGATACTCGTCAGCATAAGTTTCAGGACGCATATTACCGCCGCATCCCCAGTTTTCGTTTCCTATACCGAGATATTTCAGTTTCCAAGACCTTTCTCTGCCGTTTGCCTTTCTCTCAAGAGCATAAGGTGAGTTTCCATCATAAGTTATATACTCAAGCCAGCTTGCAAGCTCTGAAACAGTACCGCTGCCCATATTGCCTGCGAGATATGGCTCGCAGCCAAGTTTTTCGCAGAGATTTAAAAATTCATTTGTGCCAAAGCTGTTGTCCTCAACTACACCGCCCCAGTTTGTGTTTAAAATCGGTCTGCGGTTTTTACCCACCCCGTCGTGCCAGTGGTATTCGTCTGCAAAACAGCCGCCCGGCCAGCGGAGTACGGGTATCTCAATCTCTTTTAGTGCGTCTATCACATCGTTTCTTACGCCATCAGTATTCGGAATGGGCGAGTCCTTTCCGACAAATATACCATTATATATGCATCTTCCCAAATGCTCGGAAAAGTGACCGTAGATTTCCTTGTTGATATGGCTGACTGTTTTTTCTCCGTCGAATTTAAGGTAAGCAGTTTTCAAATCAGCAGATCCTTTCTTTTAGTTATTTTAATATTCAACCCCTGTCTGCTTTAAGCAGGTCTCCATAATTTTCATTATGTCTAATGTATCAGAGTGAGGAATAATATCACTTTCCGGCTTGCCTGCTCTTATGCATTTGTTGACTTCTTCAATTTCATACTCATATCCGTTAAACTTAAACGGCATTACTTGTTTATCAATTACATTCCCCATATCGTCATACAGAGTTGTTTCAGCAGTGCAGTGGAACCAGTTACCCATAACTATCCTGCCCTTGTCGCCTACGATTATTGCTTTGTTTTCGTCTTCAAAGTCAAACCCGCAGAAAGTTATGCCGTAAGAGTCCTTGTATTTCAAAATTATGCTGTTGTCAAAATCGACGTCTGTGCGTCCTATGTGGGAATATGTATGAATTTCCTCAGGGTGAGTTCCTAAAAATGCACTGACAAAGGTAATTGGATAAACTCCCAAATCAAGAATCGCTCCGCCGCCTAATTCTTTAATAAAAAGTCTGTCGTTTTTATCAAACGGAACTGCATTTGAAAAATCTGCTTTAATCATTTTTATCTTGCCGACTTTTCCGCTTTCAACCCACTCTTTTGCCTTTCTGAAAGTAGGCTGGCATTTTGTCCACATTGCCTCCATAAGAAACAACCCTTTTTCCTTTGCCAATGCCATAAGCTCTTTAAATTCGTCGGAGTTAAGGGTTACTGATTTTTCGCAGAGTACGTGCTTTCCTGAGTTAAGACACAGCTTTGTGTTCTCAAAATGACAGCTCATAGGCGTTGCAATATATACAACATCTATGTCGGGGTCTGAAACAAGCTCCTCATAGCTTGAGTATGCTCTCTTTATTCCGTGACGTTTTGCAAAGTCCTCCGCTTTATCTGCTGAGCGTGAGGCAACAGCCAGCAATTCCATATTATTCTCTTTGTCTGATTCCATAAACTTCATTGATTTAGCTACAGTTTCGGCAATTTTGCCTGTGGCAAGAATGCCCCAATTTAATTTTTTCATGAGAGCCTCCTTTTGGTTTGGATCTACATCAAATATACATTTAGTATAGCTTAAATGTTATCAAGTGTCAACGATAAGAATTCCTTGAAAATTATAGCGTAATATGATACAATAATCTACAAATGATTTTAGTTTAATTCTGAGGTTTTAATAATGATTTACTTTGACAATGCCGCTACAACAAAGCCGTGCGATGAAGCGGTAAAAGCCGTATGCGAGACTTTGCAAACAAACTGGTCTAATCCGTCAAGTCTGCACGGTCTTGGTCTTAAAGCGGAGCAGGCTTTGAATTCAGCACGAGAGATAATAGCAAGGGCTCTTGATACCGACAGCGAATGTATATATTTCACGTCGGGAGCTACAGAGAGCAACAACCTTGCTATATTCAGTACGGCTAAGACGCTTGGCAGACATAAAAAGAAAATAGTTACCACAGCAATAGAGCATCCATCGGTTTCACAGCCGGTAAAGCATCTTGAGGAAAACGGGTTTGAGGTGGTTTATATAACCCCGAACAAGTCTGGGGAAATAAACTCTGCCGATATTATTTCGGCTGTCGACGATAACACCTGCCTTGTAAGCTGTCAGCTTGTAAATAACGAAACAGGGTATATACTTCCTGTTGCAAAGGCTTATAAGGCTGTAAAAAGACTTTATCCAAAGGTCATTACTCACTGTGACTGCGTTCAGGGGTTTATGAAGCTGAATATTTCGGCAAGCTGTCTTAACGCTGATTTGATAAGCCTAAGCGGACATAAGATTTACGGCCCTAAGGGAGTGGGCGCTTTATATGTGAAAAAAGGTATAAGGGTGCTGCCTGTAAATTTCGGCGGAGGTCAGGAAAAGGGAATACGCTCAGGAACGGAGGCTGTACCTAATATAGCAGGCTTCGGAGCAGCAGTTGAGGCTTTTTCAACGAGTATAGACGAGCGGTATCAAAAGATGGTTGAGCTATCAAATTATCTTTGTCAGCAGGCTGAAACGGTTGAGGGAGTTACGGTCAATAAATTCAGCGAAAGCTCTCCGTATATAGCGAGTGTTACGGTGGATAAGATAAAGTCCGAAACTTTGCTACATTATCTGGAACAAAAAGGGATTTACGTTTCAAGCGGCTCGGCTTGTTCAAAGGGTAAAAAGAGCGACGTGCTTAAAGCGTTCGGTTATGATGATAAGGCTCTTGATTCGACTGTAAGGCTTAGCTTTTCGTATGATAATAATAAGTTTGAGATAGATGAGTTTTTAAAGCAAGTTAAAAATGCACAAGCAGAACTTGTAAAAATAAATTAAGCCGTCTCTTACCTTTCCGACATTGGAAATTTGGTTATTGAAAATAAAACGTCGGGTTGAATTTAAGAAGAAAAAGGAATATATCATTGTGTATTATTGAGAGGACAAATAATATGAAAGAAATTATTTTGTGCAAATACGGCGAGATCGCTCTTAAAGGTTTAAATAAAAGAACCTTTGAGGATGTTCTTATGAAAAATATAAAGAGAAGATTAAATCAATTAGGCAAATTTCACTACACAAGGTCGCAGTCTACGATTTATATTGAGCCTTTGGACGATAACGCAGACATTGACAAAGCTATAGACAAGCTGAAAAAGGTTTTCGGTATAGCTAAGATCAGCCGAAGTATAGAGTGTGAGAAAAGCCTTGATGGTATTAAATGTACTGCTGTTCCGGCTCTTGAGGACACTCTGTTGGCGGCAAAGACCTTCAAGGTAGAGACCAAAAGAGCAGACAAGACATTTTATCTAAAATCCCCTGAAATCTCAAACGAAGTCGGCGGAATGATTTTGGACGCTTATCCTCATCTTGAGGTTGATGTGCATGATCCTGATGTAGTTGTGCTTGTTGAAATCAGAGAGCATAACGCATACGTCAGTGCGGGAAAGGCTGACGGCGCAGGCGGAATACCTATAGGCACGTCTGGCAGGGCAATGTTGCTTTTGTCCGGAGGTATAGATTCTCCTGTTGCAGGGTATATGATAGCAAAGCGAGGAGTGGTTCTCGACTGCATACACTTTGAATCGCCGCCTTATACCTCTGAGCGTGCCAAGCTGAAGGTTATAAAGCTGGCAGAGCGTATGGCTGAGTATACGGGCAGAATAAAATTCAGATGCGTTCCTTTTACAAAAATTCAGGAGGAGATAAAGAACAACTGCCCCGAAGAGCTGTTTACCATTATAATGAGACGTCTTATGATGGAGATAGCAGACAAAATATGCGAAAGAGAAAGAATACAGTGTCTGGTTACAGGTGAGAGCATAGGTCAGGTCGCAAGCCAGACTATGTCTGCAATGGTTTGTACCGATGTTGTTGCAAACCGTCCTGTTTTCAGACCGCTTATCGGAATGGATAAATCTGAGATAATAGCTGTTTCTCGGAAAATAGATACGTTTGATATTTCAATAGAACCTTATGAGGATTGCTGTACGGTGTTTACGCCAAAGCATCCAAAAACAAAGCCAGATATAAAAGCCGTTGAAGCAGGTCAGGCAATGTTTGACTTTAAACCGCTGGTTGATGATGCTATAGAGAATACTTCCTGCGAGTTTATTGAAGCTAAAAGATAATGCTTTAGTGGTCTTTTTTCGCTCAAAATGTGCTTTTAATGACAATGGTTTCTAAATGATTACAGAGAAGAATTTGGAAATCTAAATAATGTCGATTTAAACACATAAACCACTATATATTGCGGTTGCTGTCTGAATTTGATTACAAAAAAGTTACAAAAGCTATACCCAATTTGGTTATTGTAGTTTAACTTATTAGTAATAAATTCAATAAAATCAGAAAAATACTGTTAGAAATATATAAAAAAGAGGGTCGGAAACGGTGCAAAATAACAAAAATGACAAATCGGTAACAGTAAGTGTTGACACGCTTGCTGGAAATGTAGTAAAATATTGTTGCAGTAAAGATTACTCAATAAGTACGGCGGAAAGCTTAACGGGCGGAATGATAAGCAAGTTTATCACATCTGTTCCGGGAGCGTCGAAAATTTTTGAAATGGGCGTGTGTTCTTATTCGGACAGGATAAAGAACAAGGTGCTCGGAGTAAAAAAAGAAACCTTATCAAGGTATACTGCCGTAAGCAGACAGACAGCGGAGGAAATGTCGCAAGGTATTCAAAAGCTGTCGGGAAGCGATATTGCCGTTGCTGCAACAGGGATTGCAGGTCCTGACGGAGGAACTGATGAATGTCCTGTGGGAACGGTTTATGTTTCGGTCAGATTTAAGGGAAAATGTATTACAAAAAATCTGGCGCTTTATAAAAGGTATGACAATCTTTGCAGAGAGGACATAAGATTATTAACAACTAAAGAAGCTTTTGAAATGATTCTTGAGCTTACAAAGAAAGCTGAGGTAGTTTAAATGTCAATAGAAAATGAGCTATCCAGTCTTGAAAAAAGAGACGACAGTAATTTCTTTTTAAGAGTGTTAAAGTATTTTTGTCCGTGGAAAGGCGATACATTTTCTGATATAGTCAGAAAGGTAATCTTTATAGCGTCTATCGTTATATTTTGCATATCATTGGGCGAGCTTATTGATTTTTACAACGGCAGCGATGAAGAACTTCAGACGCTTGCTAAAATTCAGGAGTTTGAGCCCGGTGCAAATGAAAATAAAAATGCGGTAGAGCTTCCGCCGGAAAACATAATTACTCCGGAGAAGATGCTTCCAAAGTGGTATGAGCTTTACTCGCTTAATCAGGACATTATAGGCTGGGTAAAGATCGACACATTCAGAGCAGACAAAAAGGATCCCAAGACTTGTTTTATCAACTATCCTGTCGTTCAGGTGGAAGATAACAAGGAATACCTTCACAAGGATATTTACGGAAATACATTAGAATCGGGAACGCTTTTTGCTGATTATTTTGTTCCGATAACGCCGTTTCACAGACCTGACATCATAACAGTTTACGGTCACAATATGAGAAGCGTAGGAACGATGTTCACTCATTTGGGCGAGTATAAACGGGGTGTAAAGTTTTTAAAGGCTAATCCTATTATTGATTTCGATACTCTTTATACAAACGGCGACAGGTATATAATCATAGGAGCTTACATTGCTAACTATAAGGAAAGTCAGGATAACGGAAAGGTCTTCTACTATTGGAGATTCACCGATTTTGACAATGACAAGTATACCTTTAAAAAGTTTAAAGAGGGAATTGATTCGAGAACTTGGTATTCTAATAACATAGACTGTAATGAAAATGACCAGTATTTAACCTTGTCAACCTGTTCTAATGAGGTCGACGACCTAAGATGGGTAATTACAGCAAGAAAAATCCGTAAGGGTGAAACTGAAAAAGATATTGAGAAAATGGTTAACTCGTATCAAAAGAAGGAGGATAAAGACATTTATCTTCCAAAGTGCTGGAGAGATGTTTGGGGTCAGGTCACGATGTATAAGGGCTGGGACTACTAAACCAAACGGCATATAAATTGGTCAATTACTGTGTTTCACAGTAAAATAAATTTTTATAATTTCAAAACATTCTTTGGAGAGGAACATTTTGAAATTAAGGCGGCTGACTTTTTAAGCTGCCGGAAAGGCAAAGTGATTGAAATGAAGCGGAAGGACACTGTTGAAGGGGTCTCCCGCAAGCTTGAATTTTTTGAGCTTAACGGAAAAACCTTCTTCAAGGGACTGGGCGCTAAGCTGAGTATCGTTATTGCCGGAGTATTGACAGTGGGGGCTGTTTCAATAACAGCAATTGCTGATTTCGAGGCAATACCGCCAAGTAATGTAAACGCCCAAGCATCAACAACCACGATCCAAAGCGACCCAAAAACAGCGGCAACAACTGTACCGACTATTGTTAGTTGGTGGAAAGCAGGAGTTTCTGAGTATGATTTATCTGAAGCTGAAGAGGTAACAGAGCCGGTTACTACTGTTACCAAAAAAACATCAGAAACGACAACGACAGTAAAAAAAGAGAGAACTACTGTTGCTGAAAAATCATCAGAAAACAAAACGACAGTAAAAAAAGAAAGAACTACTGTCAAGGAAACTGTTACTGTTGCAGCAAAAACAACAAACAATGCGTCTGAAAAAGAGAAAAAGACTGCAAAAAAAGACAACAAAAAGACAAAAGTTAAAAGTGCAGATAAAAAGACTACGACAACAATCGTAAATGACGTTTTGTACGTTCAGGAGGATGTGAAGCTAAGAAAAAAACCAAGCACTTCTGCTGACGTAATCAAAATTGTCAAGCAGAGCGAGAAAGTAAATGTTACCGGCAAAGAAAAAAACGGTTTTTATCCTGTGAAAATCGGAAATAAGTCGGGCTACATTATGTCGTCTTACCTTGATTCAAAGCCTTCTAAGGTTACAACAACCGAAAATAGCGTATCTAAAGAGTACATAGGAACCTTTAAGATTACAGCTTATTCGGCAAGCTCTTCTGCTAAAACTGCAAGCGGTACTTCTTGTAAAGCAGGCAGAACAATCGCAGCTCCGAGCAGATTTGATTTCGGAACTAAGCTTATGTTTAATGGAAATGTGTATACGGTAGAGGACAGAGGCAGCGCAATTGTTAATAACGTTCTCGACTTGTATGTCGATTCTAACAGCGAGGCAGTTCAGTGGGGCGTAAGATACCTTAAGGTTTATAAGGTAAATGACTAAGTCTTGTGTTATAGTAATATCTGAAAAAAATAAGAAAGTCAGGGGTTTCCTTGACTTTCTTGTTTTTTTGTATTATTATAAAAATGTGTAGAAATTTTTAGCGTTTATTGTAGAAATACAATAATAACAAGAGAGGCGAGTGAGTGTGAAAAAAGTCAAGGCGTTTTTTGATAAAATTAAAAACAGAAATATTATATTTGTGTTTAGTCTTTTACTTTGTGCCGGCGTAATTTCCTTTGTCGCCTTCGCATCAAATGATGCCGGAATAGGCTCTATTGTAGTAAGCAAAATTGAGGCAATTTCAAATACAACTGAAACAACAACCTCTTTATATAAAACAGAACCCCAACAGTTTGAGATTAGTTCGCAAAGCAAAGTGCAAATCTCTCAAACAACGGCGCAATCTTCGGTAAAGACTTCTAAAACATCAGTATCAAAGAACAAGGCAAAACCAACTACGGTTTCGACATCTAAGGCATCGTCAAAAAAAGCAAAAGCTACCAAAACAACTACGGTAAAAGCTACGAAAGTAAAAGCTACAACCGTAAGAACAACAACTGTAAAAACAACAAAAGTACATAAGAATAAAAAACCTGCAAAAAAGAAAACTGTTACTACAACTACTACATCAGTCAAAAAAGTAAAGAAGAAAAAGAAAAAGACTACTACTGTCAAAATAACTACAACTGCTGCTACAAAGGCTTATACGCCTAAGAAGGCAGAGGCTCAATCATATGAAACAAGAGATATCTCAAAGGAAAAATATACAGTAAAGAGTGCAACAACAGGTAAAAAAGTCAAGTCGAACGGCTTTGATATTCTGTGTCAGATTGTAAACGGCGAGATAAGCTCTTCTTGGAACGAAGAGGCTATAAAAGCTCAGGCAGTTGCTGCCTATACCTATTTAAGATACTGTAAAGCAAATTCAATCACTCCGGAGCTCGGCGTTAAATCAGGATATGATTCAAGACTTGAAAGCATAGTCAAATCAGTTGAGGGGCTTGTTTGTACATATAACGGAACAGTAATAAACGCTGTGTTTTGTGCGTCGTCAGCAGGCTGTACGGCAGATGTTTCAAACGTATGGGGCAGTAATCTTCCGTATCTTAAATCTGTTGACAGCAAGTATGACGCAGATTATGACCCGAATTACGGAGTAACTAAAACTATCGCTAAGGCTGACGTTAAAAAAATACTTCAAAAACAGGGAGTTACACTCTCAACTAAAAAGAAAAAATGGATAAAGGTTTTATCAAAGTATAACGGTAAATACGTCGGAAGTGTTTCAATAGACGGTCAGATAACTTTGACCGGCTCTAAGATTCGCTCGCTGTTTGGACTTAAATCCTCTGCTTTTACCGTCCGCTACAGCGATGGGTATTTCACATTCACTACTTACGGCTACGGTCACGGCGTCGGAATGAGCCAGTGGGGCGCTCAGCTTTATGCAAGCAAGGGCGGATATAAGTTCGACCAGATTTTAAAGCACTACTACAGTGGGATAAATATATCGCTGTCGCAGGAGATTTAAAGATAATAGCAAAAGAAGTAAGAGATTGAGTTTTCTCTTACTTCTTTTTGTTTTTCGCTTTTTTTATTGTTATTTATTATTAGATTTATCAGACAGCCTTTCTATTGTTTGCTTAACAAATTCAACATCATCCTCACTTAGGTCAGATACTATTAAAACCTGTTCGTTTTCTAAACCAAGCAAATAGTCTGTTGTTACATGAAAAATATTAGATAATTTAATTAATACGTCAGGTGACGGAGAACGATCTTGATTTTCATAATAAGAAATTACTGATTTTGTAACATTCATTCTTTCAGCTAGTTCTGATTGATTCAAACCTATTTGCTTTCTTAGTTCTTTTAATCTATTTCCAAAATCAAACATATAATCTCATCTCTCCTACACATATTTTACTACAATTAAGTACAATTTTGGTTGACTTTAGGTACTAATTTTGTTGAAATCTATCAGATAATACGAATTTAGTTTATATTTTGTCTTAATATAGTTAATTACTATTGACTAAGTCAATAAAATACAATATAATGCAAATAAAGTATAATTTATCTAAAATAGTTGAATTTTATTCGATTTATAAATATTTCAGGAGTATTGAAAATGAAGTCATACATTAAAGGAAAAACGATTGACAAAATTGGCAGGATTAAAATACCTGCTGATATCCGAAAAGCATTAGGAATAAGAGCAAAAAGAATGCTTAACACTTTAAAAAACGGCGAGACTATTCTATTAAACGAATATTATGATAATATATTTTTTGGTGAGAAAATAGTTTATACTATTTTCAATGAGGAAACTATTTAAAAATATCACATTAAAGCAACTCTATCCCTTGTTGTTTATTCATCTCTTTTATGTTATTTTTTTGATGTTTGTTTTTGATTGTTTGTAAGGATAGTCTCGTACAAATTTAAAGATTAACAATGAAAAAATGATATTAGGGGGTTATTAAAGATGTACAGAAAAGCTAAAACGCCCAGAACGACTGAACAAATAACAATTGATATCGATTCTGAGATATTATATAAGTACAAGGAAATTTGCAAACACTATGGGCATAATTTAGATGAACAGATGGAAATTACAATGAAAGATTATGTTTACAATTATGAGATAAACAACGGACCGATTGGTCTTATAAATTATAGAGTTAGAGGAATGAAAGCAAAGAATAGTAGCAATTAAGTTTTTTCATAATATTTTTTTAACCTTCTTACGAGGAACGGCGTCTGAATTAATTATATTCGGGCGTTGTTTTTATAAATAAATTTTGTGCTGGATAAATCAAGGTAAGGGCATATAAAAAGATAGCAAATAAAACATAGCCTGCAAAACGGCGGACTGAAATTAGTACGGAAAACACTGAAGCGTTCGAGTCAATAAAATGACTTGGACGCTTTTTTCTTGTTTATAATAGCCTTAAAAAATATCTAAAAAATATTGAAAAAATTGCGTTTACCCCCCTTGTAAATTAAAATTTAATGTGATAATATAGAGATACTGTTTATGTGAGGAAAAATGTAAACTTACAGACGGAAAATAATTCAAATTATATACAAGGAGAGATAATATGAAGTTTGGTTACTTTGACCTTGAAAACAAGGAATATGTTATCACAAGACCCGATACCCCAGCTCCTTGGGTAAACTATTTAGGTTCGCCTGAGTATGGAGCAATTATATCGAACAATGCGGCAGGTTACAGCTTTGTAAAAAGCGGAGCTAACGGAAGAATTGCGAGATTCAGATTTAATTCTAATATGGCTCTACCGGGAAGATATATCTATATAAGAGATAATGAGACTGAAGACTACTGGTCGGCATCGTGGCAGCCTGTAGGAAAGCCTTTAGATAAGTATAAGAGCGAATGTCATCACGGAACGGCTTATACAACTATAAAGAGCGAATACGCAAATATCGCATCAGAGACTACATATTATGTACCGAACGGAAAGACATACGAGGTTTGGAGATGCAAGGTCACAAACAACGATACTAAAGAGAGAAAGCTGTCAACATTCGGCTTTATCGAGTTTACAAACGATAACAACTACGAGCAGGATCAGGTAAACTTACAGTACACTTTATTTATAACAAGAACAAGCTTTGAGGGGAATAAAGTTCTCCAGCATATAAACGAGAACAGCGGCAAAGACGAGACAGGCTCAAACCACAGAGAGAGATTTTTCGGTTTAGTAGGAGCTGATGTTGTTTCATACAACGGAGATCTCGACAGCTTTATAGGACCTTACAGAACATACTCAAATCCAATAGCTGTTGAAAACGGCAAGTGCGACGGCAAGTTGAACTTCAACACAAATTCGTGCGGAGCTTTGCAGTCTGAGTTTACTCTTGCTCCGGGCGAGACAAAAGAGCTTATTTATGTGTTAGGTCAAAGAGACAATGCTGAAGCTGATAAGATTCTTAAAAGCTATGAAGAGCCGGGCAAGGTCGACGCTGAAGTAGACGAGCTTGTTACATACTGGCACGGCATTTTAAATAACTTCCAGATAAAAACACCTAGCGACGAGTTTAACAATATGATAAACGTATGGAATGCATACCAGTGCTTTATCACGTTTATATGGTCGAGAGCGGCGTCATTTATCTACTGCGGACTGAGAAACGGCTACGGTTACAGAGATACTGTACAGGATATTCAGGGAATAATTCACTTAGCACCTGAAGTCGCACTTGATAAGATAAAGTTTATGCTGTCTGCGCAGGTCAATAACGGCGGAGGACTTCCTCTTGTTAAGTTTGACCACAATGCAGGGCATGAAAACTGCCCTGATGAGGACAACGAAAACTCGGCATATGCTAAAGAGACAGGTCACCCGTCATACAGAGCGGACGACGCTTTGTGGCTGTTCCCGACTATACTAAAATACATCGGAGAGAGCGGAAACAAGGACTTTTTAGACGAGGTTATTGTTTATGCAAACGGCGGTGAAGATACTGTTTACGACCACCTCAAGAACGCAATAAGATTTTCTATGGAGCGTCTTGGTGCACACAATATGCCGGCAGGTCTTCACGCAGACTGGAACGACTGTCTGAGAATGGGTAAGAAGGGCGAATCGACCTTTGTGGCATTCCAGCTTTATTATGCAATGAGCGTAATCAAAGATATGGCAGAGGAAAAGAACGACACAGAGTATGTTGAGTATATAAACAAGGTACAGACTAAGCTTGGCGAAGAGCTTGATAAGTGTTGGGACGAGGACAGATTTATCAGAGGAATCAGAGATAACGGAGTTGTTGTCGGCGCTAAGAAGGACAAGGAAGCTAATATGTGGCTCAATCCTCAGAGCTGGTCGGTTATTTCGGGATTTGCATCAAAAGAGCAGGCTGAAAAGGCTATGGAAAGCGTACATGAAATTCTCAATACGCCATACGGAGTTAAGCTGCTTGAGCCGCCATACAAGGACGATTATTTCGATGGTGCTATAATGCACATATTCAATCCTGACACTAAAGAAAACGGTGGAATATTCTCACAG
Organism: uncultured Clostridia bacterium; assembly: GCA_947589215.1. Classification (GTDB taxonomy): domain Bacteria; phylum Bacillota; class Clostridia; order Oscillospirales; family Ruminococcaceae; genus UMGS1601. The sequence goes on from CANQCL010000024.1 coordinate 22,691, forward strand.
TCGCAGGGCTGGGCAATTTTAGCGGAGTCTCTGCTCGGACACGGAAACAGAGCGTTTGAGTACTTTATGGAAAGCTCCCCTGCCGCTATGAATGACAAGGCAGAAATCAGAGTGTTAGAGCCGTATGTTCACGGACAGTTTACCGAGTCTACACGTTCGCCTTTTGAGGGACGTTCTCACGTTCACTGGCTGACAGGTACGGGTTCTACTGTTATGGTAGGCTGCGTTGAGGGTATCTGTGGTATGAGACCTAACTTCGACGGACTTGTGATCGACCCGTCAATCCCGTCAGAGTGGGACGGCTTTGAAATTGAAAAGAACTTCAGAGGCTCTCACCTTTCTATAAAGGTGAATAACGACGCTCACGTTGAAAGTGGAGTTAAGTCTGTCACATTGAACGGTGAAGCTCTTAACGGCAAGCTGATTCCGGCAGATAAGCTTAAAGAACAAAACGACATTGTTGTTACAATGGGATAAGTTTAAAAAGGTGCGGACAAACCGCACCTTTTTAAATTGACAACATATATCATAGATGATATAATATCCGTGTCAGTATATGAATAATTTTGTGTTTTGCTTTTAGTATACTGATAATAATTAATAGGAGAATGGAAGTTATGTCAAAGTTTTGTTACAAATGCGGCGCTCAGTTAGATGACGCTGATATGTTCTGCAACAATTGCGGAACAAAACAGGAAGAAACGGTACAGGCACAGCCGTCTAGGGATTATCAGAATGCACAGAATTACACAGGAGGTTCGCCTGTTATATCGAAGAGCATAGGCGTCTGCATAATTTTATCAATAATCACCTGCGGAATATACAGTCTTTACTGGCTTTATTGTATGGCTGAGGACTTAAACCGTATTTCAGGCAAGAATGATACGTCTGGCGGATTGGTCGTTTTGCTGAGTATTATTACTTGCGGTATTTATGGTTGGTTCTGGCTGTATCAGGCAGGGGACAAGATCAATCAGGGTAAAATGCAAATAGGAGTTCCTGCCGATTCGAGCTTAGGAATTTTATATTTGGTGCTTGGTATTTTTGGATTTTCAATTATATCATATGCGCTGATTCAAAACGAGATCAATAAGTTTGCAGTAAACTAATTATAAGATTATGAAAAATCGTGCAATAAAGGTAAGCTTATTTTTATTTGTACTTATACTTTTAGGAATTGCCTATTATTTTATTACATATTTGACCGGGCTTTACATACCGTGCTATATCAGATTATTCACAGGGTTTAAATGTCCCGGCTGCGGAATTTCTCATATGATTATCAATATTTTTCATATGAATTTTAAAGCGGCGTATAAGTCAAATCAGCTATTGTTTTTAACGTCGCCGATTATTATTGCAATGATTGCCCGTGAGGTGTATTGCTATATCAAGTATAATGAGCACAAAACAGATAAATGGATAGAGATTACGGCAATTGTACTTATAGCTTTGTTTATAATATTTGCAGTATTAAGAAATATTTACGGATTTTAAAATGCGAAGAGAATGTTCTCTTCGCATTAATTTTATGCCTTGCTAAATTAAAGTATAGTACGCTCAACAGCCTTTTTCCAATTTGTCAAAAGGTTTTCTCTTTTGTTTTCGGGAATATCGGGAATAAACTCAAAGTCTACTTTTTGATTGTTTTTGATGTCATTCATACTTTTCCAGTAACCCGATTTTAGTCCTGCAAGATATGCACAGCCGAGTGCTGTGGTTTCTATACACATAGGTCGGAGTACATTACAGCCTGTTATATCGCTTTGGAACTGCATAAGAAAGTTGTTTTCACTTGCCCCTCCGTCTACTTTAAGAGTGTTTATTTTCATTTCTGCATCAGATTCCATAACCTTAATTACTGCGTTTACCTGATAGGCGATAGCTTCAAGAGCCGAGCGAACTATATGTTCTCTTGTCGTACCTCTTGAAAGTCCGCAAAGCACACCTCTTGCGTCAGTGTTCCAGTATGGAGCGCCCAATCCCACAAATGCAGGGACAAAATAAACTCCGTTTGTGTCTGAAACAGAAAGTGCTAAAGGCTCGCTTTGCGCCGCAGAATCAATAATTCCAAGCCCGTCACGAAGCCATTGAATGGCTGCGCCTGCTACAAAAACAGAACCCTCAAGGGCATAGGTCACCTTTCCGTCAACACTACATGCGATAGTTGTCAGAAGTCCGTTTTGAGAAGATATAGGCTTTTCACCTGTATTCATAAGAAGAAAAGCCCCTGTGCCGTAGGTGCATTTGAAGTCGCCTTTATTAAAACACGCCTGACCGAAAAGCGACGCTTGCTGGTCGCCTGCCACACCGCAGATTTTAATCTTGCCCTTTCCGATCAATGTTGTGTATCCGTAGTTATCGCTTGATTGTAAAACTCTTGGCAGCATATTTTTAGGAATACCCAAAATATTTAAAATATCGTCGTCCCATTCAAGGGTGTTTATGTTAAACAGCATAGTTCTTGATGCGTTTGAATAATCAGTGGCGTGAACCCGACCGTCGGTAAGCTTCCAAACGATATAGCTGTCTACTGTTCCGAACAGGAGTCTGCCGGCTTTGGCTTTTTCTCTTGCGCCTTGAACATTATCAAGAATCCATTTTATCTTTGTGGCGGAAAAATAAGGGTCGATTATAAGACCTGTTTTTTTCTTTATCATATCTGAGTATCCGTTTTTTACAAGCTCTTTGCAGTAGTCTGAGGTTCTTCTGCACTGCCACACTATAGCATTATACACAGGCTCGCCGGTTTCTTTATCCCATATGATTGTAGTTTCACGCTGGTTGGTTATTCCGATTGAGGATATATCTCCGGCATCAAGACCTTTGTATAATAGTACCTCTCTTGCAACAGTAAGCAAGGAAGTCCATATATCGTTGGGGTTATGTTCCACATAACCGTTTTGTTTAAAGATCTGCGGAAATTCTTTTTGCTTTTGAGCAATTATTTCGCCGGATTTGTTGAACAAAATAGCACGTGAGGAGGTAGTTCCCTGATCGAGAGCCAAAATATATTTTTTCATATGTATTTTCCTTTCAGAAAGTTTGTTTTATTATAACGCAAAGCCAGCGGCAGGAAATTTTGGGAAAACTATAAAATAAATTCTTGCCTCTTGTTTCTTGCTTTTGTTTATTATAGCATACGCCTCGACAAAAAGAAATATTAAAATTCAATAAAAAAATAATATTGCTCTTGACATTTAGCTAAAAAGGGTATACAATGGTTACAAATCGGTTACACCGATTGTATTTTGCAGACATAATAAATAGATATAGAACAGAGATAGAAAACTAGTGGGCTTTAAGAAAAAAGCAAAGAAGTCAAAGGAAAGGGAAAAGAGATTAATATATGAAAAACAGAGGAATTAAGAGGCTGACTGCTTTAATCCTTTCGTTTTTGTCAGTAGTTTCTATGTTTTCAATCAGCGATTATGACGTAGGAAAAATACAGACGTCAGCAGCGCCTACATATGAGGATTATCAAAGACAAATAGCTGATTTGGAGAATCAGGAAAGAGAGCTTGACGAACAGATTGCAAAAAACGCAGAAAGTCTTGCGGACGAACAGGCTAAGCAGGAAGCTTTAAATGCAAAGATTTCAACAATTGAGAATAAGATTTCAACATTTGAAAAATACAGTAAAGAGCTTGAAGATGATTTAGCGGAAACAGACGCAAAAATCAGAGAAACTCAAGCAAATATGGAGCAGAAAGAGAAAGAAATCAAAGAAGGTATTGCTGATTTCAAATCAAGACTCAGGGCAATGTATGTATCCGGTTCTGAATCTTACACGCAGGTTCTGCTTGAGTCAGAAGATTTTTATGATGTACTGATGAGGGTCGAGCTTGTTAAAAGAATAGCCAAGCACGACAACGACGCTATAGACAAGCTTCTTGAGCTTAAAAAGCAATATGAAGACGCTGAAAAGAAATATCAAGAGCAAAAGAAAAAGATGGAGGAGACTGCTCAAAAATACGCAAAGCAGTTATCCAATTTATCGAAGGAGCAGTCTGACCTTGAGGTATTAAAGGCTGAGAGTGAGGCTAATGCTGCAAGCATTCAAAGCCAGAATGCGGAGCTTAACAATCAGAGAAGTCAGGTATCGAGCCAAAAGGCACAGGCTGAATACAATGCAACTACGACCACTACTACAACAACACAGGCTACTACAGCATACAGACCGAGACCGAATAATAATACAAATAGTGATTCGTATAGCAATTCAGGAAATAATAATTCCGGTAACGGCGGTTATTCGGGCAATACCGGAAACTCTGGCAATTCTGGCAGCGGATACTCGGGAGACATTGGAACAGTGATTTCATATGCAAAGAGTATGGTTGGCGGCTCATACGTTTGGGGCGGTTCAAGCTACAGGGCGACAGACTGTTCAGGTTTGGTTATGCTTTCCTATGAACAGGTGGGAATTTCGCTTCCTCACAATGCTGCTGCTCAGGCAGGATACGGCAAGTCAGTAAGCTATGACAGTATGCAGCCGGGTGATTTGATTTTCTTTGGCTCCAGCATCTATCATGTTGCTATGTACATCGGTGACGGAAAAATGGTACACGCTGAGAATTCAAGCACTGGTATTGTAATTTCCTATGTGTCGTCGTTTTCTAAGTATAATCCAATTACGGCAATTAAGAGAATTATATATTAAAAAATACAGACGGCTCAACGCATTGGGCTGTCTGTTATACGGAGATGTCGCCTAGTCCGGCTTATGGCGCACGACTGGAACTCGTGTTGACGTTTGTAGCGTCTCGAGGGTTCGAATCCCTCCATCTCCGCCATGAAACAAATCGCATTGTTACGGGCTTCGTCGTGAAAGTGCGGTTTTTCTTATG
>CANQCL010000025.1 GCA_947589215.1 uncultured Clostridia bacterium
TTTTTTATCCTTTTGCTTAAGCTTTTTATTCCCACCAGTAGAACTGGTGGTTGATTTACGCTAAAGCTACAATACAAGAAAGCCCCGAAAAATCGGGGCTTTCTCGCTAAAAATCTTTTTTACTAACTTATCCTGGAAAGAGGTAGCATTTTCGATCCCTTAAGTTATCACTTGACTAACACAAAAAACTTATTATTTTATGTAGAATATCTTTATTTAATATAAATTGTTTAATTGAAACACAAGTACAGTGTTCATATATTGTGCGATTCCTTAGAAGTTTCCAGATATATTCTACAACCATATTGGGTAAAGCAAAAAACATTTTCGACAAAATGAAGAGACGAATTTAACCCTACTATTGAAAAAATCTTTTATTTAAACAATAGATTATGGAACAAAAAAATCATATCCGTTCTGAAAAAGAAAGGATATAAAAATAGTAAACGTCTAGTCTCGTTTGATTTTATTTACTTTTGATTTACCTCTAAAATTTCTACTATATTAAATTTACAAATGTAATGCACAAAAAGATATATACCGAAAAAACAGTAACTAAGCGTGTTTTCGGTATAAAAAATAGACATTTGGAACACAAAGTTCAAAATGTCTGTGCAGAACATGCTGTACTTTAAGTCGCAGATACTTCTTTTAACCATTTAGAGAACAATCTCCTAAAATCAATCTCCTTGCTATAATTTTTACGAAGGTCTTTAATTAAATCAAATGGCATTGGTGGTAAATTATCATGCGTCAAAAGTAGTACATTCTTTCCCTGATAATGCATCATACCAAGTTCGTATGCTACGTTTGGGCTATAATTCTGCCCATCCTCTGGTTGATCAAATAAAGCAATGCCAAACTTACAACAATACAGCACAGCTAATGGATTATAAACGTTTTTTGTTATATTCCATTCATCGGCATCGGATCTTACACAGTTAAACCCTGCATTAGCAATTTCCGTCTTAATAAAATCGAAAAAATCCTCGTTTGATTTTCTAAACTTCATCATTAAAAAAATATTTTTTTCAAATGGAAAGCGATCAAGACGCTCTTTTATGTCTTGTTTATATCCAATGAGTGGCTTTATCAGTTCAAACCTTAGGTGTGGGTTAATATAAATGTAGTTAGGTAAGTCGATTTTATCCATAGAAAATTCTCCTATTAACGAATTGATTTTGCGATGAAAATCACTTCTATCAGAATTATTGATTATAACGTGAATGTTTCCATCTGGGTATTCAAGGTAATCATTCCACGAATACTTTGAACGTTGTAAACGAAAATCTATATCTTCATTGTTAAACCCTTCGCTCTTAAGTCGATCTACAATAAGACTACGATCAGTGTAAATAAAGATTGGAATAACTAAAGCCATTTCAGAAAATTCAATTGAAAGCATCGTTATAAGATTTCTATCTCGTATAATAACAAACACATTTTCAAATTCATCAAGTGCATCAATCAAATCTTTTTTTTCAAAACCATACCATTCGTTTGCATACAAATATTTATAAAAATCTTTATCACACTTTTTCTGAAAAAACTCCTCAGAAACAAAAATTAAGTCAGTTTTCTTTGCTTCTTCAGGATTTCTGTGCAGACGAGTAGTATATTTACGGATAACTGTTGATGTATAGCGATGCTTTTGTTCAATAAAATCTATAAGATCATTTTTACCAGTACCAGCAAGACCATCTACTAAAAACAGTTTATTAAACATATCACCCTTCCCCTCTGTCTATTATTTCAAAAATCCACGCTCATAAGCTTTGAATAAGCGGAAAACTTGATCGAACAAGTCCTCTTGCATATCGGCATAAATAAGGACATGATCAAACAACATAAAGTTATCAACATAAATTTGCCATGCCTTATCAAAATCTGTAACATGCTTTTCAATATAGGCAAGATCATCTTCTGTTAATTCCAACTTTTTTTTCCCGTTTCTTGGATTTAATTTGTTCTGAATCTGTTGTTCACGATACTGTTCACGGGATATTTGAGAGTAAACGTAGACAACAACAGCAAGATTACCAAACTTTCCTTTCAACTGATTTAGTGCATTACTATCGCTCACGACAGCAACTTGCATTATACCTTGTCGAAGTCTATCCCAAATAGACGATGTTTTAATGCCATACTGTGTACCAAAATTTTCATACTTGACATCACAGCCATCTAAGTCCCACTGAGGATTCACAATTTCAATCTTACCATCATCGTCAAGCCAAGCACGACAAATCATTTCATCCCCATCGTCAGCATTTTGTAATCGGCTTGTGTGCTTAGGAACAATCTCAGCATGAAGAGAACCTATTGTATTGACAGCGGTCATAAGTTCGTCCTTTCCAGAGCCTGGGCTTCCAACTACAAGGAAAAGACGCGGTGTAAAATTATGCATGTTTATCCTCCCAAACTAAACATTTTCATCGGCTCACAAAGATATTTAACGAGATGCCGCAAAATTTTTTCGAGTGAATCTGTATCATCAATGACATTTAAAATAAGCTTATCAAAAATATGAATATTTTCAATATAAATGCGATAAATGTTCTCTGCTTTTTTAAACCTAATCTCAGTATTATTCAATGACTCGTTGCGTTCCTTTCCAATCTTAATAAAATGCTCTTTGTTTGGCACCTCCCGAAAAATGAATATACTAAAGCATTGTCCTCCAAGTTTTGTTTTTATGTCCTCAACAGTTCTAACATCGTTAAGAACAACAATTGGAGTTTGACCATTTTTTAGATATTCATACAAATCTTTTAATCTAAGTCCGTATCTATCTCCAAATTGTTCATAAGCTAAGTCACAGTTTAGTTTTTTAAAAGCTACCATTCTCTTGTAGCGAAGTTGTTCAACATCTATACCATCACACTCATTCCACCTACCAATCACTGGCTTTTGGTCAAGTGTATCCGCTTTATCATTAACAATGGCTGCAATCTCATAATCTCTGAAATCGCGAGTTGTGTATTTTTGAAATGTCACAGGGTGAAATCCTCTATCAGAGTATATTGAATCATTCCCTAATCTGTGTAATATTTCTATTACGTGTGATTTTCCACACTGTGAAGCTCCAGTAAGTGTGATTACATAAGGCATCATAAATAATTCCCCCCTTTGCCAGTTTCTTTTCCACTGAAGTATGTTTTAACATAATCAGAAAACGATGCTAAGTCATCCCACATTGAAGAACGTATGATAGAACGCAAGTCCGGGGAAACCAAAAACTTCTCTGTTTTACCATTTTTTCTCGTAATTTTGTTAGAGTTAAATGCATCTTTCAATTCATATAACTCCAATACCTCGTATTCAGAGTTTTCGAGTTTATCTGTATCAAAACTTTCCGCTGCAATACAAACATAAACATCAGCGAACACAGAAACATCTTGGACATCTCCGTTTGGCAAGTGGCGAGGAGAGTTCTTTACTGTCGTACTAAATGGATAGTTCAATCGAAAATAATAATACTCATCCTTGTGACTATTGACATCTTCGAACGGAAGCGTATAACGCCTATCGGGTAGCCACTCACCAAGAAAAATCATTTTATCAGAATTCACCTTAACAAAAGTTATTTTGCCGTGATCACCTTGCTCACTTGCTTCTTGAATATATAGTTCCTCTGCTAACTCACGAGCAACCGCCTTAACAGTGTCCACATCATTTATCGCAACATGACCACCAACAGATTTATCCCACAATCCTTGATTGTCTTTAGCATTTTCTTTGCGCTTGTGAATAAGCAATTTGCCACTCCGAGTAAAAATCAACGCCCAAACAACAAGCTTTACGTGTACCGTGTCTAAGAATGAGTCGCGCGGCAGTATACCCGTGGGATTACGTTTTTCATCAAAAGATTGAATAATTTCGAGTCGATTACCTTTCTTTGTTTCTTCGGTTGAAAAACGTTTTGCACCTTCAGGATTGTCAAAGTAAGTCTTGAAATACATTAAGAACTCACTATACCAAGTGTGCGTCTCATCTATTATCTCAAACTTATCTAATGTAGAAAAGCGCGTTAAAGGTAATGCAATATAATAATCGTTATCAATATTTACTGCAGGAATTGGAATCTGTAAATAGCAAGTTCGAAGCGAGAAATATTGTTTATATCCCTCACGTTCTTTCTTTGGAATATCCTCAACGGGCTCTAAATTGCGGCAGTTATTGTCGATGAAATACTTTCGAAGTTTTGCTTCAGGAGCATTTATAATGTTTTTAAAACTCCCCAACTCATAACTTCTTTCTTCACCACTGATTTTTTTATTAGAGGCAATAATAGACTGTCCACTAACAAAATGTGCTGCTTCGCAGATTATTTCAACAAGAAGTGTGCCATTGTCAATACGATTGCACCAATCATCTTTAAATCTGTCCCAGTCAATGTCGAATGGAAGTACACCTAAAAAACGAACGCGTGTTTTTGCACTTGCAATCGCAGTCATCAGTTGATTACGGTTGATAGTTGCCATAATTAATTCCTCCATAAATAGTCAATTTCTTATGTCACAAATGTTGACAAATTTTTTATCAAGTGTCATTAAACAAAACTTTTTCTATATCAACACATAAGCGATGCACTCGTGTTACTCATGTTTTGTATTGACATTGATTTATATGTTCTCCACCTTATAATTCATACTGAACATAATTTATTGTTTAGGTTTAATATTATCAAATACTATAAACAGCTAGTATTAATTATTTCCTACGTTCAATAATTGAATAACATTCTTCTATTCTTTTTTATTATATAAGATTTTTTTAAATTTTCAACAGTTTTTTTACAATATATTTTAATTTTTTCTTATTTTTGTTATTTAATATATAATTTTCAAAATTTTTTGTTAATATTGTACAAACATATTATTTTTTATTTGGCAGCATGAAGGAATTGATAATATAAATTTTAAAGTTTTATTTGGTTTTTCAAAATTATCTACACCTTTAATAAATTATTCCATTAATTATTTAGCTTCAGATATGAAAAAGACACATAGATTTTTTCTATGTGCCTGATTTTTTTCAAATATTTGGTTGGTGATAGTTCAAGTCCATACAGTTTTGTAAATTCAGCAAAATGCATCTATAAAAAACTATTCATTTTATTGATTTTTTAACGCAAAAAAGCCCCGAAAAATCGGGGCTTTCTTGCTAAAAATCTTTTTTACTAACTTATCCTGGTGCCGCTGGCCGGACTTGAACCGGCACGGATGTTACTCCGAGGGATTTTAAGTCCCTTGTGTCTGCCTATTCCACCACAGCGGCAAATTAAAATTAAAACAAATCAATGAGATAATTATACAACACCTAATAAAAAAAGTCAAGGAAAAAATAAAAAACTGGAAAATAAAAGCATCAGCAATCGCCGATGCTCACATTGGAGGCGCCACCCGGATTTGAACCGGGGATCAAGGTGTTGCAGACCTACGCCTTACCACTTGGCTATAGCGCCTAAAAATGGAGCGGGCAACGAGGCTCGAACTCGCTACCTCCACCTTGGCAAGGTGGCGCTCTACCAGATGAGCTATGCCCGCATTTGATTCCATAATATGCGGAATCAAATAAAATGGTGCCTCCGGACGGAATCGAACCATCGACACGAGGATTTTCAGTCCTCTGCTCTACCGACTGAGCTACAGAGGCAAAAAACGCAAAATGGCGACCTGGATGGGAGTCGAACCCACGACCTCTAGCGTGACAGGCTAGCGTTCTAACCAACTGAACTACCAGGCCACAAGCCCTCACTCTTGCAAGGACTAAAGGTAATAGTGAATAAAATTCACTTTGTTGAATAGACCGCCGCACCACACCCTGTTCAGTAGTTTATACCACAACAGAGTGCTTGCAACGTCATTTCGCTGGTGGGAACAACAGGGCTCGAACCTGTGACCCTCTGCTTGTAAGGCAGATGCTCTCCCAGCTGAGCTATGCTCCCAATTGATTGCCTTTTAATCAGCGACTTGTATATTATATATCATCAATTTTTATTTGTCAAGCGTTTTTATAATATTTTTTATCTGTTCTGATGAAAAATTATATTTTTTATCGCAAAAATGACAACACACCTCTGTATTATCGTCATTTGACATACTTTCTAGCTCTGTTTTCCCCAAACTAATCAATGCCCTTTCAACTCTCTGCCTGCTGCAATCACACTTGTATGCAACTTCAAAATCATCTAAAACATTCGGGTTTAGCCCTTCAAGTGCCATTAGTGAAATATCCTCCGCAGTTTTTCCGCTGCTAAGCATCTGAGTAACTGAACTCATACCTTTAATGTTATTTTCGATAATTTCAATTGTTTCTTCTGATGCAAAAGGTAAAACCTGAATCAAAAATCCCCCTGCGAACTTTACCGATAAATCAGTGTCAACTAAAACTCCTAAAGCGCAGACGCTCGGCGTCTGCTCGCTTACCGCTAGATAATTTGTTATGTCTTCGGCAATCTCCCCCGAAACAATAGGTACCTGACCAGAATATGGCTCCTTCAAACCTAAGTCTTTTACAACGCTTATAAACCCATCTCTGCCTACCGCCCCCGCTACGTCAAGCTTTCCCTTACTGTTTAAAGGTATCTCAACGATCGGATTAGCAACGTAGGACTTCACATTTCCAAAGCTGTCTGATACTGCAATCAAATTTCCTGCCGGACCTTTTCCATTGATTCTTATTGTTATAGTGTCGCTCTGCCCCTTTAAACCAAAGCCTAACAACGATGCTCCCATTGACAGTCTTCCTAATGCCGCTGTTATTACGGCGGATGTCTTGTGAATTCTCTCAATTTCTGAAACTATATCCTTACCGTCAATTGCACTGCATACAATAGATGCGTCAGCAGTTATTGACCTAACTATTCTACTCATTTTATACCTCAATTATCACTGTAATACAGAAATTATTTTCTAAAAACATATAATATCCGTTCGCTTTTTTCATTCGCCTTATTATCAGAAAAATCATCAAAGCTCTCTAAATACTCAAATCCCGTACCTTTTGCAAACTCCTTTATTGCATAACTCTCACAAGAAATCTCCGAAAATTCCTCATGATATCTCTTATAAATATTATCGTCAGACTTTTCAAAGAAATCTAAAAAAATGTCTACTCTATTGTCCTCAATACTATACTCGTTCTGCCATATGCAGTATACGCTATCCTTCTCAAAAACAAACGCATTATCCGATAAAATATTCTTGTGCTTGTACGGGGTGTTCATATCAAAAACAAATAATCCGCCGAATGTGAGATTATCGTAAGCACTGATAAATGCCTTTTTTATTTCTTCAAAGCTATCAAGATGATTCAAACTGTCCATCATACAAACAATTACATCCGCTTTGCTTTCCCCAAGCGTCCAGTCAGTCATATCTCCGAAAATATACCGCATGCCCAGCCCCGAATTTAACTTTTTATTTTCAGCAACAGACAGCATTTCCTGAGAAATGTCCACTCCCAAAACATTGAATCCCAGCTTTGTAAGCTCCTCGCTCAGAGACCCTGTTCCGCATGCTATATCAATCAGAAAATCAGCGTCGGGAAAATACTCGTTTACAATATCGTTTATTTTCTGAGCTATCTCCTTATAATCAACGTCTGACATCAAATCATCATAGTATCTTGCAAATGCTGTATAATTACCCTCTGCCATTTTTCTTTTCCATTCTTTCAAATACAACCCTATACCCGTCGCTGCCGTAATTTATCGAACGGTTTACCCTGCTTATCGTAGCTGTTGACGCCCCTGTTTCTTTTACTATATCACTGTATACATTATGCTCGTTCAGCATCTTGGCTACCTGAAAACGCTGCGACAACGACTTCAATTCAAGAATAGTACACAAATCCTCAAAAAAAGCAAAACATTCGTCCTCAGTTTCAAGACACAGAATCGCTTTGAACAAGTCGTTCATATTCTTATCTCTGATGCTGTCTTTCATTATAATCCTCCGTTCTGCATATAACTATACGCATTTAAACTTTTCCAAAACAGTTTCACGCTTTACAACGTGAATACGCTATATTTATATATTAACACATTAAAACGCAAAAGTAAAGACCAAAGTACAATTTAGATGCAAGAAGACCATATGCAAGAAGCAAGACAAAACCGCCCGACAGTTTTACTACTGCCGAGCGGTTTTGATTATATAGAATATTTATAGAAAGGCATTTATTTAGTCTTTTTCTTAACAACCTTGCTCCACTTTCCAAAATACTTATTACCATTTGCAAGCTTGTATGCCCTTACCTTTACAAAGTATTTCTTCTTTGATTTAAGCTTTTTAAGTGTGACTTTGTTTTTCTTTACCGTAACCGTCTTTTTGCCCTTTGTGAATTTATTATTCGTAGCATACTGAATCTCATACCCTGTTGCACCGCTAACCTTTTTCCATGATACATTAAGTTTCTTTTTCTTTGCTATAACCTTTACATTTTTTACCTTTTCCGGTTTAGCTACAGTTGTTGTAACTGTAGGCGGTGTTGTAGGTTTAGGCGTTGCCGTTGTCGGTGCATTAGTAACAGGCTGTGCTGATGTAGGTTGGCTAGAACCTGAGTTTGACGGCTGTGACTGGTCACTGCCTGTCGGATTTGATGAATCTGATGGGTCTGATGATGACGGGTCTGATGACGATGGCTCGTTTGACTTATCTACAAGCCCATCAATTGCCGCATATATTCCCTCTGACGTGTCCTCCATTGACATTACGCTTGGATCTTCTCCGTATTTACCTGCCTTTTCAAGCAATGCCTTTAATACACCATAACTCTCCGCAGTATAATCTTCTTCAGAATATTTTTCTGCTTCTGTTACCGCTTTGTTTAGTTCTGCTTGAGCGTTTTCTATTTCTTCTTCTATATCTACAATTCTAACGCTTGGAACTCCACCAACAAGCAATGAATCTAGTGTTTTAGTTCCAGAATAACAGTGAACTTTTGACGTATTATTACCTACCGGGAAATAACCATAATCTTTTCCGTGTATATATAAATCTGTTAATGAGCTGCAGCCTGTGCACCATTGTGCATTATGATGATCAACTTCAACGCCTGAAGGTATTTCTAATTTTTTTAGTTTTACACAATAATCAAAGGAGTAATCAAAATAACTGTTATTGCCAGAGTTATATGACGATATCTGAGCACCATCTTCTATATATGCCTCTTGTAGTCCGGGACAATATTCAAAAGACTTATACATATTAGTTATCGATTTAGGTATAGCTACTTTCTTTAATGATGTACAACCCCAAAATGGTACTTTTCCTATTGTTTTTATTCCATCTGTAAATATTACTGATGATAGATTTTTACAATTGGCAAATGCACTACTGTAAATATCCGATATAGATTCAAGACCGTCCGCAACTGATCCAGGAGGTACAACAGTTACATTTGTATCTGCAACATCCCAATTTTCAATAGTTGAAGGTATAACAACACTCTCTACTGCGGTATCCTCAAATGCACAGCCACCAATAACAGTTAAACCCTCAGAAAGTATTATATCTTTTAATAAGGTACATCCAACAAATGAATATGGACCCCAACCATAATTAGATTCTAAATCATTAACGCCTTCAGGTTGTTTTTCATATTTAATTGTTGATGGTATTCTTACACTCTCTAATGCTGTACAGCCATAAAATGCAATACTTCCTATTGCTGTCATACCCTCAGTTAAAGTAAGCTTTTTAAGTTTTGTACACTCTGCAAATGCCAAACTTGCATAAGCATGTATAGGTCCATGACCATGTGAATCAACAGCATTAATTTGAGTACTATACCCTATACCTTTAAACTCCGAAATAGTAGAAGGTAATGTCACACTTTCAAGGTTTGGCATTTTATAAAACGCAGCAAAACCTATTGATGTTACTCCTTCTCCTATTACTACCTCTTTAATTTCCTCCATATGTTCTTTATATGTATAGATATCAGAATATTCTTTTAATTGAGTCTTTAATGATTCTTTTAGTATACCTATACCTGTAGTATCAAAACCATTTTCTTGCGAAATATCAGTAACTTCAGGCGAAGCCATCGCTCCCTCTCCAGATATTGTAAGCCTACCATTTGCATCGAGCGTCCAAGTCAAGTTATCTCCTATTTTTCCATTAGCTTCAACAGCCGACACACTCATTGCACCAGTAACCGCAGTTACTATTATTGCCAATGACGCTAGCAATGATATAATTCTTTTAGTTTTCATTTTAGAAAACCATCCTTTCTTCTTAATACTCCTTTGCAGACTGAGGACGTTACAAACAGCAAAGCGTCTGCCATTCTTTGCTGTATTAAAAATTTCCAATCACCTCCAAAAACACAAAAAGACGCAGTACGCCTACGCATACTACGTCCTATTTACAATATATAACTTATTCAATTTAGCAATATTTTGTGCACAACTAATAAAGGTTGGCTTTACGCCCCCCCCCCCTGTTAAAAATTGGGAGTTAATCGTACACATAAATATCACTCCTTTGTTAAAGTATCTACATTATAACAAATTTCGACAGGGGTGTCAAGGGGTTTTAATAAAAAATTCATCATCCATTTTCCATTGTCAATTATCAATTGTTAAGCCCGCCGTTTATCAATGTTTAACATTAAAGCAGACTTATATAGGCGGCAGAGCCACCGGTGGCTCACCGGTCTTGCAGGTTATCGCTTTATAATCCTTTCTATACTTCTCGCCTTTCCGGTCTGTTCATCGAAATCAATCACTACACCATTAATAAAGCAAGGCTCTTTGCTCTCTTTAAACATAACAGGATAGTGAAGCCTCATTTTAGATGTAGCAATATCACTGTCGATTCCCAAAACAGACCGTTCAGGACCTGTCATTCCAACGTCGGTAATGTAAGCCGTATGACCTCCCAGAATCATTTCATCAGCTGTCTGTACATGAGTGTGCGTTCCTATAACACCTGTTACACGTCCTGTAAAATAGTGTCCTATACACTTCTTCTCTGATGTTGCCTCTGCATGGAAATCTATAAAAATGTTCGGGGTTGAAATTTCCGATAAAGCCTTGTCAATAACGGTAAAAGGATTGTCGATAGGCTCAAGATATACAACTCCCATTGCGTTTATAAAAGCGATCTGAGTTTTTCCCATATCGAGAATATACATTCCCTTGCCTATCACGCCTTCGGGATAATTAATAGGTCTTAACAAACAGTCGTACTCGTCGAAAATGTGAACAGATTCCCGTCTCTTAAAGGAGTGGTTTCCTGTCGTTATAACGTCTGCGCCGCAGTTTAAAAGCATATCCAGTGAGGCTTTGGTGATACCGTTCCCAACCGCCGAATTTTCTCCGTTTACTACAAGAATATCCGTCTCATACTTTTTTTTCAAATCGTAGATGTGCTTTGTCAAAAACTCACACCCCTGCTTTGACACAACATCTCCAATAAACATTAATCTCATAAATTCCACCTATCTGCATAATCTGTAATTGATAATAATGCTTTAGCTTATAAATTACTCTTTATTGTTTTCTATATCATATTCCGACACAGATAAATTGTTTTGAACAGGCTTTGTATTTGTCATTTCAAACCAGAACATAGAGCCTTTGCCCTCCTCGCTTGAAACTCCGAACGGAAACTCGTGCGAGTTGAGAATGCCCTTGACAATAGACAATCCAATACCGGTTCCTACCTTATCTCTTGCTACCTTCTTATCACGGTAATACCTGTCAAAGACTAGCGGCATAAGCTCTTTAGAAATGCCCTCACCGTTATCTATGACCTCAATTCTTACGCTGTCTTTTTTATTTATCTGACGTATTATAACAGTCTTATCATCACCGCAGTAGTTGACCGCATTATTGATAAGATTATATAAAACCTGCTCGATTTTAGCTTCGTCCGCAAGGCAAATTCTGTCCTCATCTTTATAATACTTAATATTATACCCGTCACGTTCAATTAAAATCTGATATCTTGACAGTACAGCACTCATCTTGTCTGAAATTGAAAACTCAGAAAGTGACAGCTCTGAATTAGAGCTTTCAAGCTTAGAAAGCTCAAGAATGTCGTTTACCAGAAAAGCCAGCCTATCCGATTCATCAATAATGACCTGAATATGCTCTGCACGCTTTTGCGGATTATCACCAGACAGATCTCTTATCATTTCAGCATACGCCTTGATCATAGTAAGAGGAGTTCTCAGGTCGTGTGATACATTTGCAATGAGGTCGCGCCTTAAATCGGTTACCTTTTTTACCTCACGACCTGCGTGATTAAGAACATTTGAAAGCTCTTGAACCTCCTCGTAGCCTTTTCCGTCAAACTGAACGTCATAATCGCCTTCCGCAAACTTCTCCGCAGACTCGGTTATTTTCACAATAGGTCCTGCGATTTTCTTTGATATAAATAAGGCAATAATAAAAGCCAGTTCAAATAAGATGAAGGTTATAAAAATCAACTGCTCTTTTATTATTTTAGTTGTTGAGTCTACCGGTTCTATCGAACTCTCTAAAAATAAAAGCTTAGGCGAATCGTTAACTTTAATTTTTGTTACATAAAAAAGCTCTTTATTATCCGTTTCTTTATTCTGATAAATTTCAGAAACGCTGCTCTCACCGCTGTTTAAAAGCTTGTTTCGGAACTTATATATATACTGTCCGAACTTTTTTTCAACATCTGCATTAAAATACGAGAACCTGCCTAAGTAATTTGCTATATGCTCAACATTCCCCAAAGTATCCGTAATGAGAATAGTCGCACTATTCTGAAAAGCCAAATTATTGATAAGACCGTCTAAATCATAAGAGTCGGCATTTTCAGAAATCTGCCCGGCACAAGATTTTAGATCCCTTACCTTCATTGACTGATAATACATCTCTATGAAAAAATACTGAAAGAACCAAAGCAAAAATAAAATTATAATAGTAAACAGCATAAAGCATATCCAAATATAAGTTACCAGGCTCTTCTGTTTTTTTGCAGAAGCGGTTTTACTATCAGCACTTTTTCTGCTAAACAATTTTTTCAAACTTATATCCCATTCCTCTCAAGGTTACAATAAGATTTCTGTATTCGCCAAGACTGTTCCTTAGCATTTTAATGTGCGTATCTACCGTTCTGTCGTCTCCGTAGAAATCATAACCCCAAACTTCTTCTAACAGCTTATCTCTGGAAAGAGCTATGTTCATATTTTTCACCAGATAAAACAAGAGGTCGTATTCCTTTGGGGTCATCGAAACCTTTTCGCCATCTATTAAAACCTCCCGAGCAGTGAAATTAATTGTAAGCCCCTTATATTTGACAATTTCCTCTTTACTGTTTACAGGGCTTACTCTGTTGATAACTGCACGTATTCTCGCCATAAGCTCTTTAGGTGAGAACGGCTTAACGACATAGTCATCAATTCCCAACTCAAAGCCGAACAGCTTGTCATACTCCTCTCCCCTTGCAGAAAGCATAATAACCGGCACACTGCTTGTCTTTCTTATCTCACGAACAGCAGAATACCCATCAAGCTTAGGCATCATTATGTCCATAATTATTATGCTTATATCATCATTTTCCGAAACCTTTTTTACAGCGTCCATACCGTCCTCTGCCTCAACAATTTCAAAGCCCTCAAACTCGGCATACTCACGCACAACATCTCTTATTTTCTTTTCATCGTCCACTATAAGTATTTTTGACATAAAAATCTACTCCTTTACAGGCTTATGTTTTCCATAATAACACTATCATTTGATTGTGTAAATCCAGTGACAAAAAAGAGAAAAGAAAGTCGAATAAATATTGACATAATTTATTTGATTTCCTATAATGTAATTATACTATACTCAAAACAATAATACAATACGAAAATCAAAGGAGACTGTTATGGTAAGACCCTTTAAAAAATCAGATTTAAAAAACTGTGTTAAGCTTCTTATAGATGTTTACTACAATGACCCGTGGAATAACAAGTGGACTGAAAAGACAGGAACAAGATATTTAGATGAAATATCCGACCTTAAACGCTTTGTAGGTTATGTTTATGAAGACGATGAATCAGGTGAAATTATCGGCGCTGTATTTGCAAACGAACAGGTATGGTGGTCAGGAGACGAGCTTTATATTTACGAGCTTTTTGTTTCAAACAAGCGTCATAAAGAGGGTATCGGAAAGAGTCTTATATCGGCTCTGGAAAAGCATATTGAAGAAAACGGCATTGAGTGTATTACACTGCTAACTAGCAATAAAACACCTGCTCCTGGTTTTTACAAGCATCTCGGGTTTGAAAAACTGGAATATGTGGAGTATTATTGCAGAGAAGCACTTAACAAAAAATAGCATTAAACGCAAAACAGACAAAAAGCCGGAAGGCATTAGCCCTCCGGCTTATTTTTTATAATAACTTTTAATTATTACCTGATAACACCGCCATAGATTCAAGCTTCTTCTTTATCATCAAAAAAGCAGTCTCAGGGTCGTCAATGTCCATAACTGTTTTCTCCATAGGGCAAAGGTCTGTGTTTGAACGATTTCTTATAGTCTCAACCGTTAAATCACATAACGGCTCAATACCATACTTAGACAAAGTTTTATACGCTGATTTACTCATAACCGGCGCATAAACCGCATTTACACCTAATAACACGTAAAGAAAAGCGGCGGCTTTTCCGACCACCTTATCGGCAGCACAAAAGCCTTTAAAATCCGTCTCTGAATTTAGCCATTCTATCAAAGGCTTTACACCACGTTCCCTGCTTGTAAAAACTTTACTCCCCTTGCAAAGAACACAGGTATACTCGCTCTTCGACAGCAAATCTACAGCCTTTTTTAAATCAGCCTTCATTCTTTAAATTCTCCACACGGTAAACAATAAGCGGTAGCAATGCCCACTGTAAAACAATACCGAAAATTCCTGCGCCTATGCTCATCCAAATTACTGAAACATTTATACTCTCATTTCCAAATGCAAAAATTGAAATCAATATTGCTCCGGCACGAACTGCACGTCCGGCAACCTGAACAATAACCACTTTTGCAATTGTAGGTATTCTTACATTTCTGAGCAGTCCTGCAAAAAGACCGTATGCGCAAAGTTCTATCATCATAAACGGAAGCATAGTAGCTGCTGGCATTCCCGAAAGTGCAAAGCTTGCAAGAGGTCCCAGCAGACCTGAAATTGCTCCTGCGTAAGGTCCTGCTAAAAGACCAACCAAAATAATTGGCAGATGCATAGGCAAAAATGTTTCGCCGAGAGCCGTTCCTAGTCCTGAAACAGCGCCTAAAAGGTGGAAAACCTGCGGAACAGCTACCGCTGCCACAATGGCTGTAATAGACGCCAAAATCTGAACCCTTACGGATAAACGAGGTTTACCTATAGTTTTTAGTGCTTTTGTGTTTGTCATAATAAAATCTCCTTTGTTAAAATATATATTACTTTTAAAAAATCAATTCTGTTCAAATTCTAATGCAACCTGCTCAAGCAGAACACGGATTTTTAATTGCTGAGGACATATCTTTTCGCACCTTCCGCATTTAATGCAAGCAGACGCTTTTCCGTTTTTTACGGTATGCACCTCATTGTAGTAAAAAGAGCTATTCCAATCCTTATACTGCTTTTTTGCGTTCAAACACGCAAACAAATCAGGGATCAATATTTTAGCCGGACAGCCTTCAATACAATAACGGCAGGCGGTACACGGAATAATATCCTGCTCTTTTAAAATACCGCTTACCTTTATAATTGCCGACATTTCCTCATCATTTATCGGTTCAAAGCTTGTCATAAAGCTGAGATTATCCTCCATCTGAGCCATATTGCTCATACCCGACAGCACAAGCACTACATTTTCAAAGCTCGCCGCAAAACGAATTGCATAACTCGCATAGCTTCCGCCGTTTAAATCATCAAAAATTTTCTTTGCCTCGTCAGGTAGATTTACAAGACTTCCTCCCTTAACGGGTTCCATTACAATAACAGGCTTGTTAAATTTACAGCATACCTCATAGCATTCACGGGCTTGAACTGCCGCGTCATCATAATCTATATAATTAAACTGGATCTGTACTATCTCAATCTGCGGATACTCGGTCAAAATCTGCTCCAAAACCGAAGCCTTGTCGTGGAACGATATGCCAAAATGCTTTATCCTGCCCTCTCGCAGAAACTCCAAACTTGTTTCATAAGCTTTGCATCTCTTGTATTTTTCAAAATTATCAGCGTTCTGAGAATGCATAAGGTAAAAGTCAAAATAATCAACACCGCATATCTTTAACTGACTTTCAAAAAAAGGTCTTACTTCTTCCTGCTTTTCAAAATAACTTGAAGACAGCTTATTTGTCAAAACAAAGCTTTCTCTCGGATAGCAGCTTACAAGACAGTCTCTTAAGGCAGTCTCGCTCTTACCGTCCACATACATATGCGCTGTGTCGAAATAGTTAAAGCCAGCGTCCATATATGCGTCTATCATCTTATTAAATTCATCATAATCTACTTCACTGCCTTTCATCGGCAAACGCATACAGCCAAATCCGAAATTCTTTTTAATGCTTTCAATATTAGGTTTCATAGCCATACTCTCCTTAGTAGATTTAATTTCTGAATAGGATAAATATATTATATTATTATTAGATAATTCTGTCAAGACCTACGAGGCAACGGTGACGTTGCATCCAGTGCTGCCTATTATAAATTTGAAAAATGTTCAAGTTAGCGCAACGGCAGGCTTATCAATTGGTAATTGACAATGGATAATTGTTAGAAGAAAGATAAAAGCGTTCGGGTCGTTTTATTGACCTGAACGCTTTTTGACGTCTTATTTTACCTTTTTCTTGACTACTTTCGACCACTTTCCAAAATACTTCCTACCGTTTGCAAGCTTGTACGCTCTTACCTTTACAAAATACTTTTTCTTAGATTTCAACCTTTTAAGTGTTACTTTGTTTTTCTTTACTGTAACTGATTTCTTGTTCTTAGTAAACTTATTATTCGTAGCATACTGAACCTCATACCCTGTTGCTCCGCTAACCTTTTTCCAACTTACATTTAATTTCTTTTTCTTTGCTGTAACCTTTACATTTTTAACCTTAGCAGGTTTTATTACAGTTTTACCAGCCAACGGTATTACTTTTGTCGTAGGTGCAGTATTTGATGGCTTTTCTGTGCCACTGTTAGACGGTCCAATTGGATCATCAGAGGGTGTAGGATAATCTATACCAAGATTATTAATTGCAGTTTTTAACTTATTAATCGATGCGGTTCTCTGATTATCATCTGCCGAAGTATTGTTATATAAATCGAAAAGCTCATCATAAGCAGTTTCAAAATCCGACCACCGAATATCATCAAAACTATCCTGTCTCTTAATTGACGTAGCATCAAATAAAAGCTCCTTTACTTCACCGCTTTTATTCAATACCATATGATTATAGAATGTTAAAAATCTTTCATAAGCAGTTAGTTTGTTATCGTGTGTTGACTGTGTATTTGCAAGCAGTGATTTAAGAGAATTAAGCCTTGTTAACATTTCATTATATCCGCTTGAACAATCACTTTCACTTAATGCCTCGCATTTAATAACAGACTTGTTATACTTTATCATATATTCAGCATATACGTCTCTGGCAATATAATCCCGATATTGACCGTACCCGCCCTGAAAGAATATATTGATCCACTCTTCACATTGATCAGCATTCCAGATAGTTGCTCCTGTCGGGAACCTCTGAAAATACTTATCCAAATTCGGATAATACAAATTATGAAGCTGATTCATTATTTCTTTTACACGTCTAGGCTCATAACTGGTCTTAGCCAAATCATCAATATTATCGAAAACCTTTTGAGCGAATACAGGATTCTTCATTAGCTTATATATCATAGTTTGGATAGGCTCACCGCCGTTTCTTCCGCCGTTGTAGATTTGATAAAGCTTATCATTCTCGGAACTTTCACCCGGATTACCCCAAAGAAATGCGCCCATCTCAACGTCGTAGAACATAAATCTCCACTTGCCGTCACTGTACTTTCCGCCGTTTTCTGTGTCGACTGTTCTGGTCCTCCAAACCTCCCAGTTCTTACCCGACCAGTCTTCATTTGAAATATAGGTTTCAGCAGCAACATAGTCAGCAAAGCTGTTTAAGTCAAGCATCTGTGATACCTTTTCATAGTCGGTCTTCTTTGTAAAATCAGTTGACGGATTTTTAATAAAGCTTACAAAGTCATTCCAAAGCTCTACATCTGCATCTTCGCCTTCTTCAATCTTAGGTTCGTTATTATTCTCAGTATCAGGCTTTATCATTACGACATTATCCTTGTCTACGCCAAAATGACTTTCTGCATAATCGTCGTTATAATCCTCCTGCATAGTGTATATACCCCAATACTCCCCGTTTATAAACGCTATACAAGGAACACTTGCCTGAGTTGAAAAATTCCTGTCAAGCACACAGGTTTGCAAAAGAGAGTCCTTATACTTAACATAATTAGCGTCATTACCGCCGTTTCTCAAAGTGATTTTCTTAAATGATGTTATAACATTTCCATTTGTATCTTTTGCCTTTCCGTCAAAGAAATCATATTTAAAGCTCTTTTCACCATAATCGCTTCTTGCATAAAGCCTAAGACTCTTTTGATACTCGCCTCTAGAATATCCTCCCTGAATTCTTATTCCGCATTCTTGCGAGAATACCGCTTCATTATTTTTTATGTAGTCAATATGAACCGGTCTTTCCCATTCCTTACCCTTGTTTGTACAGTTTTTCTGAAGATAAATTCCTATTTTATCATCAAACAGATTATCAGCGTCTGTTACAATAGAAATTATAGGAACGCCTGCATATGTTTCATTTGTCTTACCTACAAAATATGATTTTGTAACGACATTGCTGAAATCTCCGTCTTTTATTGCAATAGCTCTTATGACAGTCGCCTTATCTACTTTGACTGTAGGCTCATTTCTCCCACCGCCTCTATGGTCGCCATCAGTAAGTATGTCCTTGCTGATTGCAGAAAGAACATTATCTTCACTGCTTCTGTCAACAACAGTTATAGCTTCTGTATATTTTGTAGATTCAGCAGTCGGAATACTTCCGTCTGTGGTATAGAATATTTCTGCACCTTCTTCAGCAGTCATTTCCAAAGAAAAGCTATCATTGAATGCTCCGCTGTCTATTGAAAACTTCGGAGTTTGGATATAAGCCTTAGCGTTATTATTGCTCTCACCCGGTGTGGGAAAAACCGTTTTACAGCTATCAGCTCCGTCAGGAACTCTTGCATATGTCGTATCATCTGCAAGAGAAGGTACAGTAAGCTTATCTGCACTTTCCGATGTACTTGTTAGCAAATCCAATTCTAAACCGTCACTTGAAAGATTCATAGCAATATACGGTTTAGAGTCAACCATAGAAGAATCCAAGTTTTTATTGCAGTATAAAACAAGATAACCCTTCGCTGGAACTACAGCGCTGCCGCTTACAGCTTCTGTTTTATCAGTATTATCCAAATCAATCTTTTTCAGCTTGTAGCCTGAAATGTCAACCGGCGAATCGGTTGGATTATAAATCTCGATCCAATCGCAAAGTTCAGTTTTGGTTGCACCGTCTTTCTCATAAACTGCCTCAACATCTGTTAGATTTCCGTTTTTACCTTTATTACCGAGACATACTTCATTGATATAAACATTTGCAGATTCTGCATCTGTAAAAAACATCGAAAAGCATACTGCTGAAATAGATATTGAAAATGCTGCTGCAAGACCTAAAAACTTTTTGAAAATACTCATAATTTTCCCTCCAAACATTCTTTTTAATAACTATAGTTATTATATTTATATAATTTTTATAATAATAAGAAAAAATACTATTAAAAACCAACAAACCGCTAAGCTTATAATAAATAATTTACAGTGATTTGTCAATCTTTTTTGTGATTTTTTAATTAATGGTTTTGGCTTGTATGACTATATATAATAACCCCGCCAGACACTTTGTCTGACGGGGTCAATTTCTTCTAGTTTCACTATTACTATATTTAATTTCATAATCTCTGACAGTTCAACCGCTGCTTCTATCTATTGAGAAGCAGCTGATTGTTCTGTCGTGTTCAGATAATTATTACCTATAAAGGTAATTGAATATACCTAGAAAACTTATTTAACCTTAACAGTTCTGAGCTTCTTGTTCCACTTGCTATATACTTTCTGAGGTTTTCCATTAATATCTTTG
>CANQCL010000026.1 GCA_947589215.1 uncultured Clostridia bacterium
ACACCCTCTTTTGCACATCAACGATGGCGTTTGTAAACTCGAACTCTCGTTTGAGTTGTAACTCTAATTCTGACTTTAATCCAATATCAACCAAGGAAGTCAATAAATTGTAATTTTTAAAGTGTTGACAAATATAATATATATGCTATTATTATAAATGTTTTAATACTATGACAAATAGATTTATTTAGTTACTCTTATGTTCTACAAAGGTTGATTTTTGTAGTAAAATGGGAAATAAGTAATGAGGTAAAAGAATTATGAAAAATAAGAAAAAATTAAAATACATTTTTCACAATCCAAACACAGATTAGAAGCTGCAAATTACATATTAGAAATATTTATAGAAGCTAATATGCCTAGGGTTGAAAAAGCTATTAATGAATCCGCTGATAAATTACCGGATAAATATTTTATCAATGAAGTACATATTGCTAGTCAAAGGCAATTGAAGACGGATGGAAAGAAACGGAAAAATATCAACAGCGTGAAAGCATAGAGAATAAAAAAATAACTATTGAAACATATATACTAACACAGTTTTAAAATACAACATACAATAATATAGTGTTTTTTACTATAAAATACTATATTTTCCTTGACAAAATTGTAAAATTGGTGTATAATAAACATGCACTTGAAACTCAATCTATATATTGTGTCTATTATTTGAATCTGATACCTTATATGGTATTTATATAAATTTAATAAAGAATTCGCCAAATATTATTGACAAGATTGTCGATGTGTGCTATAATTTGTATGAAAATACTAAAATTAGTAAGGGCGGATGTATAAATGAGTTCTACACCAAAAAAAACACAAAAAGTGAATAATAATGATAATATTAATAAAAAATTTGATTTTAACGATATAAGAATATACGGAACGACTTACATTGTAAAAATGATTATACTTTTGGCAATTAGTACTTTAATATTCATATTTTCACGGGACTTATTCTCTTTGTCTATAAATGCTACATCATTTATTACAATGCTTGCAATAGATATGTGTTTATTAAAAGACAAAACTAATATATTAAAATATAAAATAGCAAGAATACAATATGTATTTTATATAATTATTATTATTGCATTCATGGCAAGTTTAATAGCCACATTATATTTTGCTTTGCATAATTCAGAATATAAAAAAAATGAGTTAATGCCTCTTTGTTATTTAATATTTCTTCTAATTTTAGGTTTTTTTAGTTCACTTTTTGAATTAATTTTTAATATACACGAAGACTAAATTTAATTATATTTATACTTTTGGGAGGTTTATTTATGTCTTATATTTTATATCTATTTATTCTTATACCAATAAGTTTAACAGTAAGTTTAATATGTTTATTTATTAAATTGTTGTTATTGACAAAGCAAGAATATTGTAACCCTAGTCCTAAACATGGTAATAATGATATGCGATTTAGTAAGGCAAAAAAATTCAAGACACATTCTTTCATAATTTAAAAGTATATGAGGTTCAGTTATGGAAAGAAAAGATTTTGAAATTTTTAAAAAAGAAGTTCTTGTTAATTATTTAGACGAACTTAAAAACCTTGATAATAAGAATTGTTTATTCATTAATGATAAAGCACTTAATAAAATATATATATACTATCAAAAATCACGAAATATTATAAAAAGAGCACATATGGTAAAAAACACTCAGGCTTTAGATAGGCATAAAGTTGGTTCTTGTCTTATGTATGGTATATTACGTGCCAAAATCATTCGTGTAAATAAACGTATCCCTGATTTACCCCCATATTTATTAATGGCAAATGAGTATTTTGCTATAAACGTAGCTATAAATATAGTAGAAATGTATAGATCAACGGAGGGTAAAGAAGATTATACGATTAAATTGCCAGTATCATATCATAAAAAAGAAAATAAAAATTACACATTTCTATATGAACTTTGTACATCATTATATAATGAAAAAACAAAAAAACACTTTGATGTTTTCGCTTATGCAGCTATTCTTTTTCAATTAGAACATTTAACAGATTATATATTAAGCGGTGAAGATCGTAGAAAGGATTTAATAGAATAATAATGCTTAACCTATTAATAAATCAACAAGAGTAATATACAAAAACAATCAAATATAATTTTATGTGGGCAGTATTCAAATACTGCCCACTTTTATTATACATAAAAAAGGAGAAACTTTATGAAAATTAATTCAATAGTACCCTTGTGGAGAAAATATACATTATCTATTGAAGAAGCGGCTGAATACTTTAGAATAGGAATAAACAAGCTTCGCAATCTTGCAAATGAAAATAAAGATGCCGATTGGATTTTATGGAACTCCAATCGGGCGCAAATTAAAAGAAAGAAATTTGAGGATTTTATAGATTCAGTAAACTATATATAAAATTACACCACAATACTTGAAAAAAAGAGCAAATATATGCTATAATAAAAATGCTTTAGCGTTTGCTCTTTTCATGTGTGGCTGGACAGGAGGCTGTTAAAATACATGGAAAAGCGAAAAGATAATAAAGGTAGAATTCTCCGTGATGGAGAATATCAAAAAAAATCAGATGGGAGGTATGAATTCCGTTATCTTAACCATAAAGGCGAATTAAAAAGCGTATATAGCTGGAGGTTGGTTGAAACTGATAAAACGCCCAAAGGAAAACGCAAAACAGATTCCTTGCGTGAAATAGAAAAGACAATCAAGCGTGATTTAGAAGACGGCATAATTGTTCAAAAAAAGCTAACGCTCAATAAATTCTGGGAAGATTATATCGCACAGAAAAGGGAGTTAAAACAGTCAACAGCAACCAACTATAAGTATATGTACAAGAAATATGTGAAAAATGTGATTGGAGACATGAATATTACAACAATCAAGTACAGTACGATGAAGAAATTTTTCAATGAGCTAATTCGTGATAAAGGATTTAAGCCAAACAGTGTAGAAATTATCTACACTATATTGCATCCTGTTTTTACCGTTGCTGCGAGAGATGGCTACATTCGTACCAATCCCACAGATGGTATTATGGCCGAACTGAAAAAGAGCCATGATTGGGAAAAACAGAAGCGACACGCATTAACCAAAACGCAACAGGCATTATTTATTGATTATGTTGCCACACATCAAGCCTACAGTCATTGGCTGACCCTGTTTACAACTTTATTGGGTACAGGCTGTAGAATCGGTGAAATGCTGGGATTAAGATGGCAGGATGTTGATTGGCAAAACAATGTTATAAACATTAATCATAATCTAATTTATCGTGTACAAGATAGCGGAAAGTGTGAATTCCACATTACAACACCGAAAACAAAAAATGGTGTGCGTGAGATTCCGATGTTTGAAGATGTCAAAAAGGCATTAAAGAAAGAACGCTTGAATCAAATGCATAACGGCTTTTGTAAAGATGAAGTAGATGGTTATTCTGGATTCATCTGGCAGAATCGCTACGGTCAAGTCCAAAATCCGCATTGTGTAAACAGAGCGATTGCACGAATTATTCGTGACTGCAACGCCGAAGAAACTGAAAAGGCAAAAAAGGAAAATAGAGAACCGCGGTTGTTACCACATTTCTCTGTCCATCATCTTAGACATACATTCTGCACAAGACTATGCGAAAATGAAAGCGATTTAAAGTTAATCCAAGAAATTATGGGACATGCAGATATAACAACAACGATGGACGTATATAACGAGTCTAATACCGACCGTAAGAAAGCGAGCTTTGCAAGACTTGAAGGGGTTATGAAAATCAGTTGATAGCAAGAATTATAGACTGAAAATCCTACCACTAATTTACCACGAAATTTACCACATTTGACCGTAGAGATACGTCGAGATACAGTAACATTCGTAGAGTAAAAAGTGCGTGAAATGGCTTGTTATCGGGCTAAACTCTCCTACTTTGAGAGTTTGTAAATACCCTAGAAACACTTCCCGACAATGAAGCCGTTGGGGAAGTAAACCACGTAGAATTGGGGTTTTGAGGGTGTTCAGGGCAAAATTTACGCCCAATTTACGACCAAATTTATAAAAATGACAGAAAGCTGATTTAATTAAACATAACAAGGAAGTGTTTTTATGGTAAGAAAATTATCAGCAATATTAAGCATAATTTTGACAGCGGTAATTTCTTTTACTGCTGTTTCTGCACCTGTTTCCGCTTTACATAGTAAAGCTAAACCGTCAAAGGTTAAAATAAAATTAGTAAAAGCCACTTCCAAAACGGCTATCAAAATCAAATGGAAGAAAGTCTCTAAAGCTAAAGGCTATCAAATCAAAGTAGCCACTGATAACAGCTTTAAGAAAGTCAAAAAGACCGTAACAGTCAAAAACGGTTCTAAGAAAACAAAGACCGTTAAAAAGCTGAAAGCTAACACTAAGTATTACGTAAAAGTGAGAGCATACGTTAAGAACGGCTCTACTAAAGTCTACGGTGCTTGGAGTAACGTAAAGAATGTTACAACTAAGAAAAACTCTGCTACAACCACTAAAGCTACGACTAAAGCAACTACTAAGGCTACGCAGCAGCCTACGCAACCCACTACAGCACAGCCTACTACTGCACAGCATACTCATAATTGGGTAGTCGTATCTAAAGGCGACCCTGTGAAATACTGGGATAACCAACTCGGAGTACAGTATATGTGCGAGTGCAAATACCAATGCTCTGTCTGTGGCGATTGGCAAGTAAAAAATGAAAGAGTCGTTATCGACCAAGATACTTGTCAGCACGTGTTCAACGATACGCCTGATTACACAAGCCCTAACGGCTTGTATGATTTCTATTACTGTCAAAACGGCTGTGGTTATACTAAGAAAACTGACCACGTTGAAACACCTACTAATCCTACCAATCCTACAGACCCAACTGACCCGCCTAAGACTACTGACCCATCAGAGCCTAGCACTGAACCTAGCGAGCCTTCAGATACCGAACCTACTAAATGTGAACACACTAAATGGACTGAGGCTATTCCGTTGGTATACTCGTATCCAAATGCCGTACAAGGTTTACCTGTCTACGCTGCATTAAATTGTGAACACACTTGGGTCGCTGACAATCCTGCACCTGCATATTCAATCTGTTATGACGTTGCTTGGGAAAACTGTATAATCAACTATCTCAGAAACAACGAAACTGAAAAAGCAAAAAGCGAAGACTTTGTAGGATTTCTTCGTCAGTATTACTGCAACGTAGGGTACGTCGGTATTAATTCCTACACTGGTCCAATCGACTACTACTACGCTAACATCAGCGTAATCCGTTGCCAAGATTGTAACAAAATTCTCTACGCCAAAGTAACTAACATCAATTACAACCTCGAAAATAATCAGCCAGACCTCAATAATCACGATGTATTCTACTACGACTATATGGGTCTCAGAATTACAGATGCAGGCGGTAAGGCTATCTTCGATAACAAAGAGCATCGGACAAGCGTCACCAGAATGTATCCTGATATGAACGTAAGACCTTCAACAGGAGACCCTAAAATTGACGCAGAAGTCAAAAAGCATTTCGATGCTATGCTTGACTTCTAACAGCTTAACCCGTGAACAAACTTCACGGGTTAATTTTTAATACATAGCTAACACTAAAATTTTAAAGACTTTAAAAGTCAAACAAAAAGAAAGGAAGTAAATACGTATGAGAGTAGCAACATTCTACATATGTCTTTGTTTAGTACTGAGTGTAATCATCGGCTTATACATATCAATCATATTTTCAGATGACTAATAAGACTAACTACAAATACTCTCAACCCTTCAGTAGTCTTTAAAACGACCCAAGAACGGCTATTAATGATATAAATAATCACTTACTACATTCCAAAAGGAGATAAACTAATATTAATAACAAAATAGAAATACAACACGTACGCTTAATCAGAGAGAAGAAAGATGAAAAAGACCGAGTAATCTACCGTGAGTACAACGACGGTTACTGGGAGTGCTATCAGTACGATGAACACGGCAACAGGACTTACTACAGAGACAGCTATGGTAAATCTGAAATACGCGGATTTGACAAGAACAATAACTTAACATATTACGCAGACAACTCAGGAACAGCAGTAAAACTTAAATACGATAAGCACAACAATCTGCTAAGTATTGAAGACAACAATGCAAACATACTTTTATAAATAAAATTAGAAAGGACAATACTATGCGACCTGATATAAAACCTGTACGTGTAATCAAAGAAATCAAAGATGAGAATGGTATAATCAGAAAGTTAGGAAGATTAAATTAAAAAAACACAAAGTCGTATAAAATAAAAAGACTATTGAGAAAAAATCTCAATAGTCTTTTTTATTAAATATTCATTTGATTGGTCAGCAGTAGCTTTTGGACAAGCACTTTTTTAGAAAGCACGGCGAAAACGCTTACTATGGTCAGCAGGGGTGAGACCTGCACGTAGTATGACTTTGAAAAGTTGCCCACTGAGAACATAAGCGTTCTTGGTGGGCGTTGATTTTTGTGAGTTGGTGTGATAGAATAAAACAACAGAAAATGCAGTTTGAATGAGAAATTTGAGGTAAGAATATGATTATATTATGTTCTAATGGTTTATCGAGCAATGCTATATTATCTGAAATAAAACCACATCTTGTCAACTCCTACAACGCTTTATTAGTCGTAACGGCAGATAATGAATACAAGGCAAAAAATTATCATATTCCACGATGCAAAAATGAATTGACAAAACTGGGATTGTCTGTAGAGATTTTTGACATCGACACAGATGATGTCGATGAAATGCTCAAGTATGATGTGGTGGAATTCATTGGCGGTAATCCGTTTTATCTATTAAATTCTATCAGAGAACACCATGCAGAGCCTATTCTGAAGAAAATCGCAGAGAATAGAATATTGATAGGCTGGAGCGCTGCTGTTTTTGTGTTTGGTCCCACACTGGAGCTTGTCAATAAGTATTCACCTGAAATGAATATGCGGAATATTAAAGACCTATCTGCTTTGGGGTTATCGACCATCGAGGTTTTGCCGCATTATAGCAAGTTTATTGACCGTTTTGAACGTTTTGAGGAACGGTGCAAAGCCTACGAAGAGCGCAAATCTACACAGGTAATTCGCTTGAATGACGGCGATGCAGTTGTAATAGAAAGAAATAAATCAAAAATAATTAGAACATAAAATGTTTTCATCACAGACAGTAATGCATAATATACTTAAGGCAACATCGTAGTTTTGATTATGAAATCAAGGTTTGCGGAGGTAATCAAGTATGAAAAAAATTATAAGAATTTCAATTATACTTTTGGCTTTCCTGATTATTTTTAATGGCTGTAAATCAGAAAATAATCAAATTAATATCTCTAAAGCTCTTGGTGTAGACGTTAGTACCGGAAATGAAATATCAAATTACGACGTGCATGGATTTTTCGGTGATGGAACAACTTGTATAAAACTTAGTTTTTCCGATAATACTTGTTTAAATCAAATAAAGGAAAATCTATCGTGGCACGCTTTGCCCTTAAGCGATAATCTTTTTACACTTATTTATGGTAAAGATGACGGGGAAAATTCCGTAGGTCCATGTATAATTGACAGCAACTCAAATCCTCTTGTTCCAAAGATTGAGAACGGATACTACTATTTTACTGATCGTCATTCTGAAAGTTCAAATAATCAAGATGACACAGATTTGTTAAAACGCTCTTCTATAAACTGTACAGTTGCTATTTATGATATAGATACAAATATACTTTATTATTGCACTCTTGATACCTAATGTTTACAATGAAAAAGTAATAGTAGCTTTAAAAATTAACTAAATACTAATCATCGGAGGAATTTTATATGACTAAAGAGCCGATTATTGAAACAGATAGGCTGATTTTGCGTCCAATTACACTTGATGATGCTGAAGCTTGTTTCAGTTGGAACAGCGATGAAAGAGTTACGAAATATATGTCTTATTCTACATATACCGATATTAGTCAAACTATTGATTGGATAAAGTCAACTCTTGCAGACGAAAATGAATGGTATTGGGCATTTGTTTTGAAAAAAGAAAATAAAGTAATCGGAACAGGTAGCATAGGTCCGAATGCCCAAATGAAAGACTATTGGGGTATCGGATATAATCTTCATTATGATTATTGGCACAAGGGATATTGCACAGAAGCAATGAAAGCGATTATTGATTTTGCTCATAAAAAACTAAGCGTAAAAAAGATATGTTCAGACCATGCAGTGGATAATCCGCGTTCGGGTAAGGTTATGGAAAAGTGCGGTCTAAAATTCGACCATTACGCAGAATACACAAAACTTGACGGCAGCCAGACTTTTAAGGCAAAATTTTATAAAATGGAATTAGAGTAAAAGTAAATAGGTGTATCAAAGGTTGTGTAATAGAATATAGACTAATCAAAATTTGCGGAGGTAACACTATGTCAGAAAACCTACCAACTTGGGAACTGCTTGCCAAAAATATGATATGGAAACAGCTTGGTAGTATACATAATAAGAAAATAGGATTTTTCTATATCTAAGGTGTATGGTATAAGAACATTTTGGGATTTACAACAAAATCAAGAAATACAAATTGACTCTAACTGGCAGAAAAAGATGCTGCAAATTGAAATGCGTGTGCAGAACATTGATGAGTACAAAAGTATTGCTTTCTTCAATCATTTATTGTTAACTAAATAGCGGTTTTTGAAACAAGAACTTAACGGAGGTAGATTTATGAAGATATTCAGCGCACGTCATGGAGAAACTCAATGGAATAAGCAAAACAAAATATGTGGCAGAACTGACATTTTATTGACAGATAAGGGGAAAAAACAGGCTGAAAAGTTAGCAAAAGAAGTCCAAAAACACGATATAGACATTATCATTTCATCTCCGTTAAAAAGGGCGCAACAAACATCAGAAATCGTATCAAAAGTGTGTGGAGTTTCAATAATTACTGATGACAGGCTGATTGAACAAGACTATGGTATTTATGAGGGTGAAGATAGAAATGATTTTTCTTTTTTAGAAAATAAAAAGCATTTTGCATATAAATACCCTAATGGCGAGTCAATAATGCAAGTTGCACATAGAGTATACGAACTGCTTAATGAAATCAAAAGCAATTATAATGATAAAAACGTTTTATTAATAAGTCACGGCGGAGTGTGCAGAATTATCAATACATATTTTAAAGATATGACAAATGATGAATTTTATAATTATACCTTAAATAACGCAGAACTTATGGAGTATAGTTTATAAAAGGAGCGAATACTAATTCATAAAAAACAAGCATCGTAACGGTGAACCGTACGGTGCTTTTTATATTCGTTACTTTTTTTAATCATTCTTAAAAAATTACAACAGCAAATACCCTAGACCCAAAAGTAGCTTTACATCTGCGCCGTTTTTTGCAAGAATATATATCAAAATGCCTATAAGTGCATTTTCCTCGCTTATGTTAAAACCGTCAAGAAGCTCGCTAAGCGGGCCTTTTTTAGTTTGTCCGCCGCCTTTCGGAAAAAGACTTCCCAATATGTTCGCTATAGCGCCTGATTGATTGTTAAAGCCTGTATTACGAGCAGTATTTGCATTGCTGTTTGTTGTGTTTGTATTTTCGTTTTCGTTGATTGCTTTACTCACCTCTGGTTCCGGAATAGGAGGAACAGGCTCGGGGTTCTGTTTGGGCGTTTCCGCTCGTTGGTTGTTGTTTGGCGGAGCTACAATTTCTCTTGAACGCCTTTGCATTGCCCTCACACGTTCTATAGCCTCCTGACGCATAGTATCAAAATCTCTGTCAACATTATAGGATGCCAAACAGGTCGCCTCCTAATAATCCGCTTTCTTTTATTGCGGGCCAAATCGAAATAAGCTTGAATATCTTGATAACTTTATCTACCTTTTCCTGCTTCTCCTCTTTTAGATGAGGCTTTAATGCAAGAAGCAGCTCTGTATTTTTGTCAGCCTTTGAAGCGTTTGAAATTATATTGCCTAGCGTCATAATTTTCCCTATGTCAAAAGGCAGGTCAGAGCCTTGCTGATTACTCGGCGGTGTTAGCATATTAGGCTGGTTTTGATTGACATTCGCCTGAGTGTTATTGCTCGGCTGGCTGTTATCTCCCCCTAAAGATGCCAAAAGCTTTGAAATGTCATTCATATTTATATCGGGCGCAGATGACGCTGTATCAGCCGTGTTGTTCTGTGAATTTGAAGTCGGTTGCTGTGTATTTGATGAATTATTATTATCATTGTTTTCTCCACCGAACATAGAAGCAAGCTGGCGAATCTGATTCATACTCTCCTCATCGTTTAACACACTTTGCAGCTTTTGCATAAGCTCATCCATTTCATCGCCTCCGATCTGTGAAATTCATTACTGCAATTTTACTTACTTCGTCAGCTTTTTGTAAATCTCCTGAGCCTGCGGTGTGGAAAGTATTTTCTCTGCAACCTTTGGGTTTGATAACGCTTCTTTCAGTCTTTTGCTGTCGGTTGGGTTCATATCTGCAAGCGCTTTGTCAAATTTTCCGCTTTCAAGCTGTTTTTGAAGCATCTCAGGCGTTGTGCCCAGCTTTTTGCTCGCAAGGTTTAAAAGTCCGCTGTATTGATTTTTATTTATTTTCATATTATAAGCCTCCGTTTCATATTTAAACACAAATCTTTTCTCGATACTATTTATTTAAAAGATAATTAATATAATTCAATAATATTTATGATATAATTTAGCAAAATAGACCAATCATCAAAGGAGGATTTAACCTTGAGAATTATCGTTTTTTCTGATACACACCGAAATTTCCGAGTAATGAAACAAATTATTGACGCAAATCAAAACGCATCTGTTTTTATTTTTCTCGGAGACGGCGAACGTGAGCTGAGAGACATAAAAGACATTTACCCAAACAAACGCATATTAAGCGTTAAAGGAAACTGCGATTTTTCAGATGACTCTCCGATACTTGGAACATACAGCTATAAAAATATTAAAATCATATACACTCACGGTCACAGATACAACGTAAAATACTCAACTAATAATTTATATTATCTTGCAAAAGAAAACAACGCTCATATCGTATGCTTTGGGCATACCCATTGCAGATATTATAATTATGTTGACGGTGTTCACATACTCAATCCGGGCAGCGCCTCTCAGCCCCGTGACGGTAATCCTCCTAGCTATGCTTTTATTGATATTACCGACGCAGGAATTATGTGTTCCCACGTTGATTTGGAAAAGCGCCGAGAAAAGATGATTATGCCTTGATATTAATTACAATTTATAATATGCAAAAACTTAAGTTTATGTTAATGCTTATACAACACAAAAGCGTTCGGAAAAATTCCGAACGCTTTGGTTATATATACATTTCCGTACTTGCTTTATTGCTACCCATTTATATTTTATATATAGCCTTTTTTCCTATAATGATATTCGCATTTTTTAATTTTCTCTTGTATTTCTTCAAGCTTTTTTTAAGTTGTTTAGCCACCTTCTTGTTTTTAACAACGAACTTTATGCCCTTTTTAGTGTTTTTAAAACCGGCATTGCTTGTTATTTTAGGTACTTTCTTTTTATTGTTTATAATTATCTTAGATAGTTTTTTGCAGTTATCAAAGGTATGTGCATCCATTTTCTTTGTTCCTTGTATTGTAACGATTTTAAGGTTTTTGCAATCTGCAAAAGCCCAACCGCCAATTTCTACATTTTTAGAAAGTATCTTTGCATTCTTTAGCTTTTTGCAGCTTTCGAATGCACCCTGATGAATCTCTTTAACCTTTTTTGGAACAGTTATACTCTTTAAATTATTACAACCTGTAAATGCCCTTGCTCCTATTTTAGTTAAATTCTTGCCGAGTTTTATTGACTTGATTTTTGAGTAAATAAATGCCTTTTCACCTATTTCTTTAACACTGTTTGGAATAACTATTTTAGTAAGTTTTGTGTCACTAAAAGCTCCCCACCCAATAGTTTTAAGATTGTTCGGCAAAGTAATTTTTGTAATTTTAGAGTTAGCAAAAACTTCTGTTCCTATTTCTTCAAGACCGTTTGGCAAAGTGATTTCTGAAATAGCACTCAAATGCGCCCACAATTTCTTTAACGAGTTAGGCAGCTTTATGTTTTTGACATGGTAAAATCCATATCCGCCAAAGCTGCTTAGTGTTTCTACCCCATCGGGAACTGTAATACTTGTACTGTCATTAAACGACATATAAACTTTTTTTCCGTCTTTAGATAAAAGCATATCGTTTTTATAACTGTAGTACGGATTATTAGGGTCAACAGACAGCTTTAGTTTGGCGTTACAATACCTAAAGTATCCATAGTGATCTGCGAGACTAAAATCATCAAAAACAACTCTCTTTGAACCGGTATCACTGTAATATATAGTTTTATCAACTATATATTTATTTTGGCTATAATCATAATCTACAAAACCTTCGGAATAAAATCTTCCGATAGCTGTGTTCTTTGGTATGTTTACCTTCGCAATTTTGGGGAAGTATGCAAATTCAGTTATATTGTAAATCGTATCAGGTAATTCTACTTCTTCTACATTCGTATATATATTCGGCTTTTTAGGATATACAAATAATTCTCCACATAAGTCTACATCGGTTACTAAAAATTCCAAACCATCACATGTAATCTTTTCAGGTATTTCAACCTTTTTTATATTCGGAATTCCAACGACTGTAGCAGAATAAGGTACTTTTACATTATCACCATACTGCACATTTTCTTTTAAGATATATGTAATATTTCCAATTTGCGTTCTAGGTGCGTCAGAGTAAGAAGTCGAGCCGTCATAATATGCAAATGCGTTTCCGGCAAATGCGCTGACCGCTATAACTCCTGAAGCTAAAAAACAAAACAACTTTTTAAGTTTAATAATAGTTGCCCTCCTTCTACAATATTTTTCGATAAATAAATAATAACATGAATAGTATGGTGTGTAAAGTAAATTTAATATATATCAATTAATTTTGTAGAACTAGACAAAATGACACGTCTTCTTTTGTGTACTCTAACATTAAAAAAAAACAGGCACATTTGTGCCTACTAAAAGCTCTAACCTCTACCATCTAACTTCTTGCCTCTTGCCTTTTGCCCCTAGTTATCGTACAAAGTATAACTTCCCTGTGATTAAAAAGCCTGAACTTCCCCAGACCTCTTGAAACCACCATCTGTGTTTCTCCGCTTTTATGAATACCGTCTGTATATGTAGGGAACAGCTTTCTTTCAGGAGAAAATAAACCTTTTCCGAAAAGTCTCACCGCTCCGCCGTGAACGTGCCCCGAAAAGACTAAATCAGCGCCCCACTCAGAATAGGAATTAAGAAATTTCGGATTGTGAGAAAGCAGTATGTTGAACTTATCTTTCTTCTCACCAATAAGCTCAGTTAGTTCATTTTTTGACAAATAGGGAATATTCTTATAGTCGAAATTTTCACCAAGATAGTATTTAGAAGATGTATTGGCTCCATACAGACAAACGCTGTCGCCGCCACGTTCAAGAATAACGTATTTATTATTTAAAACAGTAAACGGAAATGTCATAAGTTCTTTTTGAACATCTTCATCAGCGTCATTTTCGTGATTGCCGAAAACAAAATACACAGGTGCGATTTCGCTTAGATACTTTATAAACTCCCTTTGCTTTTTTAAATCGGTTTGGTTTCTTGTAATAAGATCGCCGGTTAAGAAAATATAATCAGGTTCAAGTTTACGAGTAATTGAAATTATCTTGCAGTCATAACCCTGAGAAGACTTTAAGTGCAAATCGGAAAGATGTGCGATCTTTACACCGTCAAAACCTTCGGGAAGCCCCTTTACTTTAAGATTTAACTTTGTTATATCGTAAAGCCTGTTTTCAACTATTATAAAAACTATCAACGCTATAAGAAGTACACAGACAATAATTTTAAAAATCATATTTTCTCCTCTATATACCCAGATAACTTTTTAAAGCGTCAATATTGTCCTTAGCAACGCTTACTCCGTGATGATACAAAGGCAAAAGTTTTTCAGGTCTGCCCTCTGTTCTTTTTACGCCCATTGTTGTAACCGGCTCGATAACAAACGCCTTGCCGTCACGTTCTAAAGCACGCAATTCTTTTATTTGGTTGTTATAGCAGTCCGCTCTGCCCTCCAAAGCTTTTACAAGCTCGGGATACTTCTTATATATCTTCTCTGCCAGCTTAACGCTTTTTCCGGTGTGCTTTACATAACCTCTTTCACGGGTAAGTACAACAATAACCTTATCACAACCCTGCTCTAAAGCGTAATTATAAGGTATTGAATCGGATATTCCTCCGTCGAGATAGTCCTTGCCGTCAATTCTTATGAAAGGAAATAGAATCGGAAGTGCACAGCTTGCCCTTAGAACAGGTAAGGTCCTGTCGGTTCTTGAAACAGGCAAATACTCCGCTTTGCCTGTCTTAACATTTGTGCAAACGCCTATGACGTCTCCTTTAAAGTTTTGAAACGCATTCCAGTCAAACGGCAGATGAATATTTGGAATGTCGTCGTAAACAAACTGCATATTGTAATAGCTTTTATTTTTTGGGTTTAATAGATGCCGTATACCCATATATCTTTTATCACCCATAAATTCAGCGGCAAGATGCATATTTCTTTCCCTTTGCAAAGACGCATAAGACGCTCCAAACGCTATCCCCGCAGATGTTCCTATAACCATATCAGAAATTATATTTTCTTCAAGCAAAACGTCCATAACTCCGCAGGAGAAAACCGTTCTGCTTGCTCCGCCTTCTAATACCAAACCTAGTTTCATTGTATAAACACCCCAAAGGGGCTCCTCCCTTTTGTCATAATATATCAATAAAAGTATATAACATAATTTTTAATTTTGCAACCGCATTTAAACTAAATATGACTTGTTTGCAGCTTTAAATTGTGTTACAATTATGTATATAAATATGCAAAAAGAGGTATCCTTATGGACGTTTTAAAAACCCTTGCCGAAGAGTTCGGCTTAAGGCAGGAACAAATCAACAACACAGTCGAGCTTATCGACGACGACAAAACCATTCCGTTTATCGCACGGTACAGAAAGGAAATGACCGGCTCTCTTGACGATCAGATTTTAAGAGAGATCTATGACCGACTAACTTATCTAAGAAACCTTGAAAAGCGCAAGGAAGAAATCCGTTCGTCGATAATCGAGCAGGAAAAGATGACAGATGAGATTGAAGCAGCTATTGAGGTTGCAAAAACTCTGGTAGAGGTCGAGGACATCTACAGACCTTTCAAGCAAAAGAGAAAAACAAGAGCGTCTGTTGCAAGAGCAAAAGGGCTTGAACCGCTTGCTGAAATTCTGCTTAAGCAAAATCCTGATACCGACCCCAAAGCTGAGGCTGAGAAGTTTGTTTCATCGGCTGATGAGATAAGCGAGGCAGGAGACGATACAAAGGCAAAGGAAAAGCTCGTCTGCGATACAATTGATGCCTTAAGCGGCGCTATGGATATTATCGCTGAGGATATTTCGGACAATGCCGTACTTAGAAAATACATTAGAAATATGTTTATGCAAATGGGTAAGATAACCTCTAAAGCCGCTGATGAAAACGCTGAAAGCGTTTATGAAAACTATTATGATTTCTGCGAATCTGTTTCCAAAATAACAGGTCATCGTATTCTTGCAATCGACAGGGGCGAGAAAGAGGGCTTTTTAAAGGTCAGCGTTTCAATAGCCGATGGCGCAGGAGAAAGAGCGTGCAGAAGCAAGTATGTGGTAAACGACAGTGTGTGTGCGGCTTATGTTGGCGAGGCTTGCGACGACAGCTACAAAAGACTTATCTATCCGTCTATTGAGCGTGAAATAAGAGCCGAGCTTACCGAAAACGCTGACGAAGGTGCAATAAAGGTTTTCTCATCAAATCTGAGACAGCTCCTTATGCAGCCTCCTGTAAAAAACAGCGTTACATTGGGTCTTGACCCTGCTTACAGAACAGGCTGTAAAATAGCGGTCGTCGACGATACAGGAAAGGTATTAGAAACAACTGTAGTGTACCCGACCCCTCCCCAGAACAAAACAGAGGAGGCAAAGAAAAAGCTGTCGGCGCTTATCGCAAAGCATAATGTTACAACAATAGCAATCGGCAACGGAACAGCCTCCCGTGAAAGCGAGGCATTTGTCGCAGAGCTTATTAAGGAGATACCTCAAAGGGTTTCGTATATGGTCGTTTCAGAGGCGGGAGCGTCTGTTTATTCTGCGTCAAAGCTTGCGGCGGAGGAGTTTCCTGAATATGACGTCTCTTTAAGAAGCGCAGTTTCAATAGCAAGAAGACTTCAGGACCCGTTAGCTGAGCTTGTTAAAATCGACCCTAAGGCAATAGGAGTAGGGCAGTATCAGCACGATATGCCTCCAAAGAGAATGAGCGAGGCTTTAGGCGGTGTTGTTGAGGACTGTGTAAACTCTGTTGGGGTTGATTTAAACACAGCGTCGCAGTCGCTGCTGTCATATATTTCGGGAGTAAACACATCAATAGCTAAAAACATAGTAAAATACCGTGAGGAAAACGGTGCATTCAAATCCCGCAAAGAGCTTTTAAAGGTCTCAAAGCTTGGAGCAAAAGCCTATGAGCAGTGCGCAGGCTTTTTGCGTGTCGCAGACGGTGAAAACCCTCTCGACAACACCTCCGTCCACCCCGAAAGCTACGACGCTACAAAAGCGCTTTTGGAAAAGTGCGGCTTTGATTTGTTCGACTTCAAGCCAAGCAATATAGAAAGCGTAAATGATAAGATTAACGAGATGGGTATTGATAACCTTTCAAGCGAAATAGGCATAGGTATTCCCACTCTTGAAGACATAGTTTCAGAGCTCGGCAAGCCGGGCAGAGACCCTCGTGACGAACTTCCCGCACCTCTTATGAGAAGCGGAGACATTATGGAGCTTAAAGACTTAAAAGAGGGTATGGAGCTTGTCGGAACGGTCAGAAATGTTATCGATTTCGGCGTGTTCGTTGACATAGGCGTTCACGAGGACGGTCTTGTTCACATTTCTCAGATCTGCGACAAATATATCAAGCACCCGCTTGAGGTAGTCAAGGTAGGCGAAATTGTAAAGGTAAGAGTTCTTTCGGTCGATGAAAAGAAAAAGAGAATTTCACTTACTATGAAAGGGCTGAATTAAAGTAAATATAGCTATAATAAATAAACCCCGAAAACTCAGCATTATGAGCTATTCGGGGTTTTGGAATTATGTTGTACTTTAGTGTGCAGTGTTTATTTTGTTTCACTGTTTATAAGCATCTGGATATCGTTTGTAACTGTTTTTGGAAACTCAGATTGCTTTACCACACCATATACAGCAATAATTGCAGGGATCAAACACACAAACCAGCCAACACAAATACCTATAATTTTACCTACCCATTCTGCATCAGTAAAGTTGATCATCAATGAATTGCCATTGATCGTAATATTTGCTGTAACTCCTAGAGCAAGACCAACAAATTTTTTAATTCCGTCATCATCCTTGCTAAGCTTTATAGAAACTCCTGAACCTATTTTTGTTGTTACAACGTCAAAGCCCTTAGACTGATACATTTGTGTTAGTTTTGATACCATATTCTCCATATTAAAATCAGAATTAATAGGAATCATTTTTGTATCTGCCATTTCCACACCTCCTTTCACATAATTTTTATAAATTCAAATATTCGCAAAATATAAAAAGCTAAAAACGACACACACAAAACTGCTAAATAAATTTTTTCCGTCATATAATTCAATTTCTTTTTCAGCACATTTCTATGTGCAATGTATAAAATTGTTGGTGCAATAGTGAAAAACAAAGGATGAAAATGAAATGCACCCTTAATATCAAGTGATAACAAAGCCAAATATGCTCTTGTAATACCACATCCGGGACACGGTATATTAAAAAAATAATATATCGGACATTTATAAAAAAATATTATAAATAGCAATATTATTAAAGCTACAATGTGATATAAAATTATTTTTTTATAATTTTTTTTACCCATTTTCTATACTGATTGCACATCAACAAACATTTCAGGGCTTACATTTAATGCAAGACAAATTGCACGCAAATCATCAGCGTATAATGTTATTTTACCGTCAAGCATTTCGTCAAAGGTTACTGCGGATATGCCTGCTTTTTGAGCGATGTTAATATGTTCAAAACCATTATTGTCAATGTAGATTCGAATTTTTTCATATATTTTCATATTTAACACTCATTTCAGATTATCTGTATTAATTTTATTATAATACAGATAATCTGTTATGTCAAGTATTATTTTCAGGTTTTCTTGATTTTATTGTTGCCTTTTCAGATTTTATGGGTATAATTATTTTAGAGGTGATGTAATTGAAATACGAAATAGGAAATAGGATTCGTAAATATCGTGAAGAACTCCAACTGAGTCAGAAAGAATTTGCCAAATTAATTGGCGTCAGCAACAGCAGAGTATCTAATTGGGAACAAGGTATAAACCGTCCTGACGCAGATTTACTGGCTGATATATGCAGAGTTTTAAATGTCTCGCCAAGTATCTTACTTGATGTACACTTAACTGACGATGATTTGAGCAATCAGGAAAGAAAAGTTATAAAAGCATATCGTTCCAAAACCGACTTACAACAGGCTGTCAATATACTATTGGGGATTGACGACTAATATTAAGTAACAGTTTTTCAGCAAAAATATTGATTATCTCAAAAAGCCTTGATTTTACGGGCAGTTTCGCAGGGTAACAAGCCGAATTTACTACTAATTTACTACGTTTGAGGAAAGAGCCTTGATATGCGCCCCACTTCCCGCGAGATAAAAGCCCAAAGACACGGCACATCAGCATAGACCAAATACACGACAACTGAATATCGACCGCAAAGGCGG
>CANQCL010000027.1 GCA_947589215.1 uncultured Clostridia bacterium
AATTTTTAACAGGGGGGGGGGGCGTAAAGCCAACCTTTATTAGTTGTG
The DNA here is from genome assembly GCA_947589215.1 of uncultured Clostridia bacterium. GTDB lineage: Bacteria > Bacillota > Clostridia > Oscillospirales > Ruminococcaceae > UMGS1601. The sequence goes on from CANQCL010000027.1 coordinate 49, forward strand.
CACAAAATATTGCTAAATTGAATAAGTTAAATATTGTAAATAGGACGTAGTATGCGTAGGTGTACTGCGTCTTTTTGTGTTTTGGAGGTGATTGGAAATTTTTAATACAGCAAAGAATGGCAGACTTCTTTACAAGTAAAATCCCAAGTCTGCAAAAGGAATATTTTTGAGGAAAAGAAAATAATTTTTTGGAGGAATGATTTCATGACATTAATTCAGTGCCCAGAATGCGGACGGGATGTATCCGATAAGGCGGAGAAATGTATTCATTGCGGTTATCCGTTGTGCAAAACTGTCTACGCCCCTGAAAAGCCGGAAGAAGGGATTGATGCGGAAAACTTAACCCATGTAGAGAATTCTGACGACAAACAGGAGGAATCAACAGAACCTTTTGCGGACAAAATGGATGCAAACATCGCCGCACCGGCACAACCAAAAAACAACATTTTGAGAATTATCATCGGTTTGGTTATTGTGGCTGTAATATTTTATAATCTTTATTTCTACGCTGTTTCGTTTTCGCCTTCTTATTATGTGGCAAAGTTTCCACATCACAGTGCGGCAAGCGTGAAAGTCGACGGATATATGCATAAAAGTAAATCATGTTGTCAAAAGGTAGCAGATGCTTTTGGCGCTGAAGTGATTCGTATAAAACCTAATAAGAAAGCTGGTACAAATAACTTAGGTCAAGAGGTTCAATACAGCGATTGTTTCTATTACTGTCCTTTATGTTGTAATTGACGATTTCAGAGTTTCTTGCAGTCGGATATTCGAACTATGAAAAAATGAGGCTTGTAATAACATGAAAAATTTATCACAATTTTTATTGGCGATTTTGGCCCTCAGCTTAGTGTTTTGTCTTAGTGGGTGTAAAAACGGAAAAAGCGAAGCAGAGTATAAATCGGCCATTTATCAACATATGCAAAACGAACATAGTTAGAGGGTTACGTCCTACCAGAGTTTTTCTATCCATGACGAGGGCGGAGCTTCTGCAACGGTCAATGTGGCGGCTACATTAGAAGGTGGTATTGGTAGTACCGTAATGACGAACGAACTCTCTGTGGACGAGAATGGAAATATTTCCAGCTGTGACTGGTGTGATTTGGGTATCGCATAACAATCAAGGCTATGTATTCAAACAGCCGTCGGGTACTCAGCCTACATCAACAGCACCTGTTACAAACACATCTGCAACGGCATCTCCAAAGGTAACACCGCCTACAGTTACAACAACAGCAAAACCAGCAAAGGTAAAAGCAGTTAAGCTTAAAGCTAAGAAAAAGAAGCTTAACATCTCATGGAAAAAGGTAAGCGGAGCAACAGGGTATGAGGTTCAGTATGCGACGAATAATAAATTTACAAATGGCAAAAAGACAGTTACAGTAAAGAAAAACAAAGTCACACTTAAAAAGCTGAAACCAAAGAAGAAATACTTTGTAAAGGTAAGAGCGTACAAGCTAGCCAATGGCAGGAAGTATTTTGGAAAGTGGAGTAAGGTTGTTAAGAAAAAAGTGCGATGAATAGAAAAAGCGTTCGGAATTTTTCCGAACGCTTTTCTCTAACCTATAATTTATTGCCCCTAAAAGCTGAGTTTAAATTGTCTGATTATAATTTGTTTGTATAAATTCGTTTAAGCCGAAGAAAATTGTCAGAGCAACCTGTTTTTGATAGTTTTTCGTGAGAAGCAGGTCAGCCTCCTGTTTGTTTGACAAAAATCCGCATTCGACCATAACAGACGGGCATTTTGAGTAATAGAGCAGATATAAATCCTTACCGGCGTTTTTTATTTCTCTGTCGTTTTTATTTTGCAGTTTGCTTTTAAAGGTGTTCTGAAGTGTTTGTGCAAGCGTTTGACTTAAAGGATTTGTTTCGGCGTAGAACATTTGTGCACCGTTGAACTGAGGGTCGGTAAACTGATTTTGATGAATAGATATTGCAACGGCATTTTCGTACTTGTTAAAGAGATTAAGCCGGTTTTTCATATCAGATTTTTTCTGTTGTGCAATACCTACTATTCCCGGATCGAAAATTGATGTATCTGTTGAGCGAGTAACCTCTACAGTGTATCCGAAGGTTTCAAGAATAGCTTTAAGAGAAAGCTCAATATTGAGGTTTATGTTCTTTTCAAGAGCGCCGTTATAAGCCGAGCAGCCGCCGTCAACACCGCCGTGACCAGCGTCTAAAATGATGATTGGTTTTGAATCCTCAGCTTTTGAAGAAACGGTTACAATTTCGTTTTCGTGGGTATTATAGCTGTTTGGAACATCTGAGCTGATACCGTGTAAAAATCCGTAGATTACTATATATGAGAAAATTACACCTAAAGCGGCATATATTTTTCTTGAGCTTTTGACCAAAATAAATCGCTCCTTTTCGTAAAATGAAACTAATACATTTTATGAAAAGGAGCGTTGTATTATGAATAAACCGAAGTTAAATATTATTTTTGATTTTTATAAAACAGCTTTGCCTTCACATCTATATTATTGTAACCTATGCTATATCCTATTTGGCATCCAATAGGCATAATAAGAGGAAGAATTGCAAGTACAATAAACGAGTACATTGGGATAGATGACAAAACCAGCATATTATGTTCGTTTATTGTTTGGTAATCGGCATTTGTTAAAAACAAATCGAATATTGGATAAAAATACACGTTAAACACAGCATAAAGCCAGAGAGGAGCCTTTACGATTTGAAGCTTAGCCAAAAATAAAGCAATAACACCTATATAGCTTGGAACAGCACCAACAAAACCAATTTTGATTCCAAGTTTTTTGCAATCCTCTCCGCCGTGAAATTTGACTTGATTTTTCATAGTCTCGCTTACTTTAAGACCGTAGTCACCGAAAATAAGACCAAGAATAAGCAGAAAGCACAGACCGAAAATTAAATCGTTTGAAATTCTTGCCTTATCGTGGAAAACCACCCAAAAAATCATTAAAACCAGACAAAAAAATGTTGCCAGCAAAAATCTCAGCAGTCCTTTCAGAAGGATTTTATTTTGAAGGTTTTTCATATTTTTCAGTCCTTTATGTAGATACTTCTTTAAAATTTACTTTTAATATTACAAAAATTTAAAAGTACAAGAATATTATACACACTTTTGCAGTTAAAAACAATATTATTTCAAAAATATTTATGACATATCTATAACATCAATACAGATAATATTATTAAGAAAGGAATTGATAGTATGTTTGAAAAGTTCAAGAAGGACACTATGTTGATAAATTCAGTTGACGGAACAAAAATTTATCGACCGAAGGTTTTAAATCCAATGTTTGAAACTTATACAGTTACAGATAATTATACCGATGAAAAGGGAAATGTTTATAATAAAAGCGAGGATAACGTTATTCTTTCAAAAAACTTTGTTGACCAAAATCACAAATAGTATTTGAGAAAAGTTTTTCAACCTCTTGCAGACTTCACATCGGCTTAAATTTATGATATAATTTTATTGACAAATTATTATAGGGAAGTGAAGTCTGTGAGTAAGGTTGCACTTATTACCGGTGCATCAAGGGGAATAGGGCGCAGTATAGCCTTAGAGCTTGCACGGTCGGGCATAAGCGTTGCAATAAATTATAATTCATCATATGAAAAGGCAAAAGAATTACTTTATGAGATAAAGAAGTTCAACGAAAATGTAAATATTTACAAAGCAGACGTTTCAAACGAGATTGAGGTATCAGAAATGGTACATAAAATTGAGTCTGATTTAGGGGAAATAGATATACTAGTAAACAATGCAGGAATCTCTCAAATCGGTCTTTTTACAGATATGACATCGCGTGAGCGTGACAGAATGATTGGAGTAAACCTAATTGGTGCAATGAACGTAACTAAGGCAGTTTTGCCGAGTATGATTTATTATAAAAGCGGAAATATCATAAATATATCTTCAATGTGGGGAGAGGTAGGCGCCTCATGTGAGGTTGTATATTCGGCTTCAAAGGCAGGACTTATAGGCTTTACCAAAGCTTTAGCAAAGGAGGTCGCACCAAGCGGGATAAGAGTAAATTGCATTTCACCCGGCGTTATCGACACAGATATGAACTCTGAGCTTACGGCTTCAGACATTGAAGAGCTTATAGATGGTATACCTTTAAAGAGAATCGGTACTCCTAACGACATTGCAAAAGCGGTTGGCTGGCTTATATCAGACAGTGCGGAATATATTACAGGTGTGGTATTAAGCGTCAACGGGGGAATGGTTATATAACAAAGCAAAAACGCCCGAACATAATGTTCAGGCGTTTTGCCGTTTTGGGATATATATAAATTTAGAAGGATGATGTAAGCTATTTAACTTTGACTTTTCTAAGCTTATTATTCCACTTACTATATACTTTTTGAGGTTTGCCGTATGTATCTTTATAGGTTGCATAAGCTCGAACCCTTACGAAGTATGTTTTTTTGCTCTTTATCTTTTTGCTTATAGTCAGCTTTTTCTTCGAGGTAAATTTATTGAAGATTATTTTGTTTTTCTTAAAGTTTTTCTTATTAGAAACCTGAACCTGATAACCAACTGCGTTCTTAACCTTTTTCCAAGACACTGTAATCTTCTTTTTAGCCTTGCTCTTGACCTTAAGCTTAATTATTTTAGCCTGTTGCATAAGATTTTCTGCAGCGGCTTTATCTTTTTTAACAGTTTCAGGGTTTCTAGTTGTTGGAGCACTAGTTGGCTTTGCAGGGGATACTTTTGATTTAAGAGCCTTAATTGCATTTTCAATAGTTGCTACAGCGCTGTCAACCTGCTCTTGAGTTGCGTTTTCATTAGCTAGGACAGTTTTTCCGCTTTCTATTGCTGATTTCAATGTTGCCACAGAATTATCTGTATATTTACTGGTATCTAAAGATTCAGCTTCTTTAATCTTTTCATCAAGTGCGGTAAAATCTGTTAAATATTCCGTATTATCAGCAGTAAGATAACCTGCATTTCTCATTGTTTGTTCAGTTATGCTGCCTTTTACAACATGGAAAGTTGGGTCGTTTCCAGTCCAGAAAGAGTCAATCCAATATACAGGATCATTTAAATTATCATTGTTAACAGCATGGGATCCTTTAGCCGTAATAGTAGTCAAACCTGTATTATATAAATAAATATCAGCAAGTTTGGTACAGCTTCCAAATGCCCTTGAACTTATATATTCAACATCGCCTTTGATTATTACTGTTTTTAGAGAGGAACAAAGTTGACAAAAATTATCAGGTATTCCATTTGGTGTGATTTCATTTTCCCATGAGTCACCTAACCAGCTTCCGTCCTCAATAATAATCTTTTCAAGACCTGTACAGTTTCCAAAAGTGTTAGGCTCACGTGACATTCCCTGCACACCAATTTCTACTCTTTTTAAAGTAGTATTTTTGGGGATTGTTACTTCCTTAAGTGATTCACAACTATAGAATGCAGCCCCACCGAGCGTCATTCCCTCGTGAAGATTTATTGACTTGATTTTTGAATTGTTAAATGCACTTTCACCAATTTTCTTTAAACTATTAGGAAATGATATATCTTCTAAGTTTGTTTTATAAAAAGCTAGCGTTTCTATTTGTTCAAGACCTTCAGGAAAGTTAATATTAGCTAATGGAGTTTCATAAAAAGAAAGTTCTCCTATTTCTGTTAAGGTATCAGGTAATTTAACATCCTTAAGAGATGTGAATCCGTAGAATGCACCGGTAATACGTTCCTGAAGTTGTACTCCGGTATATGCAAATATTTTTGTGATTCCTGATTCAATTACTATGTGTTCTGTTTCTTTAGCGTACTTTTGGTAGTTATCAGCGATTGATATTTCACCTTTTCCGCTGAATGTAAGAGTTTTGCTTGATTCGTTATATTCATACTTTGAAAGCAATCCACAAGGTCCTGAAGTGTCAGTTATCGGTTCAAGCTCAACCGGAGTTTTATTACTTACAGTAGGCATTTGTTCATTATCCGGGATATATTCAATATCTTCATCAGTTAATTTCAAATCATTCCTTAATGATCTTTCTGTATCGCTATCTTTATATACATGCCAAATAATTCCTCCGGGATAATAATATGCTTGATATGCTGTATCTGTAACGTTTCTAGAATATATATATATATCTTTCAAATTTTTTAAATTATTTACAGTTTCAAGAGTTTTTTTTAATTTTATAAAACTTGGAGGCAGTATAATTTTGGAAATATTACGACAATAATTGTATCCAAAAGGGCAAATCAAGGTATCAGATGCTGTGGATGTAATACCATTTTCAATTACTACTTCTTTTACATTATTATTAAGTTTAGCCCATCCCCAATTGTCAGTAGGGCGTTTCATTTCACCATTACCGCTTATAACAAGAACGCCATCGGAGTTAATCAACCAATCAATATTATCACCGCATTTACCTGATGTAGGTATATTTGTATCAGCAGCAACTGCAACGAAAGATATAGAACTTGATATAGCTGTAACTGTTATTGCTGCCGCTGAGATCATGGCGAGAATTTTTTTTATATATGTATGATTTTTTACATATGGATGTTTAATATGTGTGTGATTTTTCATTTTTGCTCCGCTCTCCTTGAATGTGAATAAATTTTTTTAAATTATATAACACATTATGGAAATCTGTCAAGTCCTTGAAATAATAAATTGGTGGAAATAATTTGTAAATAAGTTATAAATGTAAAAAAATTTTTGTCTATTTAATTTTTTAAATTGGTTATTTTATATTTTTTTGGCGGTAAAATTTGAATGTTTTTAACAAATTTATATATTGTAATTTGTTAATGTTTATTTTATAATTTTTTTATGGTAGTATAAAATGTTAAATAATGTGCATTGAAAATAAGTAAATCATAAAATATAAATGAATTATGAACATCATATAAACATTTTGTGCATTTTGAGATATCGTTTGACATTACAAGTTTTCTGTGATAAAATAATTGAGCCGCATATTTTCGGTTGTTTAAGTAAATGACTTATATCATTTCACCGAACATAGCGAGTTCTATTATAAAGGTAGGTGCATTTGAGAATGTACGCAGTTATTGAAACAGGCGGAAAGCAATATCAGGTTCACGAGGGCGATGTTGTTTTCGTAGAAAAGCTGGACGTTAACGCTGATGATACGGTTACCTTTGATAAGGTAGTTGCTGTTAATGCAGATAACGGTATTACAGTGGGCGCTCCGTATGTTGAGGGCGCAGCGGTCGAGGCTAAGGTTCTAAAGAACGGAAAGGCTAAGAAGATCACAGTTTTCACTTATAAGCCAAAAAAAGGCGAAAGCAGAAAAATGGGTCACAGACAGCCGTACACACAGGTTAGAATCGAATCTATCAAGGCATAATGATTATTGCAAATTTTTTCAAAAACGCAAATGATAAGCTTCTTGGTTTTCAGATAAGCGGTCACGCTATGCAGGACGTTTACGGAAAGGATATAGCTTGTGCAAGTGTTTCTTCGGCGGTTATGCTGACTTGTAATACGATTACTGAGGCGTTTAAGTCGAATGCTAAGGTGAACGTTGAGGAAAACGAAGTTATGCTGAAGCTTGTTGGTTCAGATGATAATGCGGAAAAGGTTTTATTGGGTCTTTTGACGCATATGTACTTTTTATCAGATGAATTTTCAGGCAGGATTTTAGTTAAGGTTATTGAGAAATAGCTTTGTATTGAGCTTGCTTATGCGGGCGGAAAGGAAAGGTTACCTATTATGATTAGAATTTCAATGCAGTTTTTTGCACATAAAAAAGGAATGGGTTCTACAAAGAACGGACGTGATTCAGAGTCAAAGAGGCTCGGTGCTAAAAGAGCAGACGGTCAATTTGTTCTTTCGGGAAACATTTTGGTTCGTCAGAGGGGAACGCACATTCATGCAGGTATGAATGTAGGACGTGGTAAGGATGACACATTATTTGCAACAGCCGACGGCGTTGTAAAGTTTGAAAGACTTGGAAGAGATAAGAAAAAGGTTTCTGTTTATCCTCAAGCGTAAAAAGATTATTTGATCCCTGAGCAGATGCTTGGGGATTTTTTGTTTTTATAAATATTTTGTGTTATACTATATATGGTTTATGTATATATAAACCCAACTTGAAATTCAGGGAGTGTAATTTATGTTTGTAGATAAGGCTAAAATTTTTATAAAAGCAGGCGACGGCGGAGACGGTGCAGTATCCTTCCACCGTGAAAAGTATGTAGCCGCAGGAGGACCCGACGGCGGAGACGGCGGCAAGGGCGGAGATATTGTTTTTGTTGCAGATAAAAGCCTGTCTAATTTGATTGACTTTAAATATAAGAAAAAGTATGAGGCAAGCAAGGGCGAGAACGGAAGCAAGAAAAACCGTTCGGGAAAGAACGCTCAGGATTTGATTATTAAAGTGCCTGTCGGTACGGTTGTAAAGGATTTAGACAGCGGTCGAATTCTTGCTGATATTTCAGATAGTGAACCTGTTGTTATCGCAAAAGGCGGCAAGGGCGGCAGGGGAAACGCACATTTTGCGACTGCCACAAGGCAGATACCTAAGTTCGCAAAGCCGGGCTTTAAAGGCGATTCGTATAATGTTCAGCTTGAGCTTAAATTAATTGCCGATGTCGGTCTGGTCGGTTTCCCAAATGTCGGTAAATCAACTCTTATCTCTGTTGTTTCGGCGGCAAAGCCTAAAATCGCAAACTACCACTTTACTACTCTTACCCCTGTGCTTGGAGTGGTTTCAATGGGAGATTCGGAGAGCTTTGTTATGGCGGATATTCCCGGACTTATCGAGGGAGCAAGCGAGGGAGTAGGTCTTGGGCATGAGTTTTTGAGACACGTTGAAAGGTGCAGGCTTATTGTTCATATGGTTGACGTTTCAGGCGCAGAGGGTAGAGATCCAAAAGATGATTTTTTGTCTATTAACAAGGAGCTTTTCAATTTCAGCGAGGAGCTGAGCCGTGTACCTCAGATAGTTGCGGGAAATAAATGCGATATGGCTAGTGATGAGCAGATTGATGAGTTTAAGTCTTTCGTTGAGGATAAGGGTTATGTGTTTGTACCAATTTCAGCGGTTACAACAAAAGGTACAAAAAAGCTCTGCAACACAATTTGGGAGAAGCTTAAAGAATTACCTCCTGTCAAGCGTTACGAGGCAGAGCCTTTAACGCCGGCTGAGCTTGAGGAAAAGCTAACTGTAAATCGAGATTTCAAGGTCACCAAAGAGGACGGTATATACTTTGTAGAAGCAGAGTGGCTTTGGGATATACTCCGTGTTGCGAATATGGACGATTACTCATCACTTCAGTATTTTCAGAGGGTGCTGAAATCTTCTGGTGTAATAGACAAGCTGATTGAAATGGGTATACAAGAGGGAGATACGGTTTCGATATTTGATTTTGAATTTGACTATATGGAATAAATGACGGTGATTTTATGACTGAAAAAGAGGCAAAACAATACAGCCCATTGGCTCTTGCGTTTTTGGGCGACGCAGTTTATGAAAGGCTGGTACGGAAAAAACTATTGCTTTCGGCTAATATGCCTGTAGGCAAGCTGCACGAGCTTACTATTCAAAAGGTATGTGCTGAGTATCAGGCAAAAGCGATAGACAGGATTTCAGATATACTGACTGAGACAGAGTCTGAAATCGTAAAGCGTGGGCGAAATGCAAGTGGAATGACTGTTCCAAAGCACGCAAGCGTTGCTGAGTACAGAAAGGCGACAAGCCTTGAGTGCTTGTTCGGTTTTTTGGAACTGATAGGCGATAAGGAGAGAATAGTGGAGTTATTTGAATTAATTATTGATGTTGATTAGGATTTTATGAGGAAAAACTAATATGGAATTTACTGATTATATCATAAAGGATTATGACGAGAATATTTTTATTTCAATGAATAATACTGATGAAAATGTTTTAAATGACTTCCCTGAACTTACTCACTGTCTTGCAGTTGTGAAGGTAGGAAACGATTATCTTCTCGGTTGGAATAAGTGGAGAAACCGTTATGAGATTTTTGGGGGTTGTATTGAAAACGGTGAAACTGCAAGAGAATGTATTGTGCGAGAATGCTTTGAGGAGCTTGGTATTGAAAACGGTGAGTATTCATATCTTGGTGCAATGAAATTTCTGATGATGCCCGATTATTTTTCTGACAATGAGCGTGTTGAATACGGAGGACTTTATGGAATAACGCTGAACAATATAAGCATTGAAGATATTTACAATCGTATTAATGACCGTGACGAAATAATAAAGCTAGCATTATATAGTAATATCAAAAATAAAGAATTGATTGCCCTCATTGATGAAAAGCTGCTTGAGTATTATTGATAGCCTGAATTGGAGGGTTTGAAATGTATAAGTCAATTATTTTTGATGTGTATGGAACATTGATTTCTACAGGAGACGCTTCAATTCGTGCTGTTAAAAAAATATTGAACAAATATGAGAAAGACATTATTTCGGAGGTTTTTTATAGGAAGTGGAAAGAGAAAAATAATCATTACAAAAGAAACTGCAATGGATTTATGTTGGAAAAAGATATATTTGAAAAAAGTCTGGGCGAATTATATAATGAGTACGGAATTTTTGGTGATTATCATAAAGACGTAAACATTATGCTTGGCACTATGAAAAACAGATATTTTTTTCCAGAAGTGGTTGATACTTTACATATACTTCAAAGCAAATATAATTTGATAATAGGCTCGACTACAGATGATGAACCGCTGTTTCAAAATCTCAAATTTAATAATGTAGACATTTTTAATTCTGAACATATTTTCACATCTGAGCGTTTGAAATGCTACAAGCCTGTTAAAGCATTTTATGAGGGAATTTTGCAACAATGTAATTTGAAGACTGATGAGGTCGTATTTGTGGGTGACTCTTTAGTTGACGATGTATGGGGACCAAAGCAGTTAGGAATTTGTACGGTACTTATTGACAGAAATAATTTATATAAGAAAAACAAAATACGACCGAATTATATTATAAATAAGCTATCAGACTTAACAGGGTTGCTTGAAAATATTTAGATTATTTATGAATATATTAATTTAAGGAGAAATGCGGTATGAAACTTTTATACCCTGACTACAATAACTGCATTGCAAATCTTGCCTGTTCGGTACTAAAATATTTTGGCGTGCAAGCTCCGAACAAAACGCTTGCAATGGCAGATGAGCTTTTGAAAAAACAGTATAAAAATGTAGTTGTTCTTCTGTTAGACGGAATGGGCAGAAATATAATTGAGAAAAACCTTGATTCAGACGGCTTTTTCAGGAGCAATTTAAAGGGAATATATACGTCTGTTTTCCCTCCAACGACAGTTTCTGCTACCACCTCTATTGATAGCGGGCTGTTTCCGAATCAGCATAGCTGGCTCGGCTGGGAATGTTACTACAAAGAGCTTGATAAGAATGTGACGGTATTCAATAACACAGATATTAACGGCAATCAAGCAGCTGAATTCAATGCAGCTTGGACGTATTGCCCATATTTGCGTGTTGCGGACAGGATAAAAGATACAGGAAATATGGCTTTTGAGGCGACCCCATTTAGTGAGCCTTATCCGCAGAGCTTTAGTGATATATGTATGAGAATAAAACATCTTTGCAGTTTGGACGGCAGGAAATATATCTATGCGTACTGGAACGAGCCTGACAGCATAATGCACAGAACAGGTTGTTTTTCAAAAAAGAGCAAGAGCATTTTGCGAGAGTTAGAGTGTCAGACAAAGGAGCTGTCAAAAGATTTGAGTGAAACTCTTCTTATTATTACAGCAGATCACGGGCAAATTAATTCTGACAGTTCAGTTATAACTGACTATCCTGATGTTATGGAATGTCTCCTGCGTATGCCGTCAATTGAGCCAAGAGCATTGAATTTCTTTGTGAAAAAGGGAATGGAAAAGCAGTTTGAAGCAGTATTCAATAAGCATTTCGGAGACAAGTTTATTCTGCTTTGCAAAGAAGAGGCAATTGCTAAAGAGCTATTTGGCAGCGGTGAAAACAACAAGCGTTTCAATGAAATGCTAGGAGATTACATTGCTATTGCGACGAGTGATTTAGCTATTTATAATAAAGACAACAAGTTTATAGGTGTTCACGCAGGGCTTACAGAAGACGAGATGGAGATACCATTTATAGCTATTGAGAAGTGAGTTGAGATAATCAATTTAATAATTTTGTAGATTAATAAGACTGAAAAATTACATTTTGGGCTGGACAAATGATAAAAAATGATGTATAATCATTTTATCGGGGTATGGCGCAGGTGGTAGCGCGCTTGACTGGGGGTCAAGAGGTCGCAAGTTCAAGTCTTGTTACTCCGACCAAAAGTATAATACCGCCCTATTTTTAGGGCGGTATTTTTTATCTTACACGTTTTTTACACGATTTTGTTCAAAATGTTTATTGCTCGTTCTTCTTCTCTAGGGTAAAGATGCGAATATGTTTCCCAAGTAATATTGATTTTTGAGTGTCCTAATCGTCTAGCTATTTCTTGTATGTTAATACCTTCATTAGCTAGCAGCGAAGCGTGACTATGCCTGAAATCATGTACACGAATTACCTTTACATTTGCTAGTTTAGCATATTTTTTTAGTTCGTTTTGTATGCTTGTATCTCTTAGCGGCCGTTCTCCGCCCGTAATGTAATAGCTGTCATTAAAACCAATTATGCTTTTACATCTTTCGTAATGTTCATTTAAAATTTGAATCAGCGGTTCCGGCATTTGAATTGTACGTATACTGCTTCTGTTTTTAGGAGGTGTTATACGGTCGCCGCCTTTGAGTTTTTGAGCTATACTTTTTGTGACGCTTAAATAGCCGTCTTTTATGTCAGTCCATTGCAGAGCGTGAATCTCACCTTTTCTTAACCCTGTATAAAATGCAATGTTAAAGAATACATAATAATGCCATTTGTGCATATATCCGTTATTTTCGCTTTGTATGGCTTCTTCTTTTGCTTTTTGTATAAACTTCTTAAACTCATCTGCTGTGTAATACTGCATCTCTTTCTTTGTTTCAAAAGGTGCTTTGAAATTTCCAACCTTGAGCAGTGGATTTCTTGGTATATATTCCATTTTTACCGCATAATTTAACAAGGTTCTAAATTCACCATACCTATTTTGTTTCGTTTTTGTTGAAAGCCCTTTCTGTTCCATATCTTGTTTCCATTTTTGCAAAACTGCAACATTAAGTTTTGACAGTTTATAATCTCCTAGAGGTTCAAGCACATACTTTTTTAAATTTCTTTCATTAGTGTCAAGTGATGTTTCTCTGATTTCGTGTTTTTTAACCTCGATATATTCGTCGTATAAATCTTGTACTGTCATTTTTGCTGTTGGAGTTTCTTGCTTGAGCTGATAATTAAGTTCTCGCTCTAGCTGTTTGGCTTCATCAAGACCATAGGCAACACGATCTATTTGCTTTGCCTTTCCTAGTCTATCAGTATAATTGACACGCACTCGATACTTTTGTTTTCCGTCTTTTTTGCCGTTCATTTTGTAAATTGGCATAAATTTTCCTCCTATCTTGACATACAAAAAATGTTATGCTAAAATAAAAGGGCAGAATTAGCCCTTTATAGTCACTGGGATTAATTCGTCAGCCTCTGTTGAGTTGCAGCTCAGCAGGGGCTTTTTATTTACTTAATCTTTTTGCTTCTCTTAATTTCAGACCATGAGCCATTAGCTGTAACAGTATATCCGTCTACTTTTACTTTTTTGTATGCTCTGATCTTAACATAGTATCGCTTGCCGCTCTTTAGATTTTTGATAACCTTGCTTGTAGAAGTACCCTTTTTAACTTTAATTGTTCTTTTATTCTTATTGAACTTTCTGTTAGTAGCAAGTTTTATTTCATAACCCTTTGCTCCATTTACTTTTTTCCATGTGATTTTTAAAGTCTTTTTCTTAGTTACTGTTATCTTTTTTATTGCAGCCTTTTTAGTTTTAATTGTAGGTGTAGTTTTTGTTGTAGGTGTATAAGTTGGGTTTATTGTTTTGTTGGGCGTTTCTGTAGTAGGAGAAGTAGTAGGCTCAGTATAAACGCCGATACTTTCAAAAGGTATATTGTTTTCTTTAGCGTATGTTTCTGCTGTTGTATTGGTATATCCGTAAATAGTCAGCTTATCACAGCCTCTGAAAGCAAGTTCTCTAATCTCTTTTACAGATGGGGGAATAGTGATTTTTTCTAAATTCGGGCAATATTCAAATGCACTTATATCAATTAATTCAGTGGTATTCGGTATTGTTATGTTTATTAAAAAATCACGGTCATGAAAGCTTCTATACCCTATTTCACGAACTGTTCCCGAAATAAGTCCACTGCTGATAACTTCTGGTATTTCAAGATATGATTCGTTGCCTTGATATGATGTAATAATGCAGTCACCAACACGACCGTTCTCAATATATATTTCATAATCTCCGCAATTATATGTAGATACTGCTTGTGCCGGAATAATGAGTGTAAATAGGCTTATTAACATAATTATTGATGTTATAATACTTAATATTTTTGTCATATGTATTTCTCCTTTGTTAAATGCAATATTTTTACTATATTTGAATATCATTTGTATTTGTTAATTCTTTTAAATCACTATCGCTTAGAGAATTAATCATCTGCATAAGTTTGTCCCTGTCCCAAAGAAGAACTTTCGTTGCTTTTGCAGTTTCAATTGCTGCCTTTGTAAAATAACTATTTGTAAAAACCACAGCAATCATACAATTATAAAACTGACTGCCCGAAAAGGCTTCTTGAACGGCTTTATTACCGATGTTCTTTGAATAGCATTTACACTGAATAGCATAACTTATACCATCTTTTTCAGCTAAAATATCAATTCCATAATCTCCGGAGGCAGGTGTATTTCTTATGTTTTCAAATTCATTTGCTTTTAGCAACCTACAGGCAATGTTTTCAAAGTAAATTCCAGATGTTGATATAGAATCAATTTTTAACAGTAAAATTTCAGCAGGATTTAATTGTTCTGTTTGTATTTGTCTTTGTGGTTTTAATTCCTTATTTGATTCCACTTCAATGGATTTCTGAGCTTGTTCTTTTATATTGTCTATATGTTTCTCTCTAACTAAATTGTCAGCAGTAAGTTTATTTATTCTTTCTTTATGATCTAAAATTTCCTTATATTTTAATTGCATTTGTTCTTCTTGAATAAGTTTCTGATGCTCTCTTTTAGATACTCTATCTGCTTTAGTGTTTTTATAATACTTATTTAATGTTATAAGCAATGAAATGACAAAAATAATAGCTAATATAAGAAATAAAATTCCTCCGCCCATTCGATCGCTTAGTGTTTGATCTGTACTTGTAAACATTGCTATACTACCCAATATCCAAAACAAGGATATTACTCCAAGTAAAAATATCATCAGTTTTGTAAAAAAGTATTTTTTCATATAAACTTCCTCCAGTTGACATTATTTATAATAAAATTTAGCTGTAACTTTTATTTCAACTCCTTATTTAATGCATTTATTCATAATTACATATCTATGATAATGATAATACTTTCGCTGTACTAAAAAACGCATTAACAACTGTTGACAAACGAATGTTTATGTTTTATAATATACTTAAAGAACATACGTTCTAAATATATTATAAAGAAGGTTGAATGTTATGACAAAACAAGAAAGAAAAGTTGTTATTAAAGAAATAAAATATTATATAAAAGCAATTAATGAACTAAGACATAATCAGAATGCAAAGTCTAATTATGATTACGTTGTTCCAACTTCCAATACAGATACTTCAGATAATCCCTAAGCAATAATAGTTCTTCATCTCCTAGTTTTGTAACTAAATTCATAATATTATTAAGCTCATCGCTATTTTGTGATGGGCTTATTTTATTTTCAATACCTATTAAATAATCAGCTGACACTCCAAAAAAAATTGCTATTTTCGCAAGAGTAAGCGTGCTGGGATCTCGTTCATCATTTTCGTAACTATAATAAGCTCTAGCCGATACTCCTAATTCAGAAGCAACATCTTCAATCTTTAATCCTCTTGCTTTACGCAAGGCTATTAATCTACTTCCACACATTTTATCACCTCAACTATAATCATACACAAAAAGTGTAAAAAAGTCAACGAATAGTGCACAATTCGTGATTTTGCACAAATTATATTACTAAAAATTGTTCATTATTTTGCACTTTTAGTGTTGACAACCGCACTAAAAGTGTTATAATAATTACATAATCAACACTTTTAGTGTAAATAAGGAGGTGAAAAAATGAAAATATCGTTTGATAATATTAGAGCAGAGATTTCTCGCAAAGGTTGGACGATTGAACAATTTTGCAAAGAATTAGGCATTTCTAAAAACACATTTTATTCTTGGGAAGAAAAGGGCGATTTACCATTAAGTAAGTGCTTGAAAATGTCATCTATATTTCACAAGTCTATAGACTATCTTATTGATATAGATAGTCTATCAGCCTCATAGTTGAACAAAATACAAAAAGAGCGGGGAGGTGTGAAGAATTATAATCACAATTCTTTCAACTATTATCTTTTTTGTCCTTTTCAATATCGCAGAACGGAAATACAAGAAAACAAATAAGCGAGGGAGGTGATAAAAATGAAAAAGAAACACAAAAAATACATTGAATACTTAAATCTAAAAATCAATGAGTATCAAAGTCGATATCGTTTTTGGAGGGTAATAGCAGCTATATCAATATTCTTGAATAGTTTTCTAATAGGATTTTGGATAGGAAAGGCTATTTTTCAATAAGCCAAAATACCAAAGATGTAAGAAAGCCAAATATTGCACCGCTTATTGCACTAACGGTTGCAATCATCCAATCGTGACGAAATTGACGTTTACGTTCGTATTCTTCTTTTCGTTGTTTAAATTCGGATTCGAGAATGGGGATGCTTTTTCCTTGTGCAAGCGTGGGTGGTTCAAAATATTTCAAGGATAATTCTCCTTTCGTATATAGTGTTTCTAAATAATACCACAAAATACGAGGAAATACAAGAAAAAAAGAGCAGAGGAGGTGAGAAGATGAAAAATCCTGATATAAAAACAGCAGTGCAGATCTACTACACAAAGCCTGAAATAGGAACAAATGAAATTAAGGAGTTGTTTTCAGTAAAAGGAACTAAGGCACTGCAGATGAAAAACGAGGTCAGAAAGGTAATGGCCGAAAAGGGAGTAAAGGTCTGGTTACCGCATAGCATAAATACTGAAGTAGCATTTGAAGTATGGGGATTAAACATTACTGATTTAGAAGCCCGTTTAAAAAAGCTGCAAAGA
>CANQCL010000028.1 GCA_947589215.1 uncultured Clostridia bacterium
TATATATGGTGGCAGTGAAGATTTTTTGTAGTTCCGCAAAGATAACATTCCTTTTTATTTTGTATTATGCTGTCCATTTTGTGCCGCCTTCTCCTCAAGTCTTTTGATTATCTTTGGGTATTCGCTTGCCGGAAGCTGTGACAGGCTTTTTATCTTATATGCTGTTACTAGCTTTTCCTCTGTCATTCCTGCCTTTGGCAGCCATTCCTTTATGGATTGTCCTTGCTCCTGAGTTATTCGGGGACTATCTGCTTTTTGTTTTTGCGGAGGGTTGCTGTTCTTTTTATTCTTGTCCTGCTGATTCTTGTATTCGTCTGTATCAGCATCCTTTGTATCATCAATACAGAAAAGACCGTTAAGAGCATATTTTCTAGCATAGCTTGAAGCTGTTCCTGTTATCTGACTGTCGTCCATACCTTTCTTTTCACTTGCTTCTCTTGCAAATGCTGAGTTTGTAATGTCTCCCTCTTTGTCAAACAGCTTTGCTGTAGCCTTTATGTATATTCTTCCGCCTACTTCCACAACATCATCAGAAAGTACAAGAGCGCAGTCGTTCTTTTCAAGGAGCGGCTTAACTGCTAAAAGTATGTCTTCACAACTCCTGTAATTATACTTTCCAAAGCTGTTATATTGATCTTTAGGTGCTTTTAACTCTGCTTGTATATTCTTTAGCTTTTCGAATATTATCATTTGCGTCCTCCTTATTTAATTACAACGCTTTCGTTCTCAGTTAATTTTGCTCCTGGAATTTTAGCGCCTGATTTCAGCATTTTTTTGATTTCCAGCTTATTGATCTTTGGAGGCTGCGGTTTCATATATGCAGACGGTATCAATTTTTCATTTGTTATCGAAACCGCCTGAGATTTATTAATTCTAAAGCTGAATGTTCCTGCCTGTGTTTTATCCAACTTCGATAACTTCAAAAAGTTATATACAGCTTCTTTCATTCGATCTATACCGCTAGATATACTCTTTTTCTTCTTTGTCAGACGCTCTATTTCAGCGTCAATAACCAACTTATCACCTTCCATACTTTTTAAAACCTGTGCATAGCTTACAAGTTTTTCATCAACGCCTATAGCCTCAAGTGTATCCTTATATGCCTGTTCGTCAAAATCTGCTGTTTCGTCATCTGCCGATTGAGTTAGAAAATCATACAACTCCTGAGCCGCTTTTGTCATTTCATACAATGTCATTTTTATTACCCCTCTCTTAAATGCTGTTGAAATTCCTCTGAGTAATCGCTTAGAAAGCAAAGCGCTGTAGCAACTCTTTGTTTTTCATCACTGTTTGCCGCGTTCTCAAGAGCCAATCTGCGGATCGTTTTTATTATTGCTTCTGTCTCATTTTCGGCACACTCTGAACAAATTACATTGTCATATATTGAATCGTTATGAATGTCCTCAAATATTTCTCCGCATTCCTCACAATAAGCAGCTTGTCCGCTTTCGACAAGTTCAGCTTCATACTCTCTTTGCTCTTCTTCCCGTCTGTCGGGTACAACGTCTATTGATACTAGGTAGCTCATTGCTTTTCCTCCTTAAAAAGGTCAATAACACAAACTAATCTACCGTACTTCAAGCTCTGTGGTGACACCAGTGTACACCAAACGTTTGTTTTTCCGCTTAAAAACAGATCCATATCAAACAATTTTTTTATAACGTCAATATCCTCTTGACATTCCTTTGATTTGGTGTTATCATTACCAATAGAGTTATTCTTTGATGAGCTTGCCTCCGCTTCCTGCAAGGCAGGCTCTTTTTCTTTTTCTAGGGCTGAGATTGCCGTTTGGATAGCTTCTGCACTTGCCGGCACTCCCATCATACTTTGCTGTCTCCTCAACTCTTTAATTGCTTCTTCTACTGTCATTTATTCTTCCTCACTTTCTGCTTTTAGCCAGTTTTTTAGTGCGTCTTTGCATTGGTCATAATTAGTGGTCACGCATGTTTTGTTGTGAGAGCATTTATCGCACGGAAATTCGAGGTCGCATAGAAGAAATTTTATTATCTCATCAATGCTCATAGATTTTATTTTTTCGTAATTTGTCATTTGATTTTTCCTCCGTTTTCTTGCCTTGTACGGTTTCCGTACAGGGCGGTTTTTCTTTTAAGCATTTCTGCATTGCTGCGTTTATCTCGTTTAGACTGCTCTGATATTGCTCTTGGTAGGTCATTCGATCACCTTGCTTTCGGGTGTTGATATATCAAAGTTAGTAAAATCAGTAGACACATTTGCTATCATTAGACACTTAGAACAATGCATTATAAATGAATTTCTTTCTATACCACATCTATCAGCAATGTTTAATATAGCAGATATCCATTTATCTGAAATTTCTGCAACTTTGTCTGATACTTCCTTTGTTAATTGCATTCCTCTACCTCCATTCCTTTTACTTCTATGCTCTTTTCTTTCTCCTCGCCCTCAAGCAGAGGTCTTAGCTCCTGCTCCTTGATAGGTATTGCGAAATAATCTGCCCAGCGTATTAGTGTCTTTGGAAAGAATACATACAAGGTCATTATTATGCTGTAGAAGATTAATACGACTAAACCTATCATCGCTATCGCTATCTTTGTTTCCACTTTTGTCAACTCCTTATCCTATTTCTAGTTTCTTTGAGACAAAGTCACCGATGTCTATATGGTTTTTACTACATAGATAAAACAACTCCTCTAACCGCATTTGTAACGGATTATGTACCCTGTTGTTTGCTGTAGTAGTCTTTACGCCCATCATTTCGGCCATCTTCTTATCTGTCTTAGCACCTTTAACAAGTCGTAAATTGCTTTCCAACATATCGGCAAATTTGTCCACTTGAGTTAATGCTACTTTTGGCATGGTTTCACCTCCCTCTCCTTTCCGTATAAACGGTTTAATTTGTGCTATGCCTGTGTTTCGTCTACATCTATTGGAGCTAATAATTCATCTGTAGAGCATTTAAGTATTACAGATAGCTTTTTGAGCATAATGATGTTTGGCTTTCTTTCGCCTGTTTCCCATTGCGTAACCGTAGGTGCAGTCACCCCTAACTCATCAGCTATTTGTTTCTGAGTTAAACCTAATTGCTTGCGGTAAATCCTCATTGAAATCATTTTTTCACCCCCTAAGTAACTAACTGTTATTATTATAAATCACATATTGTTATCTGTCAACACCCTAGTAAACATTTCGTTACTTTGCACAAAATGTTAACCAAAATATTGACACATATAACAAAATGTGATATTATGCAAGTAATAAATGTAAAGGAGATTTGTAAAAAATGATTGGCGACAGACTTAAACAATTAAGACACCGTAAAGGTATTTTGCAAGTTGACTTAGCAAAACAACTAAATGTCTCCAAAGGTGCTGTTGCTATGTGGGAAACTAATAAAAGAGAACCTGATACAAGTATGTTAAAACGCATTGCAAATTACTTTAATGTATCGTTAGACTATTTGCTAGAAAACGAAGCAAATAATATTTCCGAAACAAACTATAATGATAATGATTTAAAATTTGCATTATTTGGTGATATAAAAGTCGATGATGAAGTGTTAGACGAAGTACGTCATTATGCTAAAATAGCTAAGCAAATGCGTGAAGAAAATAAACGTAAATATAAAATCACGCATTCTAAAAATGATGATGAAATAGATGTTTTTATTGCAGCACATTCGGAAGGCAACACTGAAATACCTCATAGAGAAAAAATGAGTAAAGCAGAGTGGGAAAGATTAAAAAGTCTGCCTCAAACTGATGATGACTTTTAATTCATAATTAATACCTGCTAATTAATGTTTAGATATAAATGCATATGGATAAGAAATAAAAGACCTCATTAAGCAAAATGATCTTAATGAGGTGAAAATAAATTGCTATATGGAAAATACAGACATACTAGAAATGCAACATGGAAGTGTCTTATTGACTATAATATTTTATCCTTGCCTGTCAAAATTTTAAAAATAACTAACAAATCAAAAATAAAGGTAATTAAAAATACCTTAGCTAATAAATTGCCCAATTCGCAAAAAGGGCAGTCTTACATAACCAACAACGAAGTAATCATCATATATGATGATACTTTGCCTAAAACCGTTATAAGATACACGGTAGCTCACGAGCTAGGACATATCTTTTTAGGACACGATCTATTGCATCCAACTATAAGTATGGAAAATGAAGCAAATTCATTTGCTTTAAGGTTGCTGGCTCCGGCTTGCGTTTTATGGGGTTTAGATTTGCACGAGCCTCGACAGATAGCAACAATTTGCGATATATCACTTCAAACGGCAGAGATCAGAGCCGAGAGAATGAAGATTTTATATAAAAGAAACAAATTTCTTTCTAGTCCGCTTGAAAAACAAGTATATGAAAACTTCAAAGGTTTTATAGAAAAAAAGAAAAATCCCCATCAGTACAGCAAATACTGACAGGGATTAAGTAATTATGGAATGTAGAAAATTCGCCATATTTCTACAAAATTATTATATTACATTATTTAGTAAATGTCAATACAGAAAGAAGTTGAAATTTTATGAATATCGGGCAGTGGGTTTTAGGTTTCATAATTTTAGCCTTAGCATACTTTGCTGGCATTTGGGGCTTTTGTCAGATTATCGGCAGTCCAATTATTTATTTTACTAGAAAGCAGTATTTCCCTTATGAAAGTTTCTCAAAAAAACTTAGAAAATCGATAATTCCATTTATTATATGGGTTGTAATTTTAGGAGGCATTGTTGTACTTGAATTGTGGCTTTTCCCAAAATATAAAATATTTTTCTTTATAGGTTATGGAATAGCTTTTGTTATGTCCCTTTTAAATATAGGGTCTCTATCTAAAGAAGCTAGAGAAAATGCAATGCAAGAAAGATTTAGTCCATTGATTGGAAATGATTTTCAGCCTGATAAGGAGAAATAATATGTTCTTTCTAATATGTTGTTTAGTATTTATTTTTAACTACATTTTTATGATATTTTTTATTATATCAAATGTTATTCTTATAATATATTCTATTATTAAATCAATTCGTAATCATAATCATAATAATTTTTTTAAGAACATAAAAGAAACAAAGTTTTGGGAAGGGACCTTAGAAATTTTTAAGGATATTTCTAGCCGCTATTTAATTATAATTATACCAGCAATTATTTTTTTTAGCATTATTAACTTGATTTTTTGTTCAGGTACAATTGTTCAAATAGGAAGTATATTTGATCCATATGAATTTACAGCTAAATATCAAGCAAATATAAAAGTTATAGATAATGGTGATTTGTCGGCATATCACACTTTACTAAATATAGACGGGGAAACAGTTGAAGCAGTAGTTGAAAAAAATGAAAATACTTATCAAATAAAATTAATTGAATATAAAAATTATATTTTAATTGATAATTCTGATGAAGATAAAAATAAATATAATAGAGACGAAATAAAGAAAGGCTTTAAATTTACTCCAATAGAAGTATATAGAAACGGCAAAAACTGCACGCCGTATGATGAATATACAGGTTATTATGATAAACTTCCTACTTTTAAGGTAACACTATCAGACGTATTGATAGAAAAGTCATCAAGCAAAGATTTTACGGGTTTTTATTTCTTTGGACTTATATCATACATATCATTTATGTGTATACTTGTAATTTATTTAACTTGGGTCGTCTATAATATAAAAGAATCAAAATTAGCAACAATTATAACATTTATTATATCTTTAATTATATCTACATTACTTGTAGTTATCCCAATGAAATATACTCTTCCGAGTGTACAAAACAATGTATCGAAAAGTTATGATTTGTTAACTGAAAATTCTACTTTATCATATCGAAACTCTTATTCATCATCTAGAACTTATCGGGATAACGACAATGAAAATGCAACTTCACACACTGTAAAACGTAACGGTGCATATTTATTGAACCCTGATAGTATGAAAATACATACTTGTTATTGTCATACTATAAAGCACAAAGAAAACTTTATTAAAACCACCGATTATGAAGAAGCTATTGAAGAAGGATACGAGCCTTGTCAGGTTTGTAAGCCGGAATAGGAGGTAAACTATGGCAACAGCTAAGAAACTGCCTAGCGGAAGTTGGCGAGTAAGAGTTTACGACAAAAAAACAAATAAATACAAATCATTCACAGCTTACAGCAAGAAGAAAGCCGAGCTTATGGGCTTAGAATATCTAAATGGATTACAGAAAATACGCAAAAACGATATTACAGTTGAACAGGCTATCAAAAATTATATAGATAGTAAAGATAAAACACTTAGCGCATCAACTATCAGAGGTTATGAAATAATAAAGCGAAATGCCATTGAATATATAAAAGATATAAAGTTATATGACATTGACGAGATAGTTTTACAGAAATGGGCTAATAAAAATGCTGAAAAATATTCTGCAAAAGCCATAAGAAATCAATATGGATTAATTACAGCCTCTCTCAAGCAAAACAAAATCAATCTTGATTTTGACAGTATACTATTAAAGCCAAAGCAGAAAAAGCAAATGCTTATACCTAGTATCAATGATATGAAAAAGATTATAGAAATAACAAAAGGAACAAACATTGAAACAGCAATACTATTAGCATTACTGCTCGGACTAAGGCGATCAGAAATTTGTGCTTTAAAATGGTCTGATTATGACGGGAAAAAAATATGTATTCATGCTGCAATGGTTCCAGACAAAAATAACAAGACCATTATTAAAAATACAAATAAATCATACGCAGGAACACGTAATCTCGTTGTTCCCGATATACTTAAAAAATCACTAGATAATCAAGAACAATCAAGTGATTTTATAGTAACTATGACGCCAAATGGAATATATGTACGTTTTCAAAGTTTATGTGAACAGAATGGCTTGCCTAAATATACACTACATTCACTAAGACACGCAAACGCAAGCCTAATGCTATTACAAGGTGTACCTGATAAATATGCAATGGAGCGTCTAGGACAAGCTACAAACAATATGTTGAAGAACGTATATCAGCACACATTTAAAGACGAACAAGCAAAGATATCTAAAAAACTTAACAAAAAATTCAATAAGATAATCAGATAATTTTTTGATCATTTTCGTGTCATATTTCGTGTCATATTTTTAGTTATTTTTTTGATTATCGAGCCATTTATGTGAAAATGTAAACAAATAAATGAATTTCAAACATAAGAAAAACCGCACTTTCACGACGAAGCCCGTAACAATGCGATTTGTTTCATGGCGGAGATGGAGGGATTCGAA